>CANRZB010000030.1 GCA_947644195.1 uncultured Clostridium sp.
AGCACGCCAATAAACAATACGGCACGCAAGGCAGACAGTTTCTTCGAAAGGCGTATACTTGCTAGGCAGGGCAAATTTTGTCTCATCGGACATATTGGGATTTTGCGGACGAAACAGCAGAAGGGATCTGATAAATAGTGGATAACAGAAAATTACCTGTCAGAAATCATCGGTAAATGATTATATTTGAAAATTGATTTCCGTGAAATCTTCCGTAAAATCCTAAAAATGGATCTTTACAAACGGCTGGATTCCATGTATAATCTTAAAGTGTCGTTTGGAGTTTCAAACGATTTACGCACCTGTAGCTCAGGGGATAGAGCACCGGCCTCCGGAGCCGGGAGCGGGAGTTCGAATCTCCCCAGGTGCGTTTTTGTATAGCATGAAAAGGAGGGGTTGGATCATGCCATTACGTTATAAAAAATTAATTTGGATCTTTACTTTGGCGATTATGCTGCTTGGTTTGGGAACCTTTTCTTTGTTGGCGACAGAGATCAGTTTTGCTTTTTCTTCCCGCGGAAATAAGGATACCGCAGCGGATAAGGCGTTAGAGGGTAAATCAAAAAAAGAGATTGAAAAGGAGATCAATGAATTAATCCAGGGGTATTTTGCGACGAAATTAGGCGTTGATATGGAGAAGTTAGGAGATTATGTCAGTGATGTGAGCCATATTGATGAAAAGAAGCTTGTCACGGAGGCTGCCTATATTGAGGCCTATGATAACATTAGCTGTACCATCATGAAAGGCAGTGAAAAGGCGAGTTATCGAGTCTATGTCTATCACGAGGATAAGTATTTTGACATTGATGCAAAAATTCCTTCTTTGACCGGATTGTATGTGAAAGCGGTCAAGGGTGGTAAGTTTGCTGTTTATACTGGTACATTGAGCTCGAAAGAGCAAGATAAACTGAAAGAATTGGATCAAAGTGCAGATGTGATTGCATTGAGGGATGAAGTTAATAAAAAATTGGAAACGTTAATTTCTTCGAATCAGCAGGTAAAAGAATTTTATGAGATGTTAGAGAGTTCCGGGGAAGAGGAAGAAGAAGGAACCGAAAATATTGACCAGGAAGCAGGCAGTGCAGCAGGAGCAGCGAATCCAGCAGTGACGCCAGATCCGGCGGCAGGAGCAGCAAATCCGGCAGTGACGCCAGATCCGGCAGCGGGGGCAGCAAATCCACCGGCACAGCCACAACAATAGTAGATTTGTAATACAGAATAACAAGAAAGGTGATCTGGTCATGGGTCACCTTTTCTAATCCGTTGATCTTAGACCAGGCCAATAGAAAAAGAATGAAATGATAGGGTAAAGTAAAGGCTTGTATCAAGGCGAAAGATTTGATTGATGGAAAAAGGCAGGAATCTACGTGGTCTGAGAGAACAGGAGAGATAGAGATGGATCAGGAAAAAGGGAATACGGGAATTCGATTAAATAAATATCTGAGCGAGGCAGGCGTATGCTCCAGGCGGGAGGCAGACCGGATCTTGGCAGAGGCAGGCAGGGTCCAAGTGGATGGACTGCCTGCTGTTCTGGGGCAGAGGATCCAGGAGGGACAGCAGGTAACCTTGGATGGACAGTTAGTTACTTTGGAAGAAGAGGAAATTTATCTGGCATTTTATAAGCCCAAAGGGATTGTCTGTACGACAGCAGAGCAGGAAAATGGCCAGAGGATTTGTAATGTGGTAGACTATATCCAGTACCCGAAAAGGGTTTATCCTGTGGGAAGGTTGGATCAGGCATCCGAGGGACTGTTGCTATTGACCAACCAGGGTGAGGTCATGGAAAAGATTTTACGAGGAAGATATCAGCATGAAAAGGAATATTATGTGAAGGTGGATCACAAAATATCGGATGAGGTATTACGTCAGATGGCAAAAGGTGTTCCAATACTTGATACTGTTACCAGATCCTGTAAACTATGGAGAGAGACAGAGGACAGTTTTCATATTATTCTGACGCAGGGATTAAATCGTCAGATTAGACGTATGTGTGATTACTTTGGATACCGTGTAGTACATTTGCGCAGAGACCGGGTTATGAATATTACCCTGCAAGGATTGAAAAAGGGAAGATACCGGGAGCTTACAGTATCTGAAATTCGAAAAATGAAACAAGAGTTAGGGTTATAGAATCAGACTGGCATGGGAATCGAGAATGAATGATGGAAACTATGCGGAGATTTGTCAAGATAGGGAGTAAGAATAGAAAAAGATCGTTTCTTTAGGAGGGTTTGGTTTCAATGGAAGAAAAGCAGAAACGCATGAAAGAACTGACAGAATTGCTCAACCGGGCGGCAGCTGTCTATTATCAAGGGAAAGATGAAATTATGAGCAATTTTGAATACGATAGATTGTATGATGAATTGCAGGTTCTGGAGGAGGAAACGGGAATCATTCTGGCAGGTAGCCCGACGAACCGGGTGGGATATGAGGTGTTGAGTGAACTTCCCAAGGAAGCGCATCCGTCGCCTATGCTCTCTCTGGATAAGACCAAGGAGGTAGCGCAATTGGAAAGCTGGTTGGGGACGCAGGAGGGCTTGCTGTCCTGGAAAATGGATGGCTTGACTATTGTCCTTACCTATCAGGATGGCAGTTTGCAGAAAGCGGTAACCCGTGGCAATGGAAGGATTGGTGAGGTTATTACCAACAATGCCAGGGTATTTCAGAACGTTCCATTGTCGATCCCTTTTTCGGGAGAATTGGTTTTGCGTGGAGAGGCGGTAATATCTTATGCAGAGTTTCAGCGGATCAACCAGTCTCTGGCAGAGGAAGAACAGTATAAAAATCCAAGAAATCTCTGTGGAGGTACCGTCAGACAATTGAATAATGAAATCACAGCGGAAAGGAATGTGAATTTTTTGGCATTTGCCTTGGTGTCGGCAGAGGGAGTTGATTTTGATAATTCACAGGAGAAGAAGATGCGTTTTTTGCAGGAACAGGGTTTTGATGTCGTCGAATATTATCGAGTGACTGCGGACAATTTGGCGGAACGCGTAGCATGGTTTGCTGAGCAAATTCATAGTAATGAATATCCATCGGATGGATTGGTGCTTTTAATGGATGATATTGCCTATGGGGAGAGTTTGGGGCATACGGCCAAATTCCCAAGAAATGCGTTGGCGTTTAAATGGGAAGATGAAACGGCGGAAACAACATTACTCGAAATAGAATGGAGCGCTTCCCGTACCGGTCTGATCAATCCTGTGGCAGTGTTTGAACCGGTGGAACTGGAAGGAACGACCGTGAGCCGTGCCAGCGTGCATAATGTCAGTATTGTGGAACAGCTGGAACTGGGGGAAGGAGATCGGATCGAGGTATACAAAGCAAATATGATTATTCCACAAATCGCGGAGAACCTGACGAGATCCGGTCGGTGCCATATTCCTGCAGCGTGTCCGGTATGCAAAGAGGGTACGGCGATTCATGAAGATAACGGTGTCAAGACATTATTTTGTGAAAATTCAGAATGTCCAGCCAAGAAAATTAAAACCTTTGCCCATTTTGTCAGCCGGGATGCAATGAATTTGGATGGAATGTCGGAAGCGACGATTGAAAAATTTATCAACCATGGGATGATTCATGAACTGGCGGATCTTTTTCACCTGGAAAAACATCGGGATCAGATCGTTGCGCTGGAGGGATTCGGAGAAAAATCGTATCAGAGGCTGGTGGATTCTGCAGAACGTGCCAGACATACGGATGTCGTGCGCTTTGTATATAGTCTGGGGATTCCCAATGTGGGATTGTCTAATGCGAGATTAATTTGTCAGGCATATGGACAGGATTTTGATCAGATCCGGCAGGCAGATGAGGAGACATTGGATGATATTGAGGGGGTCGGGCCAGTCATTGCTAAGACTTTTGTGTCTTTCTTTCAGGATCCGGGAGTACAGGAAATGGTATCCCATTTATTACAGGAGGTCATCATAGAAACACCTGCGGATCAGGAAGTCGGACAGGATATGCAGGGAATGACCTTTGTGATCACAGGGGCGGTTGCATATTTCGCAAATCGGAAGGAAGTAAAAACCCTGATTGAAGCGCATGGAGGCAAAGTGACAGGCAGTGTCTCCGCCAAAACGGATTATTTGATTAACAATGATGCTGCTAGCCAGTCTTCTAAAAACCGCAAGGCAAAAGAATTAGGAATCCCGATATTGACGGAGAAACAGTTTATTGACCAGTTTCATCTTCAGGTAGACGGAGTAGAGCAGTAAAGGGAAAAGTATTGGAAAGGGGTGTTTGTTATGCCGATTAAGGTACAGAATAATTTGCCGGCTAAAAAAATTATGGAACAGGAAAATATCTTTATGATGGATGAAACCAGGGCAGTGTCCCAGGATATTCGTCCTCTATATATTGCTGTTCTGAATTTGATGCCGTTAAAGGAGGAAACGGAAGTACAGCTGTTACGTAGTTTATCCAATACTCCGCTACAGGTGGAGATTACTTTCCTAACGACAGCATCCTATATTGGCACGAATACCAAGGCCAGCCACCTGAATGAATTTTATCTGACGATTGATGATGTCAGAAAACGCAAGTTTGACGGGCTGATTATAACTGGTGCACCAGTGGAACAATTGGAATTCGAAGAAGTACAGTATTGGGAGGAATTAAAACAAATTATGGAGTGGTCGAATACCCATGTGACGTCTACCATGCATATCTGCTGGGGGGCTCAGGCGGGATTATATTACCACTATGGCATACATAAATATCTGTTACCGGAGAAGATTGTGGGCGTATATGAACATCGTGTCCACCATCGCAAGGAACCTCTGCTGCGGGGATTTGATGATGTGTTTTATGCACCTCATTCCCGTTATACCGGAGTAAGTCATGAGGAAATTGAGTCATGCGGCGATTTGACGATTTTGGCAGATTCTGAAGAGGCAGGGGATTTGCTATTGGTGTCTAAGGATGGAAGGAGAGTATTTGTCCTGGGACATCTGGAATATGACAGGCTGACTTTGGATGCAGAGTATAAGAGAGATACCGATAAAGGTCTGCCGGTCGGTCTGCCGGTAAACTATTATCCGGAAGATGACCCGAAGGTACGGCCGTTGCTGCGCTGGCGGGGGGCTTGTAATGCAATGTATTCCAATTGGATTAATTATTATGTATATCAAAATACGCCGTATGATTGGTCGTGAATGGTGGGGAATACTGGGGAAGATCTTGGGAAAGAAAGATATGGCATTATTGCCGTGGACTATTAATAAAAGGAGAATTTCTGAAAGTTTAAAGTAAACAAAAAAGTCCTAGGCTAAGCAGAGAATGGTTAAAAACCGCTGCATATTGTATGACACCAGAATGTAAGAAGGCATTAATTAATTTATATGGGTTCAAGTTTGAGCAGCACCCTAAGTATAACTGGCCAGAATGGAGAATTGAGGTAATAAAGCAGTTAATCAATCAGAATATTGAAACTATACTGAGTTACTTATGATTGGCAGTTATCTTAAGTCAAAGGCCGTGTAAGGTAAGTGACCGGGAATTTCTATAGGATGGCATATTTTAATAGGGAGTAATGCTAATAAGCTGCTCTTATCATGATCTGACAGGTAGTGATATTGATTGTTAAACTTGAATCATGGAGGAGAGAGATGATATTAAAAAAATATCAAGAAGAAGATTCCGCAGTAATATGTAGTTGGATTCAGGATGAAAAAAGTTTATATCAATGGTCTGCCGACAGAATAGGAAAATTTCCGCTTGCAGATAACGATTTAAATGAAACTTATGCACCCATGATTCAAAGCAAGCGATTTATTCCGCTCAGTGCATTTAATGATGATAACAATCTTGTGGGGCATTTATGTATCCGGTATCCGAAAGAAGATGATGACAGTATCGTGCGTTTTGGATTTGTTATTGTTGATCCTGCTCTCAGGGGATGTGGGAATGGAAAGAAAATGCTACAGTTGGCAATTGACTATGCGAAAAATACTTTGTATGCTTCAAAAACTACGTTAGGGGTATTTGCAAACAATGGCAGTGCCAGATTTTGTTATGAATCGGTCGGATTTCAGTCAATAGGAAGGACTGAAATTTACAAAATGCCTATCGGTGAGTGGGAATGTGTGGAAATGGAGTTGATTGTTTTGTAACACTTCTACTTTGTCAGACTTGAACATTATCACACGAAACAGGAGAGTATATGGTAGAAATTTATTTAATGAAAAAAGAACACGAATATTGGAATGAGATTATTTCTTTCGCAGAAAGATGTTCATGGAAAGCAGGTCCTTTTCTGGCGAAGAAAATGCAGGGCAATGAATTTAATGAATGGGAAAGAGTATGTGCCATCTGTGAAAATGGGAAAGTGGCAGGATTTTCTACATTTACGGAAAGGGACGAGTTATCGGAACAGTATGGTTTTACACCATTCATAGGATTTGTTTTTGTAGATGAGAAGTATCGTGGGAAAAGATTGTCGGAAAGGATGATTCAACATATCATTTCTTATGCAAAGAGGCTTGGCTATGAAAAAGTAGATTATGCTAATTGTCGGGAGTGTCACATTACACCAGACTGGCTTCTTGTGTATGAAATTGATAAAGGGGAATTGGTCTTATATCTGACAAGACCAGGAACACATAGCGATTTGTTTTAAGTTTAAAATGGAAAAAGAAAGCATTTGGAATAAAAATCCAGATGCTTTTTTATGATATAAATAATGACATATTAAAGCATTTCTATAGAGAATGAAATTTGAATTTTGATAAAATAATATTTTCCCGTATGATGTGTATGAGTTTCGCGAGTTAGTACACCAGAAAACAAATAAGATTTTATAGCAATGAAAATAAAGAATGAAACTAGTCTGAAACAGAAAGTAACAACAATCAAAACGGATATCCTTGTTGGTCGGCGTGGTATAGCCGAAAACAACCAGTGGGCAAGGTTCGTTGATTCCGGGGGAAAGAACATGACCGTGTCCTGAAATTCAAGAATAACAAAGCCAGCTTTGAAACAATTTTAGTGGATGATATAAAGAGTAATATATTAAGGGCAATTTGACGCAGAACATTAAAGTTTTCTGCTGAATTGTCCTTTTTTGCCCATAGTTTTTAAGGTTTTTTCACTTATTCAAAAACCGTGCCAGTTTCTATTAAATAAATGCATTGACTATTTTGTAAGTAGTATATATAATGATTCTATATGGATAATACTGGAAGAATATTAACGGCTGCAAGGGGTGAATGATATGAGATAAGTATACTAGCATTTGTATAAAATATAGATAATTATTATAAGCATCTCTTTATATTACGTGTATCCTGTATGGATATCTTTACGGAGGGAAATTCTGTTGTAGATACTATGGAAAAGACAAAGGATGCTATTGGATTAGCTAGAATTTCAATGTAAGACGATAGAGAGGAGCTTTCTGCACTGCCAGACTAGACAAATGTAATTGAAATAGTTCAGCAAGGTACAGAATTTCTTGATTATTTTCAAGGTATTTTGACTTATTTGGGCGTTTTTTTGATTTCAGAAAGAAAACTATTTTGATGAATTGATTATAGGGAGGAAAATTAAATGAATGAAAGATTTTACATTTCAGATGAATTAAAAAGGGTAGAATTAAATCGTAAGGTTGCTGTAGAATTATTAAAATATGTTATTGTTAATCAAAGTGAACCTACTATTACCTATGGTAAATTGGCTTCAAAAATAGATAGAGATTTTAATCCGCGTAATTTGGATAAACCTCTTGGTGTTGTCTCAAGTGTATGTATAGAAAATAACTTACCTCCTGTGTCTGGAGTGGTTATTAATAAAGAATTTAAACTACCAGGGGAAGGATTTTATAAAGAGTTTTTTTCTGGAAGGAAAATGAATGAATGGGAAGAAATATACAAAAATAACATATTGGAAATTAAAACGTGTAATTTATGGAAAGACTTTTTAATTGCAATTGAGTCTTGAAAATCAAATACTACATAAAATGGAAATCTTCCCTTTGTTATTTCCTGTTAGAATAACAAAAATAAAAATTATGGAGGAAAAAACGATATGGAATTAATTATGCAGAATTCATTTGCAACATGTGGACAAGCGTGTATTGCTATGATTGCCAATAAAGAGATCGAGGAAGTGATTAAAGACATGAAAACGGATGGGCCGACAAGTATTGGCCAACTGATAGAAATCCTTGATTTTTATGGGATAAAGCATGCGGAACGGAATAAAAGAATTTCTAAGAAAAATCCGGTACCTTATAGATATTCTATTTTAACAGTCCACACAAAGGAAGGATATACGCATTGGACGTTGTTGCATGACGATAAATATTATGATCCAGAATTCGGCTTGATTGAGGGTGAATACACATATGGGAAAATTACATCATTTTTAGAAATATATAAATGACCGAGTAATCGGTAGTGTCGGGTATCGTTCTATGGAAGGCACGGACGAAGTTTGGTTGCACCGATTATTTTTGAAATATAATCATAAGCATGAGGGGATTGGAACACAGCTTCTCCAAACGGCGGAAACTCACATCAAACAAAGAGGGAAAAAGACGATAAAAATTCATCTTGGAACACCCAGAGACCAGTGTTTTGAATCCTATGCATTTCATTTGAAATAGGGATATCGAGAGTACGAGAAACAATATATGAAAAAGGAACTGAAAAAGCGAGTTATTCATGATTTATTGATACCGGGAGTCCTACCAATGAAAACAGAACTCATCAGAAGCAGCCGAAAATCCATCGCAATCCAGGTCTGTCCAGACGGTCATCTCCGAATCCGCGCTCCCAGACGGATGCGGGATGCAGAAATAGCCGAATTTATTGAGCAGAATTCTTCCTGGATCAGTAAGCAGTGCGAGAAAATGCGGGAGTACCGTGAGAGCATGTCAGAGTGTCCGCCGCTTACGTTACAGGAACTTCATGCGCTGTCTGATCAGGCACTGGAAGTTTTGCCGAAACGTACTGCCTATTTTGCAGAGCAAATTGGCGTTACCTATGGACGGATTACCATACGTAATCAGAAAACCCGGTGGGGGAGTTGCAGTGGGAAGGGAAATCTAAACTTTAACTGCTTATTGATGTTAGCGCCAGCGGATGTTCAGGACTATGTGGTGGTGCATGAACTATGCCATCGGAAAGAAATGAACCATTCTCCGAAATTTTGGGCAGAGGTAGCAAAAATCTTGCCGGATTATCAGGAGAGAAGAACCTGGTTGAAAGAAAATGGTGCCTGGATCATGGGACGGATGGAACGATAATATCGTGGACTAGATGCATAAACTCAAAGAAAAAACAGTGGTTGTATTTCTGGGAAAAATTGCTTATAATGTTTTTAAGAATGATTAATTTCTGTTGCTGGAATCCATGGTGAGAACAAAGACAAGAAATCTTAGTGGAATAGGGAAAGGATGTGACGGAGATGAGCAGTATTTCAAGTATGGGAAATCGCTATTACAGTCAGATTACCAGTGGAAACAAATTACAGTCTGCGGCAGATGGAGCTGCCCAGATGAATATTGTGCAGAGGGAAAAAGGGCAGGTCAATGGATATGATATGGGCACCCGGAATGCCTGGGATGGGAGAAGTCTGCTGGATGTGGCAGATGGCGCTTATCAGGGCATCACGGAGAGTCTTCAAAGGATGAGAGAACTGGCTGTGCAGGCATCAAATTCGGCGGTGTTATCGGACAGTGACCGTCGGATGATCCAGGATGAAGTAGACCAGTTAAAACGTGGAATTTCTGATATTGCAAATAATACAGAATTTAATACCAAAAAACTGTTGGATGGCAGTTCTTCAGATCTTTATTTACAGACAGGTGCCAATGCGGGGCAAGGACAGACGGTAGATACTGGAAATGCGACCTTGCAGGCGCTTGGGATTGCTGATTTTGATGTGACGGGGAAATTTGATATACGGACGATTGATGATGCATTGTCGAAAGTATCTTCGAATCGCAGCAAAATCGGCGCACAGAGTAACTCCCTGGATCATACGATTGGATATAATACCCATACCTCGTACAATTTGACGAGGACGGTAAGCCAGATGGAAGATACGGATTTTGCCAAGGCAGTAACGGATCTCAATAAAAAGCAGTTGATGGATACCGTGAAGTTTATGATGCAGAGAAAACAGCAGGAAGAGCAGCAGCGCAGGAACTGGTTTTTTTAAGTAAAGGGTACGACAAAAATGTAATTGCGATATATAAAAATAAGAAACAGCGAACATAGCCGGCAACGTCCGATGGTGTTCGCTGTTTCTTTTGTCTTTGCCATATATTATGTTAGCTTAGGATAGAAATAACTCTTCATAGATCTGGGATAATTCTTCATATTTTGACTGGCAGTCTGCTTGTCCCCCTAAAGGGGCCATGGCATCCCGCATTGCTCCATAGTACCAGCATTGTTTTTCTCTGGGTGCATGAAAGCGTTTCCAGAGCTGCTCCCCCTCCAGTGCGTAGTCAGCGGCCATGCTCCGAAGGTTTGACAGGGCGTCGGCCAGGATCAGCATTTGGTATCTTTTTTCAGCGGAACGAAGTGTTTTAACAGCGTCGGTTTTTCGTTCTTCCCAGGACAGGTCTTTGTTTTCGGTATGTCTTCCTACCAGGTTGGCAACATTTTCGCCAAAATTCTCACGGATCTGTTCTAAGGTCAATGGAGTGTCTTCCACCGTGTCGTGCAAAATACCTGCAATCATGAGATCGGTATCGGCATGCATGGAGGACAGGATTTCCAGTACTTCCATGGGATGAACCAGATAGTCAACCTTCGTGCCTTTCCGAAACTGTCCCTGATGTGCCTTTGCTGCCTGCATGATGGCATGATGTATTCTGCTTCCTGCGGTCTTTCTGTCTGATCCCATGGATACCTCCTGAATTTGGTTCTAAGTATGCAGACTAAAAATTCGTTCTGCGCCATTTGGCTGAAAATGAACAGGTCAGCACACGAATTTCTATGTCATGATGTTGGGGTCAAAAGGTATTTTGTCCCAACGGATGCTGCGGATTGCCGCATTGCTGCGCAATTTTTGCAACCCTGGCATCATATGATTTACTCAAAAGTATAACAAAACCCTCAGGGTAAAGTCAAATTCTTTCAATGCTCTGGGAAGAATCTCGCTTAAAATATTGGCGCAGGCAGAGGCAGGACAGAATAGTCATGATAATCTGGCTGGCTAGGATACCGATTAGATAGGCATAAATCCCGAAGCGAGGCACGCAGAAGACCAGACTGCAAAGTTTGATGGACTGACTGACAACGGTAATGAGGAAAGTCTGACGATTTTTTCCGAGACCATTGATAATACTATTCAAAGTAGTGGACAGGTAGAGAAAGGGGCAGAGCCAGGACAGGATACGCAGGAACGAGCCGGCGGTCTGGTTATGAAAACACAGTTCGCCAATAAGGTTGCCAAACAACAGAAAGAATATGGTAAACAGAAAGCCAATCAGCAGACAATACAGCGTTGAAGTGGTAACATAGCGTTTTACCTGTTTTTGCTGTCCCATGGCCTGAGAGTCCGCGACCGCCGGCAAAAGCATGACGGCGATAGAATTCGTGATACTGGAGGGAAACAGCAGAAAGGGCAGTACCATGCCGGTCAGGATTCCATAGAGCGCCAGGGCATCAGAGGCAGAGTAGCCATACATCCGCAAGGCAGCCGGGATGAAAACTGCTTCCGTACTGTTCAGTATGGATACGACTAATTTTGTACCAGTCAGGGTAATGCTGACAGATAGCAACCGACGAAACAGGCGATCCCGGCGGAAAGGACGGATGCTGGATCCTGGCTTTTTCACTGGAATTTTCTGGTGATGGATAAATTGACAGATCACATAGAGATTAGACACGACTTCACCGACTACCAATCCCCAAACGGCTACAATACATCCCTGTTTGGGCGGCATGGGATACAGGCACAGAATCAGAAATACGAAACCGAGCCGGCTGAACTGTTCTACAATTTGTGTCATGGCAGGAACTTTGGCATTTTGCAGGCCATAGTAATATCCATTTAGGCAGGCTGAGACACCGCAGAATGGAAAGAGCAGGGACAGGATGCGCAGATAAGGTGTGCAGGAAGGCTCCAATAGCAAATAGGTGGCAATCGTTCCCGCAAAATTCTGTATCAAGGTCAAGAGTGTTAATGACAGGCAGAGGGAGATCCCTAAACCATAGGCAAGGATTCGTCGGGCTGTGGGACAGGCATTTCCTTGATCGTTTCTGGGAACTTTATCGGAGACTGCACAGGAAGAGGCAATAATCTGTGATATGGCGGTTTGAATACCAGCGCCGTAAATGGTAAAAGCGATCCCATAGACTGGGAAAATGAGCTGATAGGTTCCTAAGAGGGATGCGCCCAACCGATCTGCCAAAAAGATGCGGTAAAAAAATCCCAGGAATCTGGTGATAAATCCGGCAACCGTCAAGATTAAGGTTCCTTTGATAATCTTATTTTGTAGGAATTGCATGTTGAAACTCATAGAAAGAGCCTCCTTTGCGAACCGTAGAAACTCTTTCTTTGTTTAGATGTGTACGGAAAACATCGTTGATTTTAGAGTTTCTTCTCAAACTAATACTATGGGAATTTCTGAAAAAATATGTCTAAAAGCCGATTCACAGATCCGTTCCTTTTCTTCCGTATATCTGGGGGCGCACCAATGAGGCTCCGGCGCATAGAATATAGAGAGTGGCATTTCTGTGGAAGGAAGATAGCAATGGACGGAACGTCGATCTACATGGATCATGGCGCTACTACATCAGTAGAAGCAGAAGTGGTTAAGGCAATGCAGCCATGGTATTCACAATGGTATGGGAATCCATCTGGAGTATACGAATTCGCAGATAACAGCAAGAAGGCAGTGGAACATGCCAGAGAAGTAATTGCAGAAAGTATTGGAGTGAAGCCAGAAGAAATATATTTTACCGGAGGAGGAACGGAAGCCGATAACTGGATTTTGAAAGGAATAGTGTTCCGAGATGGTGCGGCTAATACGAAAAAACATATTATTACATCAGCAATTGAACATCACGCAGTATTACACAGCTGCCAGTTTTTAGAGCGGATGGGTTGTGACGTGACCTATCTGCCGGTCGATGAAGTGGGAATGATTGATGTCCGGGAATTGGAACAGGCGATTCGGCCGGAGACAGTATTAATCAGCATTATGTTTGCAAACAATGAAATTGGTACGATAGAGCCTGTCCGTGAAATAGGACAGATTGCACAAAAGTATCAGATCCCATTTCATACAGATGCCGTACAGGCATATCTGCATGTGCCAATCCAGGCAAAAGAGCTGGGGATCACAGCGTTAAGTGCGAGCAGCCATAAATTCAACGGGCCCAAGGGAGTCGGTTTTTTATATCTGGAAGAGGGGACAGAACTGGAAGCGTTGCTGCATGGTGGTGCACAGGAAAAGAGGATGCGTGCCGGGACGGAAAATGTTCCGGGGATCGTTGGCATGGGCAGGGCGGTAGAACTGGGGATGCAGTATATGGAACAGGATATGGCATATGTGAGGGAATTACGGGATTATATGCTTTATGAGTTGTTCCGGGAAATTCCTGATCTTTGCTTAAATGGTTCTTCGACCAGGAGATTGCCAGGAAATATTAATATCAGTCTACAGTATGTAGAGGGAGCGTCACTGCTAGTCTTACTGGATATGGAGGGGATCTGTGCCTCTGCGGGTTCGGCATGTACCGCCGGAGACCGGGGGATTTCTCATGTTTTACAGGCAATTAGACTGCCGGAGGATCTGGCGAGGGGAACGATTCGTTTTACTCTGGGGCCGGATAATACCAAAGAAGAGGTAGATCAAGTGGTACGACATATGAAACAATTTGTGCAGGATTTGCGGGGATTTTCAGAGGAGAGCGACTCTTGACGCTATCTATAACATGAAAAACGGTGCAATCCAAACCTCCATGATGGAGTCGTTTGGGTTGCACCGTTTTGTAAATCTATTGCGGTTTTACCAAGAGAATCAAGGCTCTATTGGAACCATCACTGGATTCCGTTGATGAAATTCTGTATAATAGCGAAAACCACATTGCGCCAGTAACTGTGGCACCACAGAAAATTGATAGCCCAGATGGTTGCACTCATGTGCATCGGAACCCACGGTAATGATCTCTCCTCCCAGTTCCCGATATCTGGACAGAATCCATTCATGTGGGTTCGGATGTCCCATGCCATATTTTAGTCCTGCGGTATTTATTTCGATGCCATGTCCTGTTTCTATGAGACGAGACAGGATTTCATCAATTACATCCGCATGAATCTTACACTGCGTTTCCAGATAGGAATCTGTGTTTCGGTGTTCCTGCTGCAGTCGCTTTAGGGAAGGAGAGTAGCGCAGGATATAATCCAGATGGCCGTATACGTCATAATCAAAGGACAGATCAATATTTGCCAGGGTCGCTTCATAGTAGCGGCGGATACCATTGTTTTCCTCCGATCCTTCCCAATAGACCGGGTAATAGGGATCGATGTCATCCACCAGATGGGTAGAGCCGATGACAAAGTCCAGAGGATAGTTTTGCGTCAATGCCAGTGCCTGCTTTTGGACGGATGGCTTTAGCCCCAGTTCAACTCCCTGCCGGATCTCCAGTGTTGGAAATTGCCTCCGCATAGCCTGGATCTCTGCCAGATATTCCTCCATATCAAAGACAAAACCCGGTTTCGATGGATCAGACTTTATAAATGCCGATGGAAAATCATAGTCCATATGATCGGTAAGACAGATGGAAGCAAAGCCGGTATTGACTGCCTGTTGCAGCATCTGCACCATGGGCTCCCGGGAGTCGGTAGAAAAGGAAGTGTGTACATGGTTGTCAGAACGTATCATTGGGTACCTCCGTTTTGCTGTCTCTTGACAGCGAGATTATTAATGTGATTATGGTGTTCGGATGTTTTCTTTGCAAAGTTTCCAAGCAGGGAGGGTTTCTATACGTCCTGGATTTCTTCGATCCCCGTAATATCTGTAGAGATATTCATGGAGTAATTAGTATAATAAACTACAAATCCAGGCTTACTCCCGTTTGGTTTTTTGACATGTTTCTTCTGAATATAGTCAATTTCTGCCTTTCCCTGGTCCCTGGCTTTGGAGTAATAGGCTGCCAGTCTGGCGGCTTCCTCAAAGGTTCGGTCCGGCAATTCTTTCCCATCCGTTTTGACAATTACATGGGAGCCGGCGCTTGCTTTGGCATGAAACCACCAGTCATTTCCAGTAGCGAAATGAAAGGTCAGTTCATCGTTCTGGTAATTATTTTTGCCGACATACATATGAAATCCGTCAGAGGAAATATAGTGAAAGGGTTTGCTTTTTTCCGTTTTATGCGGCTTTTTTTTGCCGGTGTTGTGCCTGCGCAGATAGCCGTATTCTGTCAGTTCCTGTTTGATCGCGGCCAGATCACTTTCCTGTCTTGCAATATCCAGGGCATTACTGATGGATTCCAAATGGCTGATTTCATCCTGTGTCTCAGCAATTTGAACCGTCAATGCCTCGTAGGTCCGTTTCAGTTTTCCGTATTTTTCAAAAAAATGCTTGGCGTTTTCCATGGCATCCTTAGTATCGTCTAACGGAATGGTAATCGGCTCTCCGGTATAGTAGTTATCGCAGGTCAGTTTCTTTTCTCCGCCGTGTAGTTCATAGCCGTAGGTCGTCAGCAATTCCCCATAGACCTTATATTTATCCCGTTTTTCCGTGTCCTTTAGCTGTCGTCTTTGCAAATCATATTTTTTGCGGCTTCGCTCCAGTGCAGTGGTAGTAATACGGCGAAGGTCAGAAGATTTTTGCTGGATGCGGGACAGGATTTCCCTGGTGGCATAATATTCCCGCAGCATGGAGCTTACCTGTGGGAAACGCCGAAACGTATACGGTTCGGCCTGTTCATAACTGGTTAATGCAATACTGGAAAATTCTACCGGCATCCCATCTCGATAATAGATGGTGGGGGTAAAGGCTTTTTCCCGGATTTCCTCCATCATACGGACAAAATTGCGGTAGAGGTGTAGTTTTTCCATTTCTGTCAGGGAATCCGTGCTTTCCCGATCTGCCAGAGAGGAACGATAGAGCAGTTCTCCCGAAATTTGTGGGCTGAATCCGGTCAAAGAGGTGTAAAGGGCTTTGGCCGGGGGAAGCGGTTTCGTTAATATATTCTGCACAAAGATATCTTCCTCTATGGTATAGGGATCTAGCTTGTCCTGCGTGTTAGGAATAAAATATTCCCGGCCCGGAAGCACTTCCCGTACGGAACTGACCAGGAGGGAAATATGTTTGATACTGTCAATGACCGTGTCATGTTCGTCACAGAAGATAATGTTGCTGTGTTTACCCATCAGTTCAATATATAAAGATTTGGTGCAGAGATCCCCCATTTCATTGAGATGTTCCAGTGAAAGGCGGATGACCCGCTCTAATCCGGCCTGTTCTATGGCGGTGATACGGCAGTTATTGAGGTGTTTGCGCAGGACCATACAAAAAGTAGGCGCCTGCAGGGGGGAATTTTTGTTATCCTCCGTCAGATAAAGCAGTGGGAGACTGGGGTTGACGGAAATGACAAGACGATGTTGGCTGCGTACCGTCTTACCCTGATCACTGTTTTTGCTTTGTTTTATCGTTAAAAGAAGCTCGTCCTTTTCCGGTTGTGCAATTTTTGTAATGCGTCCCCCAGTTAAAAGAGTATCTAACTCGGATACCAGGTTGGCAATTACCATTCCATCGAATGCCATGGATACCTCCTTGTGGTTACGTACTTAATCAAATTCAGTTCTGATGTGGCAGATTATATCACATTTCCTGTCATGCCGCCAGTCAGTTTTTGACCTCTTTGTTCTACTATGTTCCTGGCTCTACATCATACCAGGTTGTTATGCCATCAATCCGTTTTTCGCCTCTTTACTCCGTCATAAACGGATGTTCATCAAACGTTTAGCACCTTGCAAACACCTCCAATCCTGCATATTTGCAAGCAAATCTGCCTCTTGTCGGTGTTTGGTGTGCTAAGGTTCATAGATTCCATGCAGGTTATGCGGCTGTGCTGCTACAAAAAAACAGGTGGCAGAGGAGCTTTGCCAGATAGCGGTGGTCAGCCGAAGTAACCTCCTGGGCAGCGGTCAGTGGGATATTATAGATCAGGGATTCTCCTAGATAATATTGTTCATAACCAATAATGTCACCTGCTCGGACAGGGGCAGACACAGATTGCGGAAGGTCGTAGGAGATAGCGAGGGTATCCTGTGCCGCAAGGTAGAGAGAGGACAGTTCCTTTTTGACGGTACGATTCAAATGCAGCTCTGCCAGAGTGCCATTCCGTACCTGTATGGTAGGCAGGGCGGGCTTATCTGGTAGGTTGACGCGGGTAAATGCCTGGAAACCATAATCCATGAGTTTTTTGGTATCGGCCCATTTATATGTTTTGTGCGGTGGCCATCCGCAGGCAAGCACACTGGAAATCAGGGTGGTGCCGTTCCGGGTGGCGGCACCGCAGAAGCAGTAACCGGCATTGCCCGTAAATCCGGTTTTAATACCGATGGCGCCTTCATAGCTGGTTAAAAAAGCGTCCCGGTTCCGAACCTGAAAGGAACGGTTTTTGTTTAAACTGTGGAAGGCATGGGAGGGAGTGCGGATAATATCACAGAAGGCTTCATTTTGTATGGCGTAAGCTGCAATGTGGCATAATTCCTTGGCTGTGGTATAGTGTTCCTCGTCATCCAGGCCATTGGGTGTGACAAAATGAGTATTTACCAGTCCAAGTTCCTCTGCTTTCTGGTTCATAAGTGCGGCAAATCCTTCTACGGAACCACCAATATGTTCGGCAATGGCTACAGCGGTGTCGTTATGGGATTCCAACATCAGAGAATACAGCAGATCCTTGAGCACAAATGTTTCTCCAGACTGGGCGTTTAACTGGACATCCGGCATGGAAGCAGCGTGGGAAGAAAAGGTGACTTCATCAGCAAGATTGCCCTGTTCCAATGCCAGGATACAAGTCATAATTTTGGTAGTGCTTGCCATGGGCAGAGGTTCCTCCTCTGCTTTTCCAAAAAGCACCCGCCCGCTGTCGGCGTCGATCAGGCAGCTAGCTTTGGCATGCAGGGCAGATGGAGGGGTTACATTAGTTTCGGCGGCTCCCAGCTGAACAGCAGTATATTGGATGTTCTGGGGTTTTGCACTGATGTTGCTCCGTTCTGAGGTAAACGGCGGCTGACCAGCCAGCTGGGTATGTAATGCGTTCCACAGTGCCAGACCGGAGAGCAGGATGCTGACGGATAACAGAAGGGAACAGATGATTTTCTGCAGAATGGAGTACATATTGATTGGTCTCCTTGTACCATGTAAACTTTGTAATAATCCTATGCAAAATCAATAAATAATATGAAAAAAGGTTATGTGATTGTTTTATGTCAAACATAAAGTTGCCGGTTTGTAAATGGAAATCGAAAAAAAGAGGAAAGTCAAAAAAAAGGTTGCTATTTCCAGCCAAAAGAGATAGAATTATACTCGGTGTAAATTTGTTTTTAGGTTATGATTTGCGGGGTTGGACAGTAAATCATAACGTTTCAAATTATTTTAACAATATGGAGGGCTGAACATGAGTAACACAAATGCTATGTCAGCGAAAGACCGCATTGCGGCTTTGGTTGACGACAATAGTTTTGTTGAGATCGGTGCAGGCGTTACCAAGAGAAGCACAGATTTCAACATGCAGGAAAAGTCAGTACCTGCTGACGGGGTCGTTACAGGGTATGGACTGATCCAGAATAATCCGGTTTATATCTACAGCCAGGATGCATCTGCGATGAATGGTACGGTTGGCGAGATGCATGCAGGTAAGATTGCGCATGTCTATGAGCTTGCAATGAAAACAGGCGTTCCAGTGGTCGGTCTGATTGACTGTGCCGGGATGCGTTTGCAGGAATCAACGGACGCTCTGGCCGGGTTTGGTAAAATTTACAGGATGAAGGCAAAAGCATCCGGTGTTGTTCCACAGATTAGTGCTATTTTTGGAAATTGCGGCGGTGGTGTTGCTGTCATGGCGGCCATGAGCGATTTTACCTTTATGGAGCAGAAGGAGGCCAAGCTTTTTGTCAACTCACCGAATACACTGGATCAGAACTATACATCCAAGCTGGATACGGCGGGAGCTGATTTTCAGAAGACGGCTTCTACCGTGGACTTTATCGTAGAGGGAGAAAATGAACTGTTACAATCGGTGCGTGAACTGGTAAGTATCCTGCCGGCAAATAACAATGAGACAGCATTTTCCGATGAGTGTATGGATGACTTAAACCGTCTGGTACCGGATTTTGGGACAGAGCTGGCAGATCCGGCGGTTGCCCTGGAGGATCTGGGAGATAATAACTTCTTCTTGGAAGTAAAGAAGGGGTATGCAAAAGAGATGGTTACCGGTTTCCTGTGTCTGGATGGAATCACGATCGGCGTCGTGGCAAACCGTACCGCAGAATATGATGCGGATGGCAAGACGGCAGCAGAGTATGCACCTCGTCTGACAACCGCAGGCTGTGAGAAGGCCGCTGCATTTGTTTCCGTGTGCGATGCCTTTAATATTCCAGTTTTGTCAATGACGAATGTCGAGGGATATGCCACTTCTGTTGAGGAAGAGAAAACGATCGCCTCTGCAGCAGCAAAGTTGACAGCGGCATTTGTGGAAGCCGATGTTCCTAAAGTAAATCTCATTATCGGAAATGCTTATGGCAGCGCTTATATTACCATGAACTCCAAGCATATCGGTGCGGATATGGTATTTGCTCTGCCGGATGCAAAGATCGGTATGATGGATGCAGAGGTTGCAGCAAAGATTATGTATGCAGATGAAAAGGATGTGGATCTTTCTGCTAGGGCAGCCGAGTTTGCAGAGCAGTCTGGAACCGATGCGGCAGCAGCAAGAGGATATATTGATTCTGTGATTGCGCCAGAGAGTGCTAGAAAGCAGCTGATGTATGCATTTGAAATGTTGTATTCCAAGAGTGAGTACCCGATTGGCAAGAAGCACGGGACGATTTAATTGGAAAAGGAGAGACATATGAAGCATTTAAATAAAAAAATCACATTTGTTCTCTGTGTGTTGTCTTTTGGATTACTTCTGTCTGGCTGTAATGTGAGTTTAACGAAGCAAAATAAAAATTTTGCTGAGAAAAAACTTAAAAAAAGTGCAGACAGCGCCATTGAAGAGTGGTTTAAGGTAGACTATGCCGCCCAGATGGATCAATACCAGCAGGCCATTGATTACTATGATGGTATGAAGGATCAATTTAGTCAATCCGACTGGGAGAGTTATCAGACACAGCGGGCAGAGTGGGTAAAGCAGATAAAAGAGTTCAAGAAAAATGCCGATTTACAGAAAAAATATGGCAAAGAAAAGAAAAAAGAGGTCGGGAAACCGGAATATACGATTAGTTCCGAGTCTGCTACCGTCAATATTACAGTGCAGACCGAGAAAGGAAAGAAACTAATCTTTTCTGTATCCTATGACAAAAAGGGCAGTCAGACAGAGCTTCGCATTGAGGAGTATAAGACGCTCGGACAGAAGATGGGAAAAGCCGGACTCAATACGATCATGAGCATGGCGATTGTATTTGTGGTATTGATCTTTATTTCCCTGGTTATTAGCTGTTTTGTGATTATTGGGATACTCCAGAACAGGAAGAACCAGAAAATGGCAGCCAGCGTGCAGATTGCACCGGTGCCAGTGCAGCCATCTACGGCTGTGAAGGCTCCTTCTTCGGAGGAGGATCTAATGGATGACCTGGAACTTGTTGCAGTGATCACAGCGGCAGTGGCGGCAGCCAGTGAGACAGAAAGCGCCGATGGATTGGTAATCCGTTCTATTGTACGCCGATAAGCTACAGTGAAGCAAAGCTTATCTGTTAGTGGCTGGTAGGATGAGAAGTATGTAAGAATGGAAGATATATCATTAATAATGGAGGAAGAAATCATGAAAAATTATACGATTACAGTCAATGGGACTGCTTATGATGTAACAGTAGAAGAGGGAACGGGATCTGCAGCGCCGGCTAAGCAGGCAGCAGCGCCAAAGAAGGCGGCACCGGCAGCGCCGAAAGCTGCACAGGGAGCTTCCGCAGGCCAGGGGGCAACGAAAGTCAATGCGCCGATGCCGGGTAAGATTTTATCTGTGAAGGTAAGTGCCGGGCAGGCGGTCAAGAAAGGGGACGTCCTGATGATCCTGGAAGCTATGAAGATGGAGAATGAAGTGGTAGCTCCAAGTGACGGTACCATCGCAAGCATTGATGTGACAGAGGGATCTTCGGTGGAAGCTGGCGCTGTATTGGCATCACTGAACTAATTTAGTAGATTTGAGACAATGGCTGGCAGGAGGATTACTTCCTATCAGCACTGAAACAGGTCAGCGTTGCGCCCTGTTTTAGTATATGCCTACTATGCAGCGCAGAAATGAGGAGTTACGATGGATTACGTTATGGACACGCTGGGGAATCTGGCCCACCAGACGGCGTTTTTTAACCTGACGCTGGGAAACTATCTGATGATTATCGTGGGCTGTATATTCCTGTATCTAGCGATTAAAAAAGAATATGAGCCATTGTTGCTGGTGCCGATTGCTTTTGGCATGATCCTGGTAAATATTTATCCGGATATCATGGCGAAGCCAGAGGATACGGCGAATGGCGTAGGTGGTTTGTTACACTATTTTTATATCTTGGACGAGTGGAGTATTTTACCTTCTCTGATCTTCCTGGGTGTGGGGGCAATGACGGATTTTGGACCGCTCATTGCAAATCCGATGAGTTTTCTGCTGGGGGCAGCCGCACAGTTTGGTATTTTCTCTGCCTATCTGATTGCGATCCTGTTAGGATTTAATGACAAGGCAGCCGCTGCCATTTCCATTATCGGTGGAGCGGATGGCCCGACTTCCATCTTTTTGTGTGGTAAGCTCGGTCAGACGGAATACATGGGGCCGATTGCTGTGGCGGCATACTCCTATATGTCACTGGTTCCGATTATCCAGCCGCCAATCATGAAATTATTGACAACCAAGAAAGAGCGGCAGATCAAGATGGAACAGCTTCGTCCGGTATCGAAACTGGAAAAAATTCTGTTCCCAATCATTGTTACGATTATTGTCTGTTTAATTCTGCCTACCACAGCCCCTCTTGTGGGAATGTTGATGTTAGGAAATTTATTCAAAGAAAGTGGCGTGGTAAAGCAGTTGACCGAGACTGCTTCCAACGCATTGATGTACATTGTGGTAATTTTGCTGGGAACTTCCGTGGGGGCTTCCACGAGTGCAGAAGCATTTTTAAAGTTCACAACACTGAAGATCGTGGCTCTGGGTCTGGTTGCTTTTGCAGTCGGCACGGCAGCTGGCGTCTGCTTTGGTAAACTGATGTGTCTGGCAACGCGGGGCAAGGTGAATCCGTTAATCGGCTCTGCCGGAGTATCTGCGGTACCGATGGCTGCCAGAGTTTCACAGAAGGTTGGCGCAGAGGAAGACCCTACTAACTTCCTGCTGATGCATGCAATGGGCCCGAATGTGGCAGGTGTTATTGGAACTGCCGTTGCGGCGGGTGTATTTATGGCAATCTTTGGCATTAATTAGAAAGGAGAAATGATAAAATGGCTGATAAAAAGAAACCGGTAAAAATTACGGAAACGGTTCTCCGTGATGCACATCAGTCTCTGATCGCTACTCGTATGACGACAGAGCAGATGCTGCCGATCGTGGATAAGATGGATAAAATCGGATACCATGCAGTAGAGTGTTGGGGCGGAGCTACCTTTGATGCTTCTCTGCGTTTCCTCAAGGAGGATCCATGGGAGAGATTGCGGAAACTTCGTGCAGGCTTCAAGAATACAAAGCTGCAGATGTTATTCCGTGGACAAAATATTTTAGGTTACAACCATTATGCAGATGATGTGGTTGAGTATTTTGTGCAAAAGTCGATTGCGAACGGAATTGATATTATCCGTATCTTTGACTGCCTGAATGATGTGAGAAATCTGGAGACCGCAGTTAAGGCAGCGAACAAGGAAAACGGACACGCTCAGGTTGCCCTTTCCTACACCCTGGGCGATGCGTATACGATGGACTACTGGAAAGATATGGCAAAGCGTATTGAGGAAATGGGTGCTAAATCATTGTGTATTAAGGATATGGCGGGATTACTGGTTCCGGTAAAAGCAACCGAGTTAGTCGAGGCATTGAAGGAATCCGTGGAGATTCCGATCGACCTGCATACTCATTATACTTCCGGTGTGGCTGCTATGACCTATATGAAGGCGGTAGAGGCAGGCTGTGATATCATTGACACGGCGATGTCTCCATTCTCTATGGGTACCAGCCAGCCAGCGACAGAGGTTATGGTCGAGGCATTTAAGGATACTCCATATGATACCGGTCTGGATCAGGAAAAATTGGCAGAGATTGCAGATTATTTCCGTCCGATGCGGGAAGAGGCACTGCAATCCGGTCTGATGAATACCAAGGTTCTGGGGGTTAATATTCAGACACTGCGTTATCAGGTGCCAGGCGGTATGCTGAGTAATCTGGTGTCCCAGTTGAAGGAAATGGGGCAGGAAGATAAATATGAGCAGGTGTTAGAGGAAGTGCCGAGAGTGCGTAAAGATTTCGGCGAGCCACCTTTGGTTACGCCGTCCTCTCAGATCGTGGGTACGCAGGCCGTGTTAAATGTGGTATCCGGTGAGCGCTATAAGATGGTAACCAAGGAATCCAAGAAACTGTTGTCCGGTGAATTTGGCCAGACAGTTAAGCCATTTGATAAAGAAGTACAAAAGAAATGTCTGGGAGATGATGTGGAAGTGATTACCTGCCGTCCGGCAGACAAGATTGCTCCTCAGTTGGAAACTTTGGAGAAAGAGATGGCACAATACAAGCAGCAGGATGAAGATGTTTTATCCTACGCTCTGTTCCCACAGGTGGCTACAGAATTCTTCAAGTATCGTGAGGCACAGCAGAAAAAAATTGATGCCGATGCTGCCGATACGGAGAATAAGGCTTATCCGGTATAAAGCAGTATGTTTCGAAGTTATGTCTGAGATAGGCGAAACATACAGGATAGCCTAACATACGGGTGGTTTTTGTCACTGTTTTGCAAAATGAAATGGATTTAATAGGCGCTAAAAAACAGAAATTCTAATTTAGGAATTTCTGTTTTTTAATAAAACAAACTTTGAAGTTCAGAGAGAATATGTACTGTTTTGCGGAAGAAAAATTTTGTCTGGATTGTCAAAATAAATAAGATAATTTATAATGTATTTGGAAGAGGAATGATAGAAATATCTGCTTGTAGGCCGGATTCAGAAAGGTTGGAGGGTGGTAGCATGAGTGATATTTTCAATAATGAATTGTTTGAGGCGTTTGCATCGGCATCAGATCATGTTTATATCTATGTATGTGATATGAAGACAGATATTTCCCGCTGGTCCAGAGCTGCCGTGGATTATTTTGGGTTGGCGGGGGAATATCTGGAGGACGCAGCGAATGTATGGGGGCAACATGTACATCCGGATGATCTGAAAGTTTATACGGAGGATATCACAGGGGTATTTTCCGGGGAACGGAAATATCATGACTGCCAATACCGGGCAAGGAACGCATCGGGAGGATATGTATGGGTGGAATGTAAGGGCAGCGTGATCCGGGATGCGCAAGGAAATCCTATCATTTTTGCGGGGCTGATGACGAGGATAGACGGACAGAGCAAATACGATTCTCTGACCGGACTATTGACAACCCAGGAGATGCACTATTTTGATTTTACTTCGCAGCCTGGAATTGCCTTGTTGATTGGCATGGACGGATTCCGAAAGATCATAAGTAATTATGGATATAATATCGGGGATGAGATATTAATTAAATTTGCGAGGGAGATTAGCGAATTATGCAGGCCTGGATGGAAGGTTCTGCGATTTAGTGGAGATGAATTCCTTGTACTTGCTTTTTCGTCTAATTTGCAGGAAGTAATGGATTTTTATGAGGAAATATGCCGGGAAACGGATAATTTGATATTGGAAGACGGGCGGAAGGTTGTCATTTCCATATCGGCTGGTGGAATACTTTTCCCTCAGGATGCGGATACCAGAGAGCTTTTGATCAATAAACTGGAACACTCGTTGGAATATGCCAAGAATAACCAGAGAGGCAAGATGGTGCTATTCTCGGAGGAGATTGCCAGACAACATGAGAGAGGACTGGTTTTGCGGGAGGATCTCAAACAGTGCATAAAAAATGATTTTCAAGGTTTTGAATTATACTACCAGCCATTTATCCATCCAGAAGCCGGTATCATTGCTGGCTGTGAATGTCTGCTACGATGGAAAGGGGAAAGAATTAAAGATTCTTATCCGATGGAGTTTATAAAAGTCTTAGAAGATTATGGAGAGATTCATGAGGTGGGCTTTTGGGTCATGGAGCAGGCAATCCGGCAACAGGCAGCATGGCGCGATACATACGGAGATCTACAGATCAGCTTTAATGTATCTTATCAGCAGTTTTTAGATGAGACCTTTGAGGAAAGGGCAATTTCCTATGTGAAAAAGTATGGAGCGAATCCAAACTATGTCATAATAGAACTTACAGAAAGTTGCCAGGTAGAAGACCCCAAGGAACTTGCGCTTATGTTTCACAGACTGAGGGAGCAGGGATTTCAACTTGCACTGGATGATTTTGGGACGGCATATGCTTCCATGGAAATGTTAAAATGGCTACCAGTGGATTATATTAAAGTGGAACATTCTTTTATCAGGGAACTTTCACAGCCGGGGCACGACATAGATTATGTAATTGTTGACAGTCTGTTAGAAATGTGCAGGCGTTTAGGATATCATTCTATTATAGAAGGTGTGGAAAACAGCAAAGTAGCAGATATCGTGGGAGGGTTACATGCCACGCTGCTGCAGGGATACCATTATTCACATCCTGTCTGCCAAAAAGAGTTTGAAAAACTGCTGGAGGAAGACCGAACAAAACATCACGTTGGCCAGGGGGGCAGACAGCCATAAGGAGGAGACAGGGGAATGGAAGCAAAAACGATGACGGAAGTGGAAGAGCGGGTAGAACTGTCTCTGCTCTATGATTTCTATGGTGCTCTGCTCAAAGACAGCCAGAGAAGGATGTTCGAGGCATATATGTTGGAAGATTATGGCTATTCGGAGATTGCTGCCAGTGAAGGGATCTCTCGTCAGGGAGCCTATGATGCGGTGGGACGGGCGGTGAAACAGCTTCGTGTTTATGAAGAAAAACTGGGGCTGGCAGGCCGTTTTCAGAAACAACTCAAAAAGATGGGACAGCTGCAGGAGAAGATTGCGGCGTTATCGCTTCCAGAGGATACGCCCGGTTTGCCGGAAATTCTGCAGTTATTGGAAGGATTGCTTCAGGAAGAATGGACGTAGAAGCAGGACAGGATCACAGAGCAGTTCGGGTATCTGGAAGATTCTGGGTGAATTTTGTCAGAGGATAAAACAGGAGCCTGGTCAAAAGATTGTGATGCTCTCCATCGGTAGATCGGGAGTACCATCCAATTGTTGACCAGGCTCCTGCCTGTTTTCAGATCCATAGGAAAGTGATTGTTTTTCTATGGAATGGTTTTGTTCAACTTGTTTCCAATTACCGGATATAATATGCTCTGCCGGATACACTGGTAGAAATCAGAGGCAGATTCGCTTTCTTGTTCTTTACCTTTGATTTCTTAATCTTAAAGGTGTAGGCTTTTGCCTTACCTGCTTTTAGATTCACTTTTTTGATCTTCTTTGCGGAATATGTTGCGAACGTTTTTCCGTTATTATCTTTGATCTTAATTTTCACATTGCGAAGCTCTTTGAGCTTGTAGTTGGAATTGTTCAGGACTCTCGTCTTTAAAATCAGATTTCCTTTTTTGTCATAGGATACCTTGTAAATGTCAATTCCACTCTTACCATAGGTTACTTTCTTTACGCCCAGTTTTTTCACGCTGTATTCGTTCTTCTTTACGGTAACGCTGCAGGTCATGGTATAACCGCTGGCTGTTTTGGCACTAATGGTTGCTTTACCAGGTTTCTTACCGGTGATTTTACCATTGCTAACAGTTGCAACGGCTCCGTTGCTGCTGCTCCAGGTTACTCCTGTGGCATTGTAGGTAGAGATCGTCTGGGAAAATCCTGCAGTCAAGGTTACACTCTGTGCGTTTAAGGACGGGGTCGGTGTCTTAACCGGAGGCTGTGTTGGAGAAGACGGAGGCGTTGTCTGCTGTACTGCAGGTCCCTGTAATGCTTCTGCGAAGAAGTAGGTATCCTGGTCAAATGTCAGAGACAAGGTGTAATTTCCTGAAGATGGTCGTGTCCAAGTAATTCCGTTATAATACACAGTGGTATCTTCTAAATTGGCAGTATACCAATAAGGATCTGTACTTAAGATTGTCTTGTTATAGATCTCTTTGCCTGACGCATCTGTCAGTTTCAGAGTCATTGCCATTTTGCTTGGAGCGTAAACGATAATAGAAATCGTTCCATTAGAAGAAACCGTAAATGTATGCGTTGCTGGAGTACCTGCTGTCAGTGGTGTTTCATCCAATAGATTGTTAAAATCGTTTACACTGAATATGGATGTCTGATCGGTTGCTGCCTTTGCCTCTTTTCCCTGATAGGAAATACCACTGAATACTAATGCAGCAATGAGAAACAGTGATGTCAATGTTTTTGAAAACTTAGATTTCATAGTTATCCTCCTCTTTCATTAAAAATTTATAAAATCTTCCTGAAAAATCTTATCACATTTTTGTAAAAAAAACAACTCTGAACAAAGTTTTCACACGGAAATCAATTTTCAAATGTTACCTTTTACTTGTGGTGGATTTTGTAATGGATAACAGAAAATTACCTGTCAGAAATGATCGGTAAATGATACCATTTGAAAATTGATTTCCGTGAAGTTTTCATGATTGCCATTGTCATTCTTCTGATTTTCCGGTCAAAAGCATACAAATGGATCGGAAAGAGGAGCTTACTCGGATTGTTTATGCCCGCGGTGGCGTGTCAGCCTTTCCAAGCTACGAGTAACAAGGTGCGTGTGGCTACAGGGTACCTTCCAATGATAGAATAAATTGACAAATCCGGTCAAATAAATTAATATGAAACGTGTTTTTAGTTCGTGAAAAAGGGAGTGGGTACGGATGAAAAATTGGAAAAAGAAATTTGAGTTGATTTATCTTTGCATGGTCTTATTCACGGCAGGAATGATTATTTGGGCAGCTTGTGAATATAAAGGCATAGGAATGAAAGGGGAGTTTTTTGGAAAAGAAACGGTCTTTGCGTCCGGATGGCATACTGCCCACGGGCAGGAAGTAGATTTGAATAAATTGAATCAGACGGAGGGGACCAGGGAAGGGGAGCCTTTTTCGGTTTACCATACGATTCCGAAGGAGATTCAGGAGGGCGATGCCCTGTGCTTTCGGAGTAAAAACATATTTTATCAAGTCTATATGGATGGCGTGCTGCAGTATGATCCCTATGTCCCGGAGCATCCAGCATATACCAATTCTTATGGGACGGATTGGAATTTTATCCGGATTCCTTCGGCTCTTGCAGGACGTGAAGTCGAAGTCCGTGTGACTTATGTAGATGCGGATTCCCGTGCCTGTATGGATCATATTTATATCGGACAGCCGGGTGGTGCTATCCTGAATGTGTTCGGTGATAAGCTGGTAGCGCTCATTACCTGCATTTTACTTCTATTTGTAGGAATATTGTTGATCATTGTAGATATTCCGGTCAATATCAGTTTTCAAAAAAATCATGAACTCCGTTATTTGGGGCTGTTTGCAGCATCTATTGCTATTTGGTGCCTGTCTGAGACAAACCTGGTGCAGTTTATCTGGGGAGATAATCGATTGATGCAGGTGGTATCCTGTTCTTCGTTGATGTTGATTCCTATTCCGATTATTTTGTATCTGGATTCTACGTTTGGTTTCCAGAGAAAAATCGTCGTTCCACTGATTTGCGGTTTGTCTGCCACGCAGTTTACGGTATGCTGGGGCATGCATCTGCTGGGAATTCGGGATATTCATGAAAGTCTTTCCCTGACACATGCTGTCTTAGGGATTACAGCGGCAATCCTTTTGTATACAATCCTGAGAAATTATATTCGTACCTACAAGAAATATCGGCACAATATTTACCATATTCTCCGAACCATTGGTCTGAGTGCGATTTCGATTGCTACAGCGCTGGATATCATTCGGTATTATCGGGGGAATGGAACGGACAGTGCAATGTTTGTACGCATTGGTATTCTGCTCTTTATTCTCTGTTTCGGCAGCTCTAGCCTGGAACGTACCATTCATGCTGTCAGACTGGGGGTACAGTCCGAATTTGTAGCGCAGCTTGCCTACCGGGACGGTCTGACCCAGATTGGAAACAGAACATCCTTTGAAGAACATCTGGCTGATCTGGATAAAGAAAAAGAGAATATGGATTCGGTAGCAATTGTGATGTTTGATGTGAATGATCTCAAATATGTCAATGATCATATGGGACATCAATTTGGTGATGAAATGTTGGTGGAGAGTGCCAGATTGATCCAGGAGGCATTTGAAGCGGTAGGAGGAGACTGTTTTCGAATCGGAGGAGATGAGTTTGCGGTTCTGTTAAGCGGAGATGATCTGCAGAAACGTTATGAGGACGGAATCCGACATTTTACCGATGCGGTCAGCCAGTATAATGCAGTGCCGAAGCAGCCGTTCCGTATCAGCATTGCACATGGCTATGCGGTATATTGTCAGGAAACCGGGGATACCAGGATGAAAGATATCTATCAGCGTGCGGATGTGGAAATGTATCATAACAAAAAAGAGATCAAGGAAAACCAGGTTTCACCGGAGGAATATTATCGGACACAGGGAAGATCTGCCAAATCAGAGGTTTAATTTTTCTATGCGGAAAATATCCATACCTTTTCTGGAAATGACAGCAATAGTAATAGATTACCGTAAATGCCGATAATAAAATACTGCCAGTTGGGTCCGGTCCCGCAGTTCTAGTTTTTCTAGGATCTGGCTGAGATAATTCCTTACCGTGCCCTCACTTAAGTAAAGCGCTTCTGCGATTTCTTTGTTGTTGCAGCCATCGGCAACCTTTTGAATTAGTTCCAGCTCCTTTTCGGTAATGGGGTACTGGGAGAGATCATGGGTAGGAACGGAATGGATAAAACCGGGAAGACGTTCCATAATTTCATCCCCAAATACGGTCTGCCCATTCTGGACAGCAAGTAGGGCAGGCAGGATGCTCTCAAAATTTTGTTTTAATAGATAGCCTTTCACTCCGATGTGGAGGGCTTTTATAATGTATTCGTCATCGGCAAATGTGGTTAGAAGTAAAATTTTTGCATCAGGGTAATTCTGCAACAGAATTTTGCCGGCATCCAATCCCGACATGGTTTCCATGCGGATATCCATCAGCAGGATATCCGGTTTCCATGTTTCATACAATTCGATGGCTTCCTTCCCATTGGTACCGATTCCATGGATCTTGATCTCTCCGCTGGCTTCGAGAATGGTCTTTAGTGACAGGGAAACCAGCTTGTCATCATCTACAATACATAGTGTTATCTTGTTGCTCATAAGGGGATCTCCTTTCTTGCAGGATCGCGTTTTTGTCGGTTCTCAGAGGGCATGACCGTATCCTGTTCCGTACCAGTTTCACTACAAAATGTTGGATTTATTTTATTACCGAAATAAATATTTGAAATCCCTGTTCTGTAGAAAAGTGAATATTTCCGTGGAGTGATTCGACCCGCTCCTGCATACTTGCCAAACCGATTCCCGTGGAGTGAATTTCTCCGATTTGTGTCCCGTTGTCCTGGATCATCAGTTGAAACATGGCAGGGTGTTCCCGGAGCCGGATCACAACCTGGTCGGCGTTGCTGTGTCTGGTTACATTTTGTAGGGCTTCCTGGATCACAGCAATAAAGGTATATTGGATTTTTTGTGGGAGAACGCTGTCGATATGGTAGTCCAGACGGATGTCCAGATCGGGGATGGAGTGTATGATCTCTTCTACGGTATGCTTTAAGTCTACCGTGTCTTGATGCAGATCGTGTACACTGTTGCGGATACTGGTCATAGCTGTATTTAGGGTGTGATGTAGTTCCTGGATCGGTTCCATCAAATCGGGGTTCTGGTTGATCACCTGGAGCGCACCGGTCTGTAGAATAGACCGGGTCAACATGTGTCCCACATTGTCATGGATATCTCTGGCGATCCGGTTGCGTTCCGCTGCCATAGCGAGCGATATTTCATAATCCTGCTGTAGGATGAGAGCCTCATTCTTTTGCTTGAGATAGCGTTTTGACTGGGAGCTTTCGTCCTGGTAATTATGATAGGTAATCAGCAATGTATCAATCTGCTGGGTATAGTACTGCATCAGAAAGGCTAGGGCAGAAAACAGTAGCAAATTAATCATGATTCTGGATGGATGCTGTGGAATGGATAGCAGAGCGGCAAGTAACAGGATTCCCCAATTCATAAACCGTTTCACGTTTCTTGTTGTATAACGGCTGTCTGGTAGGCTGCTGGATTTGCTCGTTTTGGCAACATCATAGACAAATACCGGAAGAAACAGGGCGAATACTGGATGGCAGATAGCCAGAAAGCTGTAAATAATGAGAATACCGGTATGAATCTGCCAGAGATCCGAATAAGTGATCAGGCAGGACAAACCAATGGTCAGGCAGCAAGCAGTAATCTGTATGGTATCTGTGGGGATTCCTACCAGGGAAACACAGAGTAAAAATAGTATCAATTTATTTTCTAATTCTTTCATGGTTCTCTCATTTCTGCGGAGTAATGGTTTTGTGCGGAGCCGTTTACCAGTGATCTGGTTGGCGTGATCAAGCTGGCTCAATTATAACGGATTGGTACATTCTTGACAAGAAAGAGATCCATGGTGTTATTGATAGATTTATTATAACAAAAAATTCTTGCATAATACTGATATCTACAATATAATAAATATGTAGAAAGTTATTTCACTTAGGAAGAAGCAGTATACAGATACCACAGGGATGTGGTTTGGAGGAAATGAATGAAAAAAATCGGGAAAAAGTGGTATCGGGCGCTAGCAATGGTTCTTACTATGGTCTTTGTCTTTGAGAGTATTTTTTTAGATGCAAGCTGTCAATGGGCAAAGGCATCCGTGGGGCAAGTGGATCAGGCAGACAGTGAGCCGGCTCCATCCCATGCTATTACAGCAGATAACAGGACAATTTCTTCCGAGGTAACTTTGTCGGAAGATGTAGAGGTTGGAAGTCTGACGATCACTTCAGGGAAATTAGATCTGAATGGGCATAATTTGATTGTGCAGGGCAGTATCCACCATACCGGTGGCATGCTATATGCCAACGGAGGAATGATAACCTGCTATGGCGATTACAAGATGACAGGCAGTGCCGTTTATTCTATGAGCAGTCAGGATGATTATTTGTGTATCTATGGTGATTTCCGTTATCTGGGAGAAAAAGTTCGTGCAACTATTAATGCAGGCGTTATGGAAATCAAGGGGGATTTCTATCAGGATACCGAGAACGCTACTGTCACATCAACAAGTGGAAGATTTTATACTTTTGGTACTAGTACCGTCCTTTTCTCAGGAATTTCGAAACAAACCGTTCATATGAATTCCCAGTATTCCTATTTTCAGAAGGTAGTATTAAAAAATAAAAGTGAAGAGGGCATCTATGCCGATATGATGTTTCCAGTAATTCATCTGGAGCGCAACAGCACAAAAATTACCTGTGGGGCAGATGGTGAAGTAGGGGGTACATTAAGAGAAGATAGAGAATATGACGGAGATTTTGTCTTACTTGGAGGTACTCTTGATCTCAATGGATATACCCTTACGGTAAATGGAGATTTTATACAGGCTGCCGGTATGGTTCAGGTAAATGGTGGTACTCTGAAGGTAAACGGAGATTACAGATTACAGAGTAAAATAGCAGAAGATAGCTATGATGCGTCTTCTGCTGTTTTCATGATGACAAAAGAGGAGGATCAAGTTCACGTAATGGGTAATCTTACCGTAAATTCCTGTATTAGCAATAAAAACATGCTTATGGACGGTACCTTAGCAGTCGCCGGAGATATTACACAGATACATACAGATGTTTATGATAATTTCGCTATGTCTGGAGATTTCCATCTTGTATTAAATGGAACACAGAAACAGGTAATAGATTATGATAGCAATAGTATAGATAGAAATTATATTAATGACATAGAAATTTTGAATATGAAAGGAGCCGAATTTGTATCATCTGTCTATATAAATGGCCATGTGAATGACCATGGATATTCAATATCAGGCGCTGACCTGTATCCAACTGGCAATGCTACCTTTGAAAACCATAGGATTCATGCTAATGTGAGAATATTATATGGTAGTAATTCCTTAGAGGGAGTAAACTATGTTGGTGGCAATTTAACTGTTTTTTCCCAATTTCATTTAAATACTAATTTAGTCGTGGGTGGGAATCTGAATTGCTGTAGTGATCTGAATTTTCGAGAGTATACCTTGGAGATTCAGGGGAATGTTTCTGTCTCCGGGTTCTGTTATTTGGAGACAGGAAAACTGGTCTGTCATGGGGATCTGAATCTGTCCTCCAATGGTCATTTGGTAATGCACCATGAGTCAGCTCATGTTCTGGTAAAAAGAAATATGTTTGTCAACAATCACTATGCCTGGGATGAGAGTTATTTATCAGCAGGGATATTAGAAATGCAGGGGAATTTCACGCATACAACACCAATGTATCAAGGAAATTTTAAGGCAGCAGCCACCCATATTACCCGATTTACCGGAACTGCCAGGCAAATCATTACCTTTGCAGATTCTCATTCTTACTTTGGTACTGTGGAATTACAGAATACAAGCCCGGATGGTGTGTATGCACCGATAGGAATCCCTTGTGCTAAACTTCACAAGAATGATACTTCTTATACAACGGACCTAACTGGTGTCAGTGGATGGATGCTAAAAGAGGATGAGGAATATGCCGGCGATCTGATCCTGGAGGGAGGCGAACTGGATCTGAATGGACATACCCTGACAATTCTTGGCAATTTGATCCAGCCATCCGGTACAGTTAATGTAAATGGAGGAAAGCTGGTGGTTAAAGGGGATTATCGTATTCAATCAATAGAAGAACAGGAGGGGGAAGAGGCTATTTATGGAGAAAGTACAGGAAGTTTATATATGACCAAAGAAGAGGATGTGGTCAAAGTAACCGGAGATTTTATTACGTTCTCCACCAGATCTCATAAAAATAAATTGACAAATGGGTCATTGAAGATTGCCGGGGATCTTATGGTAAATGGTTCTAACCATATTTATAATCTATATTGTTCCAATGAACATAGGATTGTATTGGATGGAACACAGAAACAGACGGTTCATTGTACAGATGAGATTACGATGAATTTTTGTGTCAATCATCTGGATATTGAAAATGATAGCGAAGATGGTGTGGTAATTACAGGATTTCTACCCGTATCTGGACATGTACGGGAAAATAGCAGCCGGGTAGCTGGTACTTATTGGATCGCTTCTACTACCACTTTTGAAGGGAGAAAGACTTCAGCAGGTGTCCGAACCCCTGCCCTATCTGGTCTCAGCAACCTTAATGAGATCGGTGGCAGTCTGATTACGACAGGGAAGCTGGTTTTAAAAGAGGATTTGATTGTGGGTGGAGATCTCCAGCTCACAGAGGATTATCTGGATGTAAGTGGCAAGACGTTGACTGTCAGGGGAAAAGTAACGATTTCAGGTGCCTATCTTTATTTGAATAAAGGAAGCCTTCTTTGTATTGGGGATTTGACGCTGGCATATCGACAGGGGAAGTCCAGTTATCTGTATATGGCAAGAGAAGAGGATTACGTATGCGTACAGGGGAATATGTCCGTTTCCTCTTTTGGCGGAAACACATCAGAGATGTCCGCCGGAACTTTGGAGTTAAAAGGGAATTTTACTCAGACGCGAACCTATGCTGCCGCTAATTTTGTGATGTCAGGAACCAGTCGGGTCCTTTTAAGTGGAGACAGCCTGCAAACCATTTCCTTTGGCAGCAATGAATCCGCTTTTATGCATACTAGCATTACCAATACTAGTGAAGAAGGGGTGTATTCACCTGCTGGAATCCATGCGCAGACATTACAAATCAATGGAAATCATTATCGTACCGGCTATAGCGGCAGACAAGGATGGGTATTGTTCCAGGACGAAGTGGTGGAGAGTGATCTTACTTTAAATGGCGGGATTCTGGATTTGAATGGACATACCCTGACGGTACAGGGAAATTTGATACAAAACGCAGGTGTGGTAAGTATTCATGGAGGAACCTTAGTGGTAGAGGGGGACTATCAGGTTGCTTTGTCAGATGGTTCCTGTTCCTGGGCATATCTGGATATGACCAATGAAGATGATAAAGTGGTAGTAGACGGGGATTTTCTGATGGCATCCCAGGCCGATCATAAGGGAAAATTAAGTGCTGGGATATTGGAAGTGAAGGGTAATGTAACACAACAATGTGGCATGAAGCAGACAAATTTTGCTTCGACGGGACGTTTTACTCTGGTGATGAGTGGAAGCCAGATACAAAAGATCAGCTTCGTTAAAGCAGAGCTGGATACTTCCTATGTTGCAAATTTGACTTTGAACAATTCCAGTGAGAAGGGAGTAATCTTAGATCAGGTTCTGGTGACAGGAAATGTGAGGAGCAATCACGGAAAAATTTCCGGTGTTCTCACGGTGGCAGGAACTACGGTGTTTGAAAAGAACGAGTTTGCTGGGGATCTCCATATTGGTAATTCTACTTCTTATTCCAAAGAATTGCACGTAAAAGGGAATCTGTCTGCAAGTGCGGCATTTATCCTGGGAGCGGATCTGACGGTAGATGGTAATTTTACGACAGAATACACTACAAATTTAAATAACCATACTATGGATGTGGCAGGAAATATAATCATTCAAGAAGGTTTTATCACGGTTGGGAAAGGAAAACTGTTGTGTGGAGGCGACCTGGCTGTAAAGGGAAGAGGCTTGTCTATGTCTGACAGTGAAGGATTTGTGCTGGTATCTGGTAATGTGGAATGGGAGACTGTTTATCAGCCTACTATGACAGCAGGAACACTGGAACTGAAAGGTGATTTTACAGAGAAACGGGATTCTAATTATGGAACGATTCAGCAGGCAGTTGCCGCCAAAACAATATTTAGCGGAGAGCAGTTACAGACCGTTACTTTTCATAGTGATAGTGGAACCTTTGGCACGGCTGTACTCAATAATACCAGTAAGGATGGGGTTTACTTTAAGGGTAATACGATACGTGCCCTGGCTCTGGAACGAAATGGATGCAAATTGCACTGTGATTCGGACGGGACATACGGTTGGCAGTTGACCGAAGATGAAGTGATAGAAGAAGATGTTACTTTGATTGCGGATGTATTAGATCTGAACGGTCATACGCTGACCGTGAATGGAACGCTGACGATTAGTTCCGGTGCAATCAAGGTTAACGGTGGAACATTGATTGTCAACCGTGACATGAGAATACAGGGAGTCGATGGACAGGGAGAGTACACTACCAGTTCTGCTTCATTGAATATGACGGATGATAAGGATGTGGTCGTGGTAAAAGGAGATTTTGTCACGGACTCCCTCCAAAATACGATGGGCCAGTTATCGGCGGGAACGATGGAATTATATGGGGATTTCCGGCAAAAGTCCTCCGGTAATAATGATTATAATTTTGTAGCTTCTGGCAACCATACTGTAAAATTTCTTGGTAACAAAAGGCAGAAAATCAGCTTTGCAAGTAATTCCTTCAATCATTTTCATCATGTTTCCTTTGAGAACGAGGCGAAGGAGGTTTCTTTGGAGAGTTATATTGCAGCGACAGGTATGGTAGAGGATCGCGATAAATGTGTGCGGATGGCGGATCGATGTTACCTCATGCTTTCCAGTTTGAACCAGCTTGCGGATGGTATGTTTGGTGGGGATATTTATTTAAACCGGGATTGTGTATTGACAGGGGATGTGTCCATTGACGGTAAACTGGATACAAACAAAGAGATTACATTAGATCATTACTGTTTTTCGGTGGGTAGTTTCTCCCTTTCTTCCCATTTGAATATTGGCTCTGGACAGATGGTTGTTGCAGAGAACCTGTTGGTTACCACATCTGGTTCTATTGCCATGGATCAGGAGGAAGCTTACTTGTACATCCAGGGAGATTTCACAATGGCTTCCAATGGAAAGAGAAATGTCTGGACAGCAGGTGTCCTGCAAGTATGTGGAAATCTGTCTGTCACTACTTATGGCGGAGGTTTTATCCTGTCAGGGACCCATAAAACCATATTGAGTGGTAAACGGAATCACTTTGGCATGGACTACATTCAGAAGGTTTCCTTTAGCCATTCTTCCGCTAAATTTAATGAATTAGTGCTGACTAAAAATCCTAATAAATGTTATCTTTTTAATAAGAATGTGCAGGAAATGTGCAATACCTTAACCATAGAGAATACGGATTATGAACCACCGGAAACCGTGGAAGGATTAAACGTCCGTAAGACTACTGCTTCCACGGTGTCTTTAGATTGGGATGCATCTACCGATAATGAGGGAGTAGAAGGATATCAGATTTATCGGGGCAGCAGGCTTGTAGGCAATACCGCTGAAACCTCATTTACTGATACTGGATTGGAGCCGGAGACAGAGTATTCCTATACCGTTTGTGCCTATGACGCTTCGGACAATTATTCTTCTGTTTCGGATGCTGTCATTGCGATGACGCTTGCAGATCAAAGCGCACCAACCGAACCGAAAGGGATGAAGGTTGCAACGCAGACAGGCAGTTCCATCACTATTTCCTGGAATTCCAGCAGGGATGATGTGAAGGTTACTGCATATCGGATATACCGTGATGGTATCTTGCAGGAACAGGTAAAGGCGGTACAAAAATCTTATCAGGATGTAGGACTTAAGGCAGGTGTGTCCTATTCCTATTATGTTACTGCTATGGACGGAGCTGGTAATGAATCGAAGCCAAGCCCTAGTATTGTAGGGACACCGATGATGCCTGAAATTATAGGAATCTCACCAGAGAATCAAGCAGTGATTGGTGGAGAAAAAATTAATTTATCTTTGTACTACAAGAATGTGGGTAATAGCAAGGGAAACAAAGTACAGTTTGAATATTCTTTGGATGGGGGAGAGACTTATGAAAAGATTCATTCTAACAAGTTGGGACAGATGATCCAGGATTCTCATACCTTATATTCTGGCTGCGCATGGAATATTGGGAACCTGGCAAGTGGAGATTATAGAGTCAGGGCGACCCTGTATGATGCCGACGACCATACAGATATCTGTGAGGTAAGCTATCGACTGGATACAGACGGACCTGTTGCACCGGATCGTATAGAAGCGGTGGAGGATAATGGAGTGGTAACTGTTTCCTTTAGCGAGTCTGATTCTGCCAATTGCAAAAGCTATGAAATCTACCGTGCTGCAGAGGGAGAAGAATATGTGCTGCTGGATACCCTGCTTGGCAGAGACAATACGACATATGTTGACCTGGATGTGGAGCAGGGGGAAGTTTATCGCTATTATGTTGTGGGAATAGATCAGTATGGCCAGAGGGGGAATAAGACAAAACAGGTGGAAGCAATGGTTCATGCAGATAAGACGGCGCCTGTGGTTCATGAGATCATTCCTCTTACGAACAGGATTACAAAGAATAGTGTTGTGACGGTAAAGGCGGAGGACAACATAGGAGTTACAAAATGTATCCTGCAATATCAGGATGGCGAGAATTGGATTACCGTGGGTGGTACTACGAAAGAAAGTGGATCCGTGGTAGTTAAGGCAAATCTTCCACAGGATGGGAGCTATTGGTTCCGTGGCGTGGCGTTGGATGCCAACGGCAATCAGGGAATCAGTACTCCGGTCAAAATAGAGGTGGATGTTACAGGGGTGGCAAAACCTGTCATTCACCAGGTAAGCGCTACGTCCAATTCCGTAAGGATTACATGGAAACAGCCTACAGATGTAGATTTCGATTACTATGTGGTGGAGCAATATATTGAAGGATCTTATGAGGAAGTCGCCAGGGAAGGGACTATATTGGGTGTGTATGTAAGAAACTTGAAAAAAAGTTCTTCCTATCTATTCCGGGTGGTGGGCTATGACGATCTGGGAAATCGAGGGGAGCCATGTGACTCCTTTTCCATCATTACCCAGGAAGATACCACAGAACCTGTTGTGAAACGATTTGATCCGGTAAAGAATTACTATCAGTCAGAGATTCCTCTTCGTATTCAGGCAGCGGATGACTGTGCCCTGGGTACAATGGTGATTTCCTATTCCACGGACGGGAAGAACTGGATCAAAGCGGCAAGGCTGTCCGCTCCGGCCAATTCCACATCTTACACTTATACCTATCGTCTGGATATATCTGGCTTACCGGAGGGTGACGTCTATGTTCATGTGGATTTAAGTGATACAAGCGGCAATACCTATTCCAGGGATGTGACCAGATTATTTTATAAGGATCTTACGGCGCCCAATCCGCTGACGGAGATTACCGCAACAGGAAAAGATGGAACGATCGAAGTGCAATGGTCTGCAGCAAAGGAAGAGGACTTTGGTTCTTTTGACTTATATCGGTTTAATGTTACGACTAATTCTTTTGAATGTATTTGTAAAGCAACTACGGCATTAAATTTTTATGATACCAAGGTAGATCCGGATCATACCTATCAATATCGGATCGTTGTTAATGATCAGGCAGGTAATTCCAGTGAACCTTCTAAGACCGTGAGGGGGAAGTGTGTAGAAGATACTACTGCACCGAGGGTTTATGGTATTTCTCCTGGAAATGGCAAAAAGGTGGGATGCAATGAAACCATTCAGGCATTGGTGGCAGACAATAGGCAGCTTTCCCACATTACCGTTGATTATAAAGCCGTGTACAGCGGTGATATCTGGACGGAAGTATATGATGAAAGTGTGCGCTGTGTCGATCGGACGCTTTCCTTTGTGTGGAAGAATGAAGATTTAGAAAAGGGAGATTATCTGTTTCGGATTACTGCTACAGACGCCAGTGGAAATGTCAGTGATGAATTTACGGCAAGTTATCATTTTGATCCATCCTATGATACGGATACAGAAGGCAGCGAACAGGGAGACGGTTCGGAAACTGGAATGACGGATGGGGGCAAACCTTTTACAGTAGTGGCGGACACCACAGCTTTGCAGAGAGCGGGTAAAGAATATACTTTTGATGCAACGCAATGTGTCAGTGAGATTTCATCCATAGAATCCTATGTTTGGGATTTTGGTGATGGTACCACTGGAAAGGGAGCGTCTGTAACTCATGTGTATGAATCAACCGGAGACTATATCGTTACATTGACGGTACAGGACCGGAAAGGGAATCGCCAGTCCCAGACAACATCCATCCAGGTGGTTTCTAAAAACAGTGGCGGTGTAAATCTGGTTGTGGAAAATGAGTCAGGAGAGAGAATTTCCAATGCCTATGTCCATATATCGGATGCAAATGGAAAAGAACTGGTAACTACCAGAACAAATGAAACCGGTCAGCTGGAGGAAGCGTTAGAGACTGGTCGATATCAAGTATCTGCCTATGCCAATGGATACCTTCCTTCAGACAAGACAGTTAACGTTACCCCTGGAGCGAATAAGAAACTAACTTTGCGCCTGAAAAAGGATGAAGTTGTGGTGGGGACACTATCCCACAGACAGCTGGATGTCCGGGAAATGACAGAGTTGGGGATTGATTTGGAGAATGAGGATAACTGGTACACCTACACTTATCAGGTTACTACCTATCGAAATGGAGAACCTACCGGGGAGGTCTATCAATTCCATGTTAGCAAGGGACAGGTTGCCCATATCAACAGCGGTAATACAGAATTTGCTTATACCTTGGCCTCCGGTACTGGGGGAGAACATGTTCTGGTAGAATATAGAACGGTGCAGTGGTTAAAACAAATGTATGAGGTGGAACTGACCTTGAAGAATCAGGCAGGAGAAGCCTACACGGTTACTGACGGTGTGGCTGATTTGATGCTGCCGGAAGGGTTGAGCCTGGCTGCCATGACGGGAGGGAAGGAACAATCTTTATCTGTTCTATTGGATGACATACCGGGACAGGGAGAGGAGAGCATATGCTGGTATATCAGAGGCGATATACCGGGAAGCTATTCGATTCAGGCATCCTTTGAGGGAACTTTATTACCGTTTCATGCTAACGTCAGCGCTGTGATTTATGATAAAGAGCCTATTGTTGTCACGGAGGAAAATAAGAACAGCAATACGGATCCTTCTTTCCTGGATCCAGATAAGGAAACCAGGGATTATGTGATTTCGGTATGCAACTATCAGTCAAAAGCTCTGCGAGGTGCTTATGTAGAATTGTCCTACCAGGGGGTATCCACCAGAGGGATTACGGATAGTGAGGGGCAGGTAGTTCTCCAGGTAAACAAAGACGATGATAGAATGTTTACCTTACATGTTACCTGTGATGGATACCAGAATTATGATGACAGCCATTATTGGATCACGGATATTTATCAGGATTATGTGGTTATGCTGGCGGACGGTGGCAGTGTAAGGGACCACTATCGGGATGAGAACACAGAGTATCAGGGGAAGTTTGCCCTGGATTACATAACTTTTGACCATACCGATATCTCCAAAACGAAACTTAGTATCAATACTTATAAGCCGAGAACATACCCAGTGGAGATGACTTATAGTGAAAATGCCACCAGGGTTTCGATATTGCAGAAAAACAGGCAGGGAGAAGAGATCACGCTGGTGGAAAAGATCATGGATTCCAACCATGCGGAGTTTACGATTTCTTCCACGGATCTCCAGGCAGACATGGATTTATATGTCAGGGCAAAGGATAAAAAGACAGGTTCCTGGCATCAATATCAACTAAAAAGTGTGGAAATTACCTACCAGAGGCCAGCGTTTCATTCGGGGGAGTATGATGAGGATATGGCGGTGCAATGTGCGGAGTATGCTGCATTGGCATATAAGGGGGAATTTTCTTATGATACATCGACACAGTGTATCTCCGATAAAAAAGATAGTGGGTCAAACAGTAAAAATGTTACCTGTCTGGATTTGAAACAGAAATTAAAGGCAGATAAATTCTTTGTGGATGATTTATATTATCGGAGAAACCATGGAGATGATAACAGGGACAATTGCACCTATACTATTGCTAGTAAACCGGACCCCCATGATTACACTTCCTCCTATGTATATGTCATTGTCAGAGGGACGGATTCGGTGGAGTGGTATGGTAATATGGATGTGACGGGAACTTCTTACGATGCCAACCAGTGGGATCATAAAAGTTTTAAGACCGCAGAGGAGGGTGTATATCGGCTGCTGCAGGTGTATTTAAGCCAATATCATATTGATAATGCCAAGATAGTGGTTACGGGGCATAGCAGGGGAGCAGCGGTATCGAACCTTTTGGCGAAGGATTTAATTGACAATCAAGAAACCTTGGGCTTGGATTCTGTCTGTGCCTATACCTTTGCCACGCCTACCGTGACTCTGAAAAAGGATGTGGATCTAGACAAATATTCTTCCATCTATAATTTCTGTTTTACCGATGATTTTGTCCCACAGCTTCCTCTGGAAGAGTGGGGTTATGGAAAGTACGGTACTACCGTGATTGCAGATTCCCAGGATTTGAGTTGGACGAATGAAGAATACAATCAGATGAGGCATTTGATTCGCCATGGAGGAGAAATTAAATATAATTCCGCAGGAACTACTAAGATGATTCAGCATGTCGCTAAAAATTGGGATAATGTTGAGGAGTATTATAATGATTATAGGCTTTGGTCAGGTATTCATGCTGCGGATCACAATGAATTTAAGACCTTATATGAGGTTATGCATGATTATGTTGCAGCGGCTGCTGCTAAGGTTGGGTATACAATTCATGGGATTAATTGGCAGGGGATAGTTATGGCAACGGAAATGGTTGCAGTCCTTAGCCCATATCGATGCTTGTGTGATTATTTTGTAAAGGGAAATTTGGATCTAAAAGGTAATGGGAAGGGCTCATTATTTGACACCCATCATATTGACAATTATTATGCCGCCCTGCGAACGAAAGGCTTTGAAACCAGAATGTTATCCTCGCATCATAATACCCGGAAAAAAGCAGCAGCTACTAGCTGGGAGGGAGTTGTGCTGGATGACAATGTGATGAAGCAGTCTCCGAATATTCAGCAGTTCCGGAATTTCTTAAACCGAAGGACGAGCACTTATGCGGAAGATGGAAGTCAGGAAGTAATAAGCTATGGTGAGATTTATGGCTGGGATCCGGACGATGCCAATACCTGGTCCAGCGTTCGCTTTGATGAGGAGGGAAATATTACGGCGATTGACCTGCCGTTGTATTCCGTGGAGGGGGTACTGGATCTGTCCGGTTTCCATAAACTGCAATCTCTGTGCTGCATGTATACGGATCTGGTATCTATTCAATTGACCGGATGTGAGGCATTAGAAGAATTGGTCGTGCCATATAATCAATTGAAGATGTTGAATCTCAGTGATTGTGATCAGCTGGTTACCGTGGATGTGACGGGGAATGAATTATTTAATATTGTGGTGGACAGCTACGATGCTATCCAGGTTTTCCGTTGTGAGTACAATTACCTGGATGTGTATCACAATGAGAATATGAAGAAAATAGTGGAATCCGTGTCTGGACAGGTAACCTATTGTCACCAGAATCCCATTGAGAATGCCGTATATAATGAGACCGACCTGGCATGTCTCCAGGGATTCTTAAATCAGGCCGGCAATGCAGAAGTATTGGGGTGGGATGTGAATAACCGTAGTACCTGGGAAGGGGTTACCTGGGCTTACCATGGCGGCACCAACCGGATTACTGCCCTGGATATCGGAGAAGCTGCGGTTGCAGGCAGCCTGGACTTGAGGAAATTAAGCTACTTACAGGAACTGACTTGTGACAATACTCAATTGGCCGATTTGGATATCCGTGGCTTGAAATACCTGACCCAAGTATCTGCTGATTGCTGTCAGTTGGAGGATCTGCGCATGTCTGGCAATGATGCGCTCCGGTATTTGGATTGCCTGCATAACTATCTGGACGTGGATGATATGGGGGATGCCTGCCAGGAGATAGCGGCAAGGGATGGTGCTATTGTGCAGTATGAGGATCAATATATTGCAGCAGGCAGGGAGGCATTTCATGCCGTAGAACTGAAGGTTCTGGCGACAATGGACCGGGATCAGGAACAGATTGCCTGGGATCTGAACCGCCCTGGCAGTATTCCGGGGATTACCTGGACAGTGGCAGAGGGAAAATATCGGGTGCAGGCCATCAACTTATCCGGGTACATGTTGGAGGGAGATTTGGATTTCAGTGTCTTTGCCTGCCTGCAAGATTTTAATGTTGCCACCACCGGGATAGAGCGTGTGACACTGCCGGATCATTTGCGCTCTATTCCAAAGGGTGCCTTTGTTTCCTGCTATCATCTGGAATCCATTACCATTCCTGCCCAGGTAACTGTTCTGAGGAAAGATGCTTTTTACAATTGCATGAATTTGAAAGAGCTGATCTTTGCCGGAAATGCACCAGAGCAAATCGGGGAGGATATCCTGGAAAGTACGGATGAGGATTTGACAGTTTATTATTACCGTGGCACCACCGGTTGGGATGCGTCCTACTGGTCTCAGTACCGATTGTCAGAGATCAGCCGGGAGGAGGTTACGCCAAGTGTTCCTCCGGCTGAAACGGAGATACCTTCCGTAACAAACCCGCCAATGGTAACCGGGAAGCCTGGCTCATCTCCTTCAGCGACAAATCAGCCGATAGTAACCGGGGCACCAGGTGTATCTCCGAACGTGACCGATACGCCTTTGAGAACGAAAGAGCCAGATGTTTCGCCGTCCGTAACAGTAATACCAACAGAGCAGCCGGTTGCCACGGGGAAACCAGCACCGATACCAAGTGAGACCGTGAAACCGACGGATCCACCGGGGGCTATTGGGAGAGCGACATCATTACCGATCATAACCCAGGCACCATCGGGAAAAAATCCTTCTGTTACCGAACAGAAGAAAGTGAAGGTAAAACCCACAAAGATTAAAAAAGTAAAACGAACCAAGAAAAAATTACATATTACTTTAAAGAGGGTTCGTGGAGTGTCTGGCTATGTGGTTTACATCAAAAAAGGGAAGAGGGGAACATATAGAAAAATCTGGGTTCGGTCCTGGAAAAAGGACAGGATTACCATTCGTAAGCTGAAATCCCGAAAGAGATATACGGTGAAAG
>CANRZB010000031.1 GCA_947644195.1 uncultured Clostridium sp.
AACTTATTAACCAAGTAGTCTTGATTGACTACACCATTATTATACTAGGAGTGATAAAAATGACTTATCAAATTGACAATCAGGAAGTAGGTAATTATCTTTCAGGATTAATTGAACGAGAATTTAAGTCTGCAAGACAGTTTTGCAGAGAATATCTTCGAACAGATGGAATATATGAACCTTCTGGAGAAGAGATACAAAAAATGGCAAACCGTCTATCTCAAATAAAGAAAGGTGCAAAGGCGATTCAGATTTATGATCTACCAATTTTTTCAGAATTGCTTCACGTTTCTTGTGAACAGATATTAAGTGCCGGAAAATACGGTGAACCCAAAAAAAACAGAATGACAAATTTCACGGTTGCTCAATCACATAATCAAGATGAATGGATTGCCTACATTGGTGAGAAGGATATCCCCATCCTTAATCCAGATGAATATGGAAAAACTATATTGGATTATGCAATCATGTTCGGTAATTATGACTTATTAAAATTTTTGGTCAATGAAAACTACATATGGTTTGACAGTCGAAGAGATCAAGATTATATTATGACATTTGGCGCGGGAACGAAGATTCAGCGTATTAAATTTGAGGAACGTGATAATGGTGTTTTTGTACGTAAGCCTGATATGGATGATTTACAATATAAACTTGCAACAGAGGATCAACTGAGAATGTATATTATCTCCTTTGCAGCAGATCACAATGATTTGTCTATGCTGAAAAAATTGAGGGCAAGGGAAATTCCTGAATTATATTATAAAGCGCATTATTTGTCCTGTGATTGTCCGGATTTCAATGTTCATTATGACAGAAACATGGTAAGTCATATTGCAAAATCCAGTAATAAAGTGTTAAATTATTTTACGGATTCGTTTGAAATTCGAGATCGGATTAGATACAAGGACGGTAGCAACCGTAAGCATATATTTATGTTTCCTTACATCTCCCAACTGTTGGATATGTTGATTGAAAATGAAAGTCCTTTTTTGGAAAAAGCATTGGAAAAATCCATTGAACATAATGAGAGAACAAGGAAAAAACTGAAATCATTGATAAAGGAATCTGTTCATAACGGATGTTATTATGGAGATAAGTGGAAAAAAGAAGTTGCTTTTCATGAAAATGGAAGTATTGTTCATTTTCGAGATACTCTTTTGGTTACCGGCATCATTACCAATATAGCTAGAACAACAAAGAGATGCACGAATAATAGAGTAAATCTGCTGATCACAAAATTGAATGACTTGTACAATGGAATAAAACATATTACAGAAGAAGAGATAGAATAAGGAGAAATTCTTTGCTTTATAATAGTGTTGATTTAACTACTTTTGGCGGGGATCTTCTTCGTTCATGAAACAATAAATCATTATAGCCTGTTGTACCTCCAACAAATGTTTTTTAAAATGATGACCGACAAAATAATTAGAATCAATGACATCTTCGGATACTTCCTCGCCGCGATAGAATGGTGGACATGGGTTAAAAATGGCATTTTCATTTGCCATGTCCATAATATTTTTGGTAATCTGATAGTGTTCAAAATCCCCAAGTATATCTGCCGGTAATGAGTCTGTACATATAATATCTTTGCCTTTGACTGCTTCTTTTATCTCTCTAAATGCCCGTACCCCTTCCATTTCGTATCCCTTTGGACAGCATTGCGACAATTCAAATCCTAAAACATTTGCTGCCTCCTTCCATGAAAGCCCAATATTGCCGGATTTGCCACAGTAAAGGTATTTGTCTTTGGTAAAATCTAGCCTGATTTTAGATAATGAATACAGATCTGAAATAATCTCGGTAGGATGATTACTATCGGTCATTGCATTGATGATCGGAACAGTCGAGTGCCGCATAAATTCCCTAATAACATCCATATTTCTATGTCTTACAATGATAGCATCTGCCCAATTATTCAGGTATTTACAAACATCTTCCAGTTTTTCTTTTTTATCCAAGGTTTCTGTTGGAAATAATATTGACTGCCCACCTAGCAGATAGATTCCTTTTTCAAATGTTACACGAGTTCTAATGCTCGTATTGGGGAAAAATAATACAATGCTTTTTTCATTAAGAAAACCCTGAAATTTCCCTTCCTGTATTTTATCTGCTAAATAAAAAATTTCAAAAATATCCTCTTTCTTAATGCTTTGTATATCAATTAAATTCCTCAATCCAGCACCTCCATCTTTACATTAATTTAATCTGGGATTTCACTGTTTTGCTTTTCTTTTTTTTCTTACGACCTCTGGTATTGCATTGCCCATCGCCACGACATAATACGTTCCTCCAAAAATATAATTACTAAAAAATGTGGCATGAATTTATGATAGCACATTCTTTGGTTTTTATCATTAGAAATTTCATTTTGATAATTCTGTTTATCGTATAGATTAATAAGTGATATTGATGTATAATCAGATGGAGCAGTTTATCTGCTATCGTCGGATTATTCAGTGGAAGAGCACCTTCTTAATTAGAGTTGCAATGATTCATTAAATTTATATTATCAAAATTACATGGGAGATTCAAAGTATGAGTGAGAAAAGCAGGGAAACAGACGCCTTTTATCAGCAGTATATGTACAGTTATCCTCACAAGACCGCATACCGGACTTTGCCCGACCTGGCGATCCAGGATTACCTGCCCAGGCTGGTAGGGGCAGAAAACAGCCTGTATTTCCATATTCCCTTTTGTGAAGCCAAATGTGGATACTGCAATCTTTTTTCCGTGGCAGGGCGGAATCCGTCGTATATGGAACGCTATCTGGATGCAATGGAGGAACAGCTTGGGCAGTATCACTTAGAGGAAGACGTATTTTCTGACGTGACTGTGGGTGGGGGAACCCCTCTGATCTTAGAGGAGAAACTATTGGAGCGGTTGTTTTCTCTCATAGACAGGGGAATGGGGAACGTTTCAGACTATCCGGTCATCATAGAAACTTCCCCCAACCAGACGACAGAAGGAAAGTTAGAGATCGCCAAAGCACATCATACGCAGAGAGTCAGTATCGGGGTGCAAAGTTTCCAGGAGGAGGAATTAAAACGGCTGTGCCGGGTTCATTCCGCAGAACAGGCGAGAAAGGCGGTTGCTTTGATTCGAAAGCAGGAGTTTGCCTGCATGAATTTGGATGTGATCTATGGGATTCCCGGACAGACGAGGGATTCCTTGGGGGAGACACTGCGGGAAGCCCTGTTTTATCAGCCGGAGGAATTCTTTATCTATCCTTTGTACGTGAAACCGGGGACGCCGCTTGCAAACCGGGGAGAGCGGCCTTCGGGCCAGACCCGTCCTTTCTATGAAATGATCCGGGAATATTTATTGTTCCATGGGTATGAGCAATATTCCATGAGACGCTTTGTACGGGCTGATGTTGCGGTAGTTCATCCAGCAGAAGCCTGCGGTTTTGGGAATACGCTTTCCCTGGGGTGCGGCGGCAGGAGTTATCTGGGAAATTTACATTTCTGCACACCATACTCCGTCCGGCAGACAGAATGTATCCAGCGTTTGGATGCTTACATGGAGACAGAGGACTACACAAAAATATCCCACGGTTTTATTTTGGACGAGGACGAAGAGAAGAGACGGTATGTGATGAAAAATATATTGTTTGCCAGTGGTTTAGATGCCGTAGAATATCATCGGATTTTTGCCGGGGATTTGAAACAGGATTTTCCGCTTTTATCGGATTGGGAAGAAGAAGGGTATCTGCGGGCAAGTGGGGGAAACTATCTACTGACGGAAGAAGGGATGGCGCGTTCGGATGCCTTGGGTCCGCAGTTGATTTCAGAACGAGTGAGAGGATTGATGCGTGAATGGGAACACAGTTTTATTACCGGGGCTATCTGACTTCTTGTAATTATTCCTGTGAATATTGTCCATTTTCCAAACGGAATATGACGGCAGAACAGGAGAAAAAGGATCGACAGGCCCTGGAGCAATTTCTTTGTCAGATGGAGGCGGAGACCGAGGAACATGCCTTACTGATCGTGCCCTATGGAGAAGCCCTGTTACATCCCTATTATTGGGAGGCGATGGCAAAATTCAGTCAAATTAGAACGGAAGTATATACTGGCTGCCAGACGAATTTGAGTTTCCCGGTGGAACAAATGCTTTCGCTATTTGCGTCCTGTGGGGGAGAGAAACAAAAACTCCGCCTATGGTGCACCTTCCATCCTTCTATGACATCGGTGGATGCATTTGTCAGTCAGTGCAGGAAATTAGGACAGGCAGGTATTACCTATTGCGCCGGTGCGGTGGGGGATCCCGAAGCGTTATCCTATATACAAAAACTTCGGGAAGCATTACCGGAAGAAGTCTATGTTTGGATCAATCGAATGGAGGGTAGACAAATACGGTATCGTGATGAGGAAATTCAGAAATTCCAGGAGATTGATCCCTATTTTCCTTTGGAGTTACAGCATCTGCGGGCAGACAGCAAGCAATGTAGACAATCGGTGTTCCAGGAAGCGGAGGGATACCGATATTTTTGCAATCTTCATGCGGCGCAGCCAGGTAAGGCTGCGGACAACCCTTCCTGCAAAAGAAAGGAATGCAGCTGTTATCTTGCCTATTGCAATCGTATTGACGTGAAGGAATTAGTATTCTTTGAACCCTATCCTGCTTTTCGGATTCCGGTTTATCCCAAGGGAATTTTTCTGGATGTTGACGGGACGCTGGTGGCAGAGGGAGAACGGTCACCTACGAACTCTATGGTAGAAAAAATCCGTTGGCTGGCGAAGAAAAGCAAGTTGTATCTGGCAACGGCGCTTCCTTTTTCGGAAGCGATGGCAAAGTGCAGGAACATCGCAGACTACCTGTCTGGCGGTGTGTTTGCGGACGGAGGACATATTCTGGTCTGGAAGCAGACGGACCAAGGGCAGAGGGAAATTCTTTGGGAAGAAGTGAAAGGTGTCTCTGTTCTTCCCAAGAACATTCTTTGTCGTAGCTATCAGATCCGGGGAGTCGTGTACAAGTATACGCTGTTTTCTAGAAGAAAACAGGGGTGGCGGCCAGGCGAGGCCGAGGATTTGATTCGGGAGATTGAAAAGTCGGTCATTGACAGGAATACGATTCGAATTCACAGGGAGAAAAGACATCTTGGCATTACGAGTGCAGATGCAGATAAAAAAACAGGGGTTGAAATAATCTGTGACCGGGAGGGGATTGCGCCGGAAGAAGGCATGGCAATCGGAGACGATGTCGAAGATCTGCCAATGCTGTCCCTGTTTTCACGGTCTTTGTATCTATAAGTTGGTATCAGTCACAGCCGTTTTTTGATGGGATCACAAGAAGGAAACCCAGGAAAAGCGGCTGTAAATGGTTACGGATGTAGAATAGAGTAGAAATTTAAAAAAGAATTTCGTATTGCGAAATAATCTAATGTCTGATAAAATGTTAATGGAAACATTTGTTATTTGCTTTCACATGGGATATCCCCATCATTTTTTTCAAAGGATAGGAGTATCGGTATGGTTTATCTGTTGGAATACGATACGGTGGGAATGATTCAGGACAGGCAGACGGAGCGGAAACGAGGCAGGGAGCTTCTGCGTTTTGGATTGGACAGACAGTATGGTCTGCGGGCCGTGGTTCGGCAGGAATCTGGCGAAAAACCTTACTTGGAAGGTGTATCCGGTATCTATTTTAATATCAGCCATACCAAAGGCTTAGTGGCATGCGGCATTGAGGAACAGGAGATCGGAATTGATGTAGAATGGATCCGACCGTATGACAGACGCCTGATGCGCCGCATCTGTACGGAAGAAGAAATTGCTTATATAGAAGACGGAAATAGGGTGGGGGAGCAGATAAAAAATGAGAGGTTCTTTCGGCTGTGGACGCTTAAGGAGAGCTATCTGAAAGCCACTGGGCAAGGGCTGGCAGTACCGATGAAAGAGATCTCTTTTATCATGGAGGAGAATAACCGGGAGCAGATTTCAAGCAATCTGCCCGGCTGGACTTTTCGACAGTTCCGCTATGCCGGGAGGTATCTTGTATCTTTGTGCCGACGTTGTAAAGAAACAGCAGAAGGCACAAACCAGCAAAGAAAGAGTATGGATGGACATGTAGAAATTGGAGGGAATGAAACGATGACGTATGAAGAGATTTTTGAAAAGGTAAAAAAGTTATTTGAGCAGGCAGATGTGAGCGAGGTCAAAGAACATCTTGCCTACCAGTTTAATATCGTTGGAGAGGGCGAGGGTGCATTCTATGCTGAGATCCAGGATGGGAAGCTGGATATCCAGCCGTATGAATACTATGATAGGGATGCCGTTTTTATCTGCAAGGCGGAAGTTTTGTTTGGTATGATCTCTGGTGAAATTGACCCGATCAAGGCCTTTACGGTTGGAAAATTAAAGGTGGACGGCAGCATTGATAAGGCGTTGAAGTTAAAGGACTTTGTGAAAAAGAAATGAGGTTCAGAATGAGGAAAGGAAGATTACTGTTAGGTGCTGCTTTATTGGGAGCCGCCGGAGAAGTTGCGGTTGCCTCTTATTTTTACCGTCGTACGATGCTTCGCGGCAATGCGAAACGGGATCGAACGCAGAAGATGGCAGGCACGGATTGGGATCGGTATATTCCGACGATCCGTGCTGCCAAGGAATGGCTGGCGGGGCAGCCACAGGAGGAGGTCTGGATCACTTCAGATGATGGGCTGAAGCTGTTTGGACGATTTTTTCCGTGCGGCAGTTCGACAAAAACCGTTTTGTGCTTTCACGGTTATACCAGTGAAGGTCTCAATGATTATTCTACACTTGCCCGGTTTTATCTGGAACATGGATTTAATTTGCTGATCGTGGATGAGCGGGCGCATGGCAGAAGCGAGGGAACTTATATTGGATTTGGCTGCCTGGACAGGCTGGATGCTAAAGTCTGGATTGATTATCTCGTGAAACGTATGGGAGAGGACAGCAGTATCCTGTTGCATGGAGATTCTATGGGAGCGGCAACCGTTTTAATGACGACGGGACTTTCTTTGCCAAAGCAGGTAAAGGCAGCTGTTTCCGACTGCGCATTTACATCAGCGTGGGAGGTATTTAGTGCTGTACTGAAAAACATGTATCATCTGCCTGCGTTTCCAATTATGCAGCTTGCCAACCGCATGGTTTTGAAAAATGCCGGTTATGAATTGGATGAGTGCAATGCCAGACGGGAAGTCAGGAAAGCAAAGATACCGATTTTATTCATTCATGGCAAGAGCGATACCTTTGTTCCGTGCTCTATGGTGTATGAGCTGTATGATGCCTGTCGGACAGAGAAGAAACTGGTGGTTATTGAGGATGCCGGACATGTGGAATCCTGTTACAAGAACCCGGAAAAATATGAGGAAGCGATCCGTTCCTTTATTTTTCCTATTATGGAAAGGAAGGATGCTTATGAAGACCAGAAAGGGATGTAAAGTATATCCGCTAACAGCAGCACAGAAATTACATTATTATTGTATGAAATATTGCCCCAAAAAACAGGTGTTAAATATTGGATCCGCACTGACAATACAGGTTGACCTGGATTGGGATACCTTAAAACAGTCCATCCAGGAGGCGGTTGCCCGCTGTGAATCCATGCGCGTCCGCTTTGCGGAGGATAAAGAGGGAAATGTATACCAGTATATGGTAAAAGAAGAGACGGCAGAGATCCGGCATTTTGATTTTACCGGCTGGAAACCAGAACATGCGGATGATAAACTGACAGAATGGACGAGTACGCCGTTTGAACCTTATGATACCCCGATGCATGAGATTGTAATGATTAAAATGCCGGATGGATTTCAGGGAATTTACATTAAAGTGAATCATCTTATTATGGATGCACAGTCTCTGATTGCATTTTTCAAAGATATCATTGAGTTGTATTGCAGTAAGGTCTATGAGGAAATTGAGTATCCGAAGGAAATGGCGTCTTATATCAAACAGTTAGAAAAAGATCTCGCTTATGAGGAGGGAAGCAAGGCATCTGTGAGGGACAGGGAATTCTTTGAAAATCTAATTGCCTCCTCCGAACCAATTTTTACCGATATCTATGGAACAGAAAAATTGGATCAAGAGCGGAAAAAGCGAAAGAATCCAAAACTGCGGGCGGCAACCAATGTGTCCGATAATGTGGACGCCAATATTAAAAATTTCTTTTTGGAGGAAGAACCATCTAGAAAACTGGCGGAATTCTGTGAGGAAAATCAGATCTCCATGACTTGTCTGCTTCTGATGGGACTTCGGACCTATTTGCAGAAAGAGAACGACCAGGAGGATGTGTCGATTACGACGACAATTGCTAGAAGAGCGACCTTGTTAGAAAAAAGGTGTGGCGGTTCCCGGATTCACTGTTTTCCATTTCGTACCATAGTATCCAGGGACGATACGTTTCTGGAGGGAATCTACAAGATTCGTGATATGCAGAACCAGTATTTCCGACATGCGAATTACAGTCCGTCAGAATATTATGCGTTCCGAAAACAGTATTATCATTTACTAGATGGACAGACCTATGAGCCGATTTCTTTGACGTATCAACCGCTTACCATGAAATATGATGGTCCGGGGCTGGATAAATTAGGAGATATTCAGTATAATGTTAAGAGATATTCCAACGGAGCGGCTGCACATACCTTATATCTAACGGTCAGTCATACACCGGACGGTAGGATGGACTTCTGCTTTGAACACCAGACTGGGGTTGTGACACCGGAGAAGTTAGAAAGTATTTACTATTATCTGTGCCGGCTGATTTTCCGCGGTGTGGAGGATTGCAGCCGCACAGTGGGAGAAATCATAGATTGGTCATAATGGAGGGATAACAAATGTTAGAGGAATTGAGAGACATTATTTGTCAGTATGTAGAGGTAAAACCAGAGCAGGTTACAGAGGATGCCAGATTTATTGAGGATCTTGGATTTAATTCCTATGATTTTATGAGTATGGTCGGAGAGATTGAGGAACAGTTTGACATTGAGGTGGAAGAGCGGGAAGTCGTCAATGTCAAGACAGTAGGGGATGCGATCGAATATATCAAGTCTTTGCAATAAGGATTACAGGATTACTACAAACAAGGGAAAGGGAGGGATTGTATGGAGGTTCAGACATTACAGGATGTTCTGGTACATAGTGCGGCTTCCTATGGGACACAGACAGCGTACCGGTATAAGGTAAAAAAAGAGATTGTGGACAAAACCTATGAGGAAGTAAAAAGGGATTCGATGGCAGTCAGCCGGATGGTGGACCATTTTGGTATGACGGGGAAACACATTGCCATTCTGGGGACGACGACCTATCAATGGATCGTCAGTTTCTTTGGGGTGACGAATAGTGGAAGTGTAGCGGTACCAATTGATGCACAACTTCCAGCGGATGCAATCTGTGAACTGTTAAATCGGGCCGATGTGGAAATGTTGTTTTATGACGAATTGCGGGCCGATGTCGCAGGCCTGGTCGGGAAAGAATGTCCACAGATCCAGCAGGTAGTCTCTTTCCAGGCAGCGGAAAAACAGGATGGAGTATGGTCCTGGGAACAGTTGCGGGCAGATCATCTGGGGGAATATCAGGCTGAAATTGATCCTGACCAGCTCTGTACGATCCTATTTACATCCGGTACGACGGGAAAAAGTAAAGGAGTTATGTTATCCCACCGGAATCTGACGGATAATGCGATTTGTCTGGATATGAAGATTCCGGCAGGAACGGTAACCATGACATTGCTTCCGATTAACCATGTGTATTGCCTAACCATGGATATCATCAAAGGATTATACATCGGCGTGACCTCCTGTATCAATGATTCGATTATGCATGTGCAGCGAAATCTAAAATTATTTAAGCCGGATATGGTGTTACTGGTGCCTTTGGTCATTGAATCCATCTATGCCAAGCTCAAGGCAGCAGGGGGAATGGTCCCGAAGAAGATGGTGGCAAAAGCTGCTTTTGGTGGAAATCTACATACGATTTGCAGTGGTGGAGCCTATCTTGATCCGGAATACGTAGATCGGTTTGCGGAGTATGGTATCACGATATTGCAGGGATATGGGATGACAGAATGTTCTCCGGTCATCAGTACGAATCTACCTTGGGATAACCGGAAGGGATCCGTCGGGAAGCTGATGCCGAATGCGGAAGCCAAGGTAGTGGATGAAGAAATCTGGATCCGCGGCACCAGTGTCATGATGGGATATTATAACATGCCGGAGGAAACGGCGGAGACATTGGAAGATGGATGGCTTAAAACCGGGGATCTCGGCTATGTAGATGAGGATGGCTATGTCTATATTACTGGACGGAAAAAGAATTTAATTATTCTGGCAAACGGAGAAAATGTTTCCCCGGAAGAGATAGAAAACCAGCTTGCCAAAGAAGACCTCATTAAGGAAATTCTGGTTCGGGAAAAGGATCAGGTTATCGAGGCAGAGATCTTCCCGGATTATGAGTATGCCAAGAAAAAACGGTTCAAAGAGATCCGAGAGAGATTACAGGGGATTTTGGATGACTATAATAAATTCCAGCCTCCTTATAAGGGAATTCATAGTCTCATTGTCCGGGAGACGGAGTTTGATAAGACAACAGCCAAGAAAATCAAGAGATTTTAATATGGCGAAAGCGGGGGCAGAACAGATTATCACGGAAATCAATTTTCAAATGGTATCATTTACCGATAATTTCTGACAGGTAATTTTCTGTTATCCATTAAATTTTATCATTTACCCTGCTGTTTCGTTCAGACGTTTCCCTTGATGTCCTATGAGACAAAATTTTGCCCTGCCGTAGTGCAATAGCCTTTCGAAAGAAACTCTGCCTTGCAGTGACGTATCTGTGCGTGCCCGGAAGCACTGTCTGAACACACATGCAAACGTAGCATGTGGGGAGTATGGCGTACGGGCACGCCAATAAATAATACGGCACGCAAGGCAGACAGTTTTTTCGAAAGGCGTAAACTTGCCAGGCAGGGCAAATTTTGTCTCATCGGACATATCGGTATTTTGCGGACGAAACAGCAGAAGGGGTGGGGTAAATAATGGATAACAGAAAATAATCCATTACAAAATCCACCACAAGTGAAAGGTAACATTTGAAAATTGATTTCCGTGACAGATTATGCTGGGGACTTGTAATTTTAGGGAAATATGGTACAATAGCTTTATATGGCTGGAATTACCAATAGATTCTGCCACATACAATGACAGAAAATGATATGGAGGAAAATAATCATGAAACATATTAAGACAGTGAACCGTGCAAACTTAGCGGCAACGGCAAAGAAAGGCGGATGCGGTAAATGCCAGGCTTCCTGCCAGTCCGCATGCAAGACCTCTTGTACCGTAGGTAATCAGAAATGTGCAAACGAGGAAAATAAGTAAGGAAAAAGTCTTTTACTATGGTATATCCGTTAGTAGAGCAGCGAACATAGGAGTGGCTGTTGCAGGATCTGCAGCAGCCATTTGCCATGTTTTTATGGAGGATTAATATTATTATGATACATAAATTCAAAGCAAAGGATATCAGCATTGTACTGGATGTGAATAGTGGCGGTGTTCATATTGTCGATGATGTCACGTATGATTTATTAGATCTGGTCGAGCCGCCGTTTCAGGCATCCTGCCCAGACGATGTTTTGGTAAAACTGTCTGACCGTTACACAGAAACAGAGATTACGGAGGCCTATGCTGATATTTTGGAACTTCATCAACAACAATTACTGTATAGTGACGACCGCTATGGAAACTTTGCGGAAACCGCAGTCGAGTCTCCGATCAAGGCATTGTGCTTGCATATTGCCCATGACTGTAATCTGCGCTGTAAGTATTGTTTTGCTTCTACCGGTGATTTTGGAACCGGACGCAAACTGATGCCATTTGAAGTAGGGAAGGCAGCCATAGACTTTTTGCTTGAACATTCTGTCGGCAGGGAAAACCTGGAGGTGGATTTCTTTGGAGGGGAACCTCTGATGAACTTTGAAGTGGTCAAACAAATTGTCGCCTATGCCCGTAGCAAGGAAGAAGAATATCACAAAAACTTCCGTTTTACGATTACTACGAACGGCGTACTGCTGACGGATGACAAGATTGATTTTATCAACCGGGAAATGTATAATGCGGTGTTGTCGATTGATGGCAGAAAGGAAGTCAATGACCGTCTGCGTACCAAAGTGGATGGCAGTGGGAGTTATGATACGATTATCGAAAAATACAAAAAACTGGTTCAGAATAGAGGAGATCAGGAATACTATGTGAGAGGAACTTACACCAGATATAACCTGGATTTTTCTGAGGATGTACTGCATTTATATGAAGAGGGCTTTGATCAGATTTCGGTAGAGCCGGTTATGGAAAGCCCGGATGTGGAATATGCCATCCGGGAGGAGGATCTGGACCAGATTTATGCAGAATATGATAAACTGGTTGACCGAATTCAGGAGATTCGGAATTCCGGTGGCTCGATCAATTTCTTTCACTTTATGATTGATCTGGACCAAGGTCCCTGTGTGGTCAAACGTCTGCGGGGATGCGGCAGTGGTAACGAGTATGTGGCGATTACCCCGGATGGAGATATCTATCCCTGCCATCAATTTGTCGGGCATGAAGAATATTGTATGGGAAATCTGGAACAGGGAACCTTCCGGGAAGATATCAAGAAAGAATTTGCGGGATGCCATGTTTATTCGAAACCGTCCTGTCAGAAATGCTGGGCAAAATTTTATTGTAGCGGGGGCTGTAATGCCAACAACTATATCTTTAACGGAGATATTCATGATTCCTATGAATTGTCCTGCCAAATCATGAGAAAACGTCTGGAAAGTGCAATCCTGGTAAAAGTGTGTGAAACGTTGGAACAATCCTGATGATGGATTTTCATGAAGGAAATGAAAGGGGTTCGGGGCCAGCGGATCTCTGTTTTGGGCTGATTGCAATGGAGTGAACGGCTGTGTTCTTGTCCTGGTTGAAGGACGGGTCGATAGGAGGAATATGATTGAGCAATTATCAAAGTGGTTGATTCCCCATTACAAAGAATATGAGAATCCTCAGGTACGTCGGAAGTATGGTGTTCTGACGGGAGTGGTGGGAATTTGTTTTAATATCCTGTTATTTGGATTGAAATATTTTGCTGGCGTCTGGAGCGGGTCGGTGGCAATGATTGCAGATGCTTTTAACAATCTCTCCGATGCTGGATCTTCTATTATTACGATGATTGGATTTCAGTTTTCTGGCAGGGAACCGGATGCGGAACATCCTTTCGGTCATGGGCGTTATGAATATATTGCCGGATTTTTGGTTTCCCAGGCGATTCTGCTAATGGGGTTGGAACTTGCCAGAGGATCCTTTGCCAAGATTCTGCATCCACAGCCGGTAGAAACCGGTAATATGGTGTATGTTATCTTGCTTTTATCCATTGCGGTAAAAGGTTATATGGCAGCCTATAACCATAGAATTGGCAAAAAGATTCATTCTACGGCAATGCACGCGACAGCGATGGACAGTGTCAGCGATATGGTGGCAACTTCTGTTGTCCTGCTGTCCATGATTGTATTACAGCAGACTTCTTATAATGTGGATGGATATTGTGGTCTGCTGGTTGCAATTTTTATTCTATATACTGGGATACAGACGATTCGCGAGACATTGGGAACTTTATTGGGAACGAAACCGGACGCCCGTTTTGTGGAGCAGGTTTATGAGATTGTTTTGCGGCATCATCTGGTGATGGGGATCCATGATTTGGTCGTGCACGACTATGGAGCCGGCCGCCGTATGATTTCGTTACATTTGGAGGTGCCGGGTGAGATCAATGTCTATGCCTTGCATGACATTATCGAACATATCGAAAGTGATTTGGACCAGGAACTGGATTGTAAGAGTGTGATTCACATGGACCCGATTGAATCTGATAATGAAACGGTAATGGAACTGCGGGAGGCAGTGCAGCAATTAGTGCAGAGCTTCGATGAGCGACTCTCTATCCATGATTTTCGTGTTGTTCAGTGCCACCAGGGAGAAAACATGGTGTTTGATCTGGTAGTGCCGCAGGAATTGTCCGTGCGGGAGGAGGAAATCGTGGAACAGCTGGTACAGCAAATTCGTAAGCGATATCCTGCCTATGAGGTGGTTGTTAAACCGGAACAGAATTATGTATAATATTGAAAAACAAGAGGCGGATAAACGTTTTACCAGTTTATCCGCCTATATATGTATGATTAGATTACATTAAAGTTTCCAATAACATTGTGTTTGTCGGCAAATGCAGAACCGGGATGGCATGCGTTTCATCCCCATAGTTTATCTTTGAAAATTGGTTGCAGATTTGTTCATAGGTCTCCGGGGTGTATTTGAGTCCTAAGTTTTTAGCCAGCCGGTTAAAGGTAACCGGAGCCAGGCATTTTCCCCAGTCCTCCGCATCGTTATCTGACATGATGGCAGGTGTGATCTCTAAGGTTTGGCTGGTAGTCAGGTTATAGGCGGTTAATTGCAGATAACCTTCCTCATTCGTTGTAACCCGTACCTCGCATATTTCCTGGTCATTCTGTCGGAAATTCTTTTTCTTCAGATATTCCGAATCAATACAGGAAAGCGGATCCAGCATACTCATAAGCTGCCTACGGTCATGTGTAATTAAATAGATCAGTTTGTCGATGCTCTGCTGGTTCATCACGTCACTGTCTACCGCATTTTTTTTATCAATTAAGAAAGATACCAGTGTGTCAATCTCGTCCTGGGTTAATAATGAATAGCTTTGATTCAGATTCGAATTCATAATAATACCTCCCCTATTTCATCACGTTTTTGTGTTTCAAAGATTTTCCCCTATTATACATGGAAATGAGAATACTTTCAAGTGGTTAGGGGGAAGTGACCGAGGCAACAGCATTTACTTGTTGCCATTTACAGTTTTTGCCGTATGGATAATTTTGGGTTATCCGCCATAATTCAGTATTAATCTTGCTGTTTCGTTCAAAAATTTCCCCTGATGTCCGGTGAGACAAAAGTTTGCCCTGCCGTAGTGCAATAGCCTTTCGAAAGAAACTCTGCCTTGCAGTGACGTATCTGTGCGTGCTCGGAAGCACTGTCTGAACACGCATGCACGGTTTGTAGTTTCTTTTTTCGGGCACGCTTGCGCTAAATTTCATACGCAGCGGTACCTAACGAGCTACAGGACAGCTCGTAAGTACCGGCGTATTCAAATTGCCCGCAAAAAAGAACATACAAACGTAGCATGTGGGGAGTTTGCGCACGAGCACGCCAATAAACAATATGGCACGCAAGGCAGACAGTTTCTTCAAAAGGCGTAAACTTGCCGGGCAGGGCAAATTTTGTCACATCGGACATACCAAGATTCTTTCGGACGAAACAGCAGAATGAATGGGGTAAATGGCGGATAACCTAAAATTATCCTGCTGAAATGTATTACAAATAGCAACAAGTAAATGCTGTTACCTTGGGGAAGTGACACGGAAATCAATTTTCAACTGCTACCATTCCCTTGTGGTGGATTTTGTAATGGATCATTTTCTGTTATCCATTAAATTTCATCATTTACTCTGCTGTTTCGTTCAGAAGTTTTCCATGATGTCCGATGAGATAAAATTTTACCCTGCCATAGTGCAATAGCCTTTCGAAAGAAACTCTGCCTTGCAGTGATATATCTGTGCGTGCTCGGAAGCACTGTCTGCGTTTCAGTATTAGACGGCATACATTAGAGAGGGTTGTAGTCTAAATAAGATGTGGAATTATATACAAAGACATGGTATATTGTTAATGTTGTTGTAAGATATCAATCGGTGTTTGGAGAGAGGGAAAAATGGAATGGAAACTAATTTCCATAGCAAGCTTAATTGTATTTTATGGTTGCTATTTTGTGAAAATGTTCTGTCAGAAAAGACAAGGAATACAGACAGACCAAATTGGAAAAGACAAAGTAGGTTTTGAGAAATTCGTGGAAGTTACAATGAAGATTGCGGCTATTCTTGTTTTTATAGCGGGACTTGTCAGCATTTTCATTGAAACGAGTCATAGTTTTACGGTTGTTCGAATCATGGGTGCAATAATGAGTGTTGGGGGAACCATTCTATTTATTGTTTCCGTATGGACTATGCGCGACAGTTGGCGAGCAGGAGTTTCCAAAACCGATAAAACGGAACTTGTAACAAACGGCATTTATCAAATTAGTCGTAACCCCGCTTTTTTGGGTTTTGACCTTTTGTATATTGGTACATTATTAATGTTTTTTAACTGGATTTTGTGTAGCTTAACGATATTTGCGGTTCTCATGTACCATTTGCAGATTGTCAATGTTGAGGAAGATTTTCTGCTTGCCACATTTGGAAATGAGTATCAGCAATATAAGAAAAAAGTTTGCCGCTATATTGGCAGAAAACGATAAACAAAAATTGACGGAGGGAAACATGATTACGCCTAAGTTAGAAACAGATAGATTGCTTTTAAGAGAAATCCATTCAGACGATACAGAAGCGATTTTTAACTGTTGGATGCAAGATGAGAATGTATCAAAGTATATGTGCTGGAAAGCAAGTGATGATATAAACGAAGCAAAAGGCTTTGTGGAATTTGAACTTGGAAATTTGGAAAATGACAAGTGGAATAGATGGATTATCGTTTTGAAAAGTACAAATGAAATCATAGGAACTTGTTTGATTTTTTTCAATGATGATGAGAGACATTGGGATATTTCTTACAATTTGGGAAAGAAGTTTTGGAGTAACGGATATATAACCGAAGCTATGAGGGAAGTTATCAAATTTGCGGTTGAAATCTAGAAAATACAAGAAATCTGTACAACATATGCGATAGAAAATTCGGTATCTGGCCATGTTCTTCAAAAATTGGGATTTCAATTGTTACAAGAAGTACCCTATGAATGTAATGGTGGAGATATAGTTACAACGGGAAGATATTGCAGATACAAAGCGAAATAATTTCCGGTTTTTCCGGGTATTACATATAAAGGAATCGTAATTATGTGGAGGAAATTCAGATGCATTTTATCCTAATGTTGCTTGTTACAATAATGGTTCCGACATGGTATATATATCCGAGTAGAATTATTTCTATGACATTTAATACATTCAGTCGCTCAATCACCATAAATAATGATAGATGGGCTGAGGTTCTAATTGCAAAAAAAAATACATGGGGAATAACAACCGATCCCGACAAAAGGAACAAAATGTCAATATGGGGTGTTATAGGATATCTGGTGTTTCTTCCACAATTTATTTTCATGCTATATCATTGGTGGAGATATATAAGAACAGGTTCAGGACAGTGGTGTGAACCAGAACTTTTCTATCTGTGGGTAGCAATGCTATACTATGCGATTGCATTGACTGTAAAACTTAGGGAAGCAAATAAGTTTAGCAAAGGTGATATATGGTAATATATAGAGAGAATGATTTAATATATAGTATACATAATGAATTTGCATACAGCTAAAAAGATAGTTGTATTTTTGTAAAGATATATTCGCAGCGTGATATGAGAATGAAAAGCCGGAAAAAGGTTAAAACTATACTCCAGGTGCAGGATGGAGACTGTAACATGTTATTCTGGAGGACAACATCATGAAGAAGAAAATTGAGGTCAGGGAAGTATCGGATATCGCAAAACTAAAGAAGCAGGAGCAGGCAAAATGGGAAGTAGCGGTGGAGCTGGGACTGTTTGAACGGGTGGTGGAACATGGCTGGAAATCCTTGACTGCCAGGGAAAGCGGACGGATTGGCGGGATACTTTCTGCCAGAGCCGAGCAGAAGAAAAAGCAGACGAAAGAAAAAAACAAAAACAGTTGACAGGGAGAGTATGCTATTATACCTTAAGATAGTCAGAAAAGTTTGGGGAACGAAATGTGTGAGGAAAGTTGAGAGATCACGATGGGAAGAAAAAAGGAATTCGAAGAAAAACAACGCCATGGTACGGTGGAACTGCCCTTAGGGCTACATATCATGGAATATCCACAGGGAACGGATGCCATCTTTTATTTGCATTGGCACCAGGAGTTTGAATTTCTGGTGGTGACAAAGGGGAGGATCCTGTTTGAGATTGAGGGGCGGGAATATCGGTTGCAGACTGGTGACGGAATCTTTGTGAATTCTAATTTGCTTCATTCGGCCAGAACAGAGCATCAGGAGGAATGTGCTTTTTTTGCAGTAGACTTTTCTTATCAGATTCTGGAACAGGATATCCATAGCCGGTTTGCAAAACGGTACATCCACCCTATTTTGAATGGAAAAACCAGTTTTCCAGAATATATTTCTCCGGCAGAAGGAAACTGGCAGAAGCAGGTATTGCAAGCGTTAACGGATATCAGCGTCTGTCCGGAGAAAGATCTGGAACCTCATGCTTTGCTGGTTCGAAGCAGAATCTATCAGGTTTGGGATCTAATGATGCAGCATGCAGAAAAGGTGCATGATTCGGAGGAAGAGATCCGTTATTCTGAACGGTTGGCGCCAGTTGTGCAGTATATGTGTGAGAATTTTGCCTATGAGATTACCCTGGCGGAACTGGCAGAAATGATACCGATGAGTGAGGGACAGTTTTGCCGCGTATTTAAGCATACGATGAAATTGTCTCCCATGCAGTATTTGATGCGTTACCGGATTCTACAGAGCTGCCGGATGTTGCAGGAAACGGATAAAAAGATTGGGGAGATTGCCAATTTATCTGGTTTTAACAATATCAGTTACTTTAACAAAGTCTTTCTCAATATTATTGGATGTACCCCAAAGCAATACCGGGCAAACCGTAATTACTAATACGGAAATGCCGGGAGAATTACGTTAAGAACAGAAGACCATTGAATTTGTTGTGCGGGATCAATGGTTTGTTACATCGAACCCATGGTGCCAACAGAAAAAGGAGAAAGCGATGCAGTGTGTTGATAGATTGGAAAAAGCTCTGGAATGTTTTCTGGATAAACCATGTTTTATCTTTGACATGGACGGACTTCTCTTTGATTCCGAACAGTTATTTATGGAACAGCTTGCCGCTGTGATGGCAGACCGAGGATATCATCTGACCCGGGAGATTTATACCCATACGCTGGGGATGGCGGGAGAACCATTAAGAAAATACATGACAGAACAGTATGGAGAAAGCTATCCGTTTCAGGAATGTGGGAATGAAGCGCAAAGAAGAGTGATTCAGATTGCAGAACATATCGGGCTCCGGGTCAAACCACAAATCCGGGAAACACTGCAGATATTGCGTCAGGAGGAAAAAATCTGTGCGGTTGCATCCTCCACTAGGACGAAATATGTGGAAAAATATTTGGAGTACTCTGGACTCAGAGTCTTTTTTTCCATCGTGATTGGTGGAGAAAAGGTTTCTGTCTCCAAACCGGATCCGGCTATTTTTCTGCTGGCGGCAGAGCAATGCGGGGTAAGGCCGGACGAAGCTGTGGTTTTGGAGGATTCTGAAAACGGAATCCGTGCAGCACATGCAGCGGGAATGGGGACGATATGTGTCCCAGATTTGGTACATCCCTCCGAGACAGTTCGGAAATGGATTGACGTGCTGGTTTGCCCATCTACTTTGGTGTGACCCGTCGGATCAGTTCATTACAGGAAAGGAAAAAGACAGCCAGTGTTCCCGTACAAATGATAGACGTTATGCCTAGGAGAAGCGTGGAGAGGGAACGGGCTTGTACATATTGGTAGATACATAGGATATCAAAAACTGCCAGAAGCAGTATCGCAAACAGAAGATAGATGCGGTTTGTCAGCAACCGGGAGCGGACTTCCATATGGATGTCTGCATATAACCGGGGATCTGACAGCATCTCGGCTTCTGTTTTTTTTCGTTCCGCCAATATTGTGGTAGCTTTGTTTTTAATATATTGAGAGGCAGCAGCCTCCGTCTCCTCTTTGGGCCGTTTGGACAGAGTCAGAACGCCTACGGTAAAATAGGTTAGCAAATGGCTGCTATACAGGACGTTATGGATTCCTGACAGAAATAAAAACAGGACGCACAACAGAAAGGTATTCTGTAAATTCAGGCGACGGTACTGAGAGAGCAAAAATGGCCAGAAACGTATTGATAGCAAGGAGATGGCGAGAGCTGGCACGATGAAATGTAAATATTTATGTCCTTGTTTTGGGACATGATTGCGGGAGATACAACGATGGCAGTAACTGCGGTTCCATTCCTTATAGCAGAACCAGGTCAGAACCATTCCTGGTATTCCGGAAAAGGATAGTCCTGTGAGGCCGGTGTGGAGCAGAAAATAAATTCCATAGCATAGAAAAAGGACGATACTGGCTTCCGTGCAGACACTTAGCAGGTAATACAGAGCAAAAAGTGGCTGCTGTCTGCGCAGAAGATCCTTACAGTATCGTCTTAAATTATTTCCCATCCAGGAGCGGAGCGGGATGTTCTGTTGTTCAGCAAAAGTAAGTTTTGTTTTTTCTGATTGAAGAATCTGGTCGATTTGTGTTTCCATCAGAAAAGTCGCCGCTTCTTCCTGGAAGTCACTCTCTAATTGTTTCATGGTATCCTGATAAATATTCTGTGTATCCATCTCATGTCCTCCGTATGTTGTGGTCTTCCTGATCCTGTCAAACCAGTACTTTATTGTTTGGTATTCGCTTTGATAAATGGTTTGAGGTATTCATATTGCTGTCTGCCGGATGGCGATAAGTTTTCTAAAAATACCTGGGATAATATTTCATTTTCTTCGGTGGTAAAGGTAATATTCTGGGCTGCCATTTGCTGCTTCCACTGCATCAATACGGGAAGCGCTTCCGTCAGTTTCTTATTCTGTAAAGCCTCGGTTAAAAGCAGTATCATTTTTTGTTTTTCGGGTTGTAGATTTTGAAATGCTTCATGATTCTGCCAGTTCGTTTTCTGCATCATATGATGTCCTTTCTGGTGTTGAACACCTTTCATTATACATGATTTGTTGCATCTGTTCAAAGATGGTTTTTTGTTCCGGGTTTAGGCGGGACAGGAGGAATTCCATGAGCTGGTTATGGTTTCCGGGTGGATAGCTCCCGGTAGGTTCCCCGGCCTGCATCAGGGGATGTGACTGCTGGAATTCCTGGTATCCGCGGAACAGCTTACCGGCGCGAATAAAGTTAAGTGCTGTCTGGATTAAGTCAGATTCCCTTGGGGAACAATATTCCTGGATATGCAGTAACATATTTTCTGGATCAGGCTGCATATTCTGCGATGCGCCAGATCCCTGGAATTCCTCTGGATTATCATGAAATTCTGCGGATTCCAGGGGATAATCGTTTCCGCCGGAAAAGCCTCTGGCTGTATTGATGAGTGCGTCGGCCTGCAACAGCATCTCAATGGCATGTCGGCTCTGTGGCATAACATATGGAATTGCAGCCCGCAGCATTGCCATATGGCGGTTATGTTCGGAAGTGGTTGGCATAGATCTCCTCCTTGGATTGGGATGTATTGGTGTACATCCCCTCATGATTTCAATACGATTTCTTTACAGCATATGCAGCAGGCGGAACCGATATGCAGTGAGATTGTGCCTGTAGGATGGTGTCGGGAATGGTAGTTCCTTGTCATCCAAAAAAATTGTATTCTGTTTCTTTCGACACACAATTAAAAATAGTTGGGCTAGACTTGTCTGTGTTTTGAACAGATGTGGGCTGTGCCCCATTTGAAAAATCACAAGACAGGAAAGGGGGTCATATGGTAAAAGGTAGGGACAAATAATTTTCAGAGTGGTTTCATTCTGAAATCATGTCATAGGAAAGAAAGCAATCAGAACAATAAAACGAAATTTAAGGAAGGGATTTATGAGAACGAAACGTTATTTTTTCTATATCGTAGTAATCGCTGCTATGATGTTTAGCATGAGTACACAGACAAAAGCTAAAATAAAAACGAAAACTACCGTAATGTATGTAAAAAGTGATGTTGACGTCAGAAGAAAACCAATCTTAAAATCAGGGAAAATCGGAAAAATCTATGCTCTGGATCCGGTAAAGACGATGGGCACGGAAGACGGTTGGACGAAAATACAGCATAAAGGCCAGACCCGTTTTGTCAAGCGGAAATATCTGACCAGAAAGAAACCTCGTTATGTGACGAAGTCTGCACCAAGAAATTCTTTCAAATCATATGAATCATACCGTCCCTTGCGATACTCACAGGGGAGGTTGCAACGGAAAGCCCATACGGATGAGAATGGATTGCGAAAGGTAGGAAATCGCTACTGCATCGCCATGGGAAGCTATTATACGACCAGAATTGGCTGCAAGATTGACTTGTTGATGTCCGATGGCGATGTTGTGAAGTGTATCCTGGCCGATCAGAAATCGGACCGGCATACGGACAGTCGCCATCAGAAGCACCGGACGGACGGTAGCCTGGTAGAATTTATCGTAGATCAGCATAAATTGACCAGGCGGGTAAAACAATACGGTGATGTATCCAAACTCAGTCAGTTCAAAGAGAGTGTCCACAAAGTCAGGGTCTATCTATAAGTGTTTTAGGGCAAAGAAAAAGGCAGCAATGATAGGTTTATTCCATCATTGCTGCTGTTTATTTAGGGGAATTTATAGTAACTTGCCGTTGTTCCTATTTTTCAGGGTCAGAATATGATCCGGTTCCGCGCCCTTGCAGAGTTTCCGCAGTTATGTTATTATTAAAAAGAATGACTAACTATGCCCTGATGAACTTGAGAAATAGGGCAATGAGGGATTGAAGTCAGCGTAACCACTGTGGTAACAGCGTAGACACAGAGGGATACAGCAACAACAGGAAATGAGGAGAACCATGGACGAGGAAGCAGAAATATATCAGGGATTTGCAGAGAGTTATGACTTGTTTATGGATAATATTCCTTACGATATGTGGCATGCCTATCTGCATCGTTTGTTGCAGGAATACGGAGTGGATCAGGGTATTGTGGTGGATTTGGCTTGTGGCACCGGGAGCATGACCTGTCGGCTAGCGGCAGATGGATACGATATGATCGGTATTGACCAGTCCTGCGAGATGCTAGATATTGCCAGAAAGAAATGTCCAGATCATGTGTTATTATTACAGCAGGATATGAGAGAGCTGGATTTATATGGCTCTGCATCTGCGTTTGTCTGTGTCTGTGACGGAATGAATTATTTGTTGCAGGAGGAGGATTTGCGGGCGGTCTTTCGCCGTGTCTTCCTGTTTTTAGACCCCGACGGAATCTTTGTGTTTGATCTGAAGACGGAGCATTTTTATAGCAGGCATCTGGGGAATCGCACCATGACTGACCACCGTGAGGATGCTACGTTAATCTGGGAGAATGAATACCATGCAGATACCGGGATCAATGAGTATTTGATTACCATCTATCAGCAGGTTGATCCCAAGCGGGATTTATTTGAACGGGTGGAGGAGTACCATCAGCAGCGGGCGTATTCTACCGGGGAGGTCCAGAGGGCATTACAGGACGAAGGTCTGCAGTTAGAGGCAGTCTACGAGGCGTTTACCAGGAACCTGCCGGATTGTGAGAGTGAACGGCTGTACTTTATCGCCAGAAAAAAGGAGAAGATCTTCCCAGGATGATGAGAAACTACGTTTGTCTTGCCGGGGATGATCTGGGTTTATATTGGAAATATAGATAGAAATTACGGAATATAGGAGAATAACATGAAGGAAGATTATATAGTAAGAGGGATGGCAGCCGGAAAACAGTTGCGGGTGTTTGCAATTACTGCCAGAAATCTGGTAGAGCGTGCCAGGGAGATTCATCAAACCAGCCCGGTGGCGACCGCTGCGTTAGGCAGATTGTTAGCTGCTGGCAGTATGATGGGCAGTATGATGAAAGGGGATCAGGATGTTCTGACACTACAGATCCAATGCGGCGGTCCCATTGGCGGACTGACCGTGACAGCGGATCATTTGGGCAGGGTAAAAGGTTACGTCAGAGAACCTCAGGTAGATCTTCCCTTGAATGTCAAAGGAAAGTTGGATGTTTCGGGTGCACTAGGGCCTGGTTTCCTCAATGTGATTCGGGATATTGGTATGAAAGAGCCATATAATGGACAGACACATTTGGTTTCCGGTGAGATTGCAGAAGATTTGACCTATTATTATGCGACCTCAGAGCAGATTCCTTCCTCCGTTGGGTTGGGTGTACTGGTGGATCAGGAAGCCAGGGTCAGGCAGGCGGGTGGATTTATTATTCAGGTTATGCCTTTTGCCGAAGAAACCGTTATTGACCAGTTGGAAGCTTCTCTGCAAAAGGTCGATTCCATTACGGATCTCATGGAGCAGGGAATGAAACCGGAGGATCTATTACAGCATTTATTGGGAGATCTGGACCTGGAAGTGACAGACCGCATGGAGGTGCAGTATTATTGCAATTGCTCCCGGGAACGGGTATTTAAGGCAATCGCAAGCATTGGCCGCAAGGATCTCGAAGAGATGGCAGCGGACCGGGAGCCGATTGAAGTAAATTGTCAGTTCTGTGGTTCCCACTATCGTTTTGAGACAGAAGATTTAGAGCAGTTATTACAGTAAGCAGGGGTATATTGATTAGAAAGGGTGTTGTATATGCCAGAGACCAAAGATAAAACAATACAGAGTGAGCAGATGAAACCCGGCAGGATCCGTTCCGCAATACGGACAGTTCTTCGTCCGGGACGCTGGGTATTTCATCACAAAAAGAAATGTGCCATTTGTGTGGCAGCAATTTGCTTCCTGTCCATTTTATTTGCCGTATTCATGGTGCGGGGGGAGATTTCCAGTGCTACCGCAGTAGGTGAGGTACATATTACCAGTGGATACTTAAATGTCCGCAAGGGACCTGGTATGAAATATAAATATCTCAAAGCAGGGGGAAAACAGGTTACTCTGCAGGATGGGAAACAGGTTACCATTCTCGCAAAAAACGGAAAATGGTATCATGTAAAATTTAAGCTGGCGGGAAAAGCGATGACGGGATATCTTCATTCTGCCTATGTCAAGGTATTGACGGGCAGTGTTAAAACTTATATTCCAGCCAAAATTTCCAAAGCCTCCGTTTCTCTTTATAAAGAGGCAGATGAAAAGAGTAATGTTGTCAAGTTGAATGGAGTCACATTAAAGCTGGCGAAAAAGGCCAATGTCAAGATCCTTTCCGAAAAGATTGAGAGTAATCAGAAATGGTATCGTATTTCTACACAGAATGGCTCCAAGAAAATCAAGGGATATATCCGGGCGAAATATGTGAAAGTTACCTACAAAAAAGGGATGCCGGGTCGGGTATCGACCTCCGCTTCCACGCAGATGCTGTGTAAGAAAGCAGGTGGCAAAAAAGCAGTACAGGTATCTGGAAAGAATATTACATTAAATAACAACCGGCAGGTTACCGTATTAGGGGAAAAGAAAGTCGGAGGAATGAAATATTATAAGGTTTCGGTACGAATCCGTAAAAAGGTGGTTCAGGGATATCTGCCGGAATATACGGTAAAATTCGAGATTGTACAACGGGAGGAGCCGGGAGTGATACCTCCGGAATACACTTCTTCCGGGGCTCAGAAAAAATCGGCCACTAAGACCAGCAAGAAAAAGACCAATACGAAGAAAACGGGAAATGCTTCCCTGACAGATGCACAGTTCCGAAGCAAAATGAAAAAAGTTGGTTTTCCGGCAGACTACATTACAGAGCTGGCGAAGCTGCACAAGACCTATCCAAGTTGGGATTTTGTACCGTTTAAGACAGGAATCAACTGGAATGATGCCATTAATGCAGAAAGTAAAGTGGGACTGAACCTGCTCAGCAATAACAAATCACCGGATTGGAAATCTACAGCCGCAGGAGCGTATGACTGGACAAAAGATACCTATACGGTATATGATGGCACAACCTGGGTGACTGCATCCAGAAAAGCCGTGGAATATTATATGGATCCACGTAATTTCTTGGATAGCCAGGGAATCTTCCAGTTTGAATTGTTAGAATACCAAAGCGATGTACAGACCCAGGCTGGAGTAGAAAATATATTGAAAAATACGCCAATGCATAATGCTACCTTCCCTTATGCCAAAGCAAACGGCACAACAGGTACCATGAAGTATTCTCAGGCGTTTATCAAAGCGGCGGAATCTTCCAAAGTGAGTCCTTATCATTTGGCGTCGCGTGTAAAACAGGAGGTAGTCATCAGTTCTGTGATGATGAGTAGTTCTGTATCTGGGAATGTGGCAGGATATCCGGGTATTTATAACTTCTATAATATTGGTGCAAACAATAGCGCCGGCGGTGGTGCAGTAGCCAAGGGATTGAGCTGGGCCAGCACAGGAAATACTTATCAGAGACCTTGGACAGATCCGTATAAGTCCATTGTAGGTGGTGGACAATATATTGGAAAACAGTATATCAATGCTGGACAGAATACCTTGTATTTACAGAAATTTAATGTAACGGGAACTTCTCGCTATGATCATCAATATATGGCTAATGTAGAGGCGCCGAACAGCGAATCCACAAAAACCTTATCCGCATACGGAGATACCATATCGGATACGCCATTGGTATTCTCCATACCGGTATACAATAACATGCCAGGGGCATCCTGTCCGATGCCTTCCGGTGGAGCAAACCCGAATAACTATCTACAGACCTTGTACATTTCCGGTTATGGATTGGATCAGCCGTTTGCATTGGGTGACGATGGCTCCCGGACATATACACTGTCTGTACCAGGAACGGTGACAGATATCCAGGTTAATGCAGCTCCGGTTTCTGCTACGGCTACGGTATCAGGAGCTGGCAGTTATCACCTGGCTTCCGGCCAGAATTCCATTACTATTACTGTCAGGGCAGCCAATGGAAGTACCAGAGATTATCGGATTGTTGTGACCCGTGGTACATTGACCGGAAAGAAAAAAGCAGCGAAGAAGACTTCCTCCCAGAAAGAGGAGAAAGGACAGCAAAGCAGCGAAACGTCGGTAACGAAAACACCAGAACCGACGGCAGCGTCTGCGGAACCACAGTCGGTTACTCCGGCGCCTACCCAGAGTGCGGAACCAACAGATGCAACAGATTCCAAGGGTGCAGAAGACTAAGAGGGGGACATTATGCGATTGGAAAACAGCAGAAATCAGCCGGGAATGATCTGGCGGTTGCTGGGGATAGTAATAGGGATTCTGTTTGTGGTAACGGTGGGGATGGGGTGGAATACCGTCAATGCATCGGCTGCCGGAGCGAATATTACCATCCATACCAAAAATACAACAGTTACCGAGGGGGATACCGTCTATCTGTTAATTACCGTAGAATCTTCCGGGGGAATCTCCGGGTTTGAGGGATATTTCCCCTATGATAACCGGGTGCTGCAATTTCAGACCGGTGGAAGCGTTGTATACGGTAATGATGATGAATTTCGTATTGTGGATGTAGAGCGGACAGGAACGGAAAAAAAGATCAAATATTCTGTGAAATTTCGGGCAAGACATGAGGGGAATACAACGATAACCCTGAAAAAACCATATAATGTATTTGGGAAAGATACCTCTGAAAAATTGTCGGTATCTTATAATACGTTGACGATAGTAGTCAAAAAAAAGGAGAGTGGAGATAACACGCCGTCGCCGACTCCTGATGGACAGAAGGCTCCCGAAAAGCAGCCGTCTGTGTCACCGGAAGGTCCGTCGCCGTCTCCAACTGCCACTCCGAAGAAAAAGAAAAAAAAGAAGGCAAAGGCTACTGCAGTGCCGGAGGAAACGCCTGAAGTGCCAGGAAAGGCGCAAAAGGTGCCAAAGGGTGGCGTGCATGCCGTGAATTCCAAGAATCATGTGATCGTCTATGGTTCCACTTCTCTTCAAATTGTGGAGCCGGAAGCAGCGCAGATTCCACAGGGGTTTGGGAAGACGGAACTGGATCTGGATGGACAGACGGTTCCGGCCTATGCTTTAGAAAGCAATACCGAACACACCTATGTGCTTCTATATGGAAAATCCGGGAATCAGGAACGGTTTTACCTATATGATAAAGAGCAGGATCATTTACTGCCCTATGACCAGGTCCGTGCCTGGTACCGTAGCAATACGGATGGGATTGTTTCAGAAAAGGAATCCCAGGCAGAGCTCAGAGCGAAACGGCTGCAGTATGTGGTGGGGATTCTGTTGGCATTATGTGCGTTAATGCTATTGGCAGTGATTACCCTGTTTATGAAATATAAAGGGTTGGATGCTGAGAAAGATCTGGATTCTGATCAGGAATTGGACGATGAAGATTAATCGGAAGCGAGAAATACGGTCTATCTGATTGGGATAATTTGTATAAAGTTTGTCCTTACATAAGGACAGAAGACAGGATGTGTGAGAGGCATCTGGAAAATTCTGAGAGTGAAAATGAGGAGGCATGAGACATGCGGAAACGTTATACCGGAAGCGCCGAAAAGGTATTGGAGAATGCGGGAAAGGAAGCACTTGGGAAAGGGCACAGTTATATTGGAACGGAACATTTGCTTCTGGCGCTTGCAAAAACGAAGGGAGTGGCTTACGAGGTATTGAAAGCAAATGGAGTATCCGTAGAAAAATTGGAAGAATTAATGGAAGAGCTGATGGTATCCGAGCCGTCTGTTTTAACAAAGGAACGAGGGGAATTTACGCCCCGTGCCAGAAAAATATTGGATCATAGTCTGGCAGAAGCGGAGCGGCTGGGAGCGGAGCAGGCTGGAACCGAGCATATTCTCATTGCTTTACTCAAGGAGACAGATTGCATAGCCGTTCGTTTGCTAAATACCAAGGGAATTAATGTACAGAAATTATATATTGATGTTTTGACAGCATCCGGGCAGGATATGACCAGTGCAAAAAATGAATATATGATGCAGAAGAACCGCAAGACAAAGTCTGCAACGCCAGTGTTGGACCAGTATAGTAGGGATTTGACTGCGTATGCCAAGGACGGCAAACTGGATCCGGTCATCGGCAGAGAGACAGAGATTGACCGTGTCGTACAGATCCTCAGCAGAAGGACCAAAAACAATCCGTGCCTGGTCGGGGAGCCTGGTGTGGGCAAGACAGCAGTGGTAGAAGGTCTGGCGCAGAAGATTGTGCTGGGAGATATCCCGGAGACCATTCAGAACAAGAGAGTATTGACACTGGATCTATCTGGAATGGTTGCGGGTTCCAAATACCGGGGAGAATTTGAGGAGAGAATTAAGCGGGCGCTCAAGGAGGTTACCCAGTCGGCGAATATCCTTTTGTTTATTGATGAGATTCATACCATTATCGGTGCCGGCGGTGCAGAAGGCGCTATTGATGCCGCCAATATCTTAAAGCCATCCCTGGCCAGGGGAGAGATTCAGTTGATTGGCGCCACAACCAGGGAGGAGTATCGAAAATACGTTGAGAAAGATGCGGCACTGGAGCGGCGTTTTCAGCCCATTGATGTCAATGAGCCGGACGAAGCAGGCAGCATTGCAATCCTAAAGGGACTGCGGGAACGGTATGAGGCCCACCATCAGGTGGAAATCAGCGATGCCGCATTGGTGGCTGCCGTGAAAATGTCAGAGCGCTATGTCAGTGACCGTTTTCTGCCGGACAAAGCGATTGATGTGATTGATGAGGCAGCGGCCAGGGCTTCTCTGGGCGTCTATCTGCCATCGGCAGAGCTGCGAACGTTGGAACAGGAGAAAAAGGACCTGGAAAGACAAAAGGAAGATGCCATTCAAAAAGAGGATTATACGTTGGCGGGCGAACTGAAACGGCAACAGCAAACCGTGACCGCCAAAATAGAAGAGATTCAGGAGAAAGTACGCACCGAACGGGAAAAGAAAAAAATCTGCGTGACAGAGAATGATGTAGCGCAGGTCATCGCGGAATGGACCAGGATACCAGTACAGAAGTTACAGGAGGCGGAGACCGAACGGTTAAAACATTTGGAGGAGATTCTTCATCAACGTGTGGTTGGACAGACAGAAGCAGTAGAAGCTGTTTCCAAGGCAGTCCGCAGAGGACGTGTGGGATTGAAGGACCCTAACCGCCCGATCGGTTCGTTTCTGTTTCTGGGGCCGACCGGTGTGGGCAAGACCGAATTATCCAAGGCACTTGCAGAGGCAGTTTTCGGCAAGGAAAACGAGATCATCCGGGTAGATATGTCGGAATATATGGAAAAGCACAGTGTTTCTAAAATGATCGGCTCTCCTCCGGGATATGTTGGATACGAAGACGGTGGGCAGCTCAGTGAGAAGATCCGCAGACACCCTTACTCTGTAGTCTTGTTCGATGAGATTGAAAAGGCGCATACGGATGTATTTAATATTTTACTTCAAATATTAGAGGACGGTCATGTAACCGATGCCCAGGGGCGGAAGGTCAGTTTCAAAAATACGATCATTATTATGACTTCCAATGCGGGTGCGCAGCAGATTATTGCACCGAAACATCTGGGATTTGGTTCGGGTGGTGATGAAGCCGCGGATTATCAGAAAATGAAAGACAGTGTCATGGAAGAAGTGAAACGTATTTTCAAGCCGGAATTTATTAACCGTATTGATGAGCTGTTGGTATTCCATACGCTGACGGAGGAAAATATCCGGGAGATTGTCAGAATTCTACTAGATGCCTTGAATAAACGGATCCGGGCACAGATGAGTATGGAGCTGGAGGTGACTGATGCAGCGGTGGCTCACCTGGCAAAAAGCGGTTTTGACAAGACCTATGGTGCCCGTCCTGTGCGGCGTGCCATCCAGACGCAGATTGAAGATGCACTGGCGGATCGCCTGCTTTCAAATGAGCTGGCTGCCGGGGACCGAGTAAGGGTGGATTGTCAGTCGGGAGAGACAGGGCAGCTGATTTTCCAAAAGATTTCCTAATACAGCGAATATAGAGTTTCCGTTATTTAGTATTCGTTGTACCTGTCTAAGGCAGGCCTGTTGCCGGAGGACAGAAAACAGTAAAAAATACGAAAACTATTAGCAAATGATAGAAAAATGTGGTATGCTAGAAGAAAGGATCCAGACTCCTATTAAGGCTTTTAGAAAAAGCAAGACTGAGAGAACGAGGAGGACGTGGATACAGATAAAAATTACCATGTAATTGCAAAGATACATGAGGAGGATTAGATATGGCTGGTATCGCAGACTTGATTGCAAAGGGCAACGACGGAAGTTTAAGTTTTGGCAACTATGAATTGGACAGCAAGCAGAAGCGATCTGATTTTGAGTTTGAGGGAGATCTCTATAAAGTTAAGACGTTTAAAGAGATTACAAAATTAGAGAAAAATGGATTGTTTGTATACGAATCGGTACCGGGGACTGTGGTTACAGAAATGAAATTTACAGATCAGCAGGTTACATTCCAGGTAGAGGGATGGGAGGATTCTTCGATTACGCTGGAATTGGAGCCGGAGACAGAATACGATGTGACGATTGCTGGAGCTGCGATTGGCAAAATGAAGACAAATCTGGGTGGAAAACTGGTGTTGAGTGTGGAAATGGACCCAGGAAGTGTATATGAGATTAAGGTGGTAAAGAACTAAATATGGCAAAGGCAAAAAACAAAACAGTTTTTTTCTGTAAAGAATGTGGATTTGAATCCCCGAAATGGCTGGGACAGTGTCCTGGTTGTAAGGAATGGGACAGCTTTGTGGAGGAACCGGTAGTGAAATCAGCTGCCGGTCGTCCCGTGTCGGTTTCGGAACATAGGGAACCCTCTCGGCTATCGGAGATCATCATCAAGGAAGAGACCAGGATGCGGTCTGGGATCGGTGAACTGGACCGCGTGTTGGGCGGCGGCATCGTGACCGGTTCGCTGGTTCTGGTTGGTGGTGATCCGGGGATAGGCAAATCCACTTTGCTTTTACAAATGTGCCGGGAATTGACGGCGCAGGAACATGATGTTCTATATGTTTCTGGCGAGGAATCCATCAATCAGATCAAGATGCGTGCGGATCGGCTGGGAGAATTCCAGAGGGAACTCTTTTTGCTCAGTGAGACAGATCTGGATGTGGTGGTAGACATTGTCACGAGAAAGAAACCGGAAGTCGTTATCATTGATTCGATCCAGACCATGTACCGGGAAGAACTGGGATCGGCACCGGGAAGCGTAGGGCAGGTTCGGGAAACGACCGGAACTTTGATGCGGCTGGCAAAAAGTCTGCCGGTTACCATCTTTATTATCGGACATGTGACGAAGGAAGGCGTAGTGGCTGGCCCCAGGGTGCTGGAACATATGGTGGATACGGTACTCTACTTTGAAGGAGATGGCGGGGCTTCCTACCGTTTTCTTCGAGGTGTCAAAAATCGTTTTGGTTCTACGGATGAGATTGGTGTCTTTGAAATGCGGGGAGATGGATTAAAAGAGGTTCCCAATCCTTCAGAATATATGTTGCAGGGGAAACCAAGCCAGGCGCCCGGGTCGGTGGTGGCTTGTTCTGTGGAGGGGACACGGCCAATCATGGTGGAGGTGCAGGCGTTAGTTTGTCAGACCAGTTTCAATCTTCCGAGAAGGACGTCTGCCGGAACAGATTATAATCGGGTAAATCTTTTGATGGCAGTGATTGAGAAGCGTATGGGAATTCGTATGGGAGACTGTGACGCATATATCAATGTGGCAGGCGGGATGCGCATTAATGAACCTGCTTTGGACCTGGCCATTATCATGGCGTTGCTAACCAGTTATCGAAATCAATCGTTAGACGATGAAACCATTTGCTTTGGAGAGGTAGGTCTGACGGGAGAAGTCCGGGGTGTTACCATGGCGGAACAGCGGGTTGCAGAGGCTGCCAAGATGGGGTTCGAGCGTTGTATCTTGCCCCGAGTGAATGAACGGCAGATTCGGAAGCTGTTAAAACCGGAGCAATTAGGGGGATTGCAGCTGGCAGGCGTTGAGAGCATCTATGAATTATTGGAGGTGATCTGATGGAAGAGTCGGAGACACGGGAAGCAGTGGAAAAAGTGATCGGTCGGATGAAAAATCTGGTCAATAGTCTGGAACAGATGTCATACGATTCCATCAATACAACGGACCGGCTGCTCAATTTATTAAACCGCGCCAGGGAATATAACCAGGTCATTCGGGACGGCGATTTGGAAGAGCGGATTGCGGCCAGCGAAGCGATTGGAGAAATCTTAGATGAATTGATCCGTACCTCTTTTCAGGTCAATAATTTATCCCATCAGTTAGAAGTAGAAACCGTGTCCCAGAGGGATACGTTGGAAAGTATCTGTCAAATTATAGATTATTTGTATTCTCTGTCTTAATTTCTGCGTGTTATGTGAGGTTTCAAGAAGGATCCGAATAAGAGGATGAACCGGAAAGATTCATAGATTACTATCAAAAAATTAACTGGAAAAAGATGGATTATTGTTGCCAATACCAGGTTTTCGGTGTAAGATAAGCGGAGGATTTGTGTTTGCGCTGTAACACGCCTGTTTGCTCTATGACTGTGATGCAATTTACGAAATAAGAAAGATGAATACAGCGCAGAAATGAGGATAACATGGCTGAATCAATGAAGGGACTGAAGCGTACCTGCCGATGTGCCGAATTAGACGAACATAATATTGGAGAAACTGTGACCGTGATGGGCTGGGTGCAAAAGACCCGGAATACCGGTGGACTGATTTTTGCGGATCTCCGTGACCGTAGTGGTCTGCTACAGATTAATTTTCAGGAGGAAAGACTGGGAGCGGCACAGTTTGATAAGGCATATAAGCTCCGCAGTGAACATGTCATTGCAGTAGTGGGGGAAGTAGCAGCCAGAGAAGGCGGCGTCAACAAAAATCTGAAGACGGGTGCGATTGAAATAATGGCAACGGAACTGCGGGTACTGTCAGAATCTGAGACACCGCCGTTTCCGATTGAGTCAGATTCCAAAACGAAAGAAGAATTGCGATTGAAATACCGCTTCCTGGATCTGCGCCGACCGGATCTACAGCAGAATTTGATGATGCGAAGCCAGATTACAACCTTGATCCGGCAGTTTCTGGCGGACGAGGGATTCTTGGAGATCGAGACACCGATGCTGACGAAGAGTACCCCGGAGGGTGCGCGCGATTACTTAGTACCCAGCCGGGTACATCCGGGGAATTTTTATGCACTGCCGCAGTCCCCGCAGTTATTCAAGCAGTTGTTGATGTGTTCTGGATATGACCGATATTTTCAGATTGCCCGTTGTTTCCGGGACGAAGATTTGCGTGCAGACCGGCAGCCGGAATTCACACAGGTTGATATGGAGTTATCTTTTGTAGACGAAGAGGATGTAATGGACGTCAATGAGCGCCTGCTGCAAAAGATCTTTCGTGAGATTTTAGAGGTAGAAATTTCACTGCCAATCCGCCGGATGACCTGGCAGGAAGCGATGGACCGTTTTGGATCGGACAAGCCAGATCTACGTTTTGGTATGGAATTAAAAGATGTATCCGATGTGGTGCAGGGCTGTGGTTTTGGCGTGTTTACTGGTGCGTTGGAAAACGGGGGTTCCGTCCGGGGAATCAATGCCAAGGGACAGGGAGCAATGCCTCGGAAAAAGATTGATGCCCTTGTCAAATATGCTAAGGATTTTGGGGCAAAGGGTCTGGCCTATCTGAGTATTCAGGAGGATGGCACCTATAAATCCTCGTTCGCCAAGTTTATGACAGAGGAAGAATTGCAGGCGTTGGTAGCTGCGATGGATGGGGAAGCAGGAGATCTTTTGCTGTTTGCCGCTGATCAGAATAAGATTGTCTGGGATGTGCTGGGGAATCTCCGCTTGGAAATTGCCCGTAACCTGGAATTGCTCGATAAGAATGACTATCAGTTTGTGTGGGTCACCGAGTTTCCGGAATTTGAATATTCGGAGGAACAGGGACGCTATGTGGCGATGCATCATCCGTTTACCATGCCGATGGAAGAAGATATCCCGTTGTTAAAGGATCATCCGGAACAGGTACGTGCACGTGCCTATGATATCGTGTTAAATGGTACGGAGCTGGGTGGCGGTTCGGTTCGTATCCATCAGGATGATGTGCAGGAGACAATGTTTGAAGCGTTGGGATTTACCAAGGAACAGGCGGGAGAGCAGTTTGGCTTCCTGCTAGAGGCATTTCGGTATGGAGTGCCGCCACATGCAGGACTGGCCTATGGATTAGACCGGCTGGTGATGTTGATGGCAAAAGAAGATAGTATCCGGGATGTGATTGCCTTTCCAAAAGTGAAGGATGCCTCCTGTCTGATGACAGAGGCCCCGAATGTAGTGGATGGAAAGCAGTTAGATGAACTGTGTCTGGAGATCCGGGAAGCGGAAATCGCAGATGGAGGGAAGGCAGAGGTATGACAAGAGAGCAGTATTTATGTGTCATGGGATGGATTCGTGGCAAAAAATACGGAATTGCATGTGTCAAGTGGTCAGGTAAGATTATTACTTATCTGACCGCCTTTGTCTATGCTGCCGCAATATTCTTTTTGGGATGGCAGAGAGATCTGCGGATTCTTCCGTTTCTATTCGTTCCTGCCCTTTCTTTTCTTCTGGTCAGTGTGTTCCGGGCGCGTTATGGCGCTGCCCGTCCCTATGAAAAATATGGATTTACTCCCTTAGTACCTAAGGACACTCGGGCGAAATCTTTTCCGAGCCGTCATGTGTTTTCGATCTTTGTTATTGCTTCGGTAGTTTCCTTTTTGTGGTTTGTTCCAGGAGTGCTTCTTTTGCTGCTGGGAGGAATCCTGGCATTTCTGCGTGTGGCGATGGGAGTGCATTTTCCCAAGGATGTCCTGGCAGGGGCGATGATCGGGATCTTTTGCGGTTGTATCGGGATGGAGCTGTGGATGTTATGGGGGCCCTGAGAAATTGAGAGGTAACAAAGAGTTCTAGCTACTATGGTAGAGATTTTGATTGATAGTTTAATCAACAAGATGGGGAATTTCTTACTGGCTGTAGGGGATATTATTAACCATAAATATATTGTAGTAGAATGGATTAGATGATTCAAATGCAGCTTGATTTTACAAGAGAATGGAAAAGGAGGATTTGCTACATGGATAGGAAGCAGGAAAAAGAACAGGGAAATGCCAGTCATGTGGTAATGTCTCTGTCTTTGCTGTCTGCCCAGGATCGGCAGGAGTTTTTAGAATGGGTGGAGAAAAAGAATTCTTCCGGTCAAGTCTGTCATGTGCATGTGGTGAGGGAGGAAACAGATGCGGCTGAGTTGCGTACCGAAATGTATCCCTACTATTTTTTTGAGGGAAATCTCAGTTTCTGGCAGATGATGTTTCGTTCTGGTAAGGCACCTCTCAGCGTTCAGAAAGTCTTTCTCTATGATTATCTCTGGAAACTGGAAAACAGCGTTTTATGGCCCTATCATTATGCGTCGGATCGGTTGCAGGCGGCAAAGGAGCAGATGCATGCCTTTTTGAATGAGATTGAGGATGCGACCATCCTGGAACTTCCGGGAGTTGAAAGTTTTCATCGCTTTTATTTGATCCAGCAAAAGACGACAGGGCAGACGCAGGTAGAAGCGATGCCCGGAAATCTTCAGATTTTGCGCAATGGAAGTCCGGTTTATCAGGCGCAGAAGATAGAAGTGGTATTGACGAAATTTAAGATTACAAAGCAAAGGATTCGTTTGGTCGCCTATCTGAAATCTCCGATTTTTAATTTCTGTGAGGCGCCTACGTTATGGATGGAGCAAAACGGGGATAGTGACCATTTGGTGCAAATTCCTCTGATGGATTCCTCCTGGAATTATTATCATTGTAAGGAGCAGACCAATCATTTTTATACTTTTGTTCTGACGGTAGATAGTAAAAAAATAAAACAGTTTCATTTCTATGTAAAATGTAGGGAAATACTGTTTGATACGTATTTTTATTTTATGCCTGAGGTGGTTTTTAATAATCAGATCAAATGCTATCGGTATTATCAGGGAAAACGGGTTTTCCGGTTTGACCACAATACCTTTCTGGTGGAGAAAGCAAATGCAAAGCAGGCAGTGAACTACCAGACGGGGATCGAAAAACAATGGGAATCTGATCATCCGGAGATCATTGCGTTACGTCAACAGATCCGGCAGGAGAGGAAGAATAAGAGGCGGATCTGGCTGTACTATGACTGCAAGGGCGTGTATAAAGATAATGGATATTTGCAGTTTGTCCATGATTTTGGACAGGAAGACGGCGTAGAGAAATATTATGTGTTAAATAATGAGTGGAATACTTGCCAGGAATTGTTTACAGAGGAACAGAGCTCCTATGTGATTCCATTTGGAAGCGATCAACATAAAGTCTTGTACTGCCTGGCAGAGCAGATTATTACAGCTTATATTGAGAAGAATAACTACCAGCCTTTTACGGATCAGGAGTATTCCCAGGTAATGGATGTCTCGGTGATGTCTTCTATTACCTATTTACAGCATGGTGTGTACCATGCCGTGATTCCCTGGAAATATTCTTTGGATCGTTTACAGGTAGACCGCAAGGTGATTTCTGCCCGGATGGAACATAAGCAGGATGTGGACACCCATTGTTTTACGGAGGAGCAGGAACTGATGGCAGGGATGCCGCGATATGATTTTATGGATACGAGAAAGAAGCCTGGGCGGAAGATTTTATATGCCCCATCCTGGCGTAAGTATTTGGTGGGCAGGAAGGATCAGGAATGGGTGACCAGGGAGGATTTCTTTCTGGCATCTAAGTTTTATCAGGAGACATCGAAATTTTTGCAGGATCCTGCGTTGCTCGCCTGCTTGAGAGAGCATGGATATACGTTAGAGTTTAAGTTACATCCGATTCTGATGCGATATGCCGGCTTGTATCAGCTGGAGGATCAGGTGGTCCGCATAGCAGATCCCGAAGTGCGGGAGGAAGAATATGCGATCTTTATTACGGATTTCTCTAGCTATGTCTTTGATTTTGCATATTTGGGCCGTGCCATTCTGTATTTCTTTCCCGATGCCGAGGAAATTCGTTCCGGTATGAGTGATTACCGGGAATGTGTTTTGCCGTTCCAGGGAGGGATTGGAGAATACGCAGATCAAGCGCAGGATGCCGTGCATTGTATTTGCCAAATGGTTCGCCGCGGAGGGAAACCGGGATGGATGCGCCGCAGGAGGATGAAGAAATTATTTTATCATCGGGATGACCATGCCAGGGAACGGATCTATCAAAGCCTGATCAATGGGATCTGATGGGGAATGGAAGGTGGTTTCTTGAGGAATACAGAAAGTAGATATGGAATTCCAGGGATTGCCAGGGTGTCCAGAAAGATGTTTTATATCGGTTTGTTTTTGGGAGTGTTGGGATTACTTTTCCTTCTGTGTTTGTTGTGTTTGGGAATTGATTTACGGGAGATATTACCGCCTTGCAGCCTGTATTCCCTGACTGGTTTTTACTGTCCGGGATGTGGGGGAACCAGGGCCTGCTATGCTTTGGCGCAGGGGCATATTCTGGAAAGTTTGAGGGCACATCCGCTGGTTCTCTATCTGGCAGTGGGTTATGTCATTTATATGGTGTCCCATTTGTTGGACATCATGACACATGGCAAGATTCGTGGATTATATTTCTGTCCCTATTTCTGGTACGTTGGAATTGGTATTCTTCTGGTTCAATTCGTAGTAAAAAACATTGCGCTGTTTGCGGGATATCATCTGTTGTGAGGATGGCAAGTTGGTTTTATTACAGGGATTACCATGCCTGGAGGGTCTGGATCAGGAATTCTTTCCAAAAAGGATGTTCTGGTTCCAGGGCATCGGGTAATTCGTAGAAACAGAGTTTGTCCCGGTATATCTGCAAAAAGACGGGGGTATCCTGGGGAGAGGAGAAACGGTTTGCCCGGTATTGCGCCAGCGCAGGGAGAAATCTGCCCTGTTTGCGTTGATAGCAGGTGGCAGCAGTTGCTTTTTTCCGATGCGAGGGCTCTACAAATTCTGCAACGCTTCTATGAATGGCCTGATCTTCGGAGGGAAGATAAAAATATTCTTTGGGATCGGGCAGAAAGAATTTCAGTTCTGCCGTAATGACCGGAACATGAAGTGTACCCGTATTGGTATCCAGATCCAGAATACAATGATCCGGCAAGACGTTAGATGTCAGATCTTTGCTCTCGGGAAAGGAATGAGACAGGGATACTGATTGCGGCAGGGAAGCATCGTGCTGGAATGTTAGAATCAGTATGGATTCAGAATTCTCCGAAGATGGTGTCAGTGCAATATGGGTAATCTGCAAATGGTCTTTTAATTCAGGAATGACATTAAATAGATTACGGTATTGTAGCATGCGGCTTACGGTCAGCATCCCTTCCATATCGTCATGGTTATGTAACAGCAGGAAATGTTCCAGCTTTTCAGCCTGATCTGGATGTAACAGACGATCCTGCATATACTGGCTGTAGACGGAAATTAACTCTCCTCCGGTAAAGGTATCTTTTCTGGCAATTCCCATCCAGCGTTCCAGGTCTGTCTGACCTGCCTTGGCAATGCCAAGCGTTTTCTTGAGGGGGCGAATCTGCGCCAGTAAATCAATGGAACGGCTCCCCGTAGTATCCTGCAATATTTTGACGGCGTGGTTAGACAACTCGATATGATATTTTTCAGCTTTATGAAGCAGATATGGAATGTCAAAGGTTTTTCCATTGAAATGGTATAGTGCTTCGTACTGCTCCAGAGTATCGAGAAAAAGGCGGATCATCGCCTCTTCCTCTCGGTATCTATCGGCAAACCACTGGGTAATGACCCAGATTTTTTCTGCCGGATCATAAGCCATAACGCCAATCAGGTACAGGGATGAGGCACGCGGGGATAGTCCGGTGGTCTCAATATCAAAGAACAGGCACTGTTCCTGCGGATGTGTAAGTCGGATTTCTGGCAAAGGCGCCGTGGCCGGTGTGGTTATTGTTTTCATGTGGGTTCCTCTTTTGAATGAGTGTAATGAGTTTTTTTTATTATAGCAGATAATTCTTGACTTTAAAATGAATTTTTCTTTTTATCCAATCTTTGTTCCTAATGAATTTGCTCTTTTGTTTCCTTGTGCCTAAATGGGGGAGTTTATGCTATATGGATTGTGTTATAGTATAAATTGTGTTAAAGTAAAAAAGATGTATATTTATCTATATAATAATAGGAGGCTAATGATGAAAAGAATTATATCTGCTTTGTTAATATTGGCATTGTTAAGTTCCGGTTTACAGGGAATCAGAGTTTTGGCAGAGGGGAAAGAGCAGGAACAAGAGGATAACGGAAAAGGATATGAAGTATCATTTACCGTGGATCAGACTTGGAATGAAGGCTATCAGGCTACGGTATCAATACGAAATACGGGTAAAGAGAGGATGGAAAACTGGTGTCTATCATTTGCCATGTCTGATAACATTACCAATATTTGGAATGGTGTTATGCTTGCTTCCACAGATGGTCATTATACAGTAAAAAATGCAGAATGGAATCAGGATATTCCAGTAGGTTCAACGGTTTCTTTTGGTTTTACGGCAGAGGGAAGCCAGAAGAGTATGCCATCTGAATTTGCATTGCAGACGACCCGGTGTTTGGTAGATGACAAGCAATATCAGGTGGCCTATTCTGTCCAAAATGATTGGTCGGATGGCTTTACAGCCAGTGTGACAATTACCAATGTTTCCAGTGTTAGAATAGAGGATTGGAGATTGGAATTTTCTCTGGGGCACAAGATATCCCAGATCTGGAATGGTGAGATCCTAAAAGATCAAGGTGGGCAATATGTCATTGGTAACGAAGGATACAATGCGAATATTCTTCCACAGCAATCGGTAACTTTTGGATTTCTTTGTGAGCGAGGAGATAGTGGGATAGTGCCGAACCAATTTATTTTACATCATTATAAAGCTGTTGGGATGCCGGTAGAGACAACGAATCCAGCAACCGAAGAACCAGACAAAGGAGATTCTGGAAAAGAGGATTCCGGATCGGAGAATCTGGATACCGATGAGTATGATGAGACCTATCGGAGTGAAAGTTTGACAGAGGACAATGCAGGTGAGTGCGTACATATTGAGTTTCAACCAGGAAATACAGAGCGTTGCGTGACGGATGATATTACTCTAGTCAATGATGCAGAAGAAAGATATCAAGTGCAATGGATTTCATCTGATGAGGAGGTTATATCTCATACAGGTAAAGTATCCAGACCGGAGAACGACCGCTCAATTGTAATGACAGCCATTATAAAAGGTAATGGAGAGAGCGTGAAACTTTCCTTTTCCTTGGAAGTACGGGGGAAAATTACAATTAATGTATCGGATATAGAAGATTATAGCCTGGAAGATTTAGAGGAGCGAAATCGGGACAATGAAGATTATGAGGCGCTGGTAAACGATTTTGGTTATCTTCAGGAAGTATATGGTAATTACAGTGATTTTAAGGTGAATTCTTACGAAAGTGCTTTGTATGCTCTGTATCATGTGAAGTCTGCGATTGGCATTACCAATCCGTTTGCGGAGTTGGTTCCTTACAGGACTTTTGTTGATGATACAGGTTATACATTTCAATTTGCCCAGACAATTCAGGGAATTCCTACTTTTGATAATATCATTACGGTTGCATCTAATGCAAAAGGAGAAACGGACTATTTGAAATCCAGCTATTATCCCGTGGAAGTCATTATTTCCACTATACCGCAGATTTCCTGTGAGGAAGCAGAAGCTATTTTGGAGGAAAAATATGGAACCATTTCAGTCAGGGAAGAAAATAAAACTAAAATCTGCATTGTAAATTATTATGGACATGTTGATTTGGCCTGGAATATCTGCTGTCAGGTTGATAGCAAGCAGGAAGATGTGCCATCTGGTCCATATCGTTTTTTGGTCGGGGCAGTAGATGGGGAGATAAAATTTCATAGTGAGTTATCCAGCCATTCGACTACGGTAAAGCGAGTAAAGGCTTCCGGGAAAGATTTGGAGGGAATCGAACAGATTTTTTATGTACAAAAAGAAATAAAAAAGATGCTTTTTTCCACAAAGTCAACGTATTCTTTGAGAGATCCTTTGTTTCATATTACAGTCACCGAGGGGGAGTTACGAAAAAATACGGAGGATAAAATAGATGAAGTAAGAGAAGTAATTACCAAGGGAAAAAATAGCTGGAAACCTGTCGAAGTTTCTGCTATTTATAATATGAAAAAAATCTTAACCTTTTATTACAAGAATTTCAATCGGGTATCCTATGCTAACAATAATCATATAGAGAAAAAGTATACTTATCGGTACAAAACAAAATTGGGACAGGGAGGAGAATCCAGGGTTTGTTTGGTTGAAGATTTGAAAAATAATTCCTATTGGGATGGTGAGTATCACGGTATTCGTATTGGGGTAGGAGATGGAAAACAGCTTGTGTGTGTTGGTAAAAATGGCAAGATAGAAAGACCTACTCCTAATACCGAATTGAAAAAAAACAGTTATGCCCTTTGTCGAGACATTCTCTGCCACGAATATACGCACGGGATTATGGTTAATGATACAAATCTGGATGGATATGCAGGAATTCCAGGTTCTATTAATGAGGCATATGCGGACATTGCAGCATGTTTTATGGATGGTAATTGGACGGTTGGAGAAAAGATTGGAATGAAACAACCTGTGCGTGACATTAGCAATCCAAACTGTTGCTACACGGCATCAGAAGTGGAAGGAGATTATTATGTGGATCCGACAGATTATAAAGTAAATAGAGGAGGTAAACATTCAAATTCTACTGTAATTTCACATGCAGTCTATTTAATGGTACAAAAGGGAATTGCCATGTCTGATTTGCAGGATATCTGGTATAATACCATCCGAGGTGGCTTGGATTCTAAAACAAATTTCTATAGTGTTCGTAAGCTGTTTCTGACTTCCTGTAAACGTCAGAAGTATTCTGATACTAAGAAAAAAAGTTATGAGAGGATCATAAAACAAGCCTTTGATACTACGAATGTTACAAAATCAAGTAGTAATCACAGATATAAACAATATACAAAATTACAGGATCAAAATTATTATTGCAATGGATATTTCCGAAACAACATGATATTTCAGGGAAAGGTGGTAGAGGCAGATGGAGATGTGATTGTGGGAAATAATAAAATTTTATCTGGGGTTCGGGTGTCAATCCAGGATCTAGAGGGCAGGGAGATTGGCAAGCAAATCACAACAGACTCAAAGGGCAGATATCAGTTGGATTCCAGGTTAGGTCATGCTTATGCCATTACGTTTCAAAAAGAAGGATATCAGGAGGAAATAATGTATCTATCAGATATTAACGAATTGCTTCAGCAGGAGTATTATTGTGATACGGTAGAATTAGTTCCCCAAAAGGGTTTCAGGTCAGGTGGGGCTGTAGGAACAATATATAATGCTTCCAATAAGAGATCGATATCAGGATTGCAACTCTTGATACGCAAGGGAATCAATAATATATATACAAAAGTATATGATAGGTTAGAAACGGATCAGTACGGAGAATACTATTTTAGCAGTATAGAAGCGGGGAACTATTGTGTAGAAGTGGTCGGAACAGAGAAATATGAATCTACATTTTTTAATATTAAAGTAGAGAGAGGAAAAGTGCTGGGGCTTCAGGACGGCTACATTTCTTCTGTGTTAGATCACAGACAGATGAGGACTGTCCTGACCTGGAGTGATGCGCCAGAAGATTTGGATGCGCATATGTTGTGTAAGTTGTCGAATGGCAGAAAGGAAGATGTAAATTATAATAACAAGGAATTCAATCTTCAAGATAAAAAAATATCTGCTTTGGACATAGATGTTACCAATGGCTTTGGACCGGAGACTGTGACATTATACTATGGAAAAACAGGATGGTATCATTATTTTGTACATCAATATAGCTCGGACGGTGGGCTAGAATCCAGCAATGCTTCTGTTCGTGTTTATTTGCCAGGAAAAGCACACCCATCTTATACCTTCCATGCACCAGTGGGCCAGGGGAAATATTGGGATGTTTTTCGGTATAACAGTGCCACGCAAAGGATGGTTCCTATTAATCAAATAAAAAACAAAATCGAATAATTCTATGTGATGTTTTATCGAATAGCAGGAGGGAAGCCAAATGGAATATTTTCAGTGGAAAAGAAAGATTAAGGTCTGTGCAACAGTACTTTTGTTGTTCTGTGTTGTGCTTTTGCCGTGCCTGTTCCATGAAATTGTAATTTATCAAAAAGAAAATTATATACCTGTTAAAACTAAATTTCATATTAGAGAAATTTCGGAAGATCAAGAGGTGCTGACTGTCAGTATATGGTCGGTTGGATTTAATATGGCTAGCATATGTTACATGTTTATAATGAATAAAGAAGGAAAATGGAAGTTAGTCAATGAGAAGGAAATATATCCTTTGTATGATATCTATGATAACTCGTTTTCTTATAGCGCTATTTTACAGGATGAAACGATTCCCTGGCAACAAACGAAAATTACAATGAATCAAAAATTATTGGAACGGGCAATGAACATGCCTGATTTGGAATCACGATGCCGACCAGTATATGCTGACGAACGGGCAGAGGGGCTAGTATGGCATCCGACCCAGGGAAGGCGTCACATGTTCTACCATGGTAATCCTATTAAAAAAGATTATGCCGTGTTATATATACAGAAAAAACTCAGCCAATTAGAGTCTCTTGGAAGGCAGGCACTTGGAGAGGAGTAGCAGGAGGGAAGCCAAATGGAATATTAATACTTCCCTGTATCCACTGTGATCTCGTAGATGCTCTACCATGAAACGCTGTGATTGATATCGCTGTGGTTTGACTTTCCCCATTTTTTGAAATCCAATCATCCAAAAGCCTCTATACCAAAG
>CANRZB010000032.1 GCA_947644195.1 uncultured Clostridium sp.
TTTCTCATCCGGGGCGGTATATATGGTCTTCAAATCTTTTGCGAAAGCTTTCATGCTTCAATGGTCATGACCTCCTTATGTCCGTCTTCATTGATACCAAGAACGATATAAGCAGCTAGTTTTCGGATGATCCCGTCGTCCCGGACGGAAAAATGGATAGCATCAATAAACACAATAGGGTATACATCAAACAGCGGACGGTTCTGCCATTCCTCAATCTGTGGGAGCAGCTTGTCGGTGATGTCCGAGACCATTCCCTCGCTGATTTCAAAACCATAGATATCTTCTACCATCCCAGAGATCTGTGTTGTTGTCATGCCTTTTGGATACATCGAAATAATTTTGTCCTCTGATATTTAGATTTTCTCATAGAAGACCTTTTTGGTATATTCATTATTTACAGAAATTTTTTCAAAGGCTCAATCGAAAGACTAAAAATATTCTGTATTATTCATAAACACTGCCCTGTGGTTTCCTGCCAATTATAAAAATCCATTTTTGCTTAAAAAAAATGCCCTTATCCGTCTGATATGGATAAAATCCAGTTCTTTCTGTTCCGTTTACATCATTTTCAAAACGTTCCATAAGTTTTTGTTTTGTAGATACCGGCGTTTCTGTAAAATTAAGCCAATCGGCTGCTGAGGTAGGAATTTCCATCGTTTCGCATAGTTCCACTTTAAAAGAATGCCCTGAATATAACATTAACATTTCTTCCCTGCTCAGATTACGGACATGGGATGGGTCACGCATTGTTTCAATTTCATCTCGAACTACTCTTAATTTATCCTCTGCCGCTTCCATATCAATAAAAACCAACTTTCCCTGGGGTCTAAGGACACGTACCATTTCATCAAAAGAATGGGCAGTATCGGGAAAATGATGGAACGCAAGACGGGAAATTACAATATCAAAGCTATTATTTAAAAACGGAAGTTCCCAGGCATCCCCTAGCACAAAAGTCATATTATATAATTCTTGCTTTTCAGCCGTTTCTTTTCCTGCTGTCAGCATTGCTGAAGTCATATCAAGACAGGTTACATTCTGCACAAATGGGGCAAGCGAACATCCGCAGGCACAAGTCCCTGCTGCAACCTCTAATACGGTATCCGTTTTCTGTGGCTGCATATTAGATACTATAAAATCCAAAATTTTTTTCTCCGTAAAATTCAATTTCCCTGTTTCAAATTTTTTTGATTGTAATGTAAAAGAGTGCTTGATGGCTTCTTCATTAGATGATTTCATTTATAACGCTGTTCCTTTCTTCGGCACAAAAAATGCCGACATATCCGTTTTTTCCATAGTGAGTAACAGTACCTTTTTCTCAATCCCTCCTGCATAACCTGTCAGACTTCCATTTGTTCCGACAACTCTGTGACAAGGAATAATTAAAGAAATAGAATTATGTCCCACTGCACCACCCACCGCCTGTGCAGACATTTTTGCAAGTCCCCTTTGCTTTGCGATTCTGTCTGCAATCTCGCCATATGTCATTGTTTGTCCAAATGGAATTGTAAGCATGATTTCCCATACAGCTTTTCGGAAAGGGGTAGTATCCATTTTAAGTGGTGGTGTGAAATCGGGAGCTTTGCCACTGAAATAAATATCAAGCCATTCTTTCGTTTCTTCAAAAATAGGCAAATCCTTTTCTTCATAGTTTTTCGTCAGCGTATCACCAAAATATTTCTGACCGTCAAACCACAGCCCCATAATCTCGTTTCCATTGCTTGAAGTTGTAATACCGCCTAAAGGCGATTGATAATGATAAATATAAGTCATAGCATCATACCTCAAAATATTTATTAGAGTCTGCGGGTGCTTCCTCCCTGCCAGTCATAGTATATGTGCGGACAGGTGATACAACTGTAATTTTATAGTCCGCAAAGTCATTGATTCTTCCATGCTTCTGTGCAGTGCGGTGTGCTGCCAGGTTACGCCATTCTGTTACACTTTCCTCATTCTCCCATATGGACATACTAAGGAGTTTCCCGTCTGTTGCCAGAGATGAAAAACGCTCGGAACGGATAAATCCTTTCGCATTACCAAGGTTTTCTTTCAAAGATGTAGCCATCCTTAAATAATCGTCCATTTTTCCGTCTTTCACTGTTACCTCAAATAATACAATTACATTTGCCATTTTATTTTCCTCCTTCTTTTGATTGGTAATATCTTTCTGGCTTGCACCGTTTACAAAAGCGGTAGCCATTTTGTATTGCTTCTTCCATAGAACTGAAGAATACTATATTTTTTTCAAGGGGTATCTTAGAGGGACATCCTGCCATGCAGATAATCTTAGTTGTTTTTACACCAAAGATAAACCTGCCATTATAAGATTTATCCCTGCTCTGGATTGCTTTTAACATTTCTTTTTTGTCCATTTTTTCTCGCCTTTCCTTTTGGGGCATAATCTTTCATTTCAGGTATTGCACCGCCTGCTACTGCCCAAAAATAAAGGCTTGCCACACTGCAATAAGGACTAAAACGCCTGCGGTATTTTTCAAATAACTTACGGTCTATTTTCCGATGGTGGTATACCATTCTAATACCACGAAGGATTGCCAAATCACCAAAGCTGAATATATTTGGACGCTGCATGCAAAACAGCAAAATCATTTCCGCAGTCCATACTCCGATTCCTTGTAAACCAGATAGCTCCTTTATGGCATCTTCATCTGATTTTTCCCAAATTCCCTCTAAATCAAAGGTGCCGTCCGTGATTTTCCGTGCAAAATCGGTAATATACTCTGCTTTTCGGAAAGTCATGCCAAAAGATTGCAGATATTCTGTTCCTGCGGAAAGTACCGTATCGGCATTTACGACACCAAGATTATTATTCATTCGTTGCCATATCGTAGCTTGTGCCTTTGTAGATATCTGCTGACCGATAATATGGTGTATTACAGATGAAAATAAATCCGTATCAACAGAACGCTCTATCTTTCCAACCTTATCTATGACATCGGCAAGCCTCTTATCTTTTTGTTTTAGATAAGCAATTTCTTCATCGCCGTATTTGAAGTACATTATCGTTTCACCTCCTTGACTTGTCATATGGTTTACACTATAATAATAGCACAATAACCACATGAATAATATCATTTTTTCGCCAAAAACTATTATAATATCTTCAAGGCAGGTGATTTTAGTGACAGACACAAAAACGGAATTTATAAATTCTGTCAATCTGAATGCAGGCTCGGATTTTCCTTATCTTGTGCTTGACGTAGTAAATGAGCAAAGCTATCCACGCAATCCAGGATTTCAAGTTATGCACTGGCATGAGGATATACAGTTTATCTATGTGCTTGAAGGGGAGATAGAGATTAAAACCTTAACTAAATTGGTATCCGTTGACGCGGGGAGCGGGGTATTCATCAATAAAAATGTTGTCCATCTTGTAAGGAAAAACAGCGCCTGCCATTATAACAGCTTTATCTTTCCCGATTATTTTCTTAAATTCTATTTTGGCAGTCCTGCAAAAGATTTTGTTGAAAGCATAATCGGAAAGGAACAGATTCCCATTTGCTGTTTTTCAAGGAAAATGGAAAACCATAAAACTATTTTGAATGCACTAAAGAGGCTATCGGAGATAGAAAAGAACAAAACGGATTTTTATGTCTATGAAGTGCTTGTTTCGCTAACGACACTCTGGCTTGAGGTTCGGAAAAACATACAGTTTCCATCCGAAAAGCAAGATATTGTTGTTCATGCCCGTATGCAGAAATTTTTGCAATATATCGAACAGCATTTCGGAGAGGATGTTTCCTTAGACGTTTTGGCGGCAAGTGCCAATGTCAGCAAATCAGAATGTTTACGTTGTTTTAAGTCAACAATGCAGTCCACGCCATATAAATATCTGATAGAATACCGCCTGTCAAAAGCAGCAGAATTGTTAAAAAATACAGATGAGTCTATCAGCAATATTGCTGAATGTGTGGGATTTCATCAAATCAGCCATTTTGGTAAATGTTTCAAAGAAAAGACAGGTCTTGCACCAAGAGATTATAGGAATAGGAAATAACGATTTGCCCAGAATGAAAATCTAAAAAAGCAGCAATCCTTTTAGAATTACTGCCTTACTTCAACTGCAAACAGCTGCCCTTATTTCCCCCGCCTTAACCACAGCAGAAAGAGAACGGTCAATGCAACTCCCAACAAAGTCACACACAATCCCTCTGCCAGATACGGATATCTCATTGTGATTATCGTATTCCCCCGGTCCACATAGGTCAATTGATTCTTATGCCTTACCTTCTGCCTGCTGTGAAAGATATCGTGATAGGCAAGAGAGGTATTGACATCCTCCTTTGGGGAGGAAATGGTCAACTGATTTCTCTCATAGGTAATCTCCAAAGGAACCAGGCGTCGGTCTGGCAGCTCCCGCAGAAAATCTCCCGTCATTCGGTGAATCAGCTCTCCCGCTTTTTCATCCTGCGTCAGAGCATAATGAAAGGTCAGGTTCAGCCCGATAAAACAGATATTCTCATTCTTTACCGTTCCAAGAAAATCAATTTTGCGGCCAGCATCATACAAATACCCCTCCGTGTTCTCCAGACCATTAAAATACACGCATTTCCAGTCAGAATACTCCTTATCAAACAGCCCGCAGTCTACCTCGCCATCTTCCGTATATAACACCGGATACCCATTCTCAAACAGGATATCATGACAGGTTACCCCCAGAAATTCCTGCGTTCTTGTGTTCTTATGATAGGGGAGGCCATCGCCAATAATCACAATGCGCACTCCCGCCTCACTGAGGCGGACAACCAAATCCTCCGCCTTCTTCTTGTCATCATACACAAAACCAGCCAGAAAAACCACCTGATATTGGGAGAGTTCCTCATAAGAATACTGATTGAGATTGATCGAATCGCCTTTGACAATATCCGGGTCAGACAATGACATCAGGGAAGCAGCAGTTCCAATCCCAATGCCGTTGTACTGGCATACTGTCCCAAAGCAGCCAGGGGCAGCATCCAAATGATACAGCAAAAAACTGTCATTGGAATCCACCAGCTCGTATCCCAGTTTCCTGGCACTCTCCGTCATCTGCGGGATATCTGCCTCCTGGTATTTCATTTGACTGATCTTAATCAAAACGGTATCATTGCCAAGCTCCAGACAACGGTCAAACAGATATAAATAATGTCCCTGCTCTACCGCCTCATTGAGCAGGGCGGTATTCTCTGCCGTAGAGGCAGACTGCCATCCGGCACTAAAGGTGCTCGGTGTCTTTGTTCCATCATAATCCACCAGAAGGTATTGTGCCATTGCCCCTAATGTACCTCCGTCCAGAAGCGCGGCCCTCTGAATAGTAATATCCTGCACTCTCCTGATCAGGCTGTCCTGTGCTGTCTCTTCCATCCGCTGGCTGGCAGTCGTCTGGGAACGCCCAGAATACACCAGAGACAGGGACGGTATCGTATCCAGTACCAACAACGCCATACACAATACCACAATCCATCTGCGCAGCGAATTCCAGAGAAGAAAACTATAGAGAATCATACAAAGGGCAATGGATATACAACGCAGCATCCAGAGATACTCTCCACCTGGTAGTTTTTCGAACACGGAACACATCGTTGTAGTAGTACAGAGAAAGATCAGAAATGCCGATAAAAACCCAATCACTGATTTCTTCTTACTGCAGATTCCTCCAAACACTAGGAGGAGAAACGCCGCCAACCCGAAATAGAATTCCACATGGCCCACCATCAAACGCCGAAATGGATTCAGGGAGATCACTGCCTCCTGGAAATAATGATGCATAACCTGGGAACTTTCTGCCACAGCGCCCCCTCCCCTCAGGAAAGCAAACAGCCAGACACCGATCAGCAGAAATGGCAAAAGCAGACCAGCAATCACAAAGAGATAATTTCCCTTTTTACCAGAGACAAGTCGATAAACCAAAAGAAAAATCAGCATAGCCAGCAGAATCATTCCCGCATATCCCACATGGCACAGTGCAATCCCTGTAAACACAGCGATAATTTTTCCCATCTCCTGCCATCTCTTTCCCTGTAAATACTCATAGACAAAATAGAAAAGAAGTGGCAGTAACACTACCGACAGGGAACGGGGAAGATCTCCCTCCACAAAAATAGCGTACAGGTTGTTGGGCATAAAAAACCAGAGAATACCCAAAAAAGCTCCCAACCATGGGCGCTCTTTTCTGACCCCGATATATAACCAGACCACGGCACCGAAAATAAATACAAGCGCCACAAAAACCAGATAACCTGCGATTGCATTTCCCCCGGCAAGCATCTGGCATAAGGCCAAAATATATACCGGCAGGGGAGAGGCATAACGCAGCACCTGTACCCCATTATCCCAGAGACCATCATACAAAGGATACCAGTTCCCCTCCTGGATGCTGTGATACAACAAATTGCCCTGATAGATATGACGCATGGTATCTGTTCCGGCAGGATATCTGCCTCCCATCTGAAGGATCCCTGCCATTCCGACTGCGATTGCCGCATATAGCAAAACCATAGCCAAAATCCAAAACTTCTTCTTCACTGCTCCCTACTCCTATCCTAATTCAGAATATTGTCCAGCACAGAATCAATGATTCCATCCACTTTTTTCTCTGAATTTTTTCGAACGCTCTCCAGAAAACCAATCTCTCTCTCAAAGCTGATCACATAACTTCTGGTGGGTGTCTCACTGCTCTCCATTTTAATCAGTTCTCCCCCAAGATTTTTTACAATGCCGCGCACATCACGAATAAAATAGTCCGACATATTTTCCAGCGTTGGGATCACATGGTCAAAAGGAGCAATCTCATTAATTACTCTGTTCTGATATTTATTAAAATATTCATCAATCGCTTTCTCAAAGGCATCGAATTGGACAAACTCGTCATTGTCCATTAGGATATCTACCATAAACTCCCAGGTATGGGGATGGCGCTGCCCTTCCTTACCATCAATGATAATAAAATGATTCGCATTAAGATAAAATTTGAATTTATATTCCCGGTAAAGTGCATTACTCATCGGTATCTTCCTCCCCTATCTTTTCTGCCAGTCCCGCACGCCGCAGAAAATCTTCATAACATTCCCTGAGAGACTGTTCCGGTCTCTCACAAGCCACAGGCGAACCAACCACAGATTCTTCCATCTGCATCCGCTCCATGGCCTTTTGCACATCCTCTTCCCGATATTGCAGAAATACCAGGACGATATCATGCTTCTTTACAGAAAATCGGAGTACCTTTTCATCCAACAAAAGCTGGGCTTTTTCTAAAAATACATTTCTCTGCTCCCGGTCTCCAAAAGAAAGCTGTAAAAATACCACCGAATCCAGCTCTCTCTGGGACAGTTTTGTCACAAAAGCATCCATCAGGCTCCCATGAAACAGATTCCAGCGAGTGTGATAATCATCCATAGACTCTATCTTTTCCTCCATCTGCTCCACCTGACGGTTCAGCAGTTGTGTCTTCTCAGACAAAGCCTGGATTTTCCTGGTCTTTCTGTCCAGAAAACGATTGAGAATCAAGGTAACCAGCAAAAATCCCAGTAAAATCACCGCAATAAAAATATACAGGGCAATCTTGGAGGATAAAAATACATTTTGATCCAGAATAAAGGTTTCATTGGTCAAAAGGCAGATTTTATAATCCTCACCCCGGTAAGCAAAGATCACACCGGATATGACATACCGCTTGCCGTCAATCTCGATAATCTCATGACGAACTCGGTTGACTTCCAGATTCTCCATAAACCTGGCAGCACTTTCCGACACATAATATGTGGCGTTGGTAAAACCTTTATATCGGTTTGTCTCCGTAATATCCTTCACAAAAAGAAGGGACTGATTTTTGGACAACGTCCAATATTTCCGATTGGACGTATCCAGAGAGCCCAGAATGTCCCTGATAATATCTTCATCGGTTCGGTCCGGTTGCAGATTAATCTGATCAAGCACCAACTGTACAAAGGCGTCCTGCTGATCCGCATAAATGGAAAGCACACTGCTCTCATAGGCTTCCATTTGGCGATATCCCACAAAGGCCATCAAAAGAACCAGTGCCATGATCCCAATCGACCATACTTTATAATCAATTTTGTTTTTCAGTTTCTGCTTCATAGTTGACATATCCTCTCACCTTCTGTATCACATGCAGAACTCGGGCAAAATCTTTTACTATCGTCTGTTTCACACTCCCAAATTCCTCCCCAAATCCTTTTGTCCTCCATGCGCTGTCCGTGTTGATACTGTTAATGACCCCTGCAAAGCGGATAAAAAACACAATCAAGTTAAACAGCGGCAAGAAAGGCACCATGTACCACTGTCTGGCATAATACTTCCGAATCTCTGGAAATCCTCTCAGAAACCCTACCGTTGAAACATAATAAAAGAATCCCATCAAAATATATAAACCAAGTAACAACAACGAAGAAAATGCAATCAATGCAAAGGAATAATGCATAAATAACAGGCAAAACAATGCCAGATACCAGATCATCCTTGGAAATGCAAAGGTATGGTCATAGAGAAGAGTGCGGACGCCCACATTGGTAAACATATTCCTGGCCTTCATCTTATCTTGCAGAAACAGCTTAGATACCTCCAGGCTTCCCCTCTGCCACCGCTGCCGCTGTGTGTATAATTTATTCATATTCTCAATCGGATCGACAAAGAAAATTGCATTTTCACAGATGGAAACCTTGGTATTCATGAGGTATTTCATCTGAAAGGTAATCTGTGTATCCTCACAGATCGTATCTGTATTATAAAGCTGTGACTTTAATACTGCTGATTTCCGAAAAGCAGAAAACGCTCCCGATAAGGTATAGATGGCGTTAAGCTCCGAGGCATAGTTGCGCCCCGCCAGAAATGCCTGGGCATACTCCAGAAACTCCAATTTTCTGAGCATCCTTGGAAAGAACAGGGGATACCCCTCCACCTGCTTCGGATCCGTCAGAATCACTCCCGTCATACATTCAATCGACTGGTCCTGTTCAAACTTATACACCATGTTTTTTAATGCAGACGGCTCCAGAAGGCCATCACTGTCAATATGGATAATATATTTTCCCTCACTGTTAAACAATGCCAGATTCAACGCTTTTGACTTTCCCTGTTTTGCATTGAGCCACTGCATCCGCAACTGTGGATACTTGCGCTGACATTCACAAAACACCTGGAAACTGTCATCTTGCCCTTGGTTGTTTACCAGAAAAATTCGAATCCTGGAATCCGGGTAGTCGCTTTCATCAATAGAGCGAAGACATTCCTCCAGCGTATTCATGGAATTATAGACGGGAATAATCAGAGAAATTTCCGGATCAATGGCAGGCACCTCACATACTGTCGGGAAGAGCCTCTTTTTAATAAGTACAATGACACTGCCAATGGATGGCACAATTTCCATCACAAAAGGAATGACAATCCACGCAGACCAGAATACAAATGAATTCAATAAATTATTGATCCATGCCATAGGAAAAGCCACCTACTTTCTGACGAATAATCTGTGTCCTGGTAAAGACAAAAAAATACAGCAATACGGATAAACCATAAAATACAAGTCTTCCAATAAAAGTATGCGCTACTGCATAAGCCGGCATGCCCCATATATGAATGATAACACAGATGACAATAATGCGGAGAGCATTGACCAGAATGATATAACAGGTTCCCAGCATGGCAAGGACCAAGCGCTCATAACGGGTATATGCCCGGAAAAACAAAAGCAGTGAGATAAACGCCATAATCTCCAAAATCCCAGAACATTCAAAATCAATGAGGAGGGATATTGCACCAGCCTTGGAATCTATAAAAATTACCCCATATTTAAAATATGCGGAAAACATTTCCGTCCATGTTCCAAATCCTCCAGCCAGAGCTGCTACCACCTGTGCCAAAGGCTGCGTCAGCACCGGCCGGACATAGATCATCATCAACACAAATAAACCACAGCTTCCCCATAGAAACCGCCATGCCGGAAGCTCACTTTTTGTCAGAACCCTTAAGATATATAACCATATCGCCAATAGGAGTATTCCTAAGATCAGATTCATTTATGCCACCCTACATTTCCTTTTACGATACCATAATACGCCTAATACAGACAGACCACACAGAGAGATCCCCATGACCGCTCCTGTGGATGCTCCAGCGATAGATACCCACTCTGTACCGATATTGATATATTGTGCCTGAATCAGCTTCATGTCAGTCACATCCATATCAAAATGCGCCGCTAATCTTTTCATATCCACCCGAAATTCCATTTCGTCAGACACAGGCACACCGTCTGCTGTCTTACGCACCGTCAGATACATGCTTCCGAACACAGGGGCATCGGCATCTTCCAGATTACCCGCTGTAGAACCAGAAGCCAGATCCCATAAATAATATTCATACGTACCCGCATCCAGACCTTCATGCTTTGGATTCATATTTATATTGCCATCCTGGTCCGCTGTCACAAGACGGAAGGATACCGCCGTCTTGTCATTTTCATTAACACGGATGGTAAAAGGCAGAAATTCCTTTTCATCCCGATGGAGATTGGATAGCACATGGCCATACAGGACAGTTCCATCAATATACAGCGCCGCTTCCGCATCCCCGCCGACACCGCCAGGGGTAGAATACTGTATCAGATCATGTGGATAATAATCCCAATCACGATAGCTGCCATCATACACAATTCCATTAAAGTTCTTTTCCTCCTGAGAAGGATGCAAATTAGCCACATCAGAAATCAGCATCTCCTGATTCATATAATACCCAAAAGAAACCGTTTCTTTATACTGTTTTATCGCATTGGCAGGAATCGAGATCTCATACTGGCAATTGGAATGTTTCACCTTTGCGCCGTCAATTCCCTCCACAGAATCCTTATTCAGTTTGAACGTAGTATTCCTTCCGGTATCCGTATAAATCGTAAATTTACCATTACTTTTCTCCCCCGACCAGGTAACAACCCCGTCAGAAGTCTCTTTCATATAGAGATACAAATAATCTCCGTCAAACACCATCGCAGTCTCAATCAGAATACCATCGCCCACTGCCTTTTTCGCCACTGCATCCCAGTCGCCAAAGCTTCCGTCAACGGTAATGCCCTGATAAACTGCCTCTGTGGGCTGTGGTGTCTCTTCCAGTTTACTCACATCCAGAATATCCTTACTCTTCACAGAGGTACCACAATACGTAACGGTATAATCCCGCTCCACAAAAAAAGTCTCTGGCACAGCAAACTCAATTTCATATATCTCCGCCTCACTACTTGGCTGATATGCTGTTTTTACATCTGCAATATCCCCATACCAGGCATCTTTGAGCTGCTCCATCATACCCGCAAAACGAATCTGGCAGCTTTTATCTTCTCTTCCGCTGTCATAGTCGATTTCTACATGAGTTTCGGTAATCGGCAGACCATATTGGTTTCCTCCGTTTTGTTGCACATAGAAGTAGACATATCTGTCATCCCTGGCAATGGCCCACTTCTCAACCCTGCGATCCTTTGAAGACTGCATTGTCACTTGGCCCCAATCAGACGGATTACCATCTACCTTAATACTTTGGGCCGCCTCTGCCGGACAACTCCACGCACCAGCACCCAAAACTGCCGCCATCCATGCTGCCACGCATCCCCTTACTATTCTTCTTTTGTTTCCTCTCTGATTTCTTTTAATAATTCCTTTCCTCATAGCAACCACAACCTCCCATTATTCCTATCAAGCTGCCGCTATTTCTCTTGTTCAGTTTATTCTTTCGTTATCATAATATTCAATTGGATTTTCCATCGTTCCACACTTACAATCAATCTGATCCTATTTTATTAAATTTTTCTCTTTTGTCAAGTATCTACAAATGTCTTTCCTCTTTTTTGTGAAATATTTCCAAAAAAGTTTCCATTTTTCTCCATCTGTTTCCAATTCTAGCCAGATAATACCCATTGGAATAGAAAACAGGAAAAAGCCTTTTCCCTGTTTTTGACAACCCCGCTCCCCCATGATAAAATAGCAACGCTGTCAGTGAACTGCCGGCCTGCTTCCGTCGCAGTGGAGCAAAAACAGGATTCATGACTCATGTCCTCCGCTCTCATAGATCCAGGAAGCACCGTCAGGCAGACTGAAAAGGGAATGTAGTGAAAAGCTACAGCAGCCCCCGCTACTGTAAGAATGATGTGTTTTTTATAGCAGAACATCTATCCCGATCCGAGTTTCGACGTACCTGTGATATGCTGTCACAATCTCAGCGAAACCGAAGCCGCCTCTGGAAAGATTTTTTGCCGAAGCACCACTGTAGGATATTCTACAATTGTAGTTTGGCGATTTGGACTAATCGCTCTTTGATTCGATTGACCATGTAGGAATTCTATGGGAAGGGAAAAACACAGTTTGAGTTCTAGCCAGGAGACCTGCTGACACGCCTTGCGAAACAGATTCCGGGGATGGGATCACACGCAAAATAAAGATCTAAGAGAGGAAAGAAAATGAAGACAAGAAAACAAAAGATGCTAAGTCTACTGTTGTCTCTGGCACTGGTCCTCGGTTCCGTTACAGGAATCCCGTACCACACTGACGCAGCAACGGAGACAGCAAAAAAGATCATTGTGTATGTGGCAGCAGAGGGAACAAATGCATCCGGTGCATCTGTGACCATCGACAAGACACCCGTATTATTAAGCACCGGAAGTACGGCAAAAGAAGCCATCAAAACCGTACTGGACCAGAATTATCCAGATCATTATGTCATTTCTTCCAATGCGTGGGGCGACAGTCTGGACGCCATCGGCGACCTGGCGCAGACAGCAGATTATTCCGCATACTGGAACTTCTGTGTCAATGGAGAGATGGCGCAGACCGGCATAGGCTCTTACGAACCGAAAGACCAGGATCAGATCAGTCTGCTCTATGGAGGATGGCCTCTAGAATCCCTGGAATGTTCCAGCTATCAGAATGACACTTCCCTGGAGCCGGATGCCGAACGACGGGACGCTTTATTAAACAATGCAAAAGCACAGCAGTCGTTATTAGCCGAAAAGATCTATGAAACTAATCTGGCAGGCGGCGCCTATGTTCCCGGAATCGAAGACACAAACGGCCTGTATGTGGTATTCTTCCTGGCACAATCCGGTTTCTCTGCCGAGGAATACTATACTGCCGTCGTCAATAAAATTCTGGCACAATATACGGCAATCCGTACAAACGGTTCTACCTATGGCGCCGTATACGATGCCGACATCACATACGATTATCTGGATACCAATCCCTATGCAATCAGCAATTACTGTAAAACCGCCCTGTGTCTAGCTGCTTTAGGGCAGGATATTACCAATGTCGCAGGGATTAATCTGGTTGAGAAAATTACCAGCCAGAAAGTATATTCCGCAGCTACAAGCGATAACACCCTGTCCCGTGAATCTCTGATTCTGCTTACCATGGATGGGACAAACGCCAGTTGGCCGAAAACCCCGGACACAATTACCCGGGCAGAGCTGGTAAACACTCTGGCAAAAGATGTGGAGGACAAAATAACATCCTGTATCGCCTGGAACTCCTATGACTATGCCGCCATGGTCATTCAGGCACTTGCCTCCTCTCTGGAAACAGATGATTCTTCCATAGATACGGCGGCATTAGAACGAACCTGCCAACAAGTCATGGGACTGCTATCCAACGTTCAGCAAAAGGACGGCACCTATCTTTCCTATGGCACAAGCAGCCCTTGGACACTGGCACAGGTAATGACTACCCTTGGATTATTTGGAATCAATCCATTAAAAGACAGCCGCTTTATCAAAAATGGCCAAACCGTCTTTGATATCTCCGCAACTTTTATTGACACAGAAAAACAATGGATTGATCCACAGCTCATCGGCGGAGAGTATGCGTTCCAGCCGGAACAGCTTTTAGAGGGACTGACTTCCTGCATCCGCTCCCTAGAGCAAGCGCCAACGCTATTCGACCTGTCAGAACCAGCCTGCACAGTCACTCCTAAGAACCCGGATGCCATGCAGATCTTACAGTCCAGTATGGTTGCACCTATTCCGAACCAAACCGCAACGGGCAAGCCGGTCATGCCAAAACTCACGATAACGGCAAATCAGACTACACTAGTAGAAGGCATTGACTTTACCGTAACATATCGAAACAACGCAGAACCAGGAACCGCCTACGCCATCGTTACGGGTATTGGAAATTGGATGAGCACGTCCCTCAAAATCCCATTCCAGATTGTCGCTGCCCAGAAACCGGGAACTCCGGGAAACCAGGCACCAACAACCGGAACTCCGGGTGGAAACCTACCGCCAAACAATCAAACGGCACAAAACAGTAACAGAAAAGCGTCCATACCTGCCATACCAAAGATCCGTAAACTGGCTTCCCAAAAGAAAAAGACACTGACTGTTACCTTCTCCAAAGGGAAACATGCAAAAAAATACAAAATCCAGATTGCCACAAACAAGAAGTTTCGGAAAAACGTGAAAACAAAAACGGTATCCTCCGTCAAAAAAGTAACGTTCCGAAAATTACAATCTGGCAAGAAATACTATGTGCGCATCTGCGCCCTGAACGGAAAAAAACAGAGTACGTGGAGTAAGATAAAAAGTAAAAAAGTGAAATAATTATTTCTGGTTGTCAAACCATGAAAACAACAGTAAAAAACTTGCGTCAGAATGTTTCGACGCAAGTTTTTTTGTATCGTTATTTCTCCACAGAACTTCCTATTTCCCCTTTTGCACCATTACCGTTCCCAGCGCCCAGACGCCCCACAGGGCAGAACTAGACCATTTTCCGATACCGGAAGTCCGATTTCCTCCGCCGCCACTTGTCCACCGAATTTCCCAGTCAGTTCCGTATGGATCAAATAGGACAGGACTGCGGGCTGCAAGCCGGTAGTATACGAGTTTACCAGGAAGAACAACGGATCCTCGGATAATATTTTCGTACACAACTGGATAAAAGGATGAATCTTCTCCTCGATCTTCCAGATCTCTCCTTTCGGTCCCCGCCCATAAGACGGTGGATCCATAATAATACCATCATAGCGGTTTCCCCGACGAATTTCACGCTCCACAAATTTCACACAGTCGTCTACCAGCCACCGCACCGGACGGTCTGCCAGATTCGATGCAGCCGCATTTTCTTTAGCCCATCCAACCATTCCTTTCGACGCATCCACATGCGTTACACTGGCCCCGGCCGCTGCCGCTGCAAGCGTAGCGCCCCCGGTATAGGCAAACAGGTTCAGCACTTTTACCGGACGGCTCGCCTGACGGATCTTCTCCCCAAACCAGTCCCAGTTGACCGCCTGTTCAGGAAACAGTCCCGTATGCTTAAACTGGAACGGCTGCAAATGAAATGTCAGATCCCGGTAATGAATCTGCCACTTCTGTGGCAGACCAAAATCTTCCCACTGGCCGCCGCCTCGGCTGCTTCGATGATAATGCCCGTGGGGTCGGTCCCATCCCGGATTCCGTTTCGGCGTATTCCAGATCACCTGTGGATCCGGCCGAACCAAAAGATACTCCCCCCATCGCTCTAACTTTTCCCCACCAGAAGTGTCCAACACCTCATATTCCTGCCAATTGTCCGCTAACCACATGATACTCTCCATTCCCAAAATGTCTGTCTTGTATTTCCTAGTGATACTTCAACTCTTTCACACCCGTAAAATATCCAGGATATGCGCTGCTGCTCCCAACAAATCCGATCTTTCACAAACCGACAGATGATATTTAATAAATAATTGAAAGGTCTGCTCATCCATGGAATGTAACGTTTGCCGCATATAATTTGCCGGACCGTCCGGCGTTAAAATCCGTTCCCGGTGCACTCCCACCGTCTCATTCAACTTCTGGATATCTTCCAGCCTGACATAATCGTACAAATCCCTGGGCGTAGAAACACAATGGAAATCTTCTTCCCGAAGCCTTCCATCCTCCAGACATTCACGCACATGTCCATCCCGAAAACCGTACAGCAGGACACCATATTCATTCATCAGATAAGCAACCATAATTCTGCCGCCCGGTTTGGTTACCCGTACCGCCTCCGACAGCGCCTGACATTTATCCTCAAAATGAAACAGATGATACATCGGCCCAAACAACAACGTCAGATCAAAACTATGGTCTGCAAAACGGGACAAATTTAAGGCATTCCCCTGGTAAGCTTTCACATCACTGCCTTTTGAACGCAAGATACCCAGGTTATATTTTACCAGTTCCACCGCCGTAACGTCATAACCTTCCTCCGACAACGCCACACTATAACGCCCGGTTCCCGCACCGACATCCAGAATTTTGATATCCTGACAGGATTTGTGCTCCCCCCTCATCTGTTCCAGACATAGGTGGATATATTTCATCGAAGTAATATATTCCACCATGCCATGCCGCCGCGATAATCGCTTCTCCTCACAGAATTTATTATAATATTGTTCTAACTCTGTCACATTTCTGCCCTTCTGTTCTATCTATATCACCACTGATATCATACCGATTGTGGTAAAGCACAGTTTCCTGATCCGTATCCTTCGTCGCCTGACAAAGCACATGGTCCACATCTGCCCAACGGTTACATCTTAGAGTAATTTAATTATTTACCTTATGATGCACTTCCTCCGTACTAGCCGTCAATGGCAGAAATGTATATCCCTTTTTCTTACCATATTTGATTACCCGATCCAGAGCATCAATGGTCTTATCATTTTTATAGAAATCATGCATGAGAACCACATTCTCCCGTCTGTCCGAAATCTCATTCTTAAAATTGCGCAATACATCCCCCGAATTTTTTGCGCCCCCGGCATCTCCCGAAGAAACATTCCAATCAAAATAGTGATATCCCCATCCGTCCAATTTCTTGGACAGCTTCGTCATAATTCCTGGATGATAGGCGCTTACCATATTGGAACTTCCACCCGGAAACCGAGTTAGCGTACACCAAACACCAAATTTCTGAAAAAACAAGCTTCGCAGTTTGTCCAAATTTTCATGATAAGCTTCTTCCGATACATAGATCTCATCATATTTATGCTTATAACCATGGATCGCCAGGGTATGTCCCTCCTTCAGGATCCGCTCCGTCAAGTCAAAATCTTTTTTAGCCGGCTTTAATTCGAAAAAAGTTGCTTTCACCTGATTTTCCTCTAAAATCTTTAGAATCTTCGGCGTAGAATAACGGTTCGGGCCGTCGTCAAAAGTGAGATATACAATCTTATCCGGTTTCTCCACCACGGTCAACTCACAGCAATAGGTACTGGCATCAGAAGCTCCGGTAATCATGGCAGTCCCCACTCCTTTTGCCTTGATCACTCCAGTTTTTGTCACCGACGCGACGCTTCGATCCGTCGAAGTCCAGGAATAATCAGAAGGATTGGATTTACTGCTAAACTGCAGAGACAGTGTTTCCCCTTGTAACATCTGAAATTTCGGATAAACCATCCCCCGCTTCCGCACTTTCACATTTGTCTGAAATTGTGTCTCCCCCACACTGGTCGTTACTATGGTCTCTCCCTGTGATACGCCAAAGACGGAACCATCCTCTAATACTTTGACAATGGTTTCATCGGCACTGTTTATTTCACATTCCTGCCCATCGTGGCGTAACTCTGCTGCCAGATCCATCTTCTCACCCAGTGCTATTTTCTGGCTTTCCGGAACTGTTACCTGTGGGGCATCCGTAACCTGCACTGCCTCCGATACATCCGTACTCCTAACTTTTTCCCTTGTTTGCTTTTGTTCTCCTCCTTCGCATCCTGCCAATGCAATTACCATAATCAATGCCATTCCAGCAACCATCAGGTTTCTGCCTTGGAGTAACCGCTTCCACGTCATTTCTTACCTCCAAATCTATGCGAACAACTGTTTCCTCATTTCTGTCCTGCATCCGCAAGACTATGTATTTTGCCTTGTATTTCATCCTACTGGAATGATTTACACCAATGTTCAACCATATTACTGATCTGTTTTCCATCTGCCAGTACACTATCGCAACATTATTCTGGCTTTTTCACATAACCCTTCTAATTCCGCAAAGGTTTCCACTTGGTTGACCTCCCGGCGGATCTGCGCAGAATGGGCATATCCTGCGGTATACCAAGCTACGTGTTTCCGCATTTCCCGTATCCCCATCATTTCTCCCTTGTACTCTATCTGTAATCTGGCGTGACGCAGGATCATCTCAAGGACTTCATCGACCGACGGCTTTTCCGGTAAAATTCCCGTTTCCAAGTAGGATTTCGTCCTGGAAAATAACCAAGGATTTCCTCGCGCACCTCTGGCAAGCATCAACGCATCACATCCGGTTTCCCGCTGACAGCGAAGCGCATCCTCTGGAGTAAAAATATCCCCGCTGGCAATCACCGGAATGGTCACAGCCTCCTTAACCTGCCGGATGATCTCCCAATCCGCCTTGCCGCTATAATACTGCTCCCTGGTTCTACCGTGCACTGCAATGGCCGCCGCTCCACTTTCCTGCGCCATTTTCGCAAAAGAAACAGCATTGACCTGATCTTCCGTAAAACCCTTACGGAATTTGACCGTGACTGGTTTGCTAATCGCTCGCGAAACCGCCTGGATAATTTTTCCAGCCAATTTCGGTTCTTTCATTAATGCAGAACCCTCTCCATTGCCTACCACCTTCGGAACCGGACATCCCATATTGAGATCCAGAATATCAAAATTCCGCTCCTCAATGCGTTTCGCCATCTCTGCCATCAAGACCGGATCGGAACCAAAAAGCTGTAAAGCTACCGGATGTTCCTCTTCCCGGATCTGCCATAACTGTTCTGTATTCTTATTGTGATAATAAATGCCCTTGGCACTGATCATCTCTGTGTAAACCAGATCTGCTCCCTGCTCCTTGCATAACATTCGAAATGGCAGGTCGGTTACTCCGGCCATCGGCCCCAAAACCAGTTGCCCAGGTATCTCTGTCTGTCCTATCCTGAACCCATTCATAATATTTTTCACACTATTTTTGCTTAACCCCGCTTCTGCTTCTGATAAATCAATTGCAGTCCTTTTAACGTCAAATCACTGTCGTATACCTGAATCTCATCCGTATTATCAGCTATGATCTTGCCCAAACCGCCGGTTGCCACGACCTTGACATCAGTCAGGCCAGACTCCTCCTTGATCTTGCGGATAATATACTCCGACTGTCCAATCGTACCATAAAACAATCCCGCCTGCATAGAGGAAACCGTTTCTTTGGCGATGACAATCCCTGGGCTCTTAATCTCAATCTCCGGCAAATTCGCTGTATTATTCCACAAAGCATTGGCAGAGATCCGAATACCGGGACTGATGATCCCACCCAGGAAAATTCCCCCGTCGGTAACTAGATCATATGTAGTAGCCGTTCCAAAATCAACCACAATAATCGGCCCGCCATACTGTTCATACGCACTGACCGCATCGACAATACGGTCTGGCCCGATTTCTTTGGGATTTGCTGTCTCAATGCGAATCCCTGTCCTGGTGCCAGCACCCACGACCACCGGATGACATTTGAGATACTTAATAATTCCACTGGTAAAGGAATACATCATCTTTGGCACCACAGAAGCGATAATGACCTCAGTAACATCTTTCGGCGAATATCCTTTCTGATCCAGGACATTACAGATAACACCACCATATTCATCCGAACTCCGGGGCATTTTCGCCGTAATACGAAATCGGGTAATCAATTCACTCTCCTGAAACAGACCAAAGGTAATGTCTGTATTTCCCACATCAACCGCTAATAACATACTTAACTTTCTCCTTCCAGATACTCACTAATCTCTTCCCCCAGCATCACAGCACGGTAGTATAATTCCAGGGATTCCATCAACTCCCGCTTGTCCGACTGCAACTGTTTGATTTTCAACACACTGCCAATCTCGTCAAACAGAAAATCGTCCTCCCGGGCAGTAACATGCATCAGCAGATTTCCCTGCTGGTCAAACTGTAGTGTAAGAATCCCCCCTACATCAGCAGTATACAGGACACACATAATCTGTAGCTCCTGCTTAATGGATTCCGGCAAATTTCCAAAATCCTCATTCAGATAAAATTTTTCCTCATAGGCACTTGCCGCACATAGTACTACCGCATCTTCATCCACTCTCTCAGACATAGCTACCCCCTGTCTATTTGCCTTCCTGCTAAATACACCATATATACTCCCTACCCTTTTTGCTCGCAAGCCAGTCTGTCAGACATATCCATAAGTTCCCCGGACAGATACCTCCCCGGACACAATGGGTTTATATACTCCATCCATTTCCACCAACAAGGCGCCCTCTGCATTGATACCTCTGGCAATCCCGGTTTCTATCTGCGACGGGTCTGCATCCTCCACCATACCATGATAGATCGTGACCTGCCGATCCCGATTGATCAACATTTGATTATATTCTTCCACAAATGCAGTCAGATTACCCTCTTTACAATACTGTTGATAATAATCCCCATATAACACCGCAAATCTACCGATGATCGCCGCTCTGTCCATACGACGTCCCGTTTCTAGATACAGGGAGGTAGCTCTATCCTGCACCTCCGCTGGAAACTGCTCTGTGTTCACATTGATGCCAATCCCTGTGACGGCATAATGCACATAGTTCATCTCTGAACTGACTTCCGTCAGGATACCACAGAGTTTCTTTCCCTCCAAAACAATATCATTGGGCCACTTAATCTGAGATTCCACTCCACAAATATCCCGGATGGCACGATTCACAGCGAGAGCCGCAATTAATGTTATCCCTGACAACTGAACCGGTTCCAATCCAGGACGGAGAATCAATGTCATCCAGATTCCTACCCCGGATTCCGCCAGCCAACCTCTGCCTCGCCTTCCACGTCCTGCCGTCTGCCGGTCTGCCACAACCAGAGTTCCCTCTGCTTCTCCCGCTTCTGCCAATTGTTTTGCACGCAGATTGGTCGAATCAATACTGTCATAACATTCCACTTTCCGACAAAATCCATTCGGCTGTAGATAGCTTTCAATTTCCGGGCCAAATAGGATATCCGGTCTTGCGACGAGCCGGTACCCTTTCCTGGATACCGACTCGATCTCATAACCATATTCCTTTAATTGAACAATATTTTTCCATACTGCCTGTCTGGAAACTCCCAGAATATCACATAGATATGTTCCAGATACGTAGCCTTCTCCTGCTTCCCGAAGCATTTTCAGTATCTGTCGTTTCATTCCCGTTCCCCTAATGTCGCTACCATCACAGCCTTGATTGTGTGCATACGGTTTTCCGCTTCGTCAAATACTACGGATCTCTCTGATTCAAAGACTTCATCCGTTACCTCCAACTCACACAATCCGTATTTTTCATTAATCTCCCGTCCAATTCCGGTGCCTAAATCATGAAACGCTGGAAGGCAATGCATGAAGATTGCCTGTGATCCCGCATTGTCCATCACAGCCCGATTGACCTGATAAGGAGATAACGCATCAATCCGTTCTTTCCATACCTCCTCCGGCTCTCCCATGGAAACCCAAACATCTGTGTAGATCACATCAGCATCTTTGGTCCCCGTCGATACATCCTCCGTTAATGTGACAGAGCCGCCCGACTCTTTCGCATAACCCTGACACAATTCCACCAGGGCGGGATCCGGAAAATATGCCTTAGCAGTGCAGGCCGTGAAATGCATCCCCATCTTTGCACAGGCAATCATCAGAGAATTCCCCATGTTATAACGGGCATCTCCCATGTAGACAAAGCGGACACCTTCCAACCGTCCCAAATGTTCCTGGATCGTCAACAAATCTGCGAGCATCTGGGTCGGATGATATTCATTCGTCAAACCATTCCAAACCGGAATTCCTGCATGTTTTGCCAATTCTTCCACAATCTCCTGCCCATAACCGCGATATTCAATCCCATCATACATCCGTCCTAAGACCCGGGCAGTATCTGCGATACTTTCCTTTTTCCCTATCTGAGACCCCTGCGGATCCAGATAGGTAACCCCCATGCCCATGTCGTGGGCCGCCACCTCAAAAGAGCAACGGGTACGGGTACTGGTCTTCTCAAAGATCAAAACAATATTTTTATCCTGATAATGGTTTACCGGAATTCCCTGCTTCTTCTTTGCCTTCAGATCGGCAGCAAGCTGGATCAGATATTCGATCTCTGCCTTGCTGAAATCTTTCAGCGTCAAAAAATTCCTGCCTGTCAAATTAACACTCATATTCTTCTCCTGTAAATCACGGTTTGCTATTTCGCCAATTCTGTAACAGACTTTGCCAATCCTGCCAAGCCCTGGATCTCTGACGGAATAATAATCTTCGTTGCCTGACCGTCTGCCGCCTGTGCAAATGCCTCCAAGCTCTTTAAGCGGATTACAGCGTCACTGGCTGAAGCTTCATTTAACATACGGATACCATCCGCATTGGCCTGCTGTACTGCCTTAATCGCCATCGCCTTACCTTCTGCCTCACGGATTGTTGCCTCTTTCTTTGCCTCTGCACGCAGAATCGCCGCCTGCTTCTCTGCCTCTGCATCCAGGATGGCGGCCTCTTTGTTACCCTGGGCTACCAGAATCGCAGATTCCTTTTCTCCCTGGGAGCGCAAAATCGCCTCACGTTTCTCACGCTCTGCCTTCATCTGACGTTCCATGGCATCCTGAATTTCCTTTGGAGGAATAATATTCTTTAATTCCACACGATTTACCTTGATTCCCCACGGATCCGTTGCTTCATCCAGGGAAGCCCGCATCTCGGTATTAATCGTTTCACGGGAAGTCAGCGTTTCATCCAATTCCAGGTCACCGATGATATTACGCAGTGTCGTAGCACTCAGATTTTCAATTGCCACAATCGGATTATCCACGCCATAGGCAAACATCTTTGGATCGGTAATTTGATAAAAGATTACGGTATCAATCCGCATCGTAACATTATCCTTGGTAATAACTGGCTGCGGTGGGAAATCGACTACCTGCTCCTTTAAATTCACACGCCTTGCCACCTTATCAATAAACGGTACCTTGAAATGGATTCCCACGTCCCAAGTCGCCTGGTAACCACCTAAACGCTCCACAACATATGCCTTCGCCTGCGGCACGACATTGACACAGGACACCAGCACAATCAACAAAATAATAATGAATATAAGAAATCCTCCAATTTGTTCCATACGACACCTCTCCCTTTCTGGTTAGTTGTTATCTTTTCTTTTTACAAATACCTTAACGCCCTCAACCCGGCAGATCTCTACCCGGGAACCCGGCGGTATGATATCCCTGTCTTCTAAACTTCTGGCCGTCCATTCGACTCCACTGATTAGTATTGTACCAGTCTGATTAAAATTATCAATCTCTACGGTCACTTTTGCCTCTCTGCCAATCATTCCGTTGACATTGGTCTGCTCCCGCTGCGCATTAAAATAACGCTCTGCAACCGGACGGGTAAAGATCAGCGTCAATAGGGAAACCAGTAAAAACAATACAATCTGCACTAGTAGCGGCAAATGCAGAATCGCAGCAACAAAAGCGACTAATGCACCCCCAGCAAACCAGATTGTGGTGAGTCCTAACGTAATAATTTCAATGACCAGAAAAACCACTAAGGCAATCAACCAATAAAATGGTTCCATACCACTCCTCCATTCTGAAACGTGTATCCGGATAACACGCTGCCTCCTTCATTCTTATTTCGGCAGCTTCCGGTTTTACCTGCGCCTTTAAACTCAGGTTTTATTATAGACTATTTTCATCATTTTTTCAACCCGCTTGCAAAACCGTACCGGGCAACATCATCTACTTTTGTACTGGAATCACCATACACTACAAATCCATAATTTTTAAACACCAACATTATCTCTGTCTATTTGACTTCCCGGACAAACTCTTGTACAATATAACTGTTTTTTAGTATGGTTCAACAGATCGGAGTATCCTATGAATATTTTAAGCATCTTATTGAATTTAATTTTCGGCATAATCATAATAATCTGGTTTGTCCGGCTGGGCTTCCAGATGGGATTCCAGCGCAAAACATCAAAAACCAGTTCCCATACCGGAATAAAACATCGTTTCTTTCACTTATTCCAACATCAAACTGACTATGCCGGTGAAACAGTAACCCGCAGGGAAGTATTAGAGATTTTTTTCATGGCGGTTCTCATCCGTCTTGCCATCTATCTGATCAGCCTGATTTACATGTATATTGCTTCCGAGGCCACTACATTTACGGCATCGGATTTTCTTACAACCTGGAATCGTTGGGATGCTCCCCACTACATAGAAATTGCTCAAAATGGTTATGGCAAATGGGAGTCCGAAGGAAGACATCTCTATCTGGTTTTCTTCCCACTGTATCCATGGCTGCTCCGCATCGTCCATCTGTTTATTTCAAACTGGGAAGTTGCCTGCCTGGTGCTATCCTCCCTCTCCTATGCCGTCGGCTGCTGTTTCTTTTATGCTGTCATTTCTGCAGAATACAGCAAATCCATTGCCTTCAAGTCCTTAGTCCTGCTCAGCGTATTTCCGTTTTCTTTCTTCTTCGGAGCAATGATGACAGAGAGCCTCTTTTTCTGTACCATATCCATGGGATTTTATTTCATCCGAAAACACAACTGGCTGGCCGTCGGATTAGTTGGCATCCTGTGCGCCCTGTGCAGAATCCAGGGTGTCATCATTATGGGGGTCGCAGGTGTGGAATTTCTCATTACCTATCCGTTTTTCCAAATGTACCGGGAGAAACGGATCAAAGAATTCTTCCATGCAGTTTTTACCAAAGGCATTTTCCTATTGCTGGCACCTATCGGAAATCTCATCTATCTGTATATCAACTACCGGGTTGAGGGAAATCCATTTCAATTTTCGGTATATCAGCAGGAACACTGGTATCACAAAACCACCTGGTTTACGAACTGCCTGCAGGAAATACTTACTAACCTGAAAAATCCAGAAACCCAAAACACTCTGATTATGAGTATTTGGCTGCCGGAATTGATCTGTTTCGTGCTAGCCATCGCTTTTCTTCTCTATGGACTTAAGAGACATCCTCTTAAATACACCGCTTTTCTCGTGGTTTACACTCTAATCAATTATTCTGTTACCTTCCTCATCAGTGGTGGCAGATATATGAACTGTGCTTTCCCGCTCTTTATCATTGGCGGAGAAATTCTGGATCGCCACCCCAAATGGTATCCTTGGGTAACTGCGCTGTCCGCAATGATTATGACGATATATATGATAGGATATTTTCAGTGGAAACAGATTATGTAACAGCAGATTCTAATTCTTTCGTTTCTGCCGATTCATCTCATACATAATCACAGCCGCAGACACTGCGGCATTCAGGGATTCCAGCTGCCCTTCCATAGGAATTCTAATGGGTATTGGCTTTTCACGGAATACGGCATCTGAGATTCCATTTGCTTCGTTACCAATCACTACTGCCGCTCCTGCAGTGTAATCTGGCACATCATAGATAACACTGCCCTCCATTGCGGTAGCATAAACTTCCTGACCGCAATGTCGAATCTGCCGAATCGTATCCGGCAGGTTCTCTACATAGCAGTAAGGCATCCGAAAAATTGCCCCCATCGTTGCACGTACCACTTTGGGATTAAACAGATCGACACTGCCGTGGCTCAAAAGGACACCGGACATTCCAGCCCCTTCGGCAGTACGGATCATCGTACCCAGATTTCCGGGATCACGGACGTCGTCTAAGAGCAGGTATTGCGGTTTCGGAACTTGCAGAAGCTCCTCCAGCGAATACCGCGGAATCGTTACCAGTCCAAGAATTCCCTGTGGCGTCATCGTATCGGACACTTTTCGAAACACAGGGTCAGCAACCACTTCAAATGCAAACTGAGCCAAAAGCTCCTTCCCACTTCTGGCTGAAGTTTCTCCTAACTGTTGATCACCTGCAAATTCAGCATATCTCTCTTCCGACAGATAAATTTTCTGTAATTCCCCATATTGCGCTGCCTCATAAACCATTTTGAGGCCTTCGACAATAAAAATCCCCTGCTGCTTACGATAGCGTGCCTGTTTCTGCAGCTTCACCAATTCTTTGATCTGTCCATTTGTTTCACTGCTAATCAACTGCCTGCCTCCTTATCGGTACTGCCGCACCAGCCATTTGCCCATATTAGACAAATCAGAAGTCCGAAATCCACTGGTCTTCTGGCATCCTGGTTTTAGCAGGGATGCCGACTCCGGCTTATTACTCAGGCTCCAGCAGCAATAACTGATACGATTCTGATTCATCAGTTTCATCCATTCCTTCGCAGAGGCGAAATCATAGTTGCCGTTTCCGCTGGAATCACAAGCACTAAATTCACTACAAAATAGCGGCAATCCTTTCGACAATGCCGTTTTTACCTTTTCCCGCAAAAACTCTCCGTGAGTTGCCGCATAAAAATGAAAGGCGTACATAATATTTTTTCCCTGCAAAGGAGATTTCGCCGCCTCGTCCACATCTTGGCTCCAGGTTGGCGTACCTACGATAACTACTGCTTTTTTATTATATTTACGGATCACTTTAATCACAGATTTTGCATAGCTCTTAATGGTCTTCCAATTTGTGCCGCCATTTGGTTCATTACAGATTTCATACAGCACATTGCCATAATTTTTGTATTTTTTGGCAACCTTCTTAAAAAACACCCTGGCTTCTTTCTGATGCGTCTTAGGTGAACCATCATTCAAAATATGCCAGTCAATAATCACATACATGCCAAGTTTTTTTCCAGCCTTGACAGCGACATCAATCTTTTGGAGCAATTTTTTCCGGCTCGCCGCATCCGTGACACAATACCCGTTGTAGTCTTCCGTATACATAGCTACCCGGAAGCAGTTCACACCCCATTCGTCCCGCAGATTCTGCATGGCTTTCTCATTCACAAAAGGTTCTCCCACATCCCAGTTGATACCGTGGCTGGAAATCCCCTTGAGCTGCACTGTCTTTCCCTGTTTGCCCACTAGTTTCGTGCCACGTACCCGCAGCTTCCCATAGGTTCCATAGGCCGTTTGAGAAGCAGGAACAGACTTCGTCTTCCCCGTCAGAACCACAGCGGCATCCGTTCTTTGAGGTACAGAAAATGGTGCCAGACATGCAAATAGCAGTGCCCACACCAAAAAACCAGACATCCACTGATTGATCAATCTCTTCATGTTCTTCCTCCCTGCTTCCCATCAGCAATCATATCCTGCTACATCAAAAAAACAATCCATTAATACACTTTCTGCCAATCGGTTCTCGATAAGAAGAACAATGCCTTTTCGTTCTTCCCGTGTTAGACTTAGATGTTCTAACACTTTTCTTCATTTAAGCTGCTCAGCCGCATTGCCTGATCAGCCGTTATAATATTCTGCAATAGTTCGGTAATATCTCCATCCAAAATCTCTCCCAACCGGTGGCTGGTAAATTTAATCCGGTGATCCGTTACCCGTCCCTGTGGAAAATTATAGGTACGGATCTTTTCAGAGCGGTCTCCCGTTCCCACCTGGCTGCGGCGCTGCGCTGCCTGCTCGCTGTCCGCTTTTTCCTGCTCCATATCATAGATCCGGGAACGAAGCACTTTCATTGCTTTATCCTTATTCTTTAACTGAGACTTCTCATCCTGGCAGGTTACCACAATTCCGGTAGGAATATGGGTAATCCTGACTGCCGAGTCTGTCGTATTGACACACTGTCCACCGTTTCCGGACGCACGATATACATCAATCTTACAGTCATTCGGATCCACAAATACTTCCACATCTTCCACTTCCGGCATAATTGCTACCGTCGCCGTAGACGTATGGATCCGTCCCCCGGATTCCGTAGATGGAATCCGCTGTACCCGATGAACACCGCTCTCGTATTTTAATTTTGAATAGGCACCGTTTCCAATAACCATAAAGACAATTTCTTTTAATCCGCCAATCCCATTCTCATTCGCACTCATTACCTCGACCTTCCAACGGTTCATTTCGGCATACTTGGAATACATACGGAATAAATCGGCAGCAAATAACGCCGCCTCATCTCCACCAGCCCCGCCGCGGATCTCCACAATAACATTTTTATCATCATTCGGATCTTTCGGCAGCATCAGAATCTTCAATTCCTGCTCACAGGTTTCCACCTTTGCTTTACACTCGTTTAATTCCTCTTTTGCCAACTCCCGCATTTCCTCATCGGTTTCCTCTTCCAGGATTGCCAGGCTATCCTCCACGCCTGCCTTGGCAGATTTATATTCCTGGTACTTTTCCACAATCGGCATCAATTCATTTTGCTCTTTCATATACCGACGGTAACGTTCCTGGTCACCGATCACATCTGGATCCGTCAGTTCAATATTTAATTCCTCTAAACGGTTTACCAGATCTTCTAATTTATCAAACATCTTCATCCTCCATACTGCTCATCACAGCAAAATTTATTTCTTAGATCATTTATCGAATCAACCCCAAATCATTTGCTATTCCTTATAGACAATGGGTTTCGGCGGCCTCTTTGATTCGGGATGCCAAACTGCACAGACTACCCTGTCATGCCCTGCCAGATCCTGATGAATCCTGATTTCCTCAAATCCATGATCCTGTAGCAAAGCTTGAACAGATTCCCCCTGGTCATAGCCAATCTCCAGAAAAAGCTTCCCCCCCTCCTGTAGATACTGGCCAGCCTCTGCTGCCAACCGTCTGTAAAACAGACAGCCGTCTTCTCCACCATCTAACGCCATCAAAGGTTCCTGTTCCCGGACTTCCGGCATCAACCCTGGAATGACTTTGGACGCTATATAGGGGGGATTGGAGAGAATCACATCATAAGACTCTGTGACCTGTGCGAACAAATCACTCTGCCAGACAGTTACCTCTGCATCCAGACGTCTACAATTTTCCTGGGCAACTGCCAATGCCTGTGGAGACAGATCTACCCCATGGCAGACAATCGGCTGTCCCAGTTTCTGTAATGCAATCGCAATACACCCGGAACCGGTGCACACATCCAACACCCGTTTCCCGTCTACTTCCGGCAATGCCAGTTCCACCAAAGTTTCGGTATCCTGTCTGGGAATTAACACATCCCGGTTGACCATAAAGGAAAGTCCCATAAATTCTGTTACTCCGGTCAGATATTGCAGGGGAATCCGTTTTTCGCGCTGTCCAATCAGCGACTGAAACTGTTCCCAATGTGATTGCGCAACCACATCATCCCGATGAAGCAAATAACCTGCCCGTTTCATGCCTGTCACATATTCCAGCAGAAGCCATGCATCCCATTCTGCATCCGGGATCTGCATTTCTGTCAGCCGCAACTTTCCCCAGTCATATGCTTCCCTATAGGTCATACCACACCACCTAATTACATTTCATTCTGTCGATACCACTGCTCTCCACACCGGAATCATTCAAAAACCATCTATGATCTGCCTTTCCTACCCTCTCATGATTCTTCCGAATCCACAGACGGCTTATTTTTTCCGTCACTGTTCTCCTGGTCAAAGAAACGGTCTAGAGAGCCCAGCTCATCCTCCGCCATTTCACCATCCCTCTGGCTCAAGGATTCCCACTCTGTCCGGCGTTTTGTTACATTCCCTGCCTGACGGAGCTGTTTCGCTTCCCGCATTTCCCGTTCTCTGATCTGTTTATCCCGGTCATTGGCACGCCTTGCATCCTCTTCCTCACGCCTGCGCATTTCTTCCGTCATCTTAACCTCCGGCTCGCTCTCCCGCTCTACCGAACGCTTTCCCTGCCTCTGCAGTCTGCGCTTCCGGCTCTCCTCCATGGCGAGCATCCGGCTCTGATAAGACTTCCAGTCAAAAACGGCTTCCACAGAAGCAATTGCCACCTCAATCATGGAGTCATCTGGCTCTCTGGTCGTCAAACGTTGCAGCCACATTCCAGGTTTACTTAGGATTTCCACTATTTTGGAATCACTGTTACCCGCCCACAGAATAAATTCATAGGAAATTCCCGCTACCAATGGAATTAATACCAGTCTGCTGATCAAGCGGTACCATATATTTTCAAAATGCAAAAACATAAAGAAGATGATACTCAGAAACATGACAATGAACAGAAAACTAGTCCCGCATCTCCGATGATGCCTGGACTGCCTGCGTACATTGGCAATTGTTAAATCTTCACAATTCTCCACGCAATTAATCGTCTTATGCTCCGCTCCGTGATACATAAATACCCGATGAATATCATCCATATAAGAAATTGCGCACACATATCCGATAAATAAAGCCACACGGATGATGCCCTCAATCAATGCCAGCAGTGCAAAAGAATGAATCATTTCCTGTAGTTTCACAGAAAGCAAAAATGGTAATGCCACAAATATAGCCAATGCCAAAACCACCGACAATACTACGGTCAACACCATTTCCACCTGTTCCCTGGTGTCACTTTTTATTCTGCCAGCCTCTGCATGATCTCTTTTTCCAATTTTGCCAAAAATGTTCTTCTCTTTTCCAGTGGTACTTGCCCCGGACTTTCTCTTTTCCCCATTCACAGTGTCCTGGTTGGAGTCAGCCGCCCCCACATTTTCCAAATCATGACTGGAATTTGCCGGTTCTCCCTCTATTACTTCTATTCCCGATTTGGATTCCGGCTCGGCATCTTCATAAAACTTAGCAGAGTAGGTAAGCGTTTTCATCCCAAGATACAAAGAATCCACAAATGCTACCACTCCACGAACCAGAGGCAGTCGGAAAAAAATCCCTCGATCCGCATTACTCTTACACTTCTTGGTGTCAACGACGATCTCCCCATCCGATTTACGCACCGCAACGGCGTATTCTGACTTATTGCGCATCATAACGCCTTCTAAGACAGCCTGCCCCCCAATTCCAGATGACTTCATAACCAGTACCCTCCAAACTTTATCGCAACGAATTCCAAATACACTTCTACATATATCAAAATCCAAACAGTTACACAAAATAAAAAGATATCGTTCCCCTTACTCTATAACGCAAATGGTCACAGTACCATTATAACGAGTACTGTGACCATTGACAAGACCGGAATCCCGATCATTTTTATCACTAGTTAGACTGAATACCATACTTACGGTTGAATTTATCAATTGCACCGCGTGCTTTCACAGACTTCTGCTGGCCAGTGTAGAATGAATGGCACTTGGAACAGATTTCCACATGGATCTCTTCTTTCGTAGAGCCAGTCACAAACTCATTGCCACAGTTACATACAACCTTTGCCTGATAATAATCCGGATGAATTCCTTCTCTCATCGTTTTACCTCCATTCCACTATCTCTGGGATAGCTAATTTCCTATACGAAAAAGACACACCATGTTCTTTTCGACCTCTTTTTTACACAACTGCTTTAGTATAACACAGAAAAATCTTCATTGCAAGATTCTTTTTTGAAAATCTCTGCTGTCTGAACTTCAACCGGAATACTGTTCTGCCATTCTACCTAAACTATTTTAACTTTTCGAACCAACTGAATAAATTCCTGGTTATTTTTCGTCCGTCGGAACATTTCTATAATTTTTTCCACGGCTTCCTCCGACTTGACTCCGTTAAATGCCTTGCGCATCAAGTAATTTGCCTCAATTTCTTCCTGTGTCAACAACAAATCCTCCCTGCGAGTGCTGGATTTTGGCAGGTCAATAGCCGGAAAAACACGTTTCTCAGACAGACGGCGGTCCAAGACTAACTCCATATTACCAGTTCCCTTAAATTCTTCAAAAACCACATCATCCATCTTGCTTCCAGTATCTACCAACGCCGTCGCCAAAATCGTCAGGCTGCCGCCTTCCCTCATATTCCGGGCAGCGCCAAAGAAGCGCTTCGGCATATATAAGGCAGCCGGATCCAAACCGCCGGACAAGGTACGTCCACTCGGCTGTACAGTCAGATTATAAGCTCTGGCAAGTCGGGTAATACTGTCCAACAGGATCATTACATCCTGACCATGCTCTACCAGGCGCTTTGCACGTTCGATTACCATTTCTGATACGCGTTTATGGTTCTCCGGCAGTTCATCAAATGTGGAATAAATCACGTCAACATTGTGCCCCATAATGGACTCTTTGATATCCGTTACTTCCTCTGGACGCTCGTCAATCAGCAGTACAATCAGGTGCATCTTGGGATGATTCGTTTTTACCGCCTTTGCTACCTGTTTCAACAATGTTGTTTTTCCAGTCTTAGGCTGCGATACAATCATGCCTCTCTGCCCTTTGCCGATTGGCGAAATTAAATCCATCATCCGCATGGAAATCTGAGATCCCGGTGTCTCTAAACGAATTCTTTCATTTGGAAAAATCGGAGTAAGTTTCTCAAATTTAATCCGATTCATAATCGAATCCGGAGAACAGCCATTCACCGTTTTTAAATACAATAATGCCCCAAATTTCTCATTCTGGCTTTTCACGCGAAGGTTCCCTGACAGGATATCCCCCGTGCGCAGATGATATTTACGGATAATTGCCGGAGCCACATAGATATCACGCTCTCCTGGCAGGAAATTATCACAACGGATAAAACCATAACCCTCGGATAATACTTCGAGAATACCTTCTCTCTCAATTCCGCTGTCCTGCTGCTCCATTTCTGCCGGAGATAAATCCTGGATTCGTTTCTGGCCCTGCTGCCCCTGTCGGTCATACTGCATATTCTGATTTTGCATCTGCCTTCCCTGAGCCACGGAAGACTGCGTATGCTCTACCTGACCGGATGTATAATTTCTTGATGCAGATGAATTTTGATGCACGGAATTCTGATGGGATGGATTTTGGTAGGACTGATTCTGATAGGATTGATTCTGGTAGGACTGGCGAGGATTCTTTTTATAGGAACCTGACTTCGCATCATAGTCCCTTTTATTATAATTTCCAGCCCGATTATCATTTTCTCTCTTGTAGCCACCGGCTCTGCCGTCTAAATCTCTTTTATATCCTTCTCCCCGGTTGTCATTCTCTCGTTTATACCCACCGGTTCTGCCATCTGCTTCCCTTTTACTGCCACTATTTCGGAGATCTGTCTCTTTTCGTTTGCGCGAAACAGCCCTGTTATCCGTTCTATTCGCCGAAGACTTGGCACTGTCTTCCTCCGTTTTTTCCGTATCTGTATCCCCGTATGCCACCGTCTGCTCCATCATGACAGACTGCTGCGGCACAGTTTCCCCAGATCCATCCGCATCCTGGGGATCTGCACTTCCCTGTCCGTTTTCCGGCGCCTCTTTCACTGTTTTCCTGCGACCACCTGTTTTCCGTCCCTTCGAAGATGGTTTTTCCACCACACTCTTTTCCGAAGAAGCCTGCTCTGCTGTGCCACTGGCAACAACCTCCCGCACCTTGTCTAGCAATTCCTGTTTCTTATAGCTTGTTACGCTCTTGATCCCTAATTTCCGGGCTTCCACACGTAATTCCACCAATGATAGCTTTTCGTATTCTGACATGTTTTACCTCATTTCTATTATATTATCACCTGTGCATACCAGGGATATTGGAACCATAAATAACCCTTCCCGATCTTTCCGTGGAGTAATACTACCAATATGAATCTAATGGGATATATAACGGAAACTACTTCATTGAACCACAATTTATTTCAGACGAAATATTTGACCTTTTAGATTGAAACACCCTCAGTATACATGATTTTGTGCGGGATGTAAAGACCGAAATACGGAAGAAACCGGGCAACATCATTTACTTGTTGCCCGGTTGCTTTTTTTGCGTTTTTGCACAGCGTCTGATAGCAGATATTCGATTTGTCCGTTGATGGACCGAAAATCGTCCTCCGCCCATCTCGCTAAATCCTCCCACAGCGAGGGAGAAAGACGCAGCAAAACCTGTTTTTTTGACTTTTCTTTTTCCTTAACGGCTTTTTCCCGTTTTTTGACCGCCTGCTCCATTTCTTCCAAGCGACGGATCCGCTCCTCTAATTCGTTTTCACGCTGTTTTAGCTCTTTTTCTATCATATTCAGCCTTTCGACGTATTAATAAATACTTCCACTGTTTACAATCGGCTGTGCCTCCTGGTGTCCGCATAGTACAACCAGCAGATTACTTACCATTGCCGCCTTGCGTTCCTCGTCCAGAACTACCACTTCTTTTTCCCCTAACTGCTCAATCGCCATATCTACCATACCGACAGCTCCCTCAACTATTTTCTTACGGGCTGCAATAATCGCGGTAGCCTGCTGTCTCTGAAGCATTGCTGCAGCAATTTCCTCCGCATAGGCAAGATGGGTAATCCGTACTTCTTCGACAACAATTCCAGCCTCTGTGACACGTTTTTCCAGCTCTGCCTTCATACTCTCTGCAATCTCCTGGCTGCTGCCCCTCAGAGTTTTCTCATGGTTTTCCCCCTCTTCCTCTTCTTCCATCAGATCATAGGGATACAAACGCGCCACATTCCGAATTGTGGAATCACACTGGATTGACAAAAATGTCTGATAATTATCAACCTGGATCAACGCCTTCGTCGGATTCACCACTTTCCAAATGACAATTGCGCCAATAATGATCGGGTTTCCCAGGGCGTCATTGACTTTTTGCTGCTGATTGTTTAAGGTCATGGTTTTTAAGGAAACCTTTTTCTTCACAAGCTCCTCTTTCTTTTTACCAGCCACCGGCATCATTGCTGCAGCAAACGGATTGATAAAATAGAACCCCTCTTTCTTGATCGTGCCATAATATTCACCAAACAGTGTAAATACCATAGCTTCATTCGGATTAATCAAATGGAATCCACAGCAAGAAATAGAACCCATCAAAATTAAAATTCCTGCTGCTACCCCTAGCACAATTCCTACTGGCACCGTCAATGCTCCACTTTCTTCCAGAATCCCTAAAGCAACAAAGCATCCCGTTGCCACAAGAAACTCTAAAATTACCAAAATCAATACGGGAATCCCATTTTTTTTGACAATTTCCCGTTCCTGCAATCCATTCTTACGTATCTCATTACCCATAACAACCATCCTCTCTCTCTGATATCATTTTGATATCATCATAGTATCATTTCCTCGTTCCCTTGTCAAGACAAAATTACCGGCAATGATGTCATAATCTTTATCCTGCATCTATCGTTCCAAAAACAGGTTTGACAATTTCCTGCTATTTTGATAAGATACACGTACAAATGCGAAGAAGAGAAGAAGTAATAACAGCAGAAACCTACAGAAAGCCGCCGGTTGATGAGAGGCGCAGGAATACCCTGTTATGAATACATCTCCGAGCAGCAGACTGAAGGGCAGACTGCCTGGTAGGTCCCGCCGGTAGTGCACCCGTTAGCATGCAGGGATATCACAAGGTATCCTGCCGAGGCAGTATATGTGAGTATACTGTGAAAAAAGGTGGTAACACGATCATTCGTCCTTTTGTCCTATGACAAAAGGACTTATTTATTTTAAAGATTAGGGAATCAAACGGCCAAAACACCCTTTGATTTTTCCAGTCTTTAAAGGAAAACAGGAGGAAGATTATGACAGTTTACGACGAATTAGTTGCCAGAGGCCTGATTGCCCAGGTAACCGATGAAGCAGAAATCAAAGAATTGATCAACACGGGAAAAGCCACGTTCTATATTGGTTTTGACCCTACAGCAGACAGCCTGCATGTTGGCCATTTTATGGCATTATGTCTGATGAAACGGCTGCAGATGGCAGGAAATAAGCCAATCGCGCTGCTCGGCGGCGGCACAGCCATGATCGGCGATCCCAGCGGACGCACCGACATGCGCCAGATGATGACGAAGGAAACGATTGCCCATAATATTGATTGCTTTCAAAAACAAATCAGCAGATTTATCGACTTCTCCGATGGAAAAGCACTGTTAGTCAACAATGCCGACTGGCTTTTAAATCTTAACTATGTCGATCTGCTCCGTGAGGTGGGTGCAAACTTCTCTGTCAACCGGATGCTGACGGCAGAATGTTATAAACAGCGCATGGAACGAGGATTAAGTTTTCTGGAATTTAACTACATGATTATGCAGAGCTATGATTTTTACGCATTATACCAGAATTATGGCTGTAACATGCAGTTTGGTGGGGATGACCAGTGGAGCAACATGCTGGGCGGTACGGAACTGATCCGCCGCAAATTAGGCAAAGATGCCTATGCAATGACCATCAATCTGCTGTTAAATTCTGAAGGCAAAAAGATGGGAAAAACGCAGTCCGGCGCTGTCTGGCTGGATCCAAATAAAACCAGTCCATTTGACTTCTACCAATACTGGCGTAATGTCAGCGACGATGACGTACTAAAATGCCTGCGGATGCTGACGTTCCTGCCATTGGAACAGATTGATGAAATGGACCGCTGGGAGGGCAGCCAGCTAAACCAGGCAAAAGAGATTCTCGCCTTTGAGTTGACCAAGATGGTACATGGCGACGAGGAAGCTGCCAAGGCACAGGAAGGAGCCCGGGCATTATTCTCCAGCGGCAATGCTGCCGATATGCCGGAAACCATACTGACTGATTCTGATTTTGAAGAAAACGGAATCGGCATCCTGAATCTCATGGTAAAAGCAGGACTGGCGCCTTCCAATGGCGAAGCCCGCAGAAATATCCAACAGGGTGGTGTCGCAATCGACGGCGACAAAGTAACCGACGTCAAGACCGTAATTACCAGAGACCAGATTGGTCCGGATGGTATCGTCTTAAAGCGAGGAAAAAAGAAGTTCGTTAAGATTCTGGTGCAGTAAGAATTTGCAGCAACGACTGATAGACTTCTTCCTGCCGTTCCCGGAACTGCTCACAGATCCGAACGGCCTCCTGCTCAGTCGGCACATTCAGGGACACGGACAACAGGATATTTCCCCGTTCCATCAACGTGCCGGTCGCCAGATATTCGCGGGAACGCAGCTTAGTATAATCGGTATTGACTGACACTGCCTGCTGGATAGAAATCTTATTTTCCCGCAGATAGTCTTCTATCTGGCATCTGGTATCCACGGGGAGTTGGGATCCAAAGTCGTCCAGGATCTCCACTCCCTTTTGTGTGATCTGATAAAAAGCAGACTGCCTGGTCTGTCTGACGGAAATCAACCGATCCTCCGTCAGGCTATGTAACGTCTGTTGAATCGTAAAATAATCGGTATAACGATTTTCCAGGATAAAATCGGACAGGATCGCATTGCTGGTCTCCTGTCCGGTTTTCTTTAGAAAATATAGAATAATGAGTTTATAAAGCTTAATTACTTCCGGTTTCATATCTTTTACTCCCTTGGGAATCCTCTTTCTATATATGCGACTTCACAGCTTCTGCTACGGCTTCTGCTGCCCTTGGATCAAATGCCTCCGGCATAATATGGTCTTCATCCAATTGATCCTCCGATACCAGCCCTGCCAATGCCAAAGCTGCCGCCAGTTTCATTTCCTCCGTGATCTGTCTGGCACGTCCCTCCAGAGCGCCTTTAAATATCCCCGGAAAAGCCACTACGTTATTGATCTGGTTCGGGAAATCCGAACGTCCGGTTCCCACAATTCTAGCCCCAGCCTCCTTTGCTAGATCCGGCATAATTTCCGGTACGGGATTTGACATGGCGAACAGAATCGCATCCCGATTCATGGAGGCTACCATTTCCGGCGTCACAGTATTTGGTGCAGAAACACCAATAAAAATATCAGCACCTTTCATGGCATCTGCGAGCGAGCCTGACAGTCCTGTCCGATTGGTCACTTCTAACATTTCCCGCTGCATCCAGTTCAAACGATCGGATTCTTTGGACATGATCCCTCTGGAATTACACATAATAATATCCTGGAAACCATAGAGAAGTAAAAGTTTTGCGATCGCTACACCGGCAGCACCTGCACCGTTCATCACGACCCTGCAGTCCTCTTTCTGTTTCTTGACAATCTTTAATGCGTTGATGATTCCTGCCAAAACCACAATTGCCGTACCATGCTGGTCATCATGGAAAACCGGAATCTCTAACGCTTCTTTCAAGCGGGTTTCGATCTCAAAGCAGCGCGGAGCAGAGATATCTTCCAGATTGATTCCCCCAAATGCCGGTGCAATGCGGATGACGGTCTGTATAATCTCCTCGGTATCCTGGGTGTCCAGGCAAATCGGAAATGCATTGACGCCACCAAATTCTTTGAACAAGACCGCCTTTCCTTCCATCACTGGCATAGCGGCTTCCGGCCCAATATTTCCTAATCCCAGTACGGCGCTTCCATCGGATACAACTGCAACCGTGTTTGATTTAATCGTATATTGATAAGCAGCTTCTTTATTTTCTGCAATGATTTTGCATGGTTCTGCGACTCCCGGTGTATACGCCAAGGCCAGATCCTCCCTGGATTTCACCTGGCATTTCGGAGTGGTATCCAACTTCCCTTTCCATTCCTGGTGTAACTTGATCGCTTTCTCTGCATTTGTCATTTCGTCCTCCATTCCATCGCCACGTAACGGCTCCTAACGTAATCCATCTATTTCCAGAAACCTATCTTAGCACAGATTGACATCGAAAACAAGTACAGTGCCCCTTTCCCGTGTTCTAAAGAACTGCCGGAATCGGGGCATTAGCAATCCATTGATCCAGGGTCAGCGGGCGATAATCTGAAAACATCGTAAAACAATTAATCAGATTACATGCCAGCGGCCTGGGTTCCCCCAGACCGCCGCCCCGGACTTTGGGCTGATATTGTATTTCCATGGATTCCCGTTGGAATCTCCGAATATTATCGTAATCGGCTGTCGCATGGACATGACCATATAACATATAAGTAGAATCTCCATGGTACTGTCCGTTATAACAGATGATCGGATAGTGGCACAGTACAACCTTGCGTCTGTTATCATGCATCTCCGCATAGGGTTTGACCCACACCAGGCGATCAGACTGAAATGCCTTGTCCTGTAGAAAATATCGGTCATGGTTCCCTGTTACCAGATACTTTCTGCCATGCAGACTTGCGAGCAGTTCATTTGCCTGTGCTCCCTTACCCATGCAAAGATCTCCTAGGATCACAACCTCATCTTTCTCCCGAACTGCCTCATTCCATCGTTCCACCATCACAGCATCCATTTCCTCAACGGAGGAAAACTTTCTGCCGTCCAGGATGCGAACCTCATCGTGTCCAAAATGACAATCTGCAATATAAAATCTCATGCCCGGTATCCCTTTGGATTCTGCTGCTGCCATCTCCAGGTATCCTCACACATTTTATCAATACCACGCTCCGCTACCCAACCCAGCTCTTCTTTTGCCTTGGTTGGATCTGCATAACATGCGTCGATATCCCCTGGTCTGCGCTCGGTGATACGGTACGGCACTTCATGCCCACATGCTTTTTCAAAGTTATGAATAATATCCAATACGCTATATCCTACCCCGGTACCTAAATTATAGGTCACTAACCCCGGATGCTGCTGAAGTTTTTCAAGAGCTTTGATATGGCCAACCGCCAGATCCACCACATGGATATAATCGCGTACTCCCGTGCCGTCCGGTGTCTCATAATCATCCCCAAAGACATTGACCTGCTCTAATTCCCCTCCGGCAACCTTCGCAATATAAGGCATCAGATTATTGGGAATTCCATTCGGATCCTCGCCAATCCGGCCACTCTCATGAGCTCCGATCGGATTAAAATACCGCAACAGGGCAATATCCCAGCTATCATCTGCCTGGTAGATATCACGCAGCATATCTTCTATGATCAACTTAGTCCGCCCATACGGATTGGAAACCGACAGCGGAAAATCCTCGGTAATCGGTACGGTTTCTGGCTTTCCATAAACGGTGGCAGAAGAACTAAATACCAATGACTTACACCCGTGTTTCTTCATGCTTTTTAATAAATTCAAAGTACCACACAGGTTATTGTCAAAATACTCCAACGGAATCTTGCAGGATTCTCCCACCGCCTTTAATCCGGCAAAATGAATCACGGCATCTATCGTTTCCTTGTTAAAAATTTCCTCGACTTCCTCCTCATTTACCAGATCTGCCTCATAAAACGTAATCGTTTTCCCCGTCAGTTCTTCCACTCTGCGAATGGATTCTTTGCTGGAATTACACAAATTATCCAGTACGACCACCTCATATCCCGCATTTAATAACTCCACATTGGTATGACTGGCAATATAGCCTGCCCCCCCTGTCACTAAGATTTTACTCATGATTCTCCATCCTTTCCGCCAGTCTCCTGACACCTTCATTCCCATCCTGCTACTATAAGACTTCTATTCGGGGTTTAGCAAACACGATCCCGTAGCAGATACCACGATCCAGACAAACTCAATCTACCGTCTGTACCTTTATCATATTCGTCGTTCCAGATATCCCAATCGGCACACCGGAAGTAAAGACCACCGTATCTCCCCGATCCACCAGATTCATCCGCTGACAGACACAGATTCCATGTTCAAACAGTTCAAAGACATCTTTCTTTTCCTGCAGCAGTACCGGAGTTACTCCCCATGACATATTGAGCTGCCGGTATACTTTATCCGAAATGGCACAGCCAATGATATCACAGCCGGGACGGTACTTCGAGATCATCCTAGCAGAACGGCCGGATTTTGTAACCGTAATGATCGCCCTGGCATTAATGTCATGCGCTGTCGTACACGTTGCATGGCAGATCGCATCCGTTACATCCGGGTCCACCTTGCGGTCTCGATGGAAAAAGCGCTTCCGATAATCAATGTCTGCCTCGGTGCAGTTGGCAATACGCACCATCATCTGCAGGGACTCCACCGGATATTTGCCGGCGGCTGTTTCACCAGATAACATGATTGCACTGGTGCCGTCATAGATGGCATTTGCTACATCTGTAGTCTCCGCCCTGGTCGGACGCGGATGCTGCATCATAGAATCCAGCATCTGGGTTGCCGTAATCACCTGTTTGCCTGCCTCGTAAACTTTTTTGATAATCATTTTCTGAATAACCGGAACTTCTTCCGTAGGAATCTCCACACCCATATCACCTCTGGCAATCATAATTGCATCGGAAGCTTCTATGATTTCGTCAATATGATCCACGCCCTCCCGGTTTTCAATCTTTGCCATAATCTTAATCATTCCACCGCCATTATTTTCCAGAAGGTTTCTAATCTGCCTCACATCCTCCGCCGTTCGGACAAAGGATGCCGCAATATAATCGACATCTTCCGCAATTCCAAACAGAATATCCTCTTTATCCTTTTCACTGAGATACGGCATACTCAAATGCACATCGGGAACGTTGACTCCTTTATGATTTGACACCATCCCACCGTTTTTTACCAGGCAGTGAATATCCATACCGTCAATCTCTGTGACTTCCATCTCAATCAAACCATCATCAATAAGAATCCGCTCCCCTACCTGGATATCTCCCACCAGATCGGGATAGGTAATGCTTACCTCCGATGCCGTTCCAAGAACCTCCCTGCCCGTGAGAACGAAAGTGTCTCCTGCCTGCAACTCTATGGATCCATTTTCAAAATCGCCCACCCGGATCTCAGGCCCCTTAGTATCCAACAAAGCGGCTACCGGTCTTCCATATCGTTCCCGCAAAAGCCGCAGAGTTGTCAGACGTCGTTTCTGATCCTCATGGGTACCATGGGAAAAATTCAATCTCGCAACATCCATTCCCTCTTTTACCAACGCCTTTAATATATCCTCGGAATCTGTTGCCGGACCCAAAGTGCATATGATCTTTGTTTTTCGCATACCATTCCTCCTATCTTCCATTACGCTCTTTTTTAGTGTACCACATTCTACCAGGTTTTAGAACCCTGTTTCTCTGATATGATAATGTGAATCATTCTCCAAACTGACCGTAGCATTAAAATAGGATGGTCTGTGCTCAATATGGGATTACGGATACCATCCCATTGGCACTGACAGCCCTGCAGCAATCAACGTATACTTCAATAAAATCATATCCTCCATACATGGCAATACCTCGTGCCTTTTCCATGCCATCCGGCAAACTCTGACCAGATGGGTAGTGCTTAATAATACCACCTTCCATATCTAAAGTATGAACCTCATAAGGTTTTCCCAAATAACAAATGGCTACATAGCCCAAAAGAATCCCTTTCAACTCAATCTCTGGGAACTCTTTTTTTATTGTATTTATTATTTCATTGACCTGATCTTGATTATGAACTCTCCCCCCTGCATCAAGACGATGAATCGCTGCCATATATTCCTTTGATCTTGTTTTTCTTAACATCTGATCCAGTTTCCTTTGATCCGTCTGCTGATGCCGTTTTTGTTGCTGACTACGATCCGTCGCACTTAAAATATTGTTCTCTTGATTGGATGATCTTATTAATAATTGTCTCGCCATGTCACACCTCTGATATTTTAATTATACAAGAACTTTTCTTGTTCTTGGAACACGATTCCTCTGAGCAATTTCCTCAGCACCAATCGGCCTTCCAGAAGCCGGTACTGCTCGCTCCTTACCCCATTCCCTAATTTGCTCAATCTTTTCAGGGCTAGTCTGCGAAAGCGGAACTACATTGTTAAAAGCGGTTATGATATTTTGTTGATTTAATACAAAATTCTCATTTGCAATGGATCGATACGCTAAATCTCGAACCGTTGATTCAAGATCTGCACCAGTAAACCCATCACTCATCTGGACAATCTTATCCGAAAAATCACCTGTAATTTGAATATTCAGATATTTTCTCATATACAAAGACAGAATTTCCCTCCGTTCATCTGCTGTTGGAAGATCAATAAAAAACAATTCATCAAACCGTCCCCTTCTTAACAATTCGGATGGCAACAGGGAAACATCGTTGGCTGTCGCAACAACAAAAACCTGCTTTTTGCACTCTTGCATCCAAAATAAAAACTGTCCAACCATTCTGGTGGAGACCCCGCTTCTTCCCCCAATAGCACCAGACAATCCTTTTTCTATCTCGTCAATCCATAAAATACACGGCGAAACATTTTCTGCTGTCGTCAATGCATCTTTTAGTTGTTGTTCTGACTGTCCAACATAACTACCTTGCACTGTCGCAAAATCCAACCGATATAAAGGTAATTTCCAATTTGCAGAAATTGACTTTGCAGATAAAGATTTTCCACATCCTGGGACTCCCACAAGAAGAATACCTCGTGGTGGTTGTATCCCCTTTGATCTTAAAGCATCCTTTTTTTCAGGGGTTAATAATTCTTTCTTTTCATCAAGCCATTTTCTCAGGCCCTCTAAACCTCCGACATCTTTTACGCTCTCATCAACTTCAATCTTTTCTAGACCACTGATATCTGAAAACAACCGATCTTTTGCATACCTCACTTCATCCATATCTGATTTATGGATACATTTATTAGCAATTAGGGCGGCTATCACATTCTCTGCCTCTATTCTTGTTAATCCATTCAATGTGGCAGCTGCTTCTCTGATATCCGTGTTATCCCATTCAATTGGTATCTCATTTCGATAATCATCAATATATTCTTTGATAATGGAGTACATTTCATCTTCATTCGGAAGATCAATTTTAATAGTCATCCCTTGTCTCTGCAGCTGATTCCATATGGAAGTATTTGTAAATACAATTACCACTCCACCAGACTCATTTGCAAGATTAACCAAAGCTAATATCTGCTTAGAATCACTATTTTCTGAACTTAAATCTGGAACTTCTGTCAGAACAATCGTTTGGTACTGTTTTCTTTTCATTTGTTCTGTCATATAATCTATTGCGCCATAAACAGACTTATCTTCATTTAAATTCTTGTCTGTTGCAAGATCATAGACACCTTTTGTTAATGTATGCACATGAAACGGAAGTTGTAAATCCACCGAAATATCCTTTAGCATATCTAAGGTTCTTCTAGGTTCAATTGTATTTACTGCTATAAATGGTATTCTTGCTATCGAATATCTTGTAAGAAGCTCCTTACTTTTCGCTATATCACTCATTTCCCTTCCCTCCCCCTGAAAGAATATTAACCTTATGGTTTCTAACAATACTGGACAATTTTCCACTGATATCTCTTTTCGCAGAATCCTCTAATGACTTTTGCATCATATCCGCCTGTTTTATCACTAAATCCATATAATGCTGACGTTCTTTTTCCGGGATCGCAGGAAGATTCATTACTTTAGACAAAAAAACCATTTCTTTTCTAAGTGCTATGATAGCCTGTACAATCGCCCCTTCCTGTCCCCCTGCTCTTGACATATTTACTTGAAATTGATCAGATGCAACATTCATTCTCGTATTTACCGTATCAATCAACTTTTGGGAAAACCTTTCTGCCACTCCCGGCTGCCATTCTATCGTTCCAGCCTGCATTGCTGCCAAAACCCTCTCATCATCGGACCTATCCTTTAACAGCGTAAATACATGCACCCATTCTGAATATGTATGCGGTACTTCTATCATGATTTCTTTTTCCTCCTTACCACAGTCTGTGGTGGAACAATACTCCAGGCTGGTAATCCCTGTGCAAACGCACTGACAGATTCTCTGACAATCTCCTGTGTAGGAGCATATTCCTGAAGAGAATGTTCCATCTCATTTTGTACAATATTCGTTTCTGACCTATCTTGTGGCTTCTGCAAAGTTTGCGTTGAAGCTACCTCCATTGACGATTTCGATGTTACCTCCTGTTGAACTACTCCCGACGCTTGGGGCGAACGCTCTGGCTGAGATGATTGCACTGGCTGGGGTGGACGTTCTAACTGGGTCGGACGTGCTGGCTGAGGCGGTTGCGCTGGCCTAGTTGAGCGTTCTGGCTGAGGCGGTTGCGCTGGCCTAGGTGGGCGTTCTGGTTG
>CANRZB010000033.1 GCA_947644195.1 uncultured Clostridium sp.
TGCAGAAGATCCGCGACGGTGAGCCTCTCGGCGGCAAGGCAAGCGCTGAGTCCGATTTTGCCACCGATGACGATGAAGATTTTCTCAACTAAGGAAAGGAGCGCAAAACTATGGAAAGCACAGTAATGATTTCATCCCTTCTCTGCAACATCTTAATCGGGTGCTTCTGCATCGTAGTCCTGTCTTGGGCAGTGGTCGCCATCCAGACGGTGATCAACGACTTCAAGCGTGAGAAACGCGAGGAGAAAAAGGCCGCGCAGGACGACGAATACCATATCAAACGTATGGAAGCCCTGAAATAATCCAGTAACGGCAGGCGGCTTAGGAGCAATCTTAAGCCGCTTGTTTGAATTGAGGTGAAAATCTATGCAAACACTCAGTATTGATATCGAAACTTACAGCGACGTGAATCTATCCAAGTGCGGCGTTTATAAATATGCCGAGTCTCCGGATTTTGAAATACTACTGTTCGGCTACAGCGCCGATGGCTCCGATGTGACGGTCATCGACCTTGCACAGGGAGAACACCTGCCGCAGGAAATCATAGAAGCCCTGACTGATGATGCTGTCATCAAATGGGCTTTCAATGCAAATTTTGAACGGGTGTGCTTATCCCGGTATCTCCGTTATCTTGGAGTTAGCCTTGATCCCTTCCATGATAACCATCCTCTCTCGACCGAGTGCGCCCGCTTCTTAAATCCGGAAAGCTGGCGCTGCTCTGTGGTCTGGGCGGCCACAATGGGACTGCCGCTTTCTCTGGAAGGTGTCGGTGCCGTCCTTGGTCTTGAAAAACAGAAACTTACAGAGGGAAAAGACCTGATCAAATACTTCTCCGTACCCTGTGCTCCTACAAAGGCCAACGGCGGTCGCACGAGGAACCACCCCTTCCATGCGCCGGACAAGTGGGAAGCCTACAAAAAATATAACATCCGTGATGCGGAAACCGAGATCGGCATTAAAGATCGTCTTGCCAAATTCCCTGTGCCGGAGGAGGTATGGGATGAATACCACATCGATCAGGAAATCAATGACAGAGGTGTCCGGCTCGACATGGATCTTGTGAAGGAAGCTATCGAAATGGACTCCCGATCCCAGTCTGAACTGACTGCTACCATGAAAGATATGACAGCACTTGATAATCCAAACTCCGTCCAGCAAATGAAACAGTGGCTCTCTGACAACGGTCTCGAAACTGACAGTCTTGGGAAGAAGGTTTTGGCGGAGCTTATTAAAACCGCTCCTCTAGAGCTTCAGACCGTTCTGGAACTCAGACAGCAGCTTGCCAAATCCTCCGTCAAGAAATACCAGACGATGGAACGGGCGGTCTGTGATGACGGAAGGGCTCGCGGCATGTTCGCATTTTACGGAGCCAACCGTACCGGGCGCTGGGCGGGCAGGCTTATACAATTACAAAACCTCCCGCAAAATCATCTCCCGGATCTGGCCGATGCACGTGCTCTTGTGAAATCTGGGGACTTCGATGCCGTAAAGCTCTTATATGAGGATGTGCCGGACACGCTCTCTCAATTCAACAAATCTTCCCCGGAGTGATAAAGGTCTACTGTATATTCCGGTTTATATTGTATTAAATGCCCCCTGATTTCGTCTGCAATCAATTTCTCATCATCGCATACCGCTATCTTTAAATTCATTCCATCTCACCTCAGATTATGATTTTATCACAAACGTACTTTTACAACAATACCGCTTATCTCAAATCTGCAGCCTTTTATCACGCCATACCGCCATTATCCGTTCGCCCTTCGCATCTTCCACTCAAAATGTTGTTTGCGAATTTCTGTAGATTTGCTGCGGCTTAATGATAATTCACGGTTTCCAGCAATACGAACCATATTTTGTTCTACTTTTCGGATATGCTCTAAATTTACCAAATAGGATCTGCTTGTAAAAACAAAACCTTTATCCTGTAACCTTTTTGCAAGGTCTTTTAAAGGTTCTACACATTGATACGTTTCATTCTCTTTTGTATGCATCAGCACTACATGATCATATGCTTCAAAATAAAGTATATCATAACACTGTATCTCCTGCTCTCCAAGAAATTTAAGAGGTACGGAAACGGTCTGATATTTTTGTAAATTTAATAGTGCACTATCCAGTGCTTCTGTAATTTCTTGCATCTCATGCTTATCTATATAACGGAAAGCTTCTACTTTATATCCTTGACGGCTCATTTCAATATGCGTAGTCAATATGATAAATAAAGAATCCCCATGATTCAAACGGTACTCCTGGAGTATGGAAAACCCATTTCTTCCCTGCATTTCTATATCCATAAATACAATTTGGTAATCCCTTCCCCTTTGTAAAAAAACCTCACCAGAAGAAAACATATCGATTGTTACATCGACCCTGCCAAAATAGTCCTTTATATATTTTTTTATTTGCTTTAACCAGTTTTTTTCATCATCAACAACGGCAATACGCATTATACTTTTCTCCCTTCTCTTTATCTTCCTCAAACGGAGTCATATTTTCCAATACGATATCTATTACAAATTCCTGCTCCTGTATCTCGATATCAACCATTCCTGCATATTTTTCTACACTGTCTTGAATATTACAGATGCCAAAACCATGCAGCTCCTTATTCTGTTTCGTTGTTATCAGCCTATTTCCCTGCCTACTCAAATTTCCGTTATATGCATTTTTCTCTCTTATAAAAATAAGCGTATCATCAAAATGAACCGATAACTCCACACTGCCTTTCTGCGTCAGCTTTTCCACACTTTCTAATGCATTTGACATAAGGTTAGAGAAAATCGTACATAAATCATAAGCCTGAACATAACATTCCTGTGGCAGTCTCCCATTCACAAGGAATGTACAATCCCTTTTTGTAAATTGGGCAGCGTAATAATTCAAAATTGCATCCACAGTCTCATTCTTTACACTGAGATAACCGGGAATCTGTTCGATGTTGCCACAGATTGTATCAATATAATCCCCCAATTTATCCCATTCTTCTTCATATATATACTTTTTTACAGCCAGCATATGTGCTCTCATATCATGGCAGAATCTCTTAGTGGCAAGATTCTTTTCCTCTAAATATTGATAATGTTCTGCCTGCAGTTCCAGATACTGCTCCTTCAGTTTTTCATTTTTACGGTGCCAGTTATTTGAAGTAGCCAGCACCAGCACAAATGCCATCTGCACCAATGAACTGGCTGTCAGCATAATGTATATTACTGTAAATTCTTCATGTACGTTCATAAGTTTCTTTTCTATCAAAACCAGAACAGATGCATTTACGATACAAATGACCAAAAAAACAATAAAATATCCCGTAGACAATTCCTGCAATGTGGTCTTTTGATAATGTGATATGATCCCAAAGATAATCCCAAGAATAATCAGAGTAATGCATCCAGCAAACAAATTTTGATATCGGCTCAGATGATATTCTGTTATCCGCAGACATAACCTAACCAGCACATAGCTGATTGTATCTACAGACAAAATAACCCCTCCCGACCAAAGAACAATAACAATATCATGATATGTAACTTGTTCCATCAAAATATAAAACAGGAATACAGCATATAAAATATATAATACTGGATATATAATGCTCAATTTAAAATAGTTCATTAAAATGCCCGTAAAGACGATATCTCCCGCAGCCAGCAGTCTTCTTTTTAAATCCTTTGTCAATACCGTAGAAAAACCCAGCAGGTAAATCATAAGAAATTTACCCGATTCCAGCATATAATATGCAACTTCTGTCATATGTATCTCCTAGCATTATAATATATAACAAAATCTTCGAATGACTATGTTTCATTTTTCATTATTACATAAAACAAAAGCTGTTTCAACCATAAATATAGTTTTTCCAAGAAAAAATGTATGTCAATTAACATTTAGCTAACTGACATACATTTCTGCTTTTTCTTCATTGTCGGTTCTGCATCCTTTTAATAATCCTATTACTTCCAATGATGCAAAATCCAATATAACCAATTAATATCCAATAACATATCCTTCTCCTTTCTTTTGCCAGCCCCCTCATATCTTGCTACAAATTTACAGTAACATTTGTAGGGCAGAAAAAGAAGAAAGATTGCGTGAATGGTTGTAAATTTGCGTGAATGGTAAGTATGTTATACCCTTTCCTTTTCAGTCAAATTCCTTTGCTTCCAATTTTTGATTCAACTTAATTAATACAACATTCAGTCTTTGTTCTAAGATGTCTATAACCTCTTGATTTTGCTTAATGGAATATATTGCATTTCCGGTATCCTCATGCCACAATAATTCATATATTATATTACATAAGCTCAACTTTATTATGCTAAAATATATACCATCCACTTTTTCATCTGCTAACATTCCAAACTCTCTACAGAAAATTTTTACTAAATAATCGTTACCATTTTCATAATCCCAGTTAATAAGCAAAAACTCCGTTCTATTTTTATCATAAATGTAATGTTTTTTTAGGTCACTTCCATGTCATTTTACCCCTAATGATTCGTTTACCTCTTTTCTTGAACGTTTAGAACTCGCAATTATCTCTTCGTATATGTCATCTCCAGTAAGTCCCTTGTCAATCTGTTTCTAAATCATTTCCTCCCACGTCATATTAGGCTCCGTCCCATACAACAATTTCGCTAACACCCTATCTTCCATCCATTCTTTTGCTTGTGTCCTAAATTGATTTCTCAAACTAAAAGCCTGTTCTATCAAGGACAATTTTTTATCAAGCAAATCTGGTATTGTAGCCTCCTGTTTCGGATACCATTCCCTTGCTTCAACATTCCTCAAAGAATGTCTACCACTTTTACTACCTATGGTATGTCCATCCAGTGCTCCAATCACTGCTCCTACTACAATATTTTTCTTATAATCATGATAGAAATATTTTAGTTAGTATTTAAATTTCGGAATAACTTCAAACGGAATTTTCCACTTCTCCAACTCTTTAATTACATTCCTAACCTTTGGTGCTTTGTCCTTTAATATGCAAACATGATTTTCCATCAACATTTTTCTTGCAACAATAAAATTGACTCCTGCTGTTCTAGCTATACATTTTATCTTTTCCTTATTGATTTCATTTGCTTTCTTTATGTAAATGCTATATTCAGTAACATCCCCACAAATCATGTCAATTTTTGTTGTTATTAAATTCCATCCACAATTCAAACACTTCCAACCCTGTACAGAATCTTCCGTAAACCAACTCATTTTGGATTGGCATTTTTCACATATCATCTCATCAATATCCTCCCGGTTTAAATGTTTTAAATATACCCTCATTATGCATATCTGGCAATCCGTTTTTCGTCATTCCTGCAACAAAATAATTTCCATTTTGCCCTGACCATAAATAATTTGTAGGAGCATAAACCTCTACATTAAGTTTATTCGCAAGATTTTGAGCAAATCCGTTATCTAAAGCACCCGTATTACAAGATAATAATCTAATTGCCTGACCATTATATCCATCTGTATTCTGTATTAAACGTGCAGCTGTTCTTGAATCAACAATTATCTTTTTACCATTATGGGTAACCTGTATTCCATTAGAAGTTCCATGTGCAACAATATCAAAATAACCATTAGCATCAATATCAGTTCTTTTACTTATATTTTTTAAAAATGCATCATCAGAATCCATAAAAGTTGCGTCTCCCACGGAGTAACTACCACCCTTATCTCCCCAAGAAACAACCTTTTTCCCTATGTTACTATTTGCAACAGCCGTTGACGCTCCACCAGTAATCGCTCCACCTACTGCACCTGCTGCTGTAGCACCTAGAGTCTGTAATGGATTATATTTCTCTTGTAAACCTAATCCAATTTTAGCTGTCTGTGTAGCAATGTCACTAGCACCTTGCTCCGCTGCACCAATCATACCAGCCTGAGCCGATGCTCCTAACGCTTTGCTAACAATAGCAGTCCCTGCTTTTTTTGCAGCCTCCGCTCCTGCTTTTTTGGTAGCGGCACTTGTAACTTTACTTGCAACTTTGCTGCCTACTTTTCCGGCAACTCCGCTGACTGCACCGCCTGCTATAAATCCTGCGGCACCCCCGGCTGCTGATACTGCCGCCTCTTTCCAGTTGTATTCCTTACCTTTACTGCTAATAAGCTGGTTTGCTGAATTTCCTGCAAAACTGGATACAGCTCCAACAGCGGCTTGTTTTGCTACAGTTTTAGCTGCTACTTTTACCCCTGTCTTTGCTGCTGTACCCGCTGCCGTGGCTGCAAGACTTCCACCAAAGGTAAATCCTGCTGCTGCTCCTGTAATGGCGCCTTCTGCTGCTGCACCCCATAACTGGCTTGCCTTGACACTTTTTCCCTGTATCTTGCTGGAAATATATTTAGCTCCGGCTCCAATCGCTGCACCTGCTACTGCTCCAACAGCAGCTGTGATGAAGTTAAAGGCATGCCCATCCGGGTCATACCCCGTTACCGGCTGGTTATGGCAATAGGTATACTTATTCAGGCTCAGCGGATCGGTATACTTACCGGAAGCAGTATCCTCTGTCAGGAATCTTGCCGTCCTTGGATTATAGTACCGGCTCTGCAGGTAATACAGCCCGCTTTCAGAATCCTGATAATAACCGGCATAACGGTAAGGATTGGAAACCGTTTCCTTCTCTGTGATGGCATTGCCAAAGGCATCATAGTCGTATTCATTCTTAACAGTTCCTGCCTGGTCAAGAACGCTGACGACATCGCCATGGTTGTTATACTGGTAGTATAGCACATCACTTCCAGCCGTGGCAATCAGATTTGTGCCATGAATATTCGTTTTTGTCTGCCCTGCTGACTGCTCTGTCAGGAGCTTTTTCCCATCATAGGTAAATACGGCAGTGTTTCCATTTACATTCTTGGAGGCACGTAGACCGGTTGCATAGTAAGTATAGTCTGCCTGACTGCCGTCACTGCCGCTGATATGTGTCAGTTGGTTCAGTTCATCGTAGACATAGGTATCCGCTTTCGTGGTTCCCGCTGCACTATCCTTTGCCACAACGCTGGTCTGGTTTCCGTTGGCATCATAATAATAGGCAGTATGTACTGTTGTATCCGGCTTCTGTTCCACCGTTTCTGTCAGACGGTTCTGGCTGTCATAAGTGTAACTGATTTCTGTTACATCACTGCCATCCGCTACCTTCTGGTTTCTGCGGTTTCCGGCTCTGTCGTATGTATAGCTTGTCACTCTGCCGGATGGCTCTGTCATGCTGACAAGCTGTTTGTCTCCATTATAACGGTATGTCGTTGTTCCCTTTGGCTCCTGCTTCTTTGTCAGCAGTCCTTCCGGATCATAATTATAATAATACTTCTTATTGGTTCCATCCGGATTCGTATTGATGATTCCTGTCAGAAGATTTCTTCCGTCAAAGGTATAACTTGTCTTCATGCCATTGGAATGAATCATTTTTATCTGGTTTCCGTTGGCATCATAGTCATACTGGGTATTCTGCCCATTATACTCCACCTTGTTGATGCGGTTCATCTTATCGTAACTGTACTTTATAAGCTGATTCACACCGGACTGCACCGTGAGACGGTTTCCTGCCGCATCATAAGTATAGCTAACCGTCTGGTTCTGAGAGGTAACCATTTTTGTCATCCGGGACAGTGCATCATAACTATACTTTGCCTCGCCGGTATTGTCTGCCATGGTAAGCATATTTCCCAGCTTATCATAGCTGTACTGGTAAGAAATCTTTCCCGCCTTTTCTGTCAGAAGCTGGTTACGTGCATCATAGGTGTATTTTGTGACGATACCATTGCGGTCTGTTTTGGCAATCAGATTAGAAACCTTGTCATAACTGTAGGTTTCTTCCTTTCCGGCACCATCTGTCATGGAAATTTTCCGGTTCATGCTGTCATAATTGTAAGATACCGTCCTGCCTTCTCCATCTGTCTGTTTTAACAGGTTTCCTGCCAGATCATAGCAGTATGCCGTTTCATTGGATTCCGCATCTGTTACCCTTACCAGCTGGTCAAAATCATCATAACGGTAGCTGGTTACCTTGCCGTTACGGTCAGTTTCTTTCACTAAGTTGCCAATTGCATCATAATGATACTTGGTCGTATTACCTGCCTGGTCTGTAGAAGATATTTTTCTTCCCAGCTTATCATATCCGGTGGAGGTCTCCCCTCCCTTGGCATCGGTTATCCTGGTCTGCCTTCCCATAGAATCATACTCATACGATATGCTCTTTTCATATGGGTCTGTGGTCTTAATTAACTGCCCGTTTTTGTCATAGCTGTATCTGGTAATATTTCCATTACGGTCCTGTTTTGCTGTATTATTGCCAACCACATCGTATTCCATAACCTCTTTATTGCCGTTTGCATCGGTTATGACGGTATTACGGTCAAGGTCATCATAAGCATATTTTGTTTTATTTCCCTCTGCGTCTGTTTTGACTGTAACATTACCAGCCTTATCATAGGTATAGGCTGTTACTGCTCCCAGGGCATCTTTTTCTTCTGTTACCCTAGATAGTGCATCATATTTTTTGGATACGGTACGTCCAAGGGCATCCTGTGCTTTAATGACATTACCCACCTCATCATAAGTATATGTCTGTTCCCCATTTTCTGCATTGATTTCTTTTACAACACGGTTTAACGCATCATAATTCCACTGGGAAACCTGCCGTTTCGCATTGGTTTCTTTTTTCTTATTGCCATTTTTATCGTATACGTAGGTTGTAATACTGTCTTTTATTTCCCCATTTTCCTGATATTTCAGATTCATGGAAGTTTGACGGTTCAATTCGTCATACTGACATTCCGTCACACGGCCTAAGGCATCGGTTTCCCGAATCAGATTCCCATTACCATCATACTGTTTCTGTGTAATATGCCCCAGTGCATCCGTAACTTTTACTTCTCTAGACAGGAGATCCAGTTCTGTTTTTGTCACACCCCCATCTGCCGCCGTTACTGTAACAGTGCCATTCTTATCATCATAAACCGTAGAGGTTTTATTGCCGTTTCTATCGGTTGTCTGAACGACCCTGCCCATAGCATCATACTGGGTTGCTACACTATTTCCAAGGGCATCTGTTTCCTTAATAACGTTTCCAAGGGCATCATACTTATATTTTGTCGTCTGTCCCAGCGGTGCTTTCTGTGCCGTCTTCTGATTCAGGGCATCATAAGTATAGCTTGTAACACGACCTAAGGCATCCGTTACACTGGCCAGATTCCCATTTTTGTCATAATCATAGATGGTCTTTTCTTTTAATTCATTCTTTTCTTCTATCTTCTGATTAATGGCATCATATTCATAGCGGGTCGTTCCTTTTGGCGTAATCTCTTTTAAGACATTACCCACATGGTCATAGGTGTACTCGGTTGCATTGCCCAGAGCATCCGTAACCTTTACAAGCTGATTTTTAGCATCATACTTGTATTTTGTTTCATTCCCCTTCTTATCTGTCTCCGACGTTTTATTTCCAGCCGCATCATAGGAATACTTTTCTGTATTGCCAAGGGCATCTGTCGTCTTTTTCAGCTGGCCTGCCTTGTCATATGTATATTCCGTTACATTTCCTCTGGCATCCGTTTCTGTTATTTTTCTTCCTACATGGTCATAAGATGCTTTCGTCACATTCCCCAGGGCATCCTGAATTTTTTTACAATTATTATGGGAAGCGGTATAGTAATATGTGGTTACCGCGCCTCGCTGGTCTGTCTCGGTCTTGGTAAGTCCTTTAATCTTAATATCATCATCTGTCGCATAATATTTGTATTTTGTCACATTCCCCAAAGCATCCTTTTCTTCCATGAGTTTAATGCCGTTATCATCATAGGAATGTGTCGTTTTATTTCCAGCCTTGTCTGTTTCAGAAACAAGATTTCCATATGTATCGTATTTCATGGTGGCAGTGTTGCCTTTGGCATCGGTAACCTCGACCGGATTTCCATGTTTATTATATTCCGTTACCGTCTTGTTTTTATTTTTATCCGTTGCTGTTTCACGCATAGCAACTTTATGGTTCCGGCGATAATCTTCATAGGTATCCCAAGTTGCATCACCATCCCTTTTAGTGGTAATATTGACCCATTTTCCGCTGTCTTCATTGTAATATTCATATTTATACTGTGTCTGACCGCCTAATGCATCCCGTTCGATGACCGGTTTCAAATCCTGGTTAAAGGTGGTTTTACTCTCCTTGCCATTCCCGTTAATCATGTATCTGGCACTGACACCTTCTGATTTTTTATCAATCTCATCATCATAGATAAAATACTGGATGATGTTATCACCATCATACTGACGAACAATTCTGCCAAGAGCATCATAGTCATTACGCACAACCTGATGCTTCAATGGATCATTGACCGCAGAAAGCATGCCGGAATCTTTATGATATTCAAACGTTGTATTGTTCCCTAATACATCGGTTACACTGGTAAGCTGCTTTTTGTCATTGTAGGAATAGCTGACACTGCGCTCTGCACTGTCCACTACTTCTTTCAATAACCCTTTCCCATTATAGGTAAATTTCAAATACCGTCCTACGGCATCTGTCAGCTTGCTAATTTTTCCATCAGAATAAAACACAGAAATTTTATTGCCATACCGGTCAAACATTCCTGTCAGTTTTCCATCTTTATTAAATTCTATTCTTGACAGGTCTGCGTTTTTAATCCGGTAGCCTCCTGCTAATTTTGAAAATGTTGCATCCGTACTGTTATTTGGACGGATCGTACCATCACTATTCTCCGTAAAGAAAATTTTTGTACCAGAAGCAAAAGATACCTCATAGCCACCATTGCCGTCAATGTACCAGCTGGCGATATATCCATCTTTGTTCTTATATTTTATCTTGTACCATGTTTTTCCTGCGGCTTCCTTGGTGCCCAGTACTTTTACCGTTGTTCCACGGGAAAGCCCGCCGATAATCTTATGGTTTGTTCCTGCATCCTCCCTGACATTTAACCGGCTGACATCTACCTTACCAATCTGTACATCATTTCCAGAACTGGATTCTTTCTTTTCCACTTTCATATCCAAATTCGTATGATAGCCCTTTCCAAGAATAGAACTTTCGTTTGCAGAAAGGGAATTATAAGTTCTGGTAAAGGAAAGATTGTTGCCCGGTCCTTCTAAGGCAATATCTGTTTCATCATATACATAATTTCCAGTCAGAAGATTGGTGGATGCTGTAGTCATCCACTCCTGCGCCTCTTTACTGTCAATACCACTATATAAATCTGAGAATTCCAGATTCATTCTGCTTTCTGGCAGATCTTCATCTTCTGCCTTTTCACTTAAGGTAAGCTGCTTGGAGAGCTTCTCATAAATCAAATCAATCTGCTTCTCTACATCTTCCTGTGTCATAGAATAGGAATTATTGATATAGAAGTATCCGCCTTTTGTATAAGTTGCAATCTTCTCTAACAAGCTTGTATTGGTGCCGCTGCCCAAAGCAACTGTATTGACAACCACATTTTTCTTATTGCACAAATCGGTTGCCTTTGGAATCGGATTTCCGCCATAACCATCTGTAAAGAGGACAATCACCTTCCTTCTGGAATTATCCGGAAACATATTAACAGCATCTACAATAGCCTTATAAAGATCTGTTCCACCTCCATCATAATACATCCCCTCCAGCGCCTTATTCAGCGCACTCTTATCTTTGGTAATTTTGCATTTTACTCTGGTGAAATCTTCAAATGCCAAGATTCCCGCACGGTAGGAATCCTCTTTTAAGTTTTGCAGGAATTTCTTTGTTGCAAGAATCCTATAATAATTGGGATCGTTTGACCACATGCTGCCGGACTGGTCAATGGAGAATACAATATCCACATTACTCAAATCGATACTCATCTTGGAATATCCAAGCAGATAGGTTCCGCCATCTATAAGCACGCCAACCAGTGTATTCTTATCCTTGTCATAAGTTACTTCCGTCAGTTTTTCTAACTCTTTGGTATCATAATTTACCTTATATACACTTAGGTCATCCTCACCGATGCCAAGATCTTGCAGTTCTTCGTCTGTATAATGGAACGTGATTTCCCCATCCTTAAATGGGAATCCACCAGTTGTAACATCTACTGCATTTCCAACGATGCCTTCTAAGGAATTTACCAGTACATTATCGGAATCATTTACCCCAATCGGAGCAAGAACAAAGTTACTGTCTCCAGTAATATTGACCTCTGCCCTGCCGGAGTCTGACTTTTTCTCAGTCTGGTATTCTCCCATCTCGTCCTTTTTTAATGGGTCAAGCCCTAAAAGAACCTCCGCACCGTCATAAATACCATCTCCATCCGTGTCCGGCTCTAATGGATTTGTACCAAGGCGGACTTCCTCGGCATCTGTCAGTCCATCATTGTCTGTGTCTTTGGAGAAAATATCCGTACCATACAAGAGCTCTTCACTGTTTGTAAGGCCATCTCCATCATCATCCTGATCCGCATCAAAGGTGTATTCTTTTTCTTCATTAATACCCAATTTGATTTCATTGGAATTGTCACTATTCCCCCGCTCATTGACCGCTACTACAACATAATAGTAGATTTCATCTGGATTCATGTCCTCATCCACATATTCTGTCTTTAACAGCTTGTCAGCCAGTACATAGTACGGTCCTCCGCTTTTGGTACTCCGATACAGGGTATAACTTCTTGCCCCCAGCGTTTCATCCCATATCAACTTTGCCGCATCATTCTCAATTTTTCCAAGCAGAGTTGGTGTTTTGGCAATATTGCGATAACATTCTTCATTGGATAATGGACTTTTGGTAAATTTATTGTCAGCTGTGACTACATAGTAGTATTCGCCTTTTTCATGGATGTCCATATCTGTATAGGTTTTTGCGGTTAGATCGGTTGCCAGAACCGTATACTTCCCGCTAGTCCCTTTCTTTCTTTGAACCGTATATGTGGTGGCACCATCCACCCGATTCCAGCTAAGAACAGGATACTCCCCCGTGCCATCCAGAACCAGTTTCGGTGCATCCAGTTCAAGCTTTAAATCCTCATAGGATAATAATTCATAATTATACGGTCCGTTCTGTACTTTTCCCGGCTTACCCTGGAAACCAATTTCTATCTTTTCGCCTTTTTTCAGATTGCCATTATATCCCGTGTTCTGGATGACATAATGATTCCCGTTGTGTTCTATAAGATTGCCATTCCAGACGCTATCAATATCATAATCAAAATCGAAACTGAGTACCCAGTCACGAATCGTTTTATTGGTATCATTGGTAATTGTGATGGAAGCGGTATATCCGTCTCCCCAATCAGAAGTAATAGAAAACTCTGCCTTATAATTATCCCCGTCCAGAGTGATTCTTTCAGAACTTAATTCGAATTTAGATGGATTGCTGATGGTTTCATTATCCCAGTTCGCCTTAAAAGAAAATGACACGCTGGCACCCGGAGCAATGTCCGAATTCCACTCTGCATTTTTGAACTGGTAGATATCTCCTTTATGGTCATACACAAAGGCATTCCATATTTCTGTAATCTCATGGCTGAAATTACAGGTAACATTCCAATTCTTTATTGTTTTTTCAGAGGTATTGGTAATCGTGATTTCCCCCTGAAACTGATTGTCCCATTGATTGATTACCTTAAAACTGGTAGAAAAATCTTTTTTGGAAAGCTCTACGCCCGTTTCTTCCGGTAAATCAGAGGTTGGAGATTCCTGCCCTCCATCCTCCAAAGTATTGTTTTTCTGTACAGCATTTGTATCTGTACTTAGATTTTCCGTACTGCTGTTTTTTGCAGTACTACTGCCCGTTTTTAAAGCACCACTGCCTGTTTCTGTTGTTTGGCCGCTTACAGCAGCACTGGCAGTAGGACTAAATCCTGTCTGCAATACAATCGCCGCTGTCAGCAGAATGGCCAACACACGCTTCATTTGTTCCTTATGCTTACCTCTCATCCTAGATTCTCCTTCCATCACGTATATGTAATCTTCAGTTTCCAACTTCAACAAATTATATCTATTTATAACTTGTAAAAATAAATCATGAAGAATCATAACATAGTGTTTGACTTCAAATCTTTGATTTTACGTGAATAAACGCATTTTTACGTAAATGGTAATCATATCTTATCTATCATGCAGTAAATTATATTTTCAAAATCACCTATTTCCAGAAAGTTTTTTCTAATAATTGTGTCTACTTACTTGACTATGGTCCAGTCCTTTTTCGTTCCCTGCAATCAGATTTTTAACATTTGTCTCATCTCCTCCTTTATTTTTGTACAGAAAAAGGAGACACTCTCATTTCTGAAAATGTCTCCTTATAAGCCTACTTGTTTTTCCCTTTCGGCAACTTATTGATTGTATATTCCTCGTTCGTGTACCCACAGTCGAGGTCAAGCACTACCGACACCTTGATTCTGTCAATCATCGTTTTATGACCGCCAGATTCACTATCTCGGTTAAATTCAAACATCGTCACAAAGTGCGTAAATTCAAGGACTTCTAAGTATTTTGCCGATGTAGTCCTACTACCGTCTCCACATGATAACTCATCCCAAACATATCACATCCTCTAACCCGCTTCAACGCATACCCCCGTCCACACAAATACTTCAAATCTCTAGCCAGCGTCGCCGGATCACAGCTCACATACACAATCTTCTCCGGTTCCATCTGCACCACGATTTCCAGGAGTTTTTCCTCACAGCCCTTCCGCGGTGGATCTAAAACCACAACATCCGCTTGGAGGCTTCCTCCGCTTGTCTCAAATAGCTGTGGCACAACGTTCTCCGCTGCACCGACATAAAACTCTGCGTTGGAAATCTGATTTAACCTGGCATTTTCTTTTGCATTTTGCACTGCCTGGGGGACAATCTCAACCCCATAAACTTGCTCCGCTTTTTGAGATAAAAATAAAGAAATCGTGCCAATCCCACAATACAAATCCCAGACGGTTTCTCCCCCTTGCAGATCTGCATATTCCAAGGCTGTCTCATACAACCGTCTGGTCTGATCCGGGTTGACTTGATAAAAAGACAACGGCGAGATCCGATACCGAATATTTCCAATATGATCTTCAATGTAGTCCTGTCCATATAATGGGACAATATAATCCCCCAAAATACGGTTGGTTATCTCTTCATTCCGATTCAGGCAGATACTTGTGATCTGCAGAGAGCTCTGACATTCCAACAATGCCTGTACCAATTCTGCCGAATGTGGAATGGTTGCGCCATTAATCACCAGGCAAACCATAACCTGTCCGGTTGCTTTCCCGACACGGATCATTATATGGCGTACCAACCCAGTATGGGTATTCTCCTGATATGCGGTGATCTGATATTGCTCCATAAACGTAAGCACGGTATCCAATATGACACGGTTGCATGGATGTTGGATCAAACAATCTGTATGTGGAATTACCTGGTGCGTATGTTCGGCATAAAATCCAGCAACCAGCTTCCCCTCCTTGTCATATCCTACAGGAAACTGTGCCTTATTTCGATAGTGATAGGGCTGATCCATCCCCAAGATCGGTTCCATAACCACAGACTCCACCGTACTGTCACCTTGTCTCATCCCATGATCCTGTCTGCCGGGTTCCTCCAAAACGGTCGATTTCTTCTGCGCTTCCGTCTCTGCCTGAGTATCCTGGCTCTGCGCCATCGTATTCGGTAATCTGATATCCAGTCCACCAATTCTTTGCAGACACGATAAAATCTTCTCCTGTTTCCACAGCAATTGACGCTCATAGCTACAATGCTGCAACTGACAGCCACCACATTTCCTGGAAACTGGACAGACTGGTTCGACCCGGTCGGGGGAAGGCTGCAAGAGTTCAATCAGCCGTGCATAGCCATAATTTTTCTTGGTTTTCATGATGCCAACGCGGACCTTCTCTCCCGGCAGCGCTCCCTTAACAAACAGAGTATATCCGTCAGCCCGTCCAATTCCTTCCCCTGCTGATCCCAGATCCTCGATGTCGATGATGACTTCTTCATTCTTTTTCCAAAGCTTTCGTCCTTCTCTGTTCACTTGTTTCTCCGATTTTTTGATTCGTTTCTTTGCCATAGATTCTACTCTCCATACTTACAATTCCATTTCCTATGGTGCCTATCATGAAAGAAAAATGGCAGCGGACCAACCAGCGCGCCGCTGCCACAACCTTATTTCTCAATTTTACGCTTTTCCAGATAACCGGAGCTCTGACGGATGTTCGAATCCAACAGCCGATTAAATCCCAGCCACGCTAAGGTGGGATCCGACTTCTCATATAACTCTGTCGTTGTCTGTAATTTAGCATCTGCATTGTCCGCAAAATTTAAGACCATTGCTTCCGCAATGGATGGTTTTTTTGGGGAACCATATTCCAGTTCTCCGTGATGCGCCAAAATGCAGTGTCTTAATTCGGATGCCAAAACAACTGGAAATCCTGGAATTTCCTGAATCCATTTTCCAATCCATTCAGCTCCGAGAAAGATATGTCCCAAAAGCTGACCATCATCGGTGTATTCATTCGATGGAAAGGATGACAATTCATACAATTTTCCAATATCATGGAACATAGCTGCAGTAATCAGAAGATCCCGGTCCAAAATCTCATAATTCGCAGCAAAATAATCACATAACTTTGTTACCGCCAGCGTATGTTGCAGCAATCCACCGATAAATCCATGATGTACTGATTTTGCCGCAGAATGTTCCTTAAAACATTTTATAATCTCTTTATTCTCTATAAAGATCATTTCACATAGACGATACAAATGCGGTTCTTTGACACTGGCAACATAACCTTTTAGCTGTTCGTACATCTCCTCAATGTCATATTTGGAAGCAGGAATATATTCTTTCGGGTCAAATTCTCCCTCCTGTGCCTGGCGGATTCGGTTTATATTTACCTGTCGGCTTCCTTGGAATGTCGTAACCATGCCGTCCACCATAATAAAATCCAATGCTTCAAACTCTGCGATACCGTTCGTCAGTTCCCAGACTTTACCGTCAATAATCCCCGTTTTATCCTGCAATATCAAGGAATAGTATGTTTTACCCGCCTTCGTTTTCAAGATCTGCTTCGATTTACATAAATAGATTCCAAAAAATTTATTTCCCTCTTTGTATTCCCTGATAAATGTCATTCTGTTTCATCCTTTCCATTTCGTTCCCCCATCGTATCTCTCCCGCCCGCCACAATTACTATGATTTTAGCATATCCATCCCTATAAAACAACAAAAAAATACTTTACCCAACCATCACCCAACGATCAAGTAAAACGTAACGGTCAGATCCTACCATCCTATCTTCTTCCTAAATATTTCTTATACAGAATCCTCGTAGCGTCTTCGCAGTTTCTCCAATGCTTTTTTCTCTATCCTGGAAACGTAAGAACGGGAAATCCCATAGATTGCTGCGATTTCCCGTTGTGTTTTTTCTTCTTCTCCTTTTAATCCATAACGCATTTTTAAGATTTCCCATTCCCTGGGGGTCAAAGTATCCTGAATATACCCTTCCAACTTCCCCAGGTTTCCCTGCCGGACAACCTTTTCCACAACATCTTCATCCTCATACTCCAGAATATCCATCAGATTAATTTCATTTCCCTCTTTATCCGACCCAATCGAATCATATAGATATACGTCATTTCTTGTCTTTCGGTTTGCTCTGAGATACATGAGGATTTCGTTATCCACACATCGGGCGCAATAGGTGGCAAGTCGGATATTTTTCGAACCATCGAAACTGTCAATTCCTTTAATCAGGCCAATCGTACCGATCGAAATCAAATCATCCATTTCTCGTTCATTCGCCTGATACTTCTTTGCGATATATGCCACCAAACGAAGATTTCTCTCAATTAAGCAGTCCCTTGCCTGACGATCGCCCGCCTTACACCGCTTCAGATATTCCTGTTCCTCTTTGGCACTCAGGGGTTTTTGAAAAGACTGCACACTGGTGAACCTCTTTTTCAGATCTCCCTTTATTCTATGCAGGCATAGGCGCGTCCGTGCTTTTCCAAGGTTTTCCCAGCTTTTCCTTTTTTCTGGCACAGAATTAGGACAAGGAAAAATCTATTGATCCGCTTCTTTCTCCCACTCTGCTTCGAATGTCTCATAACATGCATCGCTTACCAACAACGTAGTCATGAAATACGGTTGCCTGTCACGATATTCTTTCATCGTCAAATCACGGCTGCCATGATAAAGAAAACGATCCGCAGATGGAAAAAATTCAAAGCACACAATACATTTTAAGTCCCCGATATACTCTAATTTTATCTTACTCCGATCCTCTGTCTGACGAAGATTTTTTTGTAAATCTCCCATAAGATCACGATAAACATCCCTTCCATTGATGCGAACATCATAACATTGATAAATTAACATCCCATGTTCCTCATCGATTCCAGATAGATCAATTTCTTTTGGTATCCCCATATCCGACGCCTCAGATTTCCTTCCTATGTTAAAACCAATATTGTCCGCATTATTAATGTATCCATGTAAGCTCCCGGTCCTCTTCCCACTGGCGGCATTGATCACGTCAACCATGTCCTCATCCATACTATAGTCATTATTTTCCGGTAAACGAATCAAAATGCTACTGTACAAATCTTCTGTTCCATACACTGGCTCATATGGCATCCTATTATCTGCCTCTCCGCTTTCCAGCTCAGCTTCGCTCGTATCGAATTCAACCGAAATCATAGTGTTACTCACAACAAGAATACAAAAGAAAGTTAACACCGCAACTAGAATTCCGATATAATTTGCCTTTTGCCCAATCTTCCAGCTACGCACATAACAGGCCACAATACCAGCAGCCACAATGCACACCAGCCAGATCAACACAAAGACACTTAGATAGGGAAATAACGCCTTATGCTTTCCCTGCATCCATCGTCCGATCCCTGTCAAAAATTTCGGATGAACCAGAACCCAGTAGCACACCAGGCACAATAGTCCTGCATAAAAGACGATATGAAATCGAATCCCAAACCTGGCCTCCAGGGCCCAAAACAAAGCAAAACCGCCATATAACGCCATAGAATATGCACTAAATCGTAATAATCCTACCACTAAATACCGGGGATCAAATATAACCGAAACATCTACCCCTGTTTTTCCCTGCAAAAAAAGCCAAAACAATCCACATTGCATCACATACAACAAACCAACAAATAGAATATAGAAGAACATCTGGAGATGATCTGCCAGAATTCGTCCCAGATATCTAGTAATGACATTCCCCGGATACATACTAATAGCATCATTACGAAACATCTGATGCGACGGAACCAGAATACACCCAATCCCAATCCAGATAAAGCCACTGTATCCATTGAATACAGAAAAATATTCCACTTCTTTCGAGATATAAAATGTCACCGCGGCAAGCACTGTCAAAAATAATACATAAAACGCTGGCGTACTCACCGAACCAATCCCTCTGCTTTTCTGCTGGATTAAATTAATCTGCAACTGTTGGTGGACATTAGTTAAAAATTCTTTTCTCTTTCTCCTTTGATCATTCTGCTCCATAAGTATCCTCCATTCTCCTACACCATTTCTATTCCTGCACCATTTCCTATTTCCATTCATCAGGACAGATCACATCACGCAGATCTTTTCGGCAAAGGCAAAATTTACATTTCCCTCTATTGTTCCCACAGTGTATCCAACTGTTTTTCTCTGCCAGATGCGGTAAAATACACACAGACATCCTCTGGTGAAACAGACTCTATCTCTAATCCTAACGATCTTGCCCTCCTCGCCAGATCATTGTCCGCTGGTCCCCGCAAAATCAACGTATCCCCCAGTTCCCCCGATTCCCGGCAGATAATCTGTTCCTTTAGCTGCCCTTCTGCCAATTCCTGCACGGCTTGCGGGGATCCCTTTACTCGACAAAGCATCTCCCGTACCAGATCCATGTCCTGATAAAACACCAGCTCACCCTGGTGAATCAAAACCATTTCCGACAGCACACCCTCTAACTCTGCCAGATTGTGGCTGGAAATTAGAAAAGTACGTGGGTGTTCCATATAATCCCGCAGCAAAATCTCATAAGCCATCTTTCGCTTCTCAATATCAATGCCGATAAACGGCTCATCCATCAAAGTAACCTGACAACGGGTTGCCATGGCACACAGAAAATGAAACAAACTCTTCATCCCCTGTGACAACTGCTTACAGCTCTTCCGTAAAGGCAGTTCGAACAGATCCGCCATCTTTATTGCAAAATCGCAATCAAAATGCGGAAATGCAATCTCATAGCACTGCAGGATACTTTTCAGTTTTTCCGTCGGAGAGACTGGCAGATCATGCATGGAATAAATAATTTCACTGCGCACTGCAAGATCTTTCCAGGGATCCCCATCCAAAATACGAATATTCCCTGCTGTAATTTCTTCCAAACCGACACACATCTTGAAAAACGTCGTTTTTCCACTGCCATTAGCACCAATTAATCCAATGATCTGGTCCCTGTGTAACTCCAGATCCAAATTGCGGATCGCCTGTTTCCTGCCATATTTCTTCTGTAAATGATTTACCTGAATGGAATACTCGCCCATCTCTTTTCTCCTCTCATCACTGTATTATTCTCCTGTGATTCCATGTCAATCTCTGACAGCTATCATCTTCCTCCAACAACATAAAAACATACAATCTGACTAGCGAATAACATCAACGCCCCTGATACCTCTCCTCCATTTTCTGTATCAATTCCTCCTGTGAAATACCCAGTTTTTTTGCTTCCTGCACTAATGCCTCGATCATATCAGTCAAGGTTTCCTGCGTTTTTCGCTGTTTAATCAGCTCCACCGCATCTTCTCGGATTGTCATTGCCTGCCCGCGTACCTTTTCCAACACGCCTCTCTCCACCAGCAGCCGTATCCCCTTCGCCGCAGTCGCCGGATTGATATGCAGTTCCCTGGCAATCACCACCTGGGAATAACAATGATCCCCCGCTGCCAGTCTTCCCGATAAAATATCATCTTCAATTCCATTCGCAATCTGTATATATATGGGTACGACGTTATTAAAATCAATTTTCACGCATCCACCTCCCGGCAAGGTCTCTGAAACATTCCTTCCGCTTTCCCATTCCACCATACCACATTACTTGTGTAATGTGGTTATAACATAACACGCCTCATTCCCTCTGTCAAGAATTAATTTGCCCGTTTATCTCTGTAAGATCCGATATTTAGTTTTAAATCGCATGAGTTTTCCCCGCATGGGATTCCATAGAAAGAATAAAAAGACTACCGTAGAAACCGCATGTACCAAATCAAAGGGCAGGCCAGACAGTTCAATCATCCAAAACCCCTTGAAATTCATCGTCTGATTCATCATCAGATACGAAGCAAAATTAACAATTGGCCCATACAGACCAACCACCGCTAGAAAACTGACAATAGAAGCCAGCCACTTCCGGTCCGTGTGCAGGTACCCGCCGATCAGACCAACGATCCCCATTCCCAGCATCTGAAAAGGGGTCCAAGGACCCTGCCCAAAAACAAAATTCGATAAAAATGCGGACAAAACGCCTACCAACATCCCCGAAAGAGGGCCAAAAACAGAACCAGAGATAAAAACCAGAGCGGTCATAGGTTTGCACTGAGGCGACCAAAAAAAAGCAAATCTGGAGATTACGGCAATTCCGCTGAGCGAAACCAGAACCACAACTTCTTTCGCCTGCAGTTTTCTCCCACACCAGGCCAGGAGTGTCCAAATACCCAGCAATATAACGCAAACGGCCGCCAGATAGTAATGATCCATGAGAAAATTTTTCACACCAGTTCCTCCTTTGATATGAAGCGTGGATTAAGACGACTGATATAAGGCTTATAAAAAACATTCTGCTGGAACACCTGATGCGGCTCTCCCATAGATGCCACATTGCCATAAAACAGAAATACCACATAATTCGCAAGATCTCCCACCAGTTCCAAATCATGGGTAATCAAAATAATGGTCTGTCTACGCGCATAGTCCCGAAGCAGCTTTTCCATTGCTTTCTTCCAGCGGTAATCCACTCCCTTGGTCGGCTCATCCAGAATCAGGTAATCCGCACCCTTGAGTAGAAACTTGCAGACAGCAACCACATGCTGCTCCCCACCAGACAAATCTAATGGGTGCCTGTCCAGAAGATCCCCACATAATGTTTCCATCTCCGGTGGAATATCGGCTTCCATATCCAACTCCTGACGTACCGTTTCTTTCGTAAAAATTGTCAGGACATCCTGCGGCATCATAACCAGGTTCGGCAGTCTCTTTTTCCCAAAATATCCTGCCAGCACCTTACCCAACGTAGATTTTCCCGCACCATTTGGTCCAATCCAGGCATTGATCCCCTCATGGATTTCTAATGTCCGAACAGCCAGCACCGCTTGTCCTTCATAATCTCCCCGAAGATCCCGCAATGTCTGCACCACTTTGGTCTCTCTGGCAGGAGGGAACACCTCATTTGCAGCAATCTCTTCTTCGGTAAATCCCCCGCCATACCGTTTAATCTTTTCCCGTTCCGGCAGGCTGTTTTCGTGTTCCTCCGCCACAATGGTTCCCCGCTGTAAGGTAACAATATCGTCGGCATAATCATAGATATATTCCGTATCATGTGCCGCTACAATAAAACGGATTTCCGATTCCCTGCGAAGACGTATGACCAATTCCCAAAAATTCCTGGCCGCAATCGGATCCAACATGGAAGTCGGTTCATCCATAATGATAACTTGCGGCGTCATACATAAAACGGAGGCGAGTAACAGCTTCTGTTTTTCTCCCTCGGACAATTCCGTCACTCGTTTCATGAACCAGCTCTCCATCCCAAGATACGTGCTGATCTCCGCCACCCGGTTCCGCATCACGGTAGTCGGCGTTCCCAGTGATTCCAGGCCAAATGCCAGCTCGTGCCAAACGGTATCGCATACAATCTGGTTGTCCGGGTGCTGGGATACAAAACCAATGATTCCCGGTTTGAGAGAAGCGATATCCTGTCCCTGAAACTGTACCGATCCTTCCCGCTCCCCGACAACCGATATTCCCGGCACCATCTCGCGCAGCAGCGTAGATTTCCCGGATCCACTATCACCCACAATCAGCGTAATCCCACTACCAATCTGCAGAGACACATCGTGTAGAATTTCCCTTCCGGATATTGTTTTTTTCCTGATATCGATCTTCATTTTTTTCCTCCGTCAAAACATAACCCAGAAATCCCACGGTACAAACTGACCACCAAAGACTGTTTCCAACCTGAAGATACGGGGAAATCATCGTAAATGGTTGTCCCCATTCCCACAGTAACACAAAAAGAAACAGGGCGGCACATTCCACCAAATCCTGTCCCAAAAAGCGTACAGGTGCATAACTGGTTCTTCTTCCACTCTGATACCCTCTTGCAATCATGGAATCCGAAAGCTCCAATCCATTTTCGAGTGCCCAATTTACCATAATCGAAACCGTGCGGATTGCCTGAAAAAAACGTTCCCATACCTGTTCACTGCGGCTCTCACATTTCTGATAACGATAGATTTCCTGAATTTTATTGCGATAACGTTCCAGATTTCGAATGGCCATAGAAATAAGAATTGCCAAAGAGGGCGACAGACACCCGGTCACTACCACGATCTTGTCCGCTGTCATTCTATGGCTGAAAATAGCAGAGACATGAATCAATAAAACGATTTGGAGACCAAGAATCCCCCCGTATACGATAGATTCCAGCGTAACCACATTGTCATTCAGATAAAAGAGAGCGGTCTCTCCCCGGTGGTTTGTCAGAAGATTGACCAACACCGTAACACCAATGATCATGACATCCATTGGAATCTGTTTCCAAAATTTCCTGCCCCGAATACCACATACCGTAACCAGACAGAGCAAAAGAATCATAGGATGATGCGTGGTTGCAAGCAAGATTAACCAAATGATATATTTGAGAAATTCTGTCAGAGGATGTTTCCTCATAATCATCACTTCCATCCTCCTTAAACACCAATACACTGTTAGTCCACCCATTCCACATGAGCTATACCGTTTCCACCTAACGCTTTACGATTCCATCCAAATCCGATCCAAAACCTGCACAGGAATAACGCCATCGCAGGTATTCACCCTCCGCCATCACGTAACGGGAAGAAGAATAATTGGGAATCCAGCCGTCCACCTCATAGACCCAACCGGAGGTAGCCCCGCAGTCAAATTCTCCAATATGATGGATCCCCTCCATATAGACAGAGCCATAGAACTGCGTATAGGTGGACTGCACAGAAATCCCCCGGGCTTTACACTCCCTGGACATCACATCCCATGCAGTTTCTCCCTCATAACACAAAACCCTGGTTTTGGGCAGAATCCAACCATCTTCCGGCACATATTTCTCTAGTCCCTGTTTCAGATCACTTTTATGATCCAAAATTGTCTTTACGTCAATACTGAGATAGACATAAAATCGCTTTTTCCCGTTGACAGACTGATCCCCTGGATTGATCGGCTCCGGCTTTCCCGCAGGCACCGGATCGGTATGATAGCGGTCCGGCTTTGTACCACTTCCATCCGAAACTTTCCTCCCGGAGGAAACCGTTCCTGAGGACTGTTTCTGACCAGAACCTTGTTTTTCCTTGGTAGACTTACCACTCTTCCCGGAAGACTTCTGCTTTCCCGTAGAAGACTTACCACTCTTCCCGGAAGACTTCTGCTTTCCTGTCGATGCCTTACCATTCTCCCCGGAAGACTTTTGCTTTCCTGTCGATGCCTTACCATTCTCCCCGGTGGAATTCTGCTTGCTTGCAGAGGAATCATTTTGTGCCTCCCCTGTTGTCCCATTCTGTCCCAATCCATCCGTCTGAGTCGCAGACGACGAAGATTCCACCGTGGGATCCGTCTGAGGCATATCACCTGGCAGATTATTTACCTGCTCCTGCTCATTTTTCTCCGAATCCGGGGATGTAGTTACCCCGATCCCCGCCAATTCCTGTGCCTCCCGTCTTACCTCCTGCACAGAGCGAATACGGATTCCTCCGATGGCGCTACATAAAAACACGACAAACAGGAGAGCCGTAATGATATGTTTTATGTTCCGTCTGATAAAGCGCTTCATTGTCTTCTCTCCTGTTTCTCTGATTCATCTGGAATCTCATTTCCTTATGATTCTGCATCTGTTCCAAACTTACTTCTTCTGTTTCCAATGATTCCAGCGAAATCAACTTGCCAGATCAAATTCGAAAACCATAAATATTTTTTCGAATATCCAACATTTCCATGTCTGTTTCGGATATAACATCGGCACAATGTTTCAGTTTCCTTTCCATCTCCAATAGAACTTGCTCATCCAAATCATCCTTCTTATACCGAAGCTGATGATCCAGACTGGCCCAGTAATCCATAGCGATGGTACGAATCTGCACCTCCACCCGCATGGGGCGCATACGGTCCGCAAAAAATACAGGAACCTCAATAATCAGGTGCAGACTACGATATCCATTTGATTTTGGTTTTTCAATATAATCCTTCAGTTTAACGAGGGTAATGTCCGTCTGCGAAGTCAGCATTTCCGTGATCGTATAGATATCGTCAATAAACGAACAAATCACACGGACGCCAGCTACGTCATTCAAATGCTCCTGGATTGACTCAATGCAGACCGGAACCCCCCGTTTCTTCAATTTTTTAGCGATGCTGACGGGAGATTTGATTCTGGATTTAATGCTGTGAATCGGATTCCTCTGGTATCTCGCTTTTAAATCATCGTTTAGTATCTCTAACTTCGTCGTGACCTCTCTAATCCCACAAGAATACATCATCATAATTTGATTAAACCGGGCTTCCCTCTCCAAAACACCCTTATCGTCTTCGTCCAACAATCGCGCTAAATAATAGTTTTCTTCTGTACGACTGTTCATTGCTATTCCCCCTAGCTTTCTTCGTCCTTTTCTTCTTCTTTCCTTTCTGTCATAAACTTGTCAATCAGTTCCACAATACCGTCCTGGTCGTTTGCAGCCGTCACATAATCCGCCTGTTCCCGAATCTCCTGTGCTGCGTTCCCCATCGCAACACCCATGCCGGCAAAACGCAGCATTGGCAGATCATTATAACTGTCACCCACACAGATCACACGTTCTCTGGATATATCCAAATGTTTTGCCAGTTTATCCGCTGCCACGCCTTTATCAATATACTTCGGCAATAATTCCACATAATAAGGATCTGAGCGGAAAATATTCAACTGGGCTCCAAACTTTCTCTGAAGAATACGTTCTACTTCTTTCATCCGCTCTGGATCGCCCGACACAAAAATTTTGTTGACCGGCGCCTGAACTGCCCTCATAAAATGATCTACTTCACGTAAAGACACCCGACAGGCTTCCGCATCCGCTCTCACATACGAAGTCACTCCGTTTGCGACGATCAATTCCTTTGCCGCATCATTGTATGCCATAATTCCGACGGACAACTCCAGTGCCGCCTCGTACACCGGCTGAATCAATGCGTTCGGTATGGTCTGATTGAAAATACACTCTCCCGTTTTGCAATTAATAATGGTCGTTCCATTATACGCTATAATATAGCCTCCATATTCCTCCAGAGAAATTCCAGATGCAATTCCTCGGATTCCGGCAATCGAACGGCCAGATGCAATGGCTATGGTTTTACCTCTCTTTTGTGCCTCGACAATGGCATCCCTGGTCATGTCAGAAATCGTTCTGTCTGACCGGGTCAGCGTTCCGTCTACATCCAGAACCATCAAATCAAAACGGTCACCCTCCGGCTCCTGGATCCCTTTCACCTTACGGAAGATCTTCATAAATTCCTTACCGGTAATGGTTTCATGTTCTATCAAAAATTCTGCCAGCTCATCCAAAGACTTTCTGTCCTCGGATAACAATGCTTTGGCCTTATCATGACATTCCCGTAGAATTCGCATCACTTCCTGGTCGATTTCAGCAGCCGTTGCCTCCCCACAGTTAAGCACAGTACGCCCATCCAAATACCGGCTCTGTACCGATTCCAGTTCAATCAATCCAAACCGATCCGACATGCCGTACTGCGTCACCATAGAGCGCGCTAAAGATGTTGCTTTCTCTATATCATTGGATGCGCCGGTAGTAATCGAATCAAACACGATTTCCTCCGCAGCACGTCCACCAAATAAAGTAATAATTCGGGTAAGAATTTCCTCCTTACTCATCAGGTACTTTTCTTCCTCTGGCACCTGCATCACATATCCCAGGGAACCCATGGTACGCGGTACGATCGTAATCTTCTGTACCGGTTCCGCATGTTTTTGCAAAGCGGTTACCAGGGCATGTCCCACCTCATGATATGCAACAATCCGTTTTTCCTCTTTTCCTAAAATCCGGTCTTTCTTTTCCTTACCGGCGATTACCACTTCCACAGCCTCAAATAAATCCCGCTGGCTGACTACCCGTCTGCCGGCGCGAACTGCCATAATCGCCGCTTCATTAATCATATTCGCTAGATCCGAGCCCACCGCACCGCTGGTTGCCAACGCAATTTCTTCAAAATCCACGGACTCATCCATCAATACATCCTTGGCATGCACGCGGAGAATATCAATTCGGCCTCGCAGATCTGGTTTTTCTACGATAATCCGCCGGTCAAACCGACCCGGACGTAGCAACGCCTTGTCCAGAATCTCCGGGCGGTTCGTTGCACCCAGGATTACCAGACCCTTGGAGCTGTCAAATCCATCCATTTCAGACAACAACTGATTCAGCGTCTGCTCCCGCTCATCGTTTCCTCCACCATACTGGCTGTCCCGGCTCTTTCCAATCGCATCAATCTCGTCGATAAAGATGATACATGGTGCCATAGACTGCGCCTGCTTAAACAAATCCCGCACACGGGAAGCCCCGACGCCGACAAACATTTCGACAAAATCTGAACCCGACAGGCTGAAAAACGGCACATGCGCCTCTCCCGCCACTGCCTTGGCAAGCAATGTCTTACCAGTTCCCGGAGGGCCAACCAACAATGCTCCTTTGGGCAGCTTTGCGCCAATCTCTGTATATTTCTGGGGATTGTGCAGAAAATCCACCAGTTCATTCAAAGAATCCATTGCTTCTTCCTGCCCTGCAACATCCTGGAACGTCACCCCAGTTTCTTTCTGAACATACATTTTGGCCGTACTTTTACCAACGCCCATGATTCCGCCGGAATTCCGCGACATCATACGGAAAACAAAAAATAAACCGACCCACAACAACAGAAATGGAAGGATCGTTGATACAAACATATACAGGATCCCGGAAGAAGAACTGCCCAATTCCTTGGAAAACTCCACACCCGCTTTGTTCAAACGACTAACCAGCGAATAGTCCATAGATATGATCCCGGTATAGTATGTCATCTTATACAGGTTATTCGACTGGGTTTTCGGCGTAATGGTAATTCGGTCCGAAGATAATACCACAGATTTCACTGCATTATCATCCAACATCTGAATAAATTGGTCATAGGTAATTTCTTTTTTGGAAGCCTTTTCCACCTGCCTGTTCATAAAAGAAAAAACGAGAAACACGCCCAATGCAATAATCAGGCAAATAATAATCCCCCGCCTGTTCTCTTTTTTATTTTGATCGTTTCCACGATTATTTCTGTCCATTTGATTGTTATCCACGATTCCCTCCTCTGTGAGTGTCCTATGTCAATATAATTATACGGCTACTCGCCATAGAAATCAATATAAGCCCCTGTAGTTATGTCTGAAATTTTTGTGATTTTCCCTAAATTTTTCTAAAGGACACAGATAAATTTTTCCCGAAAAAATATTGTACTAAACTACATTTATGAGGTATAATAGTTTAATATTGGTTTTTAGATAAAGTTATTGTGTTCATCTCTGTAAAAATCATACATGGCAGACACAAAACACACTACGAAGGAGGATATATTCATGGCAGTCAAATACGTATTTGTTACCGGTGGTGTTGTTTCCGGCCTGGGCAAAGGCATTACGGCAGCATCACTGGGAAGGTTATTGAAAATGCGTGGCTACAGCGTTACAATGCAAAAATTTGATCCATATATCAATATTGATCCAGGTACGATGAATCCGGTACAACATGGAGAGGTATTTGTGACAGACGACGGTGCCGAAACCGATCTGGATCTGGGACATTATGAACGTTTTATCGACGAAAGTCTGACGAAACAATCCAATGTTACCACCGGTAAAGTTTACTGGTCGGTATTATCCAAGGAACGGCGCGGCGATTTTGGCGGCGGCACAGTACAGGTAATCCCTCATATTACCAATGAAATTAAAAGCCGTTTTTACCGCAACGACGGATGCAAGGAGACCCAGATTGCAATTATCGAAGTCGGTGGTACGGTCGGCGATATCGAAAGCCAGCCGTTCCTGGAATCCATCCGTCAGTTCCAGCATGATATTGGACACGAAAATGCCATCCTGATTCATGTTACCCTGATCCCTTACCTGGGCGCATCCGGTGAAATGAAGACCAAACCAACCCAGGCCAGCGTCAAAGAACTGCAGGGAATGGGTATCCAGCCGGATATCATCGTCTGCCGTACAGAACGCCCGTTAGAAGAGGGGATTAAAGATAAAATTGCTTTATTCTGCAATGTTCCTACCAAATGTGTCATGCAGAATCTGGATGTGGAAACCTTATATGAAGCGCCGTTGGCTATGGAACAGGAACATTTGGCAGATGTCGCCTGCCAATGCCTACAGTTGGATTGTCCAAAACCAGACATGCAGGAATGGCAGAATATGGTAGACACACTGAAACATCTTGAAAAAGATGTGACTGTAGCGTTAGTCGGTAAATACACTTCTCTGCACGATGCCTATATCAGTGTGGTAGAAGCCTTGAAACACGGTGGACTAGCCCACAAGACAAATGTCAATATCAAATGGATAGACTCAGAGACCATTCATGCGGATAATGTAGAGGAAGAACTGGGGGATGTCAGCGGTATCCTGGTTCCCGGCGGATTTGGGGACCGCGGAACGGACGGCATGCTGACTGCCATCCGCTATGCCCGCGAAAACAAGATCCCTTATTTGGGGCTCTGTCTGGGCATGCAGCTATCTATCGTAGAATTTGCCCGCCATGTCTGTGGTTTTAACGATGCACACAGTATTGAACTAGATCCGCAGACCACCCATCCCGTCATTCATCTGATGGCAGATCAAGACGGTGTGGAAGATATCGGTGGCACATTGCGTCTGGGTTCCTATCCATGTACCCTGACAGAGGGATCTCTGGCACAGAAACTGTACAACGAGACAGAAATCACCGAACGACACCGCCATCGCTATGAGGTCAATAACTACTACCGCAAGGATCTGGAATCCGGCGGCATGCAACTGTCCGGACTGTCACCGGACGGACGGATCGTGGAAATGTGCGAGATCTCCGATCATCCTTGGTTTATCGCAACCCAGGCACATCCTGAATTCAAGTCCAGACCGAACAGGCCACATCCATTGTTTAAAGGATTTGTCGGAGCAGCACTGGACTACCAGCAAAAATAAAATAGGACAAAATACTTTTAGAAAAACAGGAGATGCTGTTGCCATAATCACGCAAACTGCATCTCCTATTTTTTCATTCTAAGATTTTTAGCGATATTGCACTACCAGAACCGTATTCCTTTTGTCCGGCGCCTTCTTTGGCACAGATACCGTCACTTTATTTCCTTTGATTTTGTATTTCAGCTTCTTGCCCTTCCCCATAACCGTAATCTTTTTGATCTTTTTCTTTTGATACCGTTTCATGACCAATTTTCCTTTTTTCGGCCATTGATAAACATGGGCATAGAGCGTTTTACCTTTTCTCGTATAGGTTCCCCAGGAGGGGTCTTTCTTAAACGGACTGGCTGATACTTTATAGATGCTGGTGCCATTCTTCTTCATCCATTTTGCAATGCCACGCAAGACCTTTTTGCTGCCATCTGTCATCTGCCCATTCCCTTTCGGTCCGATATTCAGCAGATAGTTACCACCCTCGGAAGCAACCATGGCCAGATCCTGGATCAGATTCTTAACCGGATAATACGACTTTTCCAGAGTCTTTTTGTATCCCCAGGCATCATTCATCGACTGGCAGGTTTCCCAGGGCCTTTTAGGAACAGAACCTTTAACCGGGATAGAGCGTTCGGGACATTCAAAATCCCCCAGGCCAAAGCTGCGGCAAACCCTCTCATTAACCAGAAGATTTGGGTTCAGGGATTTCATATAACGGTACAGATCTTCCCCATCCGACTTCGTCCACCAGTTTTCCAGGGTAGGCTTTTTATCGGAATATGTCCAGTCGCCGTCAAACCACATAACAGCAGGATCATATCGGTCGACCAGCTCTTTCAGCTGTGCTTTCATATCTGTAATATATTTCGCCCGGGCATCCATAGAGAGCATCGTAGAAGATAGCGCTCCTCCCAATTTCTGGGAAGAATGATTCCAGTCAACAATGGAATAATATAAGCCAAACTTTAGTCCCGCTTTCTGACAGGCACTTCTTAATTCCTGCAAAACATCCCTGCCCGTGGAGCCAAACCCCGTGTACCCCTGCAAACTAAACGTCTTCGTTCCAGTATAATCCTTAAAACTAGCAACCTGGGTATCCCACATAGAAAATCCCTCATGATGCTTGGCAGTAATAACAATATATTTCATCCCGGCTTGTTTCGCATACTTCACAATTTCATTCGCATTAAAGTCTGTCGGTTGGAACTTTGCAGCGATCTCCGTCTGATACTTCTGCTTGGAGATCCCCTGCTCACTCATTGCCCACTCTCCCTGTCCATAATAGGAATACGCCCCAAAATGAATAAACATACCAAATTTGTCATCTGCCCACCATTTCATATTGGCTGGGACACGGTACGCTTTGGCTGCCTGCACCGGTGCCGCCGTTACCGCAGAACCCGCCACTGCAACCGCTAATATTAGTGTCATCAGTTTTTTTAACCATGTTTTCATAGTAATCCTCCATTCAGAGTGACTTGTTGCAATGATCCTATACCACATCCTGATGCAAGCGCAAAACTTCCTCCACTTCCTCACTGATCTCGAAAAATGCCGCTAGTACAGAAGCATCAAACTGCGTCCCGCTACATTCCTGCATAATGGAAAATGCTTTCCCGGCAGAAAATGCATCCTTGTAGATCCGCTTGCTGGTTAATGCGTCAAAAACATCAACTACCGCCATAATACGTGCGCACAGTGGAATATCTTCTCCGGCAAGCTGGCAGGGATAACCTGTCCCATCCCATTTCTCATGATGATACAGCGCCATATCATGGGTGGTCATCAGATAATCATTATCCTCTATATTCGTCAGGGTAGAGTTAATAATTTTACCACCCTCAATCGTATGAAGCTTGATTTTTTCAAATTCTTCATCGCTGAGCCTACCCGGTTTATTCAAGATCGTGTCTGATATCTTGATCTTGCCAATATCATGTAACGGGGCCGCTTTACACATCAACTCCTGCTGCCGCTGTGACAACTGGTCCTGGTACTTGGCAAGTCCCGCCATATGGCGCACCAAAACCTCCATATATGCGCTCGTCCGCTTGATATGCTGTCCGGTAAACATGTCCCTGGATTCTACCAGGTCGGCGAAACTGATAATAATACTATTCTGAATATCCTGCAATTTTCGATTGGAGAATTCCAACCGCTTCCGCTGCACATACATACTGATCCCTATATCAATATTGGTAAGAAAACGGTGCAGGCGCTTCGTTCCGAGGGCAAAACTTTCAAATGACTGGGTTTTGCCAAATGCAACTATATATCCGTAAATATGACTCTGATTATGTATACTGAAGACGATCAACGGAAAATTCCCCTCCAAAAACGGATCCCACTCCGGCAGCAGATCTTTCGTTTGGAAAGTCACTTCTGGCGCAGAAATCTCCGCTTCAAAATACCGTGTCGATTCCATCTTGCTGTCAAAAGGCGCTTCCTTGGTATGAATCGCCGGAAGTTCCTCATAAAAATCTTTGTTCAGACAGAGATATGCATCTGTCGGAATATAGCTGCGGATTAACTCACGGATTTCTCCGATATCACTGGTATTATTCATCCACGCTGCCATATTATTCAAAGAACGGAGATAGCTATTGTCATCCTCTTCTATCGTATAAAGAAAACCGAAATCCTGGCTAAAAACATCCATAGAAGGCTCTTTACAACCGCAAGACCCCGCAGCTGTAAAGGAATAAGGAAAGATAAAACGACTATGCCATCCGGAACGCGGTTTGCCAGACACAACCGAATCCACATTGCGGAATCCCTCTTCCAAAACTTCATAGGTATATTCTGCGAAACGGTCCAGATCTCTCCTGCAGGTACTAATTCTCGGATAATGGTATCTCTCCTGCACACTGCCGTCAAACCCGGTCACTACAATGTCCTGCGGCACATGAATCCCATGTTCCCGAAAAACTTTGCAAGCAGTTACCGCCATGGTATCATTGATACATACAATTGCCTCCGGCAGATCCCCCCGGTCGATCCAACGCTCAATCACCGCTCTGGTCGGCCCATCATAAAAATCTCCATAGTCTAACTGTTTTTCCACATCGAATGGTATGCCATGATTCAATAACGTTTCCCGAAAAACCTGAATTCTGGACTCTGAAATATCATTCCCCCGGAATCCCCCAATACAATTAATTTTGGTAAAATGATGGTCCTCAATCAAATGTGTTACCAGTTCCCGGAACGCTGCTTCCTCATCAAAATCCAGAGAGATCGTTCCCAGCCACGGCTTCTCACTCTCTACCATAATTACTGGTTTCCGGTGCTCCCGGGCATCGTCCACCACTCTTTGCAGCGTCTCCATATCGTAAATTTTTCGTGGATAAATAATTACTGCGTCCAAATAGGAAAAATCCAGAAGACGGAACACCCCTGCCTCGCCCTGGTCATAAGAACTCTGTTCATATAGATCCGTACTGGTATTAAAAACAATTAATTTCCATCCATGCTGATTCAAATACCGGTTCAACGGATATATCATCTGAATAATATCGTCATTATGAATCTCCGAGATACATAATGCTACAATTTTGAACCCCTTTTTCATATATCTCCTCCGTCATAACAGTAAAGATCTCTCTTTGCCCCATCATACTGTTATGAATTTATGCCTCCCTAATCCGGTGTCTTAACATCCGATTACGGAACGAATTGCTGCCAGCAATGCATCATATTCCTCGTATGCCGGCAATTCTGGATAGTCTGCTTTGATCTGATCGGTACTCTTAAACAGGAATCCGGCCTTGCTCGCCTGGATCATACCCAAATCATTATGGCTGTCTCCACTGGCAATGGTATCATATCCAATAGATTGTAACGCCTTGACTGTCGTATATTTGGAATTCTCCACACGCATCTTAAAACCTGTAATTTCACCATCCGGTGCTACTTCCAGGGAGTTACAGAATATCGTAGGCCACCCCAGCTTTTGCATCAGAGGTTTTGCAAACTGTGTAAATGTATCACTGATAATAATAACCTGTGTCATGGTACGAAGCTCATCCAGAAATTCCTTTGCTCCCAGAAGCGGATCTATGGTTGCAATGGTATCCTGGATCTCCTTGAGTCCCAAACCATGCTCTTTCAATATTCCAATACGGTAATTCATCAGTTTATCGTAATCCGGCTCGTCCCTGGTGGTTCGTTTTAATTCTGGTATTCCTGTCACCTCCGCGAATGTAATCCAAATTTCCGGCACCAGTACCCCCTCCAGATCCAGGCATACGATTTCCATACTATTGTCCTCCTGTCATGTAATTATTAGCAAGCAGGGTCCCCATGGGCGCAGAAATGCCCGAATAGCCCCACACTATCTTATAGTATAGCATACAATTCCCGTTCTAACCAGATCAAATCACGACTTTATCCGATATTTCCCTGAAATTTTCCATATACAGAAACGACTTCTTTTCGTTCCCTTTGTTTTTTCTGTATCATTCTGGTAACACTAAGAATAACGTGTGCATAGAAATACCTTGACCATCGCTCTATTCCAGATACCATCCATTTTTCGACTTCTCTCCATGCAGATAGAAAGGGGCTGTACTGATTCATGAATACTAACCAAACCTGGAATATGGATTCTGTTGAAATCCTGTCCACCAAAAAATTCTGTGATCTGTTTCTGGAAAAATACCAGACGGATCTATTAATCCGTGGTCTGATGAATATTAAATTTTGCAAACTGGACCGTCTGGGAAAGGCATTTCTGGCCACCTTTGCTGTGCCGGACTTGGAAAAGCCTTCCAAGAATAAAAAGACATTTGGATTTTGCTTAATTGATGAAAAATTATGGTTTTTCGACGACACCGATACTGTGCGTCCACTTATTGAAGAAATTAACCGATCCCGGATTTCGGACATTGATTCCCCGGTTCTGTTTTTATATCATTTTTTGGAGCAGCTCATTCGAAATGATATTGCGAAGTTGCAAAACTATGAAGACAGACTGTCCCAGTTAGAAGGACTGTTGCTTCAAACAGAATTACGCCACTTTGAACAGCAGATTTTTATTGTGCGGAAAGATTTAACCAAGATCTGCTCCTACTATCGTCAGTTGTCCGATGTCTGTGAAACGATTGGAAAATATATTACAACACCGGAATACCCGCATTGTTCCCAGCTTTATGAGTTATTGGATGATAAAGTGGAGCGTCTTTATGATATGGTACAGATGTTAATCGAGTACTCCATCCAACTGCGGGAAATGCATGAGACCGGGATTGACATGCGGCAGAACCAAATTATGCGAACCCTGACCATTGTTACTACGTTATTTATGCCACTGTCATTGATCGCTGCCTGGTACGGCATGAATTTTACCTCTATGCCAGAACTAAACGCAAAACATGGATATTCCGCCATCATTGTCCTCTGTCTGGCAATTATCTGCCTGGAAATCATCGTATTCCGAAAAAAACGATGGTTTTAAACTTGTAACTCAGATCCTCCTAGAACAATTCGGCGGATTGGCCTACCATATTAATCATCCTACTGTGGTTCCCTATGCAAAAATCTGCTTTCTTGTTTTGGATGGGACCCAACTTATTAATCATCCTGCAGCGGAATCTGGCTCAGCTTCTTTTTGGCCTCTTCATCTTCCGTCAAATCATAGACAATTTTAAGATAGTAGACTGCGGCATCATATTTTTCCGAATCCAGATATTTATTCGCCATCTTCCATGCCATCCCCAACACAACCGGATCTGCGCCAATGGGAAAACCATATTTTTCCGCATATTGTTCCAATTCTTCCTGGGTCGGCTGCGTTACCGTATTCCGGGTAACCGCCTGGATATAATACAGTTCTGACGGTGCAGATTGATCTTCCCTGTCAAAATCCATACTCATCAAATAACATCCCATAGCTGCCTGATATTCTTTCTGATGCACAAAATAACCGCCCAGGTTCCGATAGCAGCGGGCCACATCTTCCCGCCGAAATGCATAGTGGAATATTTTCTGCGTTAGGCGGAAGTAAGTATCCATGTCTCCGGTTTTTTTATAGGTTTCCATATAATCAAATGCGATCTGCGCATTGGCGGGATTCCACTGAGCAGCACGCTTCAAAATTCCCCTTGCCTGGGCAAATCTGCCCAGATCCAGTAACAACATTCCATATTCATGATAGATCTGTGCATAAGGTAATTCCAAATTATGTAATTTCTTTTTCGGTCTGTCCACAAAACGGTACAACACTTCTTCAAAAGGCTCATAGAACGAATGATATTCCGTTACTTGATCATTGCGAAACATTCCCTCTTGTTCAAATTTATGGATCATGGAACGAAGCATTTCCTCCGCCTTTTTATAATCTTTGCGAAAAACAGCAAACTGAATTTCCTCCAGCGTTGCCTCCATCCCCATCTGTTCCCGTTCCATAATCACCCGATATTCTTCTTTGTCTTCCTGAGGCATCCGTTGATACAGCAGCCGTCCGCAGGCACGGGTAATCTCCTGCGCAAACTTATGATGACGGTGTTTCTCGATCTGTTGTTTTAGATAATCAATATCGGTTTGGGCATCTCCGGTCAATCCGGCTGTAATGTTACTCATGATCGTTTCTAATTCCATGTTCGTCCTCCCGTCTTCCTTGTTGTCTGTGTACCATACTCACGGTGTCCTTTATGGCAATACCGTCCGGCAGAATTTCCAGCATTTTTCCCACAGCTTGAATTATTCTCTTTCCATTCGTTCTCCGCTCTCTGCATTGAAAAAATGCAGATCGGATTCTTTCAAATCAAAAGAAATTTCTTTCCCCAATTCCAACTCACACTCTTGCTCTATCCGAACTGCTGTCTGTATCCCCTGGGATTCCAGATAGAGGTATCCGGAAGTTCCCTCCATCTCATAAAAACAGGATACAGCAGACAATGGTCCTCCTTGCTGAAAGATAATCTGATCCGGCCGCACACCGATAATGATTTCCTGATCCAGATATCCATTTTTCAGTAACGGCTCTGCCCCTGCCTGTGAGAGGGGATATTGTCCCATTCCCTGAATATGTAAATACACTGGACCTGTCGGACTGCTGGCTCTACCTGCACTATTCTCACCGGAAGCCACTTTTGCCCGCCAGAAATTCATCGGCGGAACACCAATCAAACCAGCGACAAAAGTGTTGGCAGGACATGCATATATTTCCTGCGGCGACCCCCATTGCCGAATCCGCCCTTCCTGCAGAATCATTAGCTTCGTTCCAATTGCCATTGCCTCTGCTGGATCATGCGTCGCATAGACAAAAGTGGCATCCAAGATCCGATATACCTCCTGCAGCATCTGCCACATACGACGTCTGGCTCCTGCTTCCAAATTGGTAAATGGTTCATCCAACAGTACAATTTTGGGTTTTCGAACCACTGCCCGCGCAAAAGCTGCAACCTGCCTCTGCTCCGCAGATACCATCCGTGGCTTTTGGTCTAATAGTTCCGTCAGACCGAGTAAATCCGCAGCCCATTCCACCTCTTTCTGTATCTCCCCGACCGGCCGCCGATGCAATTTTAGGCTGTACGCTATATTTTCTCGGATTGTCATGCGGGGATACAGCGCATGGTTTTGAAATACCACCGCTACCTCGCCCGATGCAGGTGTCTTTTTTCCTACCGGAATTCCATCCAAATATATGGTTCCAGAAGATGCCTTTTCGATCCCCGAAATCAAACGCAGCAAAGTGGACTTGCCACTGTCCGACGGCCCCAACAGGCCGACGAACTCCTTGCCATCCAGAATCAGGTCTACATCGTCCAGTACCGATTCCCGTCTGCGGTAGCGCTTCGAAACATGATCCAGATGTAATTTCGGCATGGCGAACCCTCCTTTACTATTGCTTTCAATTATAGCAAGATCCAATTTAGAAAGCAACGTTGTCTATTGTAATCTCTTTAGTATCTCCAAGGTATATTCCCAGGTTCTTCGTACACTTTCCACGTCCATGGATTCTTTGGGAGTATGGATATCTTTCATATCCGGTCCATAAGATACACAGTCCAGTCCTGGAAGCTTCCCGGCAAACAGACCACATTCCACACCTGCATGCAATGCCTGTACCACTGGCTCCCGTCCGTATTGTTCACGAAAAACCTCAATCATTTTGTCACGAAGCGGGGAATCCTGGCGATATTCCCATGCCGGATATTCTCCCTTGCTGCTCACGCTGCCGCCCAGACTTTCCATCAAACACCGAATCCTGGCAACCAGATCTTTTTTCTCCGTTTCCACACTGCTGCGGATGGAAAACGATGCCGTAACCTCCCGTTCTGTCGTTTTTAAGATTCCCAGATTGAGGGAAGTCTGCACCAATCCTTCGATCGCAAAGCTCATTTTCTGGATTCCCCCAGGCAAACACTGAAGCATTGTCATGATCTTTGTGGTTTCCTCAGGTCGAACCACATCATTCTGGGGTCCTTCGCCAATGCTTTCCAAGGTCAGGCAGACACCAGGATCGGTAATCTGATATTCTTCCCGGTAGATCCCTGTCCATTCCTTTATTTTCTCCGAAAGAATAGACAGGGCTCCCCCCGGATTCCCGGATTCTGTTCCCTTGATTCCTGTCAATACCAGTTCTGCCGTTGCTTCCCTGGGAATGGCATTATCTTTGAGTCCACCCTGGACAGAGCAAATCTGAAATGTAACATCATCCTGCATCTGATACAATGTCCTGCCCAACAACTGACATGCGTTTGCCCGACCCTTGTCAATTTCCACTCCGGAATGTCCTCCCTGCAATCCGTCCACCTTTAATTTAATTCGTTGTCCGGAAACCGTTTCCCTGTTGATTGGCAGATGTGCCTTGGTCGCGATACCGCCTGCACAGCTTACCAGAAGATAACCCTCTTCCTCCGAATCCAGGTTCAACATCCTGCGCGAACGCAACGGAGACGCATCCAATGCTGCCGCACCCAGCATGCCGATCTCCTCATCCACCGTAAACACTACTTCCAACGGCGGATGTGCAATGGTATCCGATGCCAGAATCGCCAATGCATATGCCACAGCGATTCCATCATCACCGCCTAACGTGGTTCCCTTTGCCGAAATCACCCCGTCGTTTATCTGCAACTCCAGACCATCCTTTTCAAAGTCAATGTCACAGTCAGCTTCTTTTTCACATACCATATCCAGATGCCCCTGCAGCATGACCGGTGCAGACTGTTCATATCCCGCCGTTCCCTCTTTCCAGATGATCACATTGTTGGCGGCATCCTGCTGGCAGCGTAAACCATGATTCCTGGCAAATTCCACACAGTAATCACTAATTGCCCTGGTATTTCCCGAACCATGGGGAATTCCACAGATCTCTTCAAAATATTGAAATACCTCTGCTGGTTCTAAATTTGATAATACGTTCATCTCTTCCTCCTTATCCATTTTTGTCTCTGATGCTAACTATTATACCAGAAATTACCGGATCTATGAAAGGCGAACAGAGAATTTTACCAGGGCAACCGCATTTCCTTCCATCCTCACACAGCGACCAACCATTTCATTCTTTGTATCACAAACCATATTTTTGTTTATATTTCAGGAACATGGGTTATTCCAAAATACGACCATCTGTTGTGATCGTAACAACCTGCCACGGGATAAATTTCCCACTATTCTGGAGCGCTTTCTTTGCAGCAGCTTCCAATCCGCCACAACAAGGAACTTCCATACGAACAATCGTGACACTGCGGATATCGTTGTTCTGAATGATTGATTCCAACTTCTCACGGTAATCAACATCGTCTAACTTCGGACACCCGATCAGCGTAACTTTTCCTTTCATAAATTCCGCATGCATCCCCGCATAGGCATACGCTGTGCAGTCTGCGGCAATCAACAGTTTTGCACCGTCAAAATAGGGCGCATTGACAGGTGCCAGTTTGATCTGGCACGGCCATTGAGCAAGCTGTGAACTCTGTCCCACAGGCTGACGGACTTCGGATTCCACATCACGGCGAAACTTTCGGATGGTCTGCCCAGGACAGCCCACATGGACTGCTTGGCCGGCTTGTCTCGCCTTATTCTCAAGAACCGCCTGCTCATCATAGGCCGCTGCCTCACGCTCCACAAAGGTAATCGCACCCACAGGACAGTTCGGCAGACAATCGCCCAGCCCGTCACAATAATCCTCACGAAGCAGCTTTGCCTTCCCATCCACCATACCGATGGCTCCTTCATGGCAGGCATCCGCACACATTCCACAACCGTTACATTTCTCTTCATCAATCTGTATTATTTTTCGAATCATCTCGATCTTCCTCCTTCTGAATCGTCTGCCTTACTTGCCTATATTTAAGTAACTTAAGATAGGCAAATATGGCATGCCTTCTTGCTTTTCTGATGCTTATTATAGTATGATAGGAAAAACAGTTCTGTGGTTATAACCACGAAAGTGAGGATAGGATGATTATGATACACAGTCCTTTACTACGAAATATAAAGGCAGACGCATTTGAAGAAATGTGCGCTTTTCTTTCTGCAAAAGAACGCCAATTTGAAAAAAATTCTACGATTTTTCATACGGGAGACACTATTCATGAAATCGGAATGGTAATAACAGGAAGCATCATCATCGAACACCTGGACTTATGGGGAAATAAAAGCATCCTAACCAATATTGCTGCCGGGGGAATTTTTGCTGAAGTCTACGCCCTATGCCGGGAACCGATCATGGTGGATGTGATTGCGGCCGAAGACAGCCGCATACTATTCTTCCATGCAGACACACTGATGGACAGCCAAAATGCGGGAAACAACTGGCATGCACAACTGCTAATAAACTTGTTAGAGAGTTCCATGCACAAAAACCTAGCCCTATCCGAACGCATTATCTGTACCACACCCAAAACGATCCGAGGAAGGCTCCTGATTTATTTGTCAACGCAATCCGGTAAGGCGGGAAGCACTACGTTCCAGATCCCATTCAACCGGCAGCAGCTTGCCGATTATCTCAACCTGGACCGCAGCGCACTCTCCAAGGAACTGGGGAAAATGAAAAAAGACGGCTTACTGGATTATCATAAAAATACCTTTCAACTAAATCACACCGGAGATGGTTTTACCTCTTCTTTCTTAGGTTGATACAACGGAAGATCGCCTCTGACTGTATATAATGTCCCCTCTTTGACATAGTATTTCGTATTGCCTGACTCCACCTCGAACTGGATCTGGTTTCCCAAACTCTCACACAACGCATTTAAAGATGCACTCATTTTCCTGCCTAATACAACAGTGATTGGCCGATGAATGACATTCTTTTTTTCATCTTTGTAGCAGGAAACATCTTCAAACGCTTCCTCCTCAATATATGAATTACCCTGAATAACTATTTTTTGAAGTTTCTTGTTCTTTGCAAATGCCTGATAGCCAATCTTCGTCACCTTCGCAGGAATGACAAGTTCCGTGATCGGACAACCGTAAAATGCCCCCGTTGCGATTGATGTCAGGGAAGATGGAAAGTTGACTTTAGACAAACTGCAATTCTCAAATGCACAGTACATGATTTTAGACAACCTTTTTCCAAAGATCACTTCCCTGACGGTACTATCCTGGAACGCCTGTTTCCCGATCACTGTAACCCGGTTTCCCAGCACAATCTTGCGGATATCTGCCCCCATAAAAGCATTATTGCCAATTTTTGTTACCTTTCCGGGAATCCGGTACTTCTTTGCACTTCTTCCGGTAGGATAAACGTATAATGTCTTACCATCTTTTGAGAACAACACGCTTCCTCTGGCTTTAAATTTTTTGCTCTTCTTAGACACCTTGATCGTCCGAAGAGTCGTACTCCATGGATCATAAGCCCCGTTGATTTCCTCCAGATCATATTCATTAAATCCGTCATTATTGATCTTCTGCAAACTGGCTGGCAGTGAAATCATCGTCACATTCTCCAGGCAGAAAAAGCGCTGATCAATTTCTGTGATCCCTTCCCGGAAAATAATTTTGCGGAACATAGGAAGGATGGCATCCTCTTTTCCAAGCCACACTCCCTCATCGTCATCATCCCACTGTCTCAAATCATCAATATCCACAGAACCTTTCCCCGTGATGGTTAATGTCCTGTTCTTTGGCTGATAGGTCCAGGTAGAAGACCGGCCGGCCTTTCCCTGGTTTTTTGATTTTGCCTGTGCTGCTGTGTTTGGCACCAAAACGATGGTTAAAACACATAGCAGCAACAGCAATCCCCCTCTCCCTATCCTATTCCCATCTTTTTTTCTTTTCTGCATACGCTCCTCCTTTTCCTTTCAAAACCCTTTGGTCTGTTACGTTAGGAACAGTATACAAAGAAATATTTAAGATCCGGTTACGAACTTTATTAAGATTCCTTAAGAACTGCCAGAACATTTATTAAGAATTCTTTATATCCACCAGGGGAAAACGAACTACACTGCAAAACAGATCGCCGTCTACTAATATAGCAAAGTCCCCACCCATTAACTCGGTCAGGCTCTTGGCGATAGAAAGCCCCAATCCGCTCCCCTCTGTCGTTCTGGCATGGTCTCCCCGCACGAAACGCTCGGTCAGTTCTTCCGGTGTAATATTTAACTTTTGGGAGGAAATATTCTTCATCGTGAAGCAAGCCTGTCCCCTTTCTTCTGCCAGGGTAATGTAGACTCTTGTATTCTGCATGGCATATTTTGCAACATTTCCGTACAAGTTTTCCAGGATACGGAAGACACGCCGTCCATCTCCTTCAAAATAGACAGGATGCTCCGGTAATTCCGTGACCATCTCCAGCTTCTCTGCCGCAAATCTCTCCGCAAATTCACCGCCAGCCTGGTATAACAATTCCCGGAAATCAATAGAATTCATCTGCAATTCAATGGCACCGCTGGATGCTTTGGATGCTTCAATCAAATCCTCCATCAGAACCTTCAGACGGAGCGCTTTCTGTTCCAGGATCTGCAGATATCTTTGCACTTCTTCCTTTTTCAGGTCTTCCCCCTGTAAAATATCCACATAATTTATAATAGAAGTCAACGGCGTCTTGAGATCATGGGAGACATTGGCAATCAATTCTGTCTTCATTCTCTCATTCCGAACATTTTCCTCTACCATGCGTTCAAGAACTCCGCCAATCTGATTGACCATCCCTGTCAATTCCTGTGATAAAACATCCGAAGTTTCCTGTTCTGGCAGAACATAAGCAAAATTACCCTGTATAATCTGTCTCATCGCCCGGATGATATTCTGCCTGGTAACTTCATTCTGCATCTGCCGTCTTTGCCAAAAATACAGAAACACCCCAAACAAAAGCAGCCAAATCCCGGCAATCCATCCAAACACCGACTGTACATATCCCCGAACGGTCAAGTCCTGCCTGTAGTAAATAACCCCCGCAGACACCGCCAGATAGAACAATAGCGCAATCTCAAGAAATAACCACAAACGTAGTCTCTTTCCCGGGGAGGCAAAGGAAAGACGTCGGTTCAGCCTCTCCACAAACTCCCGAAAGGACAGCTTTTCCACCAAAACATCATCCACAAAGAAACCCAAGAGGCTATATTTCCTGGTCTGTTTTAAC
>CANRZB010000034.1 GCA_947644195.1 uncultured Clostridium sp.
AGGCTGGACAAGGTAGAAAAGAGCTCGGTAACACTCCCCTGATCCGCTTCCATGACCTCTGCCTCATTTGCTTCCCTGTTTTGTATGTAATAATGTGCCGTGTAAGGATAGTCCTCAAAAAAAGTAACCGAACTGCCAGAATCCCGAAGATGCTGAAGCATGACAGAACAATTGACAAGAGTAATAAATACAATCACAAATCCTATCGTCATCAAAAGATCCGAAGGCTTATCGCGAAAAAATACCTTCTTCTCTTTTATTTTTTTAGAATTGACACCTTTTGAAAGAATCTTCCTACTTTTCCCTTTTACCAGCTCCACGGGTGATAAATACCGGAATATCCTCATTGGAATATATGTGACAATGAAAAAAAGCAGCAATACTAGAATAGCCACGAATGGAACCGTTCTTTCAAAAAGAACTTTTCTCAGGATTTCTTTGATCCAGTCGGGATTAGCACCATGATCAATCATGATCAGAACATAACTGCAAATAACAGCAACAGAAATCGACAACGCCACTATCAGTTTCATTAGGTTTTCGATTCCCATGGTAACGATAATTCCATCATCTGACATACCAACCGCATACATAATTTCATATTCTTTGGCATTTTTTATAAATAGAACCACCTGTTGACAAACAATCGTCAGAACCGTTACAACCAAAAGCAAAACAAATAAATGATAGATGGCATCCATGGTTGCCTGATTTTCAAGCTCTTTTGCATGAATCATTTCGTCGATAGATGCAACAGAGATTACCAGTTTTTCCTTCTCTGCCAGATCATAAATTTCCTTAGAAACTTGTGTAAAATCCGCATGCTCGTGGAGGTTGAATAAAAGAATACTCCCCAGGATAGAGGTTCGATCTTTCCCGGCTTTCAATGCAATCGCTTTGTAATCTGCATCTACTACGTTGCTAATTTCACTGACCTGAAAACCTTGCAGTCTCTGGGAAGGCCAACTCTTTCCTTCTTCCAGAAATCCAAGTACCCGGTACGTAACATCTCCACTCTCAAAACAATCGTTCCTTTTCAAACTATTTTGATATGCAGAACCAAGATAGATACCAACCTCATCGTCTTTTTCCTGATATCGCTCCGGCTGTACTGCATCCTTTTGTAATGGTACATCACAGATTTGAAACATTTCCGCATCCGCAAAAGTAAGCTCAAGCATCCCAGAAACAGAATACATCTGTTCCTCTTGGTGTGTTCCCTGGATTTTTGCCAGGTTCCCTGACAGACCAACGCCTAGATTGACATAATCTCCGGTAGCACTCACAGCAGAAAGCTCCCGTATCTTTTCGCACAAACCACGTACCTTTTCCATGGAAGCATCCTCTTCCACCCGCCTGATCCCTGTCCTGTCCAAACCTTCAGCATACAATTTTTCGCTGGAATAGCGGTTATTTTGGCTACATTGATAAAAGAACACGGAAAAACTAAATAAAGTAAGGCAAACCGTGAATAACATGGTCGAAGTAATACACTTACCCAGATGCGAAGACATAGAATTTAATGTTATTTTTATGTAGTTTAAAATGGTCCTCATTTCTCCAGTAAGACTACTGTGTTGCTTTTAAATAATTGGTCCCATGAGAACTATAAATCTTCAACTTCCTATATATATATTTTGTATTTTCCTTAGCCTCATATCTATACTTATATACTCCATTATAAAGAGGAAGTGTAATATGATTTACCTGGATTTGAGAACTTTTGTTTCCAACATATCCGGTAAACTCTGATGTTAATCCTTTCGTGGTTATCCCCTCAAACACTATAGTATCCTTTAGTACTCCCTTCTGATATAATACACTGCCCGTTACCGTTGAAATAACCTCAGAACCATTCTTGATATTAAAACTTTTTGCAATAAACCCTTGTGCTGTATAAGTTGCTGCCATACTGATTGCCCCCGTGCTGAAAGAAAACAGTATTCCCGCCATTAGAATCATCCTCTTAATTCTCATCTTTTATCCTCTTACTTTTTTAAAAAAGAAACAAAATTACTACTATTAAAAATTATATACTAACATTTAGTTTGTGTCAATATAAAATTTTTACATATTGAACAAATAGATTCTTAACAGAAAATTACAATTGCAATCCAATATAATAAACCTCCATGAAACAGAGAATGTATCATTCATCATCATTCTTTTCTCCGATCAATTCTCGTGCCAAATCTAGATTACCAACCAGTTGCATTTTACATATTGCACGATGGAAGCTCTCTTTTCCATGTTTCGTTTCCACAAACTTTTTCTCTACACCATTTTCATCATATGTATCCATCTCATACCAATCCTGTATTAATACATATTTCCCATGTTCTTTCTTCCACATTTGCCCTTCCGGGCCAAATGCAATATTCATGATTCCCTCTTCCGAAGCAGAATAAGTGATCAGTTCCATCGCTTTTTCCGGATTTTTAGCCGCAGAAAGTATGGAAATACAGTAACACTCCCTTCCGGTATCCTCAAAAGAACTAAGCCAAATTGGCATCCCGAAAACCCCTTCTTTTCCCGTATGTTGGTAAGTATCCTCCTTGATATGGTGAATGGCATTGGCATATCTGGAGAAAACTTCGGGATTCTTTTCGATCTCCTCTTCCATATTTTTTAACTTCCCTTCCTCCACTGCCTCATAATAAGTGATCTCACCTAAAAAGGAATATAAATCGGCATCTTTCACAAAAGTATACCCCTCTCCTTCATAGCCAAACAACAAAGACCAAGGCTGAATTTGTACCTCTATATTCAATGCATCCTTCAGCAAATCGCCAAACCAGCCCATGGGTTTCTCCCCGTCAAGACCATATGCCGCATAAGGATCTGTATATACCCTTAAAAGCACTGGTGTATCTGGCTTCTTCACGTTTTCTTTTAGCGTGACATCTGTCGTAATGACGGTAACCGTAAATAAAAGTACCGCTATGATCCTCACACCCAAACCAGTCTTTCTATTCATATCTTACCTCATTTCTGCGTTTCCTTTCACGCAAAATGCAATGCTTTTGTCGTGAAACAATTTATTTATCACACTTCCCATCATGCCGCCACAGGCGGCACAAACCATCAACGAAAAATGCGACAGCATTTATTCTGTTATTTTGCATTTTTCTAGTGCGTATTCGTATGCTCTGCTAACTATTTAACTCTTTGGCAATTCGGACGCAACGCATCGTCAATTTAGAGTTTCTTATACACTTACTATATTCATTTAATCAATTCTTTCGCCAATGACAGATTACCAACCAGTTCCATTTTACAAATTGCTTCATAAAATTCCTCTTTTCCATGTTTCGTTTCCACAAATTTTTTCCCTGGATGTTCATCCTCAATCTGATACCAATCCTGTAACAACACGTAGTTCCCATGTTCTTTCTTCCACATTTGCCCTTCCGGGCCAAATGCGATATTCATGATTCCCTCTTCCGAAGCAGAATAAGTGATCAGTTCCATCGCTTTCTCTGGATTCTTCGCACCAGAAGGTATACAAATACAATGCCCCTCACTTCCAACATCCTCAAAAGATGTCAAACAAACCGGTAAACCATAAATCCCCTTTTTCCCAGTATGGTTATAGGTATCCTCTCTAATTTGATGGATGGCATTGGCATATTTTTCATAGACATCGGGGCGTTTTTTTACCTCTTTTTCTAAATTTTTCAGTTTCCCTGCCTTTACTTCATCATAATAACTTAGACGTCCAAAAAAATCATACAAATCTGCATTTTCATGATTCTCATCCTCAGCCCCATAATGCTCACATTGGATCTCAACATTTAATTTTTCTTTCAGCAAATCTGTAAACCACCCGTCCATTTTCCCGATGTATGCATGCGCAATATAAGTGCTTAGAACCACCGGTGCATCTGGCTTTTTTACTTTATCCTTATGCGTAACATCTATTGTGATGATCACAGATGTAAGTAAAAAAACTACAACGATCTTCCTGGCTAAAAAACCTTTTTTATCCATATGTTATTTTCCTTCATTTACATTTATTAAAAAATTTATTTGCTATGTCCTTTTGCGATCTCTCATCACTGCTTATCTGTTTCAAACTCTCCCCGATCTCCGATCAATTCTCGTGCCAAATCTAGATTACCAACCAGTTGCATTTTACATATTGCACGATGGAAGCTCTCTTTTCCATGTTTCGTTTCCACAAACTTTTTCTCTACACCATTTTCATCATATGTATCCATCTCATACCAATCCTGTATTAATACATATTTCCCATGTTCTTTCTTCCACATTTGCCCTTCCGGGCCAAATGCAATATTCATGATTCCCTCTTCCGAAGCAGAATAAGTGATCAGTTCCATCGCTTTTTCCGGATTTTTAGCCGCAGAAAGTATGGAAATACAGTAACACTCCCTTCCGGTATCCTCAAAAGAACTAAGCCAAATTGGCATCCCGAAAACCCCTTCTTTTCCCGTATGTTGGTAAGTATCCTCCTTGATATGGTGAATGGCATTGGCATATCTGGAGAAAACTTCGGGATTCTTTTCGATCTCCTCTTCCATATTTTTTAACTTCCCTTCCTCCACTGCCTCATAATAAGTGATCTCACCTAAAAAGGAATATAAATCGGCATCTTTCACAAAAGTATACCCCTCTCCTTCATAGCCAAACAACAAAGACCAAGGCTGAATTTGTACCTCTATATTCAATGCATCCTTCAGCAAATCGCCAAACCAGCCCATGGGTTTCTCCCCGTCAAGACCATATGCCGCATAAGGATCTGTATATACCCTTAAAAGCACTGGTGTATCTGGCTTCTTCACGCTTTCTTTTAGCGTGACATCTGTCGTAATGACGGTAACCGTAAGTAAAAGTACCGCTATGATCCTCACACCCAAACAATTCTTTCTGTTCATATTTTACCTCATTTCCGCATCTAGCATAATATGCTAGTGCATTTTATGCTGATAGCTTTATTGCACATAATGCAATGTTTTTGTCGTGAAACAATTTATTTATCACACCTATTTCCTTTCATTTATATACCTTTGTTGTATTTACTTCCTGATAGATAGAGTAATCGATGCCTTTAAAATCTGCATCTAAATCACACTCATAAACTGGATTCCCACCCCGTTTCGTCTGAATACGAGCTTGCTGCGTTTTATAATTCACAACAAATGCAGAATGGTTTGAATGCATAACACGCTGCTTATTGGCAGTTGGTCGTTTTCCTTTTATCTTTTTAAAACTTCCATCCTTCGTATAGGGGTCTGGATCATTGATCCATATATCTGTCCTTCTGGGCCAAGAGTATGCATGGCAATTGTTACCGCTAAAACCATGCCCAATAACGTCTACTTCCGGACGCTCCTTCTGATAGTTTGTCATAAAAGCCGAAGAATTTAAATGATTGTCAGAACGCTTTTCGGCGTATACTACCGACCCATTTTTTGTATATATCTTAATTGGTGTGATCTTATTTGCTTTTTTCCTGTTTGTCAGAATCGTATTCTTATTTAAATCATTATCACGCAATAAGGCTTTCGTAAAGGATTCTTCTGGATGATAGCTGAAAATTTCGCTGAATTGCTTTTGTTCATTTAATTCCAAAGATTTATGATATAATGTTCTTTTTTCGTCCGTACGTAACAACGGATAAATGTCATCACTCAGTAGGATTCCCTCCAAAAAATGAATCCTATAATAGATATCCATATCCTTTTCTAGATTATCCGAAAACTCCTGATCGCTTAACAGTTCCCTTAAAATACGATTGAGATCTTTCCCTTCCTGTATTTGTGAATAATCGTTCCATACTTTTTTTGGCACTTGAAGCGACAGATACTCTTTAATAATTTTATCCTTACTATCTTTCCTCTCTAATAATTCTTTCCCAGCATTTAAATGATCAATAAATTCCTCCACACCCTCTTTTCGGTCTACAGAATTCTCGATCGTATAGATCATAGGACTGTCAATTACTGCCTCCAATAATGTCTCCGTATCCATTTTATTCACTAGTTCCGGTTTTATCTGTGTTTTCTCAAATCTTCTCTTTTCCGTCTTTAATTCTTTCCATGTTTCATCACTTGCATCAACCGAATAAATTTTTTCGTTATGAAAGAGATCTCTCACTTCTCGATTTCTTTCTATTTGTGCAGCATAAACAGGTAACACATTAACAAATTGATTCATGCATAATAAAACAATGAATCCCATCATTAGTATCCTTTTCTTCATTTTGCTTATCCTCCCATAATCATTTTCGTTTCTCTGTTGTTAATAGATTCTCTTTACATTGTTTATGAGTAACCTCTTCACCTGTCTTTTGCTTTTTCTAACCACTCCTGATTGGTTCAAATTCCCTCCTACATATTTTTTGAAAAGCCAATATAGTTACTACTATTAAAAATTATATATTATCTTTTGAGTTTGTGTCAATATCTTTTTTGTAAGTTCTTTACAATTGAACAAAAAAATAGATCCCCAACAGAAAATTCTATTGGAAATCTTAGCACAACGAATACTAAATATTCTTTCAAGAAAAACGCCTTGCCAGACAAGCACTATAGCATTTTCCCGTACTTTTCCAGAATCCGAATAACGGACGGATAATATGAACGCCCAAAGAGATTCAGATGATTCAACAGATGATACAAATGGTACAGATCCCGCCGATCCTCATACCCTGGCTCTAGCGGCGAAACCTCCCGATAGGCCGCATACATTTCCTGTGGAAACCCACCAAACAACTCTGTCATGGCAAGATCTGCCTCCGCATGCCCCACATAGACAGCAGGATCAACCATCCACACCCTGCCATCCTGACCTGTCATTACATTTTCTGACCACAGATCCCCATGCAGCAGAGAGGGATATTTTGGTTCGATTAAAACATCTCCAATATGATCCAATAGATGGTAGATTCTTTTCCTATCCTCCGAATTAAAATATCCCGCCGCTTTTTGAAATTGCGGCTCCAGACGGCAGTCCCGAAAAAAAGAAATCCAATCATTTCGCACCGTATTGATCTGCTCACCCGCACCGATAAAATTATCTTCCAGAAAGCCATAGTTCCCACCGGGAACATACTCTGCTGTGGCGGCACGATGAAAATCGGCCAATTGATGCCCAAAAGCCTCCCAATCTGCCGCCTTCCGGTTTTCTGTCGCAATCCATTCCAAAAACAAAAAAGCACATTGCCTTTCTTTATCTGTTCCATATCCAAAGATCTGCGGCGTTTGGATAGCTTTCGTCTTTGCAATGGCAGACAACCCCAATGCCTCCGATGCAAAGTAGGCGATATTCTCCATCGTATTTAATTTCATAAATAGCTGAGATCCATTCGTCAATGTCAATCCAAATGCCTGACTGCAATCCCCACCGGCAATCCGCCTGGTCTGACGGACGCTAACATCCTCTTCAAGAAAAAATTCCATCGCTTCCTGAAGAGAAGCAAACTGTTTCGGCCGTAACTCCATCGAATCTCTCTTTCCTTTCATTGTCTATTCACTAATCCGTCAACGAAGCAATACCTCTTTCGTGTTAGCATCTAATTTCCCTGGCCTGCCACTCATTGCAATACCAGTTCTGACTTCTCCGGCACAAGGCAAACGTCATCCTTTGACAGATCCATTACTTTCCCTGAGAGATTGTCGCAATATCCACCACCGACAGATTCCCCTCCTCGGAACTTTCCAAACTGGTCAATAACGCCGCTGCCGTGTCCAGGGAAGTCAGCACATTCACTCCCGTTTCAATCGCCGTGCGGCGGATCAGAAAGCCATCTTTCAGTTTGTCCCCATGCGTTGGTGTATCAATCACCAGATCAATCTGATGATCTAACAACAGGTCCATCAAGGTCGGCGCTTCCTCATTAATGCGGTTGACCGGAATCGTCAGCACACCATTCTCATTAAAAACTCTCGCCGTACTCCGGGTCGCAAAGAGATCATAGCCCAGTTTCTTGAAACGGCGGGCAATTTCCACTCCTTCCAGTTTATCCGAATCTTTCAGCGTAATGATCATCTTCTTATGTTTCGGCAGATCCACACCCGCTCCCATAAATGCCTTATACAGTGCTTCATCAAAAGACCTGGAAATCCCCAGACATTCCCCGGTAGATTTCATTTCCGGCCCCAGGCTGATTTCGGCACCACGCAGTTTCTCAAACGAGAAGACCGGCATTTTAATCGCCTTATAGTCCGATTTCTCTGCCAATCCCGGTTCATACCCCAGATCCCGGATCTTTGCGCCCAGGATTACCTGCGAAGCCAAATCCACAATCGGAATCCCGGTTACCTTGCTGATATATGGCACGGTCCGGCTGGAACGAGGATTTACTTCAATAACATACACCTCATCCTCATACACAATAAACTGAATATTAATCAGTCCGATTACATGCAGCGAACGTGCCAATTTTCTCGTATAATCCACCAGTACCTTCTGTATTTTCTCAGAAATGGACTGCGCCGGATAGACCGAAATACTGTCTCCCGAATGGATCCCGGCACGCTCAATATGCTCCATGATTCCCGGAATCAGAATGTCTTCGCCGTCGCAGACCGCATCTACCTCGATCTCTTTTCCCATCAGATATTTGTCAATCAGGATCGGATGTTCCTGGTGATATCTGGTAACCACCGCCATAAATTCCCGGATATCGTCATCCGAGACAGCGATCTGCATCCCCTGTCCTCCCAGGACATAGGAAGGACGGATCAACACCGGATAGCCCAGTTCATTAGCCACCTTTAATGCTTCTTCCGTTGTAAACACGGTATCCCCCTTTGCCCTTGGGATACAACACTGCTCCAGGATTTCATCAAACAGCTCCCGGTCCTCTGCCGCGTCTACATCCTCCGCACTGGTACCCAGAATTCTTACCCCCATCTTCATCAGGGATTCCGTCAGATTGATCGCCGTCTGTCCGCCAAACTGTACAACCGCACCGTCCGGCTTCTCCAACCGCACGATATTCTCCACATCCTCCGGGGTCAACGGCTCAAAATACAGCTTATCCGCAATATCAAAATCCGTGCTGACGGTTTCCGGGTTGTTATTCACAATAATTGTCTCATACCCTTCTTTCGCCAATGCCCATACACTGTGAACGGAACAGTAATCAAACTCAATTCCCTGCCCGATCCGAATTGGCCCGGAACCAAGTACCATGATCTTCTTGCGGTCAGACTGCGCCTCCACCTCATTCACACCGTCAAAACAACTGTAATAATATGGCGTTTCGGAAGCAAATTCTGCCGCACAGGTATCCACCATCTTGAAAGAAGCCGTCAGTCCATATTCTTCTCGAAGATCCCGGATCTCTTTCTCTTCCCTTCCAGTCCATCGTGCAATCACACAGTCCGGAAATTCCAATCGTTTTGCCTCAGCCAGCAATTCCCGGCTAAGATTCCCCGCACTTGCCTTAATCTGTTTCTCCATCTCCACCAAAATTGCCAGTTTATCAATAAACCAGGGATCAATCATGGTAACTTCATGAATCTGCTCATAGCTGGAAATCCCCCGGCGCAGCAATTCCGCAATCAGATAAATCCTTCGGTCGTCAATCACCGGAAGCTGTTCTAACACTTCTTCATCGGTCAAATCATCATACTCTCCCGTTTCCAGGCAGTCCACATGTTGGGACAGCGAGCGGAGCGCTTTCATCAAAGCTCCCTCAAAATTCGTACAAATACTCATTACCTCGCCGGTAGCTTTCATCTGTGTCGTCAGCGTTCGTTTCGCACTGATAAATTTATCAAACGGAAGCCTCGGCACTTTAACCACAACATAATCGAGTGCCGGCTCAAAACTGGCATAGGTTTTTCCGGTTACGGCATTGGGAATTTCATCTAAAGTATATCCCAACGCAATTTTGGCAGACACCTTGGCAATCGGATAGCCCGTCGCCTTGGATGCCAGCGCCGAGGAACGGCTCACACGAGGATTAACCTCAATCACGATATACTCAAAGGACGTAGGATGCAGGGCAAACTGTACATTACATCCGCCGGTAATCTGAAGTTCATCAATGATGCGCAGCGCCGAAGTTCGCAGCATCTGGTATTCTTTATCTGACAAAGTCTGGGACGGTGCTACGACAATACTGTCCCCGGTATGCACGCCGACCGGATCCAGGTTTTCCATATTGCAGATCGTAATACAAGTACCATTGCTGTCCCGCATCACCTCATACTCAATCTCTTTCCATCCGGCAATACACCGTTCCACCAAAACCTGCCCTACCCGTGACAACCGCAGCCCATTCGACAGAATTTCCTCTAGTTCCTGACGGTTATGGGCGATACCACCGCCGGACCCTCCCAGCGTATACGCTGGACGCAACACCACCGGGTATCCAATCTCCTCTGCAAAGACAGCGCCATCCTCGATATTTTCAACGAGCAAGGATGCCGCACACGGCTCTCCAATGCGCTCCATCATATCCTTAAATTCCTGACGTCCCTCCGCATTTCGGATCGTCTGTGCCGTGGTCCCCAGCAGTCTCACACCATGGCTGTCCAAAAACCCGGACTCTGCTAATTCCATTCCCAAATTTAATCCTGCCTGCCCTCCCATATTTGGCAGCAGGCTGTCCGGTTTTTCGACCTCAATGATATGCTGCAGCACTTCTACCGTCAAAGGCTCAATATAGACTTTATCTGCAATGTCTTTATCCGTCATGATCGTGGCAGGGTTAGAATTAACCAGAATGACTTCCATCCCCTCTTCTTTCAGGGAACGGCATGCCTGTGTTCCGGCATAGTCAAACTCTGCCGCCTGTCCGATCACGATCGGGCCGGAACCAATTACCATCACTCTCTTGATACCCTCTAATTTTGGCATGATACTCCTCCTCTCTGCGCTGCCCACGGCACAGATACTATTTTTTATCTACAAACCATTCCTGTAAGTCCTGATCTCCTATGGGTTATCGGAAAAAATTTGCCCACAAAATGGATTTCGTTTCATTCTCCTATTACAAGTAGGCTTACATCATTTTTATAAACTCATCAAACAGTAGCTCCGAATCTTTCGGCCCGGCATTGGCTTCCGGGTGAAACTGTACCGTGCGGATCGGCTGATTCAGATACCACAATCCCTCCACGGTCTGGTCATTGACATTGACAAACCACGGTTTCGCCAACGCCGGATTTAACGAATCTGCGTCAACCACATACCCATGATTCTGGGAGGATATATATACCTTTCCGGTATCCAGATTCTTTACCGGATGGTTTGCCCCCCGGTGTCCGTATTTCATTTTATACGTCCTGGCATCGTGAGCCAACGCCATTAACTGATGCCCCAGACAAATCGCAAAGATTGGAATCCCTGCATCGACCAGCAAACGGATCTGTGCAATGATGTCCACACATTCCGCTGGATCTCCCGGTCCGTTCGTAATCATAATTCCGTCCGGGTTGCTTGCAATCACGGTCTCTGCGTCAAAATCACAGGGATAGACCGTTACCTCACAGCCTCGGTTTAACAGACACCGGATAATGTTTCTCTTGGTTCCCACATCAATGACCGCAACCTGATATTTGACTTTACCAGCTTCGGAACCAAGGTCACCCGGTTTGTAAACGACGGGCTGATCGCAGCTCACTTTTTTTACGACCCCGGTTACCTGGTATTCCCGTATCCGGGGCAGTACTTGCTCAAGATCCTGTGGCAGTTCTGTCGTAATCATGCCGTTCATCGTTCCCTTTTCTCGCAGAATTTTTGTTAGGGCCCTGGTATCAATGCCGTAGATTCCAGGAATCTCATACTGCTGTAAAAAATGGCTGATGGAATCCTCGGAACGGAAATTACTCGGCATCCGTGCAAATTCCCGCACAATAAAACCATCCGGCCAGCCGCGCACAGACTCCATATCGTCGGCGGCAATTCCATAGTTACCAATCAATGGATAAGTCATGGTAACAGCCTGTCCCGCATAGCTCGGATCAGTCAATACCTCCAGATAGCCTGTCATGGAGGTATTGAAGACGATCTCACTGATGACTTCTTTCTTCGCTCCAAAACTTTTTCCCTCAAAGACCGTACCATCCTCCAGGATTAAATATGCTTTTTCTATCATAAGTTCCATTCCTTTCCATTTAGTTCTAAAATCATCGCCGCTGTTTCCACCATCGGATTACCACTGTCCATACTGATTTTCTGGATATAGCGGTAAGCTTCCTCCTCGGTCAGCTTATTTCTCTCAATCAACAATGCTTTCGCTGTATCAATCGTCTGTTTTTCCCGATCGGTCCGAACCCGTGGGCGCTTATGTTTTTTCCGCCAGCGTTGATACTGTACCATCATCATTTCCATGGTACTGAGAAAATCCTGCATCTGAAATGGCATGGCAACGGAAACCAGACCTCTCACATCATGTTCTGCCAATTTCGCCGGTGATGCTAACAGTAACATCTGAAAACTCTCTGGCAGATATTCCTGAATCTCTGTAAAATACATATCTGAAAACCGATAGCCGCACACCACGATACCGCCCTCAGACTCACTGGCAGCACTGATAATCTGCGCACCACTGTCACACACCTTATAGATATCGTATCCATTCCGAACCAGAAGTTTTCGGAGATTCTTCGCATCTTCCAGTTTGGGAAAAGCCACAATGATATCTAACATAAACCAACGCTAACCTCCTATATTTTTCCCAAATACCTTGCATGCTCCCACATAGTTACCTCTTTGCAATACTCATTCCACTCCTCATCCTTGGTATGGATGAGGTGACCGGAAATATGGTTCTCCAGGACATCCTGCAAAAAAACATCCTCCCGAAACAAACTAACTGCCTCATATAAAGTACGCGGTAACGTCCCAATCTCCTGCTTGCCGTTATTTCCCTGCTCCTCGATGGAAGGCATTGGTTGAAGGCCTCGGCGAATTCCATCTAAACCTGCCGCCAGACAAGAAGCGATAACCAGGTACGGATTCGCGGCGCCATCAGGACTGCGCAGAACGATCCTGGCTCCGTCTCCACCAATGGAGGTCAGACGAATCAAAGGACTGTCATTGGTAAATGACCATCCCACCGTGACTGGCGCCAGATAACCAGGAATCAATCTCTTATAGGAATTAACGATCGGATTATTTACCAAAGACATGCTGGCAATATGCTCCAGGATTCCCGCCATAAATTGATATCCCTCTTCACTGATTCCCCGCACACCGTCAGCATCCGTAAAGATATTCCTGCCGTCCTTGCTCAGGGAAAACGTATAATGGGCGCCCGATCCTTTTAAATGCTTCCGCGGTTTTGGCATAAACGTCGCATGCACTCCATGCCGCCTTGCCACCGTTTTTGCCACCAATCTGGTCGTCATAATGCTGTCCGCCATCGTCAGTGCATCCTTGTAAGTAATCTCCAGCACATGCTGGGAAGCTTCGTCAGAATGATAGGAAGATTCCACCTCGATATCCATATCTTCCAGATAAAGCACCATATCACGGCGGGTATTCTCTCCCCCGTCATTTGGGCCTACATCAAAATAGCCGCCCCGCTCATTAGAATGATTGGTCGGCTCTCCGTTTTCATCCAGGTCGAACAGAAAAAATTCATGTTTGATTCCTACATCAAACACATATCCCATTTCGTTCGCCTCTGCGATCACTTTCTTTAAAATATAGCGGCTATCCCCGATAAACGGGCTGCCATCCGGCTTTACCACGTCGCACAGGAAACGGGCCACTTTGCCGTTCTGAGGACGCCATGGAAAGATCACAAAGGTATCCAGATCCGGCACCAAAAACAACTCTTCATAGCCGGTTCCACGGAATCCATCAATGGCGGCGCAGTCAAACCGGCACCGCCCATCCAAAATTTTATCAATCTGACTGACCGTCATCGCCACATTTTTCAGTGTACCGCTGATATCAGTAAACTGAAGGCGGATAAACTCAATATCCTCCTCCTTGATCAGGTCCAGTATATCCTGCCTGGAATACTTAGCCATCCAAAACACCTTTCCTTTCTATCCAATTGCTGCATCTCATTCTGCGGAAAACTGCCCGTAGAAATCCTTTTTATACCAATTTACACATTCATCCTATTATACACGCAAATAATAACAGTGTCAAAATTTTTTCACGTTAGCCTATTCCAGATTCGTGTATCCCATCAGGCTCTCATCTACTTCTCTCGCTACCTGGCGGCCCTCCTGGATCCCCCATACCACCAGGGACTGCCCCCGGTGCATATCTCCTGCCGTGAAAACTCTATCCACGTTGGTATGATAGCTTCCAGCCTCCGTTTCCACGTTGGTACGCGCATTGCATTTCACACCGAACGCTTTTGCCACATAATCCTCCGCCCCCAGAAAGCCTGCGGCGATCAATACACAATCTGCCGGAATCTCAAACTCGCTGTCTGGAATTTCCACCATATTCATCCTGCCCGTCTCTGCATCTTTCTTGGGTTCTAAGCGAACTAACTTTACTTTCTTCAGTTTTCCACCTTTATCGGCAACAAATTCCTTGACCGTCGCCTGATAGATCCGGGGATCCTGCCCATAGACAGCGATCGCCTCTTCCTGCCCATAATCTGTCTTGCAGATGCGGGGCCATTCCGGCCATGGGTTATTGTCGGCCCGTTCCTCTGGAAGTTTCGGCATCATCTCCACCTGCACCACAGACTTTGCTCCCTGTCGGACGGCAGTACCGACACAGTCATTGCCCGTATCTCCGCCACCGATCACTACTACATGTTTTCCCTTGGTATCAATCCAACCATCCTTCTTTCCGGTCAACACATGCTTCGTGGAACGGGTCAAGTAATCCACCGCAAAATAGATCCCATCCGCTTCCCGTCCCGGTGCCTTGATATCGCGAGGATTGGACGCACCACAGCATAGGATCACGCTGTCATATTCCTTTAAGAGATCTTCCGCTTTGATTTCCTTTCCAACATTCGCATTTACCACGAAATGTACGCCTTCCTCTTCCATAATCTTCTGCTTGCGGTCAATGACCCATTTCTCCAATTTCATATTCGGAATTCCGTACATCAACAGTCCGCCAATATGATCATTTCTCTCGTACACCGTCACCTCATGGCCGCGGCGGTTCAACTGGTCTGCCGCCGCCAGCCCGGAAGGCCCGGAACCTACAATCGCCACCTTTTTCCCGGTACGCACCGTTGGCGGTTCTGCCTCCATCCAGCCCTGTTCATATCCGTTTTCTATGATAAAGTGTTCATTCGCCTTACAGCTTACCGGCGTATCATTCAATCCGCAGGTACAGGCAGCCTCGCAAAGTGCCGGACAAACCCGGGAGGTAAATTCCGGAAAATTATTTGTCTGACGCAGCATCTGCAATGCCTTTTTATCATTCCCCAGATAGAGTAAATCGTTCCACTCCGGCACCAGATTATTGAGTGGACAGCCGGAAACCATGCCACCTAACATCATACCGGACTGGCAAAACGGTACGCCACAGTTCATACAGCGCGCCGCCTGTTCCCTGCGGTCTTTATCCCGCATCGGAACATGAAATTCATCATAATTCTTTATTCTTTTTCGCGGCTCTACGGCCACATTATCCTGTCTGTCATATTCCATAAATCCCGTTGGTTTTCCCATAATTCTCCTCATTTCTGCGTTGCTGGTTATGCTCATACCGGCAAAGTATTACAACGCCAATACTATGCCGGTAACAAGGTTACACAAAAAGGGATACCCCCATCTTCAAAATGAATCTCAACTATTTTTATGGGCATAGAACGCCTCAATCTGCGCCTGCTCATAACTCAGTCCACGTTCTTCCATCTGTGCAATGAGTTGTAACATCCTGCTATAATCATAGGAAATAATCTTCTTAAATTTCGGAAGATATTCACTGAAATTCTCTAATACCATTTTACCCTTCGGCGAACCGGTTGCCGCCACATGTTCCTCAATCATCTTCTTCAGCTCAATGACGTCATATTTATCGGTCACGGTTTCCGAAGAAACCAACTCCTTATTCAACTTGAGATAGAGGTTGCTGTCCTCATCCAGCACATATGCCACACCGCCGCTCATACCAGCGGCAAAGTTCTTTCCGGTTGCTCCCAGAACTACGACACGGCCTCCCGTCATATACTCACAACCATGGTCTCCGACACCTTCCACCACAGCGGTTGCCCCGGAATTCCGCACGCAGAAACGCTCTCCGGCAATTCCGTTGATATATGCCTTTCCACTGGTAGCTCCATAGAGTGCTACATTTCCAACGATAATGTTTTCCTCTGCTGCAAAACCTGCTCCTGCTGGCGGATAGACCACAATTTTACCGCCGGACAATCCCTTGCCCATATAATCGTTAGAATCCCCGACCAGTTCCAATGTCAGCCCTTTCGGGATAAAGGCACCGAAACTCTGTCCTCCGCTGCCATGACATTCTATCGTAAAAGTATCCTCTTCCAGCGTATCACGGAACTTTCGGGTAATCTCAGAACCCAGGATCGTTCCCAGAGAACGGTTCAGGTTCGTGACAGTAACCGATAACTTTGTTTTCTCCCCACTTTGTAATGCTTTCTTTAATTTCGGCAGGAACACTTTGGCATCCATGGTTTTCTCCAACGCAAAATCATACAAATTCTTAGGGTTAAACTTATTCTCCTTCCGTTCCCCTGCAAAACTGGCGTCAATGATTGCTTCCAGATCCACAGAACCAGTGGTTTCCGGTAAATTTTCCTTTACTTTCAACAGATCCGTGCGGCCGATTAAATCATCTACTTTCCTGATTCCCAATGCCGCCATATACTCCCGTAATTCCTGTGCAATAAACCGCATAAAGTTTTCCACATATTCCGGTTTCCCCTGGAACCGTTTCCGCAGTTCCGGGTTCTGGGTAGCTACGCCCACCGGACAGGTATCCAGATTGCAGACACGCATCATCACACATCCCATCGTCACTAACGGCGCAGTCGCAAAACCATATTCCTCGGCACCCAGCAGAGCAGCCACCAGAACATCCCGGCCCGTCATCAACTTTCCATCCGTTTCAACCCGTACCCGGGAACGCAGTCCATTCATAATCAAAGTCTGATGGGTTTCCGCTAACCCCAGTTCCCACGGAAGCCCTGCGTTGTAGATAGAACTGCGGGGAGCTGCCCCCGTTCCACCATCGTGGCCCGAAATCAGAATGACGGCTGCCCCAGCTTTTGCAACACCGGCTGCCACGGTACCTACTCCTGCTTCCGACACCAATTTCACAGAGATTCTCGCATCCTGGTTACTGTTCTTGAGATCATAAATCAACTGTGCCAGATCCTCAATCGAATAGATATCATGATGCGGCGGTGGAGAAATCAGGCTGACTCCCGGCGTGGAATGTCTGGTCTTTGCCACCCATGGATAAACCTTTCCGCCTGGCAGATGTCCGCCCTCTCCCGGCTTAGCGCCCTGCGCCATCTTTATCTGGATCTCCTTGGCGCTAACCAGATAGCGGGACGTTACGCCGAACCTGCCGGATGCCACCTGCTTAATCGCAGACGAACGGTCCTCTTCCTGCCCTGCGGTTTCCAGACGTTCCAAACTCTCGCCACCCTCGCCGCTATTCGACTTGCCATGTAGATGGTTCATCGCAATCGCAAGCGTTTCATGCGCCTCCTGAGAAATGGATCCATAAGACATTGCGCCCGTCTTAAATCGTTTCACAATTTCATCGACACTCTCCACCTGGTCGATCGGGATTCCTTTTTTAGGAAACTGGAAGTCCAACATACTCCGCAAAGTCATCTGATGCTCTTTCTCATCCACAGTTTTTGAATACTGCTTAAACAATTCATAATTACCGTTCCAGGTAGACTGTTGCAGAAGATGGATGGTCTCAGGATTATACAGATGTTCCTCTTTATGACCACGCGCCTTATGTTGGCCGCGGTTTTCCAAATTCAAGTCAACATGCAGGCCCAATGGATCAAACGCACTGGAGTGCAAACGGTCTACCTGCTCCTGGATATCCTCTAACGTAATTTTTCCCGTTACACTAACCGTATCTGTGAAATATTTCTCAACCACATCCGATGCGATTCCGATCGCCTCAAAAATCTTGGATCCCTGGTAGGACTGAATCGTGGAAATTCCCATTTTAGATGCAATCTTGACAATCCCATGCAACACAGCGGCATCATAATCATTAACCGCAGCATAGTAATCCTTATCTAACATACCGTGGTCGATCAGCTCCCGTATCGTGGCATGTGCCAGATAAGGGTTAATCGCACAGGCACCGTAGCCCAACAGCGTGGCAAAATGGTGTACCTCCCTCGGTTCTGCCGTTTCCAGGATCATGGCAACACTGGTTCTCTTTTTCGTCGTTACCAGATGCTGCTGCATCGCTGATACCGCCAGCAGGGACGGAATCGCCACATGGTTCTCATCCACACCGCGGTCGGTCAGAATCAGAATATTGGCGCCTTCCCGGTAAGCCCGGTCAGCCTCCAGACACATCCGGTCAATCGCTTTTTTCAGGGATGTGTTCTTATAATAAATCATCGGAATCTCTTCACACCGGAATCCATTCTTATCCATGCTCTTGATCTTTAGGAGATCCGTATCGGTCAGAATTGGATTATGCACTTTTAACATGCGGCAATTTTCCGCCGCTTCTTCCAGAATATTTCCTTCCTGCCCGATATAGAAACTGGTCGAAGTAACGATTTCCTCCCGGATACAATCAATCGGCGGGTTCGTTACCTGCGCAAACAGCTGCTTAAAATAATGGAACAATGGCTGTGATTTATCGGAAAGCATCGGTAATGGAGAATCTGTCCCCATTGCCCCAATCGGCTCTGCTCCCGTTTCCGCCATCGGCAGAATAGAATTTCTATATTCCTCAAAAGTATATCCAAAGGCTTTCTGCAGGCGTGCGCGTTCTTCTCCATCCAATTCCGTTACTTTCTGGTTTGGAATCCGAAGTTCACTCAGCGTTACCAGATTATTATTTAACCATTCTCCATATGGCTGACGGGAAGCATAGGTTTCTTTCAAGACATCATCAGCAATCAATTCCCCCTTTGCCAAATCAACCAGAAGCATCCGTCCCGGTCTCAAACGATCTTTTTTTACAATCTTCTCTGGTGGAATCTCACAGACGCCCACTTCGGAAGACAGAATGAGCTGCCCATCTGTCGTAATATAATAGCGGGAAGGTCGCAGCCCGTTACGGTCCAACACGGCACCCATTTTATCGCCATCGGAAAATAGAATCGCTGCCGGACCATCCCACGGCTCCATCATGGTCGCATAATATTGGTAAAAATCCCGTTTTTTCTGGCTCACGCTCTTGTCATTCTCCCATGGTTCGGGAATGGTAATCATGACTGCCAGGGGCAAATCCATTCCACTCATTACCAGAAATTCCAGGGTATTATCCAGACGGGAGGAATCCGATCCACTCGGATCTACCACTGGCAGAACCTTATGGAAATCATCCTTTAGATACGGACTTTCCATATTTTCCTCGCGGGCAAGCATTTTATCTGCATTGCCGACAATCGTATTGATCTCACCATTGTGCACAATAAAGCGATTGGGATGCGCCCTTTTCCAGCTTGGATTGGTATTCGTACTGAACCTGGAGTGTACCAGGGCAATCGCCGAAACATAGTCCGGACTTTGCAAATCGCTGAAAAACTGCCGTAACTGCCCAACCAGAAACATTCCTTTGTATACAATCGTTCTGCTCGAAAACGATACTACATACGTATCATCATTACTCTGTTCAAACACACGGCGCGCCACATAGAGCTTACGATCAAAATCCAGTCCCCGGTCGACATCCTCAGGACGTTTGACAAAAGCCTGCATAATACATGGCATACAGTCTAACGCCTTACTTCCCAGGACATCCGGCGTCACCGGAACCGTTCTCCATCCCAGAAAAGTCAGTCCCTCTTTTTCCACAATGACTTCCAGCATCTTCTTGGCCTGATTGCGCTTCAACTCATCCTGCGGAAAGAAAAACATACCAATTCCATAATCCCGTTCCTCGCCTAACTCTATCCCTAAAGGCTTCACATGCTTTTTGAAAAATTTATGGGAGATCTGAAGCAGGATACCAACACCGTCCCCGGTCTTTCCCTCTGCATCTTTACCGGCACGATGCTCTAACCGCTCCACAATATCCAGGGCACCCGATACCGTATCGTGTGTCTTATTCCCCTTAATATTCACGACAGCGCCAATTCCACAGTTATCATGTTCAAACCGAGGATCATATAATCCCTTCTTTTTCTGATCAATTACATTTGCCGCTGACTGATGGCTAACCGAAGCAAACGCGCCTGTCTCCAGCCCAATCGCAGCATCGGCTGTTTCTGTCTGTACAGTAGTTCTCTTTGCTTTTACCATGTGTCTTCCTCCCGTTTCAAAATTTCTGTGTTTTCCATCCAAAGGCAGAAAAAAAAGAGGTCAGTAAACTAGCCGTTTACTGAACCCCTTTGTTCATCAACTGAAATTATCATAGGAAATTTTTCGATAAAAGTCAATATTATTTTGTTAGATTGTATTTTTTCTTAATAAAATTAACCAAAATAAAAATTAACTTAATTTTATTTTGACCAGTGAGAAAATACCACTCTCATCTCAGCGCTCCAACTGGAAGAAACCTCCCATAACCTAATTAGTAACAAATCGGACCAACAATAGTTCCACACCTATCTGGTCCCCCATCCTACCACGCTTGAATAGATATTCGGTTTCCACACACTGTTCTAACATCGTGCGAAGCTTCTCCCTGCTAAAGTGCCCGGACTGCGCCTGATATCTCCCCACTGCAAACACGGGAACACCGACTGCTTTCGCCACCTCTGCCTTCGCCATCCCCGGAACATCTTTAAGCTGTAAAAGAATATTAAAATGCCGAGACAACAGATACAAAATAGACATAGGGCTTTCCCGAAGCTCTAACAAATCATGATACAACTGCATCGTTTTCTCCTTTTTCCCGGATGCCACTGCATCCATCATCTGGAAAATCTGTCCCGTTATCTGAACGGATGCAATTGCATCCACATCCTCCTTGGTAATTTCCTCCCGCTCCCCCACATAGGCAATCAATTTATCCAGTTCATTCCGAACATGTATCATAGAATTGTCGATGAGACTGAGCAGATAGGCAATGGTATTTTCCCGCATCTGCTTCCCGGCGCCCCGCAGCTCTCCGGTAACCCAAAGTTTCATATCACGCTCACTCATGGATTTCATTTCGACTGCCAATCCCTGTTTCGAAACATATTTATACAGACGGTTCCTCTTATCCATCTCCTTTTCTACAAAAAGCAGAATCGTCGTGTCTGGCATATTGGGTAAATAATCCGTCAGATCATTGGCAGACTTAAATAACCCGCTGTTTTCCAGCACAATCAATCGGTAATCCTGAAAAAAAGGCAAAGTATCCGCCAGTTCCCGGATTTGCAGCAAATCCACACCGCTGCCTTCATAATAGGAATAATTCATCTCATCCTCTGCTACAATGCTATTTTTCAGACTATCCCGGTAAAGCCGTTTCAAATAATCCTCTTCCCCATACAGCAAATAGATCGGATGGTATGTTCTGTTTTTTATGTCTTCTTTAATCCGCTGCATCGCTTTCCTCTTTTCCCATTTCTTTTTTCCATCTTCCAATTTTTCCCTTACAAGATCTGAAACTTACTATGCCCTAAGACAATTTCTGCCTGATCCACCTGTCATTGTACCATTTTTTCCACAGAAAAACCACCGTCTTTCTACTTTTCCAATTCAGCAAGAAAGTTTCGATTGCCTGAATGTACCTAACCATGCTATAATGTGAATCATATAATAATACACGTGGGAGCTTTTATTTCTTTGCAATCTCCATACTATCTAATCATGCACAGATTTTCTACCGTCTGTTCCTATGTTGACAGAGGGAGAAACAATGCATCCGCCTGAAGGCAGACAAACGTTACGAGAAAACACTGAATATAAAAGAACCCAATAAACATAGCCCTCATCTATGAGAGAAAGGATGTATCCCTATGCGTAGAAGTATTAAATTGATGGTTGGTATCCGGGTCGCTGCGGCGCTCCTGTCCATCCTCCTGCTCAGCGGTGTGATCATACATAATATTTCACAGATCAAGACCATGCAGGCTTCTGAGAAAAAAATCAATTCCCTGTTGAGTAATGTACAGGCAGCAGAGACAGCCCATTATAAATGGTCCGGCAATCTAAGCAACGCACTGTATGCAGGAACCGAATTTACGGGAAGTACCGATCCAACTACCTGTGTGTTAGGAAAATGGCTCTATGGAGATGCAGGTACGGATGACGCTACGGTCAAGAAACTGCGGTCTGAAATTGAACCTCTGCATAAAAAGCTGCATGAGTCCGCCGTCTATGTCCTCGGAGTATTAAAGACAAACCCAAAACAAGCACAGTCTTATTATCAGACTACTATCCTGTCCAACTTAACCGAGCTGGTAGGACTGTTAGACCAAATTGTGGAACAGGAAACAAAGCTTAGCGAGGAAAGTATGGCAGAAATGAGCAAAATGATCCAAGATATGCAGCGCGTCTGTGTCATCTGCCTGGTTCTGGCACTGCTCTGTCTCATCAGCCTCGTACAATATGTTCTGGTTCATGTCGTGCGTCCTATTGTCCTGATAACCAACAAGAGCCGTCCGCTTCAGGATGGTAACATCGATCTGGATCTGACCTACCATGCCAAGAATGAATTGGGCGATCTGGCAGTTACACTACGCAAATCCATGGATTTAATCCACAATTACGTGGATGATCTCAAACGCATCATGGAACAGTTATCTCAGGGTAATTTCGACGTCAATACTTCTGCGCCGTTCATTGGGGATTTCCGCTCCATTGAGGAAGCTTTGGATAGTCTGACCTCAACCCTGTCCGGTACGATCCGCAATATCTATCAGGCAGAACGCCGGGTATCCGGAAATGCCGAACAACTATCCAGCAGTTCCCAGTCCCTGGCACAGGGCGCTACGGAACAGGCAGCATCGGTAAAAGAATTGTACGATACACTGGAAGATCTGACCCGCACCGCAGAACAGAATGTGAAAGAAACATCTGAGGCACAGGAAAATGCCCGTCAAACCGGGAAACAGGTTTCTATCAGCAGCCAACAGATGGATCAGTTGGTAGAAGCGATGGGAGATATCAGCCAGTCATCACAGCAGATTAATAATATTATTGGCACCATTGAAAACATTGCTTTCCAGATTAATATTCTCTCCCTCAATGCAGCTGTAGAGGCTGCAAGAGCTGGAGAAGCTGGAAAAGGCTTTGCCGTCGTTGCAGAGGAAGTACGAAATCTTGCTGCAAAATCGGATGAAGCTGCCAAAGCAACTAAAACTCTGATTGAGAATTCCGTACAGGTTACGGAACGAGGGGGAGCCATCGTAGATGAAGTCTCTGTTTCCCTCAAAAAGACACTGGATCTGGTGGTACAGTCTAATAATGCGATTGCTTCGATCGCAGAAGCCGTACACAGCGAAGCCAAATCCATTTCACAAGTTACCGAGGGAATCAGCCAGATCTCTTCTGTCGTAGAAATGAATTCGGCTACCAGTGAAGAATCCGCTGCGGTCAGTACCGAACTGTTTGAACAAGTACACGTCCTAGAGGAACAGACAAAACAATTCAAGTTGAAGCGTTAGGTTGATCCTAACCATCGTTATGAGGCTGCCGTTTTGTTACAAAAACGACAGCCTCCTTCATTTCTTCAGAAGTTACAAATCCTGCTTGCCACATCGAAACAAAAACCGTGCTTTCATGTCACACGAAACAGAATATCCCAACTTTTCTAACGATCCCTGCAATGCCTCCATGGTATCTGCCAGATCAGTTATATTGGCATTATTCCCCATATGACCGATCCGCAAGACCTTTCCCGCCAGAATATCAAAGCAGCCTGCAATCATAATATGATAGCTTTGTATCATTTCCTCTAAGATTTCATGATCGTTCATCCCCTCCGGCACATAGAATACGGTTACCGAAGAAGCAAACCCCGAATCCAGATACAAGACAAGCCCTGCTTCCTGTAACGTTTCTCGCACTGCCTTTGCCAGACGGGCATGTCTTTGGATCTGTCCCGGATCTCCCTTGACATTCTCCAAGGCCACACGCAACCCATAGATATCACTGACTGGCATAGTATAAGGAAACCACTGATTCTCATAATAGTGTTCGTAGTTCAACAAGTTAGCATAAAAAGACCGAATCGGCTTCTGTCTGCCATGCATAGCTGCAAATGCATCTGCACTCACCGCAACCATCGTCAATCCCGGCGGTGCTGACAATGCTTTCTGCGAGCCACCACAGACAATATCCATCTGCCACGAATCCACATGCAGTTCTTCCGCAAACATACCAGTCACACTATCGACTACCGTCAAAATCCCATAGGACTTGAGAAGTGGACAAATCTCCTGCACCGGATTAAGCACACCGCTGGGCGTATCACTATGTACCAGTGTCGCATATTTAAAATCATGGTCCTTCTCCAAAAAACGCCGCAACGAATCAACGGAAACCGGCTTATGGTAATCCGTAGTGAATAATACCGGTTCCCCCTCATATAAACGGACAAAATCGGCAAATCCCTTTCCAAATATTCCATTATCAATGACCAAAACCCGGTCCTGCGGTTCTGTCAGGGATGCACAGGCAGCTTCCAGCCCTAAAATCCCCTCTCCTCCCAAAATAAATACAGCATTCTGGGTATCGAGCAGAGAGGCGCACAACGCACAAGTCTCCTGGTAAAAATCATAAAACCAGGGATCCAGATCCGGATTTGTGGTCACATAACCTCTGGCCCGATAAACATTCGACGCCACCTGCGTAGGCCCTGGCGTCATCATTGTTACAGAATTTTTTTCCCATTCCGGGTATTCCTGTTTCCTCAAATTGGTTTCTCTTTTCTGATCCATCGTATTCCTCATTTCTAGGGTGTATCAACATGATTGTTCACATGACTCTCCACTTCACTGTCTCACAATCTTCTGCAATGCCAGAATCAGCGGTACAGCAATCACACCGGCGGCCAAAATCTGTACTACATTCCCAGGGATGGATGCCGCTGGAGCCATCCAGTTTCCATAAATAATCCCCTCTGCCAGATAGTATCCTGCAATCTTTACCAGCAATGCTGCTAGAACACCAACTAACAGATATCCTTTGGAAGAATGTTTTTCCGTGATAAAACCAAAGATCCAACCAATCATTCCACAAACCACAAAAGTAAATGGCGCCCAGGCTACCCAGCCACAAGTCAAATCAAAAAGCGCCATACCAACCGCACCGGACAACGCTGCTGACTTTCTGCCATACAATGCTGCTGCCACAAACACAGGCACATTCCCCAGATGTACCAGGCCGCCGTTAGCAGCCAGAAATGGAATTCTAATATTAATATATCCCGTAATAACATAGGTCAAAGCAATAAAAAGGGCAGTCATAACCATCCACTGGATCTCTGCATGATTTTTTACAATTCTCTGTTCATCATGTAAATTCTGTTGTTTTTCTGCCGGAGCAGACACCATTTGTTTCATCGTCTTCATTGTCATACCTCTTTTCTATGTTTCTCTTATCAGTTCACAAACGACTATACAACAAAACTGACAGTGATAACACTGCCAGTTTTGTAATTTTTTATGGTGCCAGTTTTCCGTCCTAATGATAGGATCGATATAACCCGGCAAGTTTTCCAAGAATTTCAACCTGATCTACAATAATGGGATCCATAGAATCGTTCTCCGGTTGTAAGCGATAATGCCCATCCTCCTGATAAAAAGTTTTGACGGTAGCAGAATCTTCCACCAAAGCCACTACAATGTCTCCATTCCGCGCCGTATTCTGCTTCTTGACCAAAATCTGATCTCCGTCAAATATTCCGACATTAATCATACTCTCTCCACGAACTCGTAGCATAAACGCTTCCCCGGCCGGCATATTTTCCGGCAACAGTGGAAAGTATCCTTCTATATTCTGATCTGCAAAAATAGGTTCTCCGGCAGCAATCTCCCCAATCACCGGCACATTTACCACCTCACGGCGCGCCAGATTAAAATCATCATCCATAATTTCAATCGCGCGGGGTTTCGTCGGATCTCGACGAATAAACCCATTTTTCTCTAATGTTTCCAAGTGTGAATGTACGGAAGATGTAGATTTTAAATGAACCGCCTCACAAATCTCCCGCACTGCTGGCGGATAACCCTTGCGCATAATTTCAGATTTAATAAATTCTAAGATCTCCTGCTGTTTTGCTGAAATTCTTCCAGTAGCCATCTCATGTCCCTCCTGTCCAGTACCGTATTTAATTTATTACCAGAATAACATACTCTCCCCCGGATGTCAAACAAATGTTCCGAACAAATTTTCCATCCAAAGATTGAACAGGATCCGATCCCAACGACTCGTTTTATTTCTTCTGATACCTCCCCACACGTTTTCCACTGTTGAAGTCATATGCTTCCAGGGAAATGGAAGACAAATCCACCAGATATACCGTGTCCTCAATATACAATCCCCGAATCATACCAAAACGATCTGACAGATTGTGTTTCATTTTACGGACAAACCCCCTCTCCTCATCATAAGAATACACAAAATACTGTAAATCATCCGTATACGTTTCCCAGCCGTCAAAACCAATGATATTCCTAGCTGGATCAATCAGGACCGATTTGTAATCATAGAGCGCAGAAGAATAGGAAATATCTTTCAATAATATTTTGTGTACCTCCCGGACATTCGTTGTATCCGAGATATCAAACATAGATAACTTCACTGCTTCCCTCTCGCCATCATTACTGGTCTCCAAACCAATCCCAAAGAGCAGATGGTCATTGTAAAAATGCATGTATTCCGAAAATCCCGGTATCTTGAGTTTCCCCAAAATCTTAGGATTCTGTGGATCCGAGAAATCCACAGAAAACAAGGGATCTGTCTCCCGGTAGGTCACAAAGTAACCGATATCCCCCTGAAATCTGGCAGAATACACCCGTTCGTCCTTGGCAAGATGCTCGATGGAACCAATGATTTTCAGATCTTCATCCAATACATAGACAGCATTATCGTCCTTGCCTTTGTTATAACTAAGACTGCTGATCACCCGAAGATTCCCCTGGTACTCATTGATAGCAAAGGTATCTCGAACCGATCCTTTGATTTGTTTCGTAGCTTTCCCTGAAAATTTCCCCTGCTGATAGGAAAATTTGGTAATCAGCGTTTTCGTCGTGACCTGTTTGTTTTTTTTCACAAACGAATGATCCATCCACTGATTCGTTGTAAAATAAATGCTTTCCTCCGTCATATGCAAATACTCTGAACTGGCCATGATGGAACGGCTGTCTGCAAACTGTTTCGTATCATCGAGATCAACTGAAGTAATCGTGGTAAAGAACGTTTCATCGCAGCCACTGGGAATATAAATCTGCGAAGCAGCGATCGGTTTTTCGTTCACACAGGGGATCAGGCTCTCCTCCTCTTGCCGGTCATCTTGCTCGATATCTTTTTCATAATACGCTCTGTTCCCCGATACGATATAGAGATATCCCTCCTGTAGCCTTGCCTGACTATATCCTCCTGTCTGTGTCAGCTTCCCGGTTTTTACCGGTTTTGTCCGATCCCGGATATCCAGAAACGTAATTACTGTAGAGAGCCCCTTGGGATGTTCGGTAGTGGAGAGCAAAATCAGCTGATCTCCCGCCAGAAAGAATTCTTTCGGCGAAATCTCATTCCCACAAGAATATTTTCCCGTCAGCTCCATCTTTCCGCCATCTGCCTTGATAATTTCCAGGAAACTCTTTCCATCTACTCTTTCCCGCAGCCGATAAATATATTCCCCGTCTGTGCAGACCTGGTCTGCCTCCAAAATCCCCTCCACAGAAACATTGGTTTCTGAATGGGATTTTGAAGTAACGGCTTCCTCTTCTTTTTGAACTGCCGCTTCTTTGACACCATCAAAGGCATAATAATCGATGTCAACTGCCGCCTCCCCACTGACCATATCTTCTGCTATATTTTCATACACTCTTGTATTCCGTTTTGCAATCTTTTTGATCGTGCGATATACTTCCTGATAATCCTCCGCATAGGTCAGTTTCTCCGGTTCTCCCGTTGTCTGAAGATCCGTTCCATGATCTGCGTTCCCCGTACCCTGATCTACGGTTCCACTGATTTTATGGTCTGACGTCGTTCTTCCCCCCCATATCGTCCAAACTACACCACAACCGCATAACAGACATACCGACGCGGCAGCCACACACCAACGCCTGATCTGCTTTTTCCGATTTGCCAGCACTACCCCTCTCCTTTTTCGCAAATTCTTGCGTATGCTCTCCGGCTGTAAGCCTTCTGGTACTTCAAGCCCCTCTCCTGCCTTTCGAATCATTTCCTCCATCTCCTTTTCCCGCAAATCCTGGTTATTCATACTCTACCTCCAATCCACTCTCCAGATACTTTCGCATCTTCTGCAAAGCCCTCCTATACTTCGACCGGATCGTACTCGGCTTTCTCTTTAGACAAGAGGCGATCTCTTCCCCCCGGTATCCGGCAAAGATAAAACCATTGACAATCAAACGTTCCTCCTCATCCAGAACCGTAAATGCCGCCTCCAGATCTCTCTTTTCCTCTGCCTGAATCATAGGATCTGAGGACCCGTAAACTTCCAGTCCAGACGCCTCCTGTTCCCGAAGATAGGATTTTCGCTTTCTCCGACACTGATTTGCCAGGATCGTAAAAATCCAATGACGAAACTTTTCTGCATCACGCAGTTTCCCAATGGTCTCATACGCACAAGTTACCGTTTCGCTCACAGCATCTTCTGCATCCGCACGGTTCCGCAACATATAACATGCATAGGCATACATATCCTGATATACCGTTTCGTACAAAGTAACGAAAGCATCCGTATCTCCCTTTTTTACCCGTTTCACTAGACTTTGTATCTCTTCCATACCGTTCCTTTCTTGCATGATAACTGCTTTCATAGATATGTGTCCCTTAATCTGAAAAATGTTGCATAGAATTTAAATTTATTTGTCCCCTTCCCTAACATCCCTGCATGATCCTGAACAACAGAAAAAGCCAAATACTCCACACTAGTGAAATATTTGGCCTTCCCTTCCACAATGGCAGACTATCCCTGCAGTTGCGCCGGATCAATGACTTTACCATCTGACCAGATCCGTTCCAGGTCATAGAACAACCGATCTTCCATATCAAAAATATGCACAACGACATCGCCATAATCCATCAGCACCCAGCTGCTATTTCTCGTTCCCTCAATCCGCTTTACCTGATACCCCTGTTCCTGCATTTTTTCCTCTACATTGTTGATCAATGCCTGAACCTGCGGAGTACTGCCTGCGCTGGCAATAATAAAGTAATCCGTCATAATGGAAACCTCCGAAATCTGAATCACCTTAATATCCGCCCCTTTTTTCTCATCCAATGCAGCATATGCTGTCGCTGCCATTTTTTCCTGTTCTGTCATAGTTCCCCCATTCTGAAACGTTACCTGAAACACTTCTGTTTCTTTACCCTTTAACCTTACCTGAAACACTTTTGTTTCTTTACCATCTGACCTTACCTGAAACACTTTTGTTTCTTTACCATCTGACCTTACCAAAATCCTCACGATCTTACCATCTATGATGGTCTGCTAAAATAGCGCTGTTACTACCACAACCGCCAGAATTCCACCGATACTGCTGCCAATCAGATTCACGGATAACTGATAGCTCCAATCTACTTTTTCACCGTTTTTCTTAGGTATCGGCAAAAGCGCAAACCAGATACTGCTGAATACAGAACGCATAGCGTTCATGCTAAATCCTGTGCTATTCAGCGTCAAGGCTAAGATCAGCACACCGGCAAACCCGATCACTCCGATCTGTAGCGCAGCCGAATCACCCGAGCAGGCATGGATTGCCCCCAGCACCAAAAACAGAAACAAAAAAGTAGCGAGAATCTCCTGGATAAAGTTCAACACCAGATTCTTCTCTACCGGATAGGCGGAAAAAATTCCCCGCTTCGGCATATCCGTAGACGCCTGGAAAGAATCCCAGAAAAAGATCATGCAGAGCAATACAGCTGCCCCTGCTGCCAAAAATTCCATCAACAGATACAATCCCGCCTGGGTAAACGAAAGATTCCCCAAAATCAGATTACCAAAAACAACGCCGGGATATAGATAAGCGGGCCCTCCCAAGATCACTGCCATGGCCAATCCAAATCCAACGGCAAGGCTCCATGCCACTGCCAGCTCAATGTAATTCAACGTGCCTACCAATGTTTTTTTCAGAGAAATGTTACACATATAAGCGTAACCTCCCAACAAAAAAATCAAACTTCCCACAAATTCTGATACGTAAACCATATTTTCCCTCCTCATTTGTAAATTATCTGCTACATTAATCCAAGTGTGCTGACCTTTTGATCAATTGCTCCACTTCATCCTTTGCAGGCATCACTTTTAACGCTCCCTTTTTGGTGGTAATCAGGGATGCCGCTGCGTTGGCAAACTCTAACATGCCATACAATTTCTGTTCATCCATGTCTCCAAGTCCGTATTCCAGAACTCCGTTTAATATACATGCCATAAAAGTATCCCCGGCTCCCGTGGTTTCCATCGTACCTGAATTCAAAAATGGTGCACATTCCATACGCTTCCCATAGTAGTACGCTTTACTTCCTGCTTTTCCCATGGTGGCGCAGATAAACGGCGTATGGTAAGTATTCTGAATTTGTGCCACGCCCTGATCAATATCCGTCGTTCCCGTAAAAAACGCAATCTCATCATCCGATATCTTCAATACATCACACTGGCTGATCCCATAGGCTATCTTTTCTTTCGCCAGATCCAGGCTGTCCCACAATGGCGGTCGCAAATTGGGGTCAAAAGAAATTACCGCACCCGCTTCTTTTGCCGCCCGAACTGCCATTTTGGTCGTTTCCTCAATCCCAGAAGCCGTCATGGATAAGCTGCCAAAATGAAAAATTCGGGTATGCTGTAACAAACTCAAATCCACTTCCTCTGACCGGAGCATCATATCGGCACCGGGATTCCGGTAAAAGGAAAAATTACGGTCTCCATCCGCTGCCGTGTGCACAAACGCCAGGGTCGTAGCCACATTTTGATCCGTCAACAAATTCCCGGTGTGAATCCCCTGCTCTGCAACCACCTGACGCAGCATTTCTCCAAAAGAATCTTCACCTACCTTACCGATAAATGCGGTCTGCCTGCCCAACTTCTGTAACATCGCCAAAACGTTACAAGGCGCTCCCCCCGGATTCGCCTCAAACATTGGATTTTCCTGCGTACTAATTCCATTTTCCGTAAAATCCACCAAAAGCTCCCCCAATGCCACTACATCAAATTGCTTCAAATAAATCACCTCCCTCACTATTACGATCACCGGGTAAAACACAAGTTTCCCAGCGTATTCTCGATTCTATACTCCTTCCCCCCCTCGCTTTGCTGCATAATATCGGTATGCTTCCTGCGTCTTTGGATCAAATGTTTTTTTGCCCGTCTTTTTGGATTGTTCTTCCAAATAGGAAACCGTATTCTTCAAGGTCAAAAATACCGCTCCTTCCAGATCATGAAAAGCAGTTCTGCGCACCTGATCCAATCCCGGTATCATTTTTCGGTGGGGTTCGATGTAATCCGCCAGAAAGACAATCTGCTCCAATGTAGTCATTTCTTCTTTGCCTGTCGTATGCCAACGGATCGCCGATAGAACCTCGGAATCCCTGATCCCGTATTTATGCTCTGCCAGATACGCTCCCAGCTTGGCATGCAAGAGCATAGGATTCTTTTTCTCACTGGAAGAGATTGGAATCTCATGTTTCTGGCATTTTTTCAACATCTTCTCCGCCGTCATATATTTTGCACAGTCATGCAAAACTCCAGCCGTCCCTGCCTGCACCATACTGACACCATGGCACATCGCCAATGCTTCCGCAGTATAACGAACCCCTACCACATGGCGAAATAGCTTTGCCGAAATTTTTTCCTGTAACATCTCCTGAATCTCTTCGATTTCTTCCTGCAACTAGCTCCCTCCCTTCCACTCTCTATGGTTCTAAATATAACGAATGATCTCTGATATAACGCTCCACTCCATACGGCACCATGTCCTCCAGTGCTTTTCCCTTTCGTACTCTGTCGCGGATCTCACTAGAACTGATATCCAGACGCGACATCTCCACAATCTGGATCCTTGCCCCATATTGCTCTCTCAACGCATCTATTTTCTGCGCAATCTGTTCTTGCGCCATCCCATAACGACTAACCGCAAGGATTTCAGCCCGCCTCATAATTTCCTCGGGATGATACCAGTCCTCCAACTGAAACAGGGAATCCCCTCCCAGAATAAAACTATACGTATTCTCTGGATGCTCTTCCTGCAAATTACGTAACGTATCTGCGGTATAAGTCATCCCCTCCCGCTGCAGTTCATAATCCGAATAGATGAACTGGGGAATATCCTCGATCGCAAGTCTTACCATCGCTGCACGATGCTCCTCTGATGTAATGTTCCGGTCCCGTTTATGCGGCGGTTTTCTCGAAGGCATAAACAATACAAGATCCAGTCCCGCCTGCCGATATGCATCCTCTGCCATCTGAAGATGCCCCATATGCACCGGGTCAAAAGTCCCTCCCAGAATACCAATCCTTGCCATCAGCGATCACTCCATTTCAAGCGTTTTCCTGTTGTCTGGCGTTTCTTCCGGGAAGCAGACCGCTTTGTGTCCGATGCTTTGCCCATTCTTCCACCAGGGCTCTTCGCAGTATTCTTGCCCGTTTCTCTCTTCTTCTGTGAAGCTCGTTTTCTCTTTTCCTCCAATGCATAGTTCTGTTTATATAGGACAATCTTTTTTCCGATTACCTGCACGACCTCCGATCCGGTGCGCTCTGACAATACGGTTGCAATCTCCCTCGGATCATCCAGACAGTTCTTTAGTACACTGACCTTAATTAACTCCCTCGCCTTTAAAGCATCCCGAATTGCATTGACTACTTCCGGGGTCAGACTGGATTTCCCAATCTGAAAAATACTGTCTAACTGCATTGCCTGCGTCTTTAAGGCCGCTCTTTGTTTACTTGTCATATCCATCTCCTGTGCCGCTTTCCGCAGCCTGTTTTTTAGTGAATCATACTCATTTTTAATTATACACAGAAATCCATTTTTTGGCAATTGCCAATCTCCCCACCGTACCATGGACAAACCCTACGCTGCCACTTACCGCCATCTTTACTATCCAATCATTCCCTGCACTCCTGCCACCATTCCTATCTATCCGCATAATTCCCTAATTTGCAGCATACTATGATAGTAATTTTCATACACAGGGCGGAATTATTATGAAATCTTTTTATATTTTTTCCAGTCATGCCGCCAAAGGTGGCATAGACCAATCTCGAAAAATGCTGCTTTTGCATTTTTTTGGCAAGCGGGCTGTCCCAGTTCTGATACTTTCTTTATCTCTGAGCATGTTGGGTCATCCTGCCACTCTGCTGGCAAAAACCAGCCCCACACCAGCCGTTACCACAGAAGTGTTCCAGAGCAGAAACGAAAACAATACAAATGAACCGAAGCAAAACTCGAACTCTCTGAGCGAAAATAACACGCAGGCACTGGATCAGAATTCCGATTTCATCAGTGAAAACAATACACAGGCACCGGACCAGAAGTCCGATTCTCTCAGCGAAAATAACACGCAGGCACCGGATCAGAATTCTGACTCCCTCAGCGAAAACAATACGCAAAGTCCAGAAACGAATTCGGATGGAAATTCCACTGACACGGCTGAAAATACATCCGGCAGTGCAGAGGATAACCCATCTGGCGGCCCTGCCATCACTGCTACGGCTGCCATCTTGATCGACAATCACAGCGGTCGGATCTTGTTTGAAAAAAACAAAGATAAGGAATTAATTCCTGCCAGCATTACAAAGATCATGACACTTCTGTTAATTTTTGAAGGACTGGAGCAAGGGAGATATCAATTGAGCGATGAAGTGACCGTCAGCGAACATGCGTCACAGATGGGAGGTTCCCAGGTATATCTGGAACCGGGAGAAGTTCAGACGGTAGAAACCATGATAAAATGTATCAGTATTGCCAGCGCCAATGATGCTGCCGTTGCCATGGCAGAATTTGTCGCCGGTTCGGAAACTGCATTCATTGACCAGATGAACCAGAAAGCGGCAGAACTTGGTATGGAACATACCCATTTCATGAATTGCAATGGTCTGGATGACAGCATTGAGAGTGGACACTACAGCAGCGCCTATGATGTCGCTTTAATGTCACGGGCACTGGTTACCAATCATCCTAGCATTACGAACTATTCTACCGTATGGATGGATACCATTATACATAAAACAAAAAAAGGGGAATCGGAATTCGGACTCACCAATACCAACAAGCTGATCCGTACCTATCAGGGCATTACCGGCCTAAAAACCGGTTCAACTTCCAAAGCCAAATACTGTTTGAGCGCTACCGCTAACCGGGAAGGCATTGACCTGACTGCCGTCATCATGGCAGCGCCAAACCACAAAGTTCGATTCACAGAAGCAGCTTCCCTTTTAGACTATGGGTTTGCCAATTGTACCGCATTTTCCGAGAAAGCTGACGACATTCCCCTTTCTCCACAAGATATTGCCGGCGGCACGAAATCACAAATCACTCCGCGGGTAGAAAAAAACTTTTCCTATGTGATGTGTGGCGAGGAACGTAACCAGGAACCAAAACGCGAAATTACCTACCGACCAAACCTGACGGCCCCGGTCAAAGAGGGGGAACCAATTGGAAACGTAACTTATACCCTAAATCATCAGGAAATTGGCTCTGTACCGATTGTAGCCGCGGAAACAGTTCCAACTGCCAAATATATCCATATTCTGAAAAAACTGTTTGGACGTCTCTGCTGCAGCAAGAAAAATACAAAATAAATAGCAGGGAGTGCTTACGGAAAAGCACTCCCTACTATTACCCTATTTATATGAAGGCAAAAACAAGTTGTATCATATTCAAAACTTCATCCATAGAACGATTAATCTTCTTTAGACGAAGAATCTTCCCCGGATCGTTGATAAGCAAATTCCTCCTTACCATCATACCGGAACACAAACTGGTATAATGCATCTGCATTGGCGCTGGTATTCCATGCACCACCATCTCCTGATGTCATGACGATACAGGAGCCACAAGCATATTCGCCATTTGCACCACTGCGGTAATATCCAGAAACAGGAATCTGTAATTGTTTGACTTCTGTGGTTCCCATCGTTATAACATCTTTCATATAACTGAAAATCTGATCATTCGTCAAATCGGTCGTCACATGATCAAACACACTGTTTGCAATATCCGTCCAGTCTGACATGGGCAATTTTTTGACCTTATCAAACACCCGGTTAATTACCGTGCGCTGCCGCCAGGTCCGCCCGTAATCGTCCCGCAATCCGTTAATGGTAGTTCCCTGTTTACGGATTCGGCAGTATCCCAATGCCTGACTACCATTTAAGACCTGCTTTCCAACCTTGACATTACGGTATTTCTTATTTCTAATATAGTTGGTCGTGTTAAGATATTCTGCCTCGGATTCCGTCAGCTCAATTTCCACACCACCCACCTTGTCGACAATATCTTGAAATGCCTTAAATCCAACCTCTACATAACCATCCAACTCAATATTAAAATTGGTAGCGATGGTCTTATATAATAACTCCACTCCTCCAAAGGAATTCGCTGCATTTAATTTATTCATGCCATGTCCGGGTATCTCAACCACCAGATCACGCATCAGAGATGTCAATTTCAACGTACCATGCTTCATATCCATCGTTCCGATAATCATAGTATCCGTTAAGCCGCCGGCATTGTATCCATTCTCTTTTCGGAAATCATTTCCAATAATTAATATATTAACTATCTGATTGTCAGAGTTTACTTTAATTCCACTGAGATCTACATTCCGCAATGCAGTATCATAATCGCGGTTCACATGATCGAATGCGCTGTTCATCGTAACCTGTGCTTTGGCGACAAAAAATCCAGCAGCGGCACTTACCAGAATGAGAAATCCCAATAATACTTTTTTCCACATACTGCCCTTTCCTCCTATCTGTACCATACCAGTATCGCAGATTGTTCTATGGGAACAACCATAATACTAGTTTTCTCCTTAATCCTCCTCTTCATTCCCGGAATCCTCCTCTTCCGGAGTGGAGCCGGAAGACTTGGTATATTTGTATTCTTCTTTGCCGTCATGGTCGAAGATAAACTCCTTTAATGCCTCCGCACACACCGAAGGGTCATAGGAGCGGGCATAACCGGCTGTCGGGACCAGGCTCCATCCCTGTGCATCCGGAAATTCATTGTTTCTGTCATCATAAAAATATCCATCCATCGGAATACGAAACTGCTCTACTTCTGTCGTTCCCAATGTAATGACATCTTTCATATAACTCATAATCGTCTTGTCATCCAAATCCGTCGTCACATCAGACAGAACGTCATTTGCCACTTCCACCCACTTGGAAAGCGGCTGGGTTTTCAACTTATCAAATACTCCAGATAAAACTGCACGCTGCCGCCAGGTCCGTCCGGGATCATCAATTAATCCACTGGCCGTCTTTACCGGCGTCCCAATCACATCCAGACCTTTTCGAATCCGAACATAGCCAAGCGCCTGGTTGCCATTAAGCAGCTGTTTTCCCACTTTCAGCTTTCGGTCCTTTTTGTTCCAAATATAGTTGGTATGATTCAAATATTGTACCTCGGTCTCCGTCAGTTCAACTTCCACACCCCCGACTGCATTTACCACTTTCTTGAAGGCATCAAATCCAACCTTTGCATAACCGTCCACTTTAATATTAAAGTTCTGGGCAATTGTCTTATATAAATTCTTGATGCCGCCAAATTCTTTCTTGCCGGACGCGTTAATCTTCATATATTTATCCTGACCTGCCACATTAACCAGAGTATCCCGCATAATCGAAGTTAATTTTAAAGTTCCATGCTTCTTGTCCATCGTGGCAATCATAATCACATCATATAACCCTGGAGAGGTGCTGCCATCATACTCCCGGTAATCATCTCCTATTAATAAAATATTAATAATTTCATCGTCTGAGTGTACTTTAATTCCCTCCAAATCCACTGTATTCAAAGAAGTATCAATATCCCGGTTAATCTGTGACAGGGAATGGGTAACCATCGTCTGCACCTTCGCTACACCAAATCCCGCTCCAGCACTCAAAACAATTAATATCCCCATCAGGATTTTTTTCCAAATGGCTATCTTACTCCATGCTTCCATTATTTTAGACATAATATTTCCTCCAAAAAGTACCGCAAAATTCTAATCAATAGAATTATCTTATCCAAAAAACGTTTTCATCATCATGCTATTTGCATGCTATATTCTGCCTTCTTTATTTATCATATCATATCTTGAATGATATGACAATCTTTTTATCTAATATGATACATATAATTAACATTTATTGGCTGGTGTTTTGACAGAAATTTCCACACATTCATTTTTACTATTCTTACATGTTAAATGATGTCTTCAGATCCCTATTTTCCCTACCTTTGTAACAACGTCATTATTCCTTCCGTCTGCCGGTTCGCATTTGCCAACATAGCCTGCATTGACTGCTCCAAGATTGACGCTTTCGCAAGATTTACCGTCTCCTCCGCCATGTCAGTATCCCGAATTCGACTCTCTGACATCTGCAGGTTTTCTGCTGTCACAGCATCGACCTCTTTTGCGTGCTCCATCCGGTTCTGGTAGGAACCAAACAGACTTCTCTGCTCAGAAATAATTTCGGATGCCGCCTGGATTTCGGCAATGGTCTGCGTAGCTTCCTTCCTGGTCAGCACATTAGAATCATAGATTCCCAAATTCATCAAACGGAAAGAATCATAGCAGAGATGGATCAATTGTCCCGCATTAGCGCCTGCCTGAATCACCCTGTCATGATTGGTTTTATACACCGGCGTATCAATCATATGTGTCTTGGCAGAAGCAGAACTTATATAAGCCGTAGTATAGGACGGTGTCCCCGTCTTTTCGTTCCCCTCATACACATCAAATACCGTATTTTTATTCAAAGCCGCCTTGACTTTATTCATAATACTCTCTTCGGTATCATCAGGATTCACTCTGATACTCATCGATATCGAACCGATGGAATTACTCTCTCTGCCTTCGTATTTAAATGTACCGCTATCCGGTTTGATTTGAAAATGTACATTAATTGTTCCACCGTTCTTAGCGTTTTTGATCAGGGAATCCCCATGATTGGAAAAATCCGTAATAGCGTCTGTCACTCCTAAGAGATTCCCATCGCCACGGTCTGGATAATGCGAGATCGATGTTTGATATTTCGCTGAATTTGTTGGATATACCCATCTCCACCATAATCCCTCGGTATCTTTATCCCTATCATTACCGTAATAGATAACATAATCCGAAGAAGCTGTTACCAAGCCAATATTCGGCATACGAAAATGAATCTTCCACCCGGTATTCTCCTGTGGATCCGTATAGGATGGTTGCGTAATCACGTTCGTAGTCCCGCTCATTGCCGGCTCAATCCACGCCGTATCATAAGCCTCCACATTACGGTCACTGGCAAGTTCCGCCAGATAATTCGTACTGACAGAAAACGAAACGCCAGGAGAAGTCTGGTTCAAAAGCGTACTTTCTGAAGAATTTTCATTGGAAGAAAATCTTATTCCATCAATGCATGCTGCGATATCATCCACTGTTGCAGCATCCTCTGCCGTCCACGCAATGCGAAAGTCAATTCCTTTTAATTCTGGGTATGTATTCAGGTCAAGATGATCCGACAGATTCATCCCAAACGCTCTCCCGGCGGCAGCTTCCTCCCAACTGATTAATTCCGTAGAATATGGATTCTTGTTCCATCCCTCCCATTTTACTATAAATCCATAATTTGCCGGATCCGATTCATCCGTTCCTTTCACTTCCACGGTATAACCATTGTAGGCAATCGCTCCCTTATTCGCCTCCGTAACGCGGAATGTTTTGGTAGAAAAGGACTGCATCCGAACCGCCTGTTTCCTTTCTGTTCCAATCAGTACCTTATGTTTGGTATCCGTATCCCAAATTTTGATCGTATTAAACTCTGTCTCCCGAAACATATAGTCTATTTCTTCTTTATACATCTGTATCTCGTCATCCAGACACTCCCTGTCTTCCGGCGTATTTGTATCATTGGCTGCCTGTACCGCCAGCTCATGAATCCGATGCATCATAGCCTGTATCTCCGATAACGCCCCCTCTGCGGTCTGCACAAAACCAATCCCATCTTGTATATTCCGCTCGGCCTAATTCAAACCACGAATCTGTGCACGCATCTTCTCAGAAATTGCCAATCCCGCTGCATCATCTGCTGCACGGTTGACCCGATATCCGGTATTTAGCTGTTCCAGGCTCTTCAGTTTCGTTCCTTCGTTTCTCTTGAGTGCACGGTTTGTCACCGCCGCTGCCATGTTATGCTGAATATACATCGTTGCTCCTCCTTTTCCCATCATAGCAATAACTATTTTAATCATAACATATATACCGGCATTATACAATAAATATTTTTTAATTCTTCAATTTTTTTAGATGCAATTACAAACCACTTGACGTTTCCCGTTTCATCCGATATAATCGAATATACGTTTGGAAGATACCTAATTCAGGCTTCCATAGAGGCCGGACACGGCTGAGATAAAATCATCTGTACAGAAAAGAGGACAACTATGGCAAAAGGCGCTGGAAAAAATAACTGGGCTTTATTCTTACTACTACTGGCAGGTATTGTCATTGGCAGTTTCATTGCACAGGCTACCGCAGGAATCTCTGCATTATCCTGGCTAAACTACGGGCAGAAATTTGGTCTGACCTCTCCGCTGACCCTGGATTTGGGCATATTGGTACTGACCTTTGCATTGTCTGTCAAGATTACTATTGGAAGTATCATTGGTATTTTGATCGCCATTATCATTTACCGTTTTATCTAACGCTAAAACGGGAGCAACACAAGGCTGCTCCCGTTTTCTACTTCCCTCTTACCTTCACGGCTCTATCATTGCTGTCACAGTGCCTGCAATGAAACTATGAGAAACTTACTCAAATCACCAACTTCACTGGATTAATCACGAAAATCCCTCTTTCTGACAATCCTCGCAATACAAAAATATCAGCATATTTCCTCCACACTTTCTTTGCCGTTTTTACTCTTGGATTCCTATATCCACCGGCAAATACATTCTTTCCTACATTTCCCAATTGTAAGCGATTTGTCTTTACTCCAATATATCGCAAATTTTCACAATCCTGAAAAGCATGATCCCCAATCTTCTTTACCTTTTTCGGTATGATGATTAATGTCAATGAGGTGCAGTTCCTGAAAGAACTTTCTTTGATAACCGTCACATTCTTGCCAAGCTCTACTTTCTTAAGCTTTTTGCATCCATAAAACGCCTTTTTCCCAATGCTCTTAATATTTTTGCCCATAGAGACCTCTGTTAATTTTTTATTTCCTGCAAAAGCCTGATTTTCTATGCTCGTTACCCGATATTTCTTGCCCTGAATGGTAATGCTGGATGGAATCGTCACTTTTTTTGCATTTTTGCTAGTACTTTTCCGATATGCCACTGTCCTCGTCTTTCCCGTGGCTGTGACTCGGTAAATCCCCTTCGTCTTTTTATTCCGATACCGGTCCCCTACTTTTACCTTGTTTCCTTTTGCTGGCGCTTTGGTTACCAAAGGAGATACCGTCATTCCCGGACCAGGTTTCCCGGTTATTCCAGGAGATCCGCTGGTTCCCGGCTTCTCGCTTTCTGTCGGCGATGTGCTGGTTCCCGGTTTTTCACTTTCCGATGGCGATGCACTCGTTCCGGGCTGTTCACTCGGCGCTGGTGATGCACTCGTCCCCGGCTGTTCACTCGGTGATGGCGATGCACTCGTTTCCGGCTGTTCACTCGGCGATGGCGATGCACTCGTCCCCGGCTGTTCACTCGGCGATGGCGATGCACTCGTTCCCGGCTGTTCACTCGCTGATGGCGATGCACTCGTTCCCGGCTGTTCACTCGCTGACGGCGATGTACTCGGCGTCGGATTTACCGTTGGCTTTGACGTCGGATTTACCGTTGGCTTCGACGTTGGATTTACCGTTGGTTTCGACGTTGGATTTATTGTTGGCTTCGACGTTGGGTTTATCGTTGGTTTCGACGTTGGATTTATTGTTGGTTTCGGCGTTTGCGTTACCACCGGCCGCTCCTCCGTTACTGTTACCGTACAGGTCATCGTTCCTGCATTGCTTCCCTCAGCACGAATTGTCGCTGTGCCGGCCTTCTTCGCTACAATCTGAACGCTGGCGCCTTCCTCCATCTTCGTATAAACCGGCGCCTTTACCACCGCTACCTGATTGTTGTCAGAATGCCAGCGCACATAATTCCCATTAGCACCAGTAACAGATGCAATGCTCAGTGTCTTCTCCGTCCCGCTTCCTAAATCGATTGTCAACGATTTCGTCTCTAGGGTAACTAACGGATTTTGCTGGCCTTTGGAATACTCTGTCAAAGGATTTGCCCAAATCTTCAGATCATATTCTTCCGCATTAATACATTTCATGTTGCTCAAATCCATAACATACATTATATTTGAAAGAGTTACAGCATCTATTATCATAGTATAGGTGTTTAAGCGATTAGGGGCTAATGCCTTGACTCG
>CANRZB010000035.1 GCA_947644195.1 uncultured Clostridium sp.
TTATGAAAATAGGATCTGTTTCGACAATTTACACCTTGTCCTCAAAAAATCTTCAGAGATCATGGGAGTGATACCAGTCCGGCATCCACCAGATATTGCAGGGACATCGTAATGCCGAAACGAGCGTGATACCAAGTCAATCCACCCTGGAAATAGACGGCGTATGGCGGTTCTACCGGACCGTCTGCGCTTAGCTCAATGGAAGAACCCTGAACAAATGCGCCTGCCGCCATAATGACGTCACTATGATAGCCGGGCATCGCATATGGTTCTGGCGCTACATGGCTGTCTACCGGAGAGCCTGCTTGAATCCCCTTGCAAAAAGCAATCACACCCTCTGGGGATCCCAGAGTAACCGCCTGGATAATATCATGACGGGATTCTTTGCTGTCCGGCACCACTGGAAATCCTAGCTTTTCATAGACATTTGCTGCAAAAACGGCTCCTTTGAGGGCACCTGCAGTAACCGTTGGCGCCAGAAAGAGTCCCTGATAAAAGGAACGGTTGACGCCCAACGTTGCCCCGACTTCTTTTCCCAGGCCGGGAGCCGTCAAGCGATAGGCGCAGAGATCAATCAGATCCTGTCTGCCGACAATGTAACCGCCAATTGGTGCCAAGCCGCCACCCGGATTTTTAATCAAAGAGCCTACGCAGAGATCTGCGCCTACCTGGATTGGTTCCCTTTCTTCGACAAATTCGCCATAGCAGTTGTCAACCATACAGATAACATCCGGCTTGATACTCTTGATCCGGGCGATCAACTCCCCGATCCGCTCCACGGAAAGGGTAGGTCTAGCTGCATATCCTTTGGAACGCTGGATGGTAATCAGTTTGGTATTGTCATGGATTGCGGCACGGATCCCGTCGTAATCGAAAGAACCGTCTGGCAGCAGGTCAACTTGTGCGTATTGGATACCAAACTCTCGTAACGAACCCGGCGGATTGTCCGGTTTTATGCCGATTACTCCCTCCAGGGTATCATAGGGTTTGCCCACCGGAGACAGCAATTCATCCCCCGGGCGGAGGATGGCTGACAATGCCACTGTCAATGCGTGGGTTCCACAGGTAAGCTGGGGACGCACTAATGCTGATTCCGCCTGAAAGATCTGCGCATATACAGCCTCCAAGGTTTCCCGTCCCAGATCATCATACCCATATCCGGTGCTGGATTCAAAGCAGGCGGTACTGACCCGGTTCTTCTGCATGGCATGCAGTACTTTCATCTGGTTTACCTCTGCCATAGCATCCATCGCCTCGAAGCGATCCCGCAGCCCTTCCTGGATCTCTGCACAGAAATCATAGACTTTCGCTGAAATCCCTGCAGATAAATAATTTTCCCGTAATAATTCCCTTGTATTCATGTTCTGTCCCTCTCTATAGAATAATCAGTCTATCTAACGAAAATAAGTAACACCATAAATATCATGGTAATTTCTATCTCTTTATCATACCATAATTCTGTAAATCCTGGATACAATATTCCAGTAATGCCTCTTCCGTTTCAAATTGTTCCTTGTCGAGCCAGGTAACGTCCCGTTCCCTGCGAAACCAAGTGTTTTGACGCTTTGCAAAATGTCTGGTCTCCTGTTTGATTTTATCAAAGGCTTCCTCCATGGTAATCTCACCATCCAGTGCCTGTAGAATCTCTTTATAGCCCAGTCCCTGCATGGATACCAGATCCTTGGTGCAGCCCGATTCCGACAATTTACGGACCTCATCTTCCAATCCCTCCTGGCGCATCTGGTCTACACGCTGATTGATTCGCTCATACAGTATTTCCCGTGGCAGGCGCAGTACATAGTAACGAAATCGAAACGGAGAAGTTTTTTGCTGTTCCTCGGCATTATGTTCCGATATTTTTGCTCCGGTCTGCCGATAGAATTCCAATGCCCGGATGACCCGTTTGATGTTATTGGGATGAATCTGTTTTGCCGCCTCCGGGTCAACCTGTGCCAACTGCCGGTGTAAAACTTCCGCTCCCCTGCTCTCTGCTTCCTGCTGTAATTGCTTACGATACGTTTCGTCCTGTTCTGTCTGGGTAAAATGAATCTGGTATAACACTGCCTGGATATAAAATCCTGTCCCTCCTACCAGAATCGGAATATGCCCCCTGTCATAGATTTCTGTCATACATTGGTTGCAATAATTTTGAAATGCCGCTACATGAAAGGGCTCCCTGGGATCCAAAATATCAATCAGATGGTGGGGAATCCCCTGCATTTCCGAAGGCCGGATCTTGGCAGTGCCGATATCCATGCCACGGTATACCTGCATAGAATCTGCGGAAATAATCTCGCCGCCCACTGCCTTTGCCAATCCAATGGATAATGCTGTCTTGCCCACCGCAGTTGGGCCTGTCAAAATAATCAAAGGCTTATGTGCCGTTTCTATTCTGTCCGTTTTTTGGGACATAGCAATCCTCTTTTCTGAGCGGCAAAATACGAAAAGGCAATGATCATTCTACCGATGCCGTTTCCCTTCCTCCATTCAAGCTATTTGTTTCCGCTCAGAACAAATAGCAAACTTTCTGTATCCTAACTTAGAGAATTCGCTTGAATTTCTTTTCTAGTTCCCGTTTCGTCATACGGATCATGGTTGGTCTGCCATGTGGACAATGATAGGGATTCTCTAATGTCATCATTTCACGGATCAACTCCTCTGCCTGCCGCACATCCATTTTATGATTCCCCTTGACAGCAGCTTTACATGACATGGAGGCCACACGTTCTAACAATAATTCAGGGGTTGTGCTGCCATGATGCCCTGCCAACAGATCTAACGCATCGGTCAGCATGTCCACCGTATTTATCGTAGGCAAATGGGCCGGAACACCGGTTACCGCATATTCCCTGCCTCCAAACGACTCGATCTGGAAGCCCAGCGCCTGAAAGAGTTCTTCCTGTTCTTCGAGGATCTGCTGTTCTGCCATGGACAGGGTCAATACTATGGGAGGTTGTGTCATCTGGATCATCGGTTGATGTTCACGGATCTGCTTCATGAATCTTTCATACAGGACTTTCTCATGTGCTGCATGCTGATCCACGAGATACATACTGTCCTCATATTCCATGATCCAATAGGTGGAAAATACCTGGCCGATCATACGGATCTCTTTCCCAGCCTGATCTGATAGTATACCATCCCCAAATAAGGACTGTTGCTTTCCATAGACCGGACCCTGCTCTGCAACTTGCTGCGAAATCTGTCTGTTCTCTGCGTTTGTTTCTTCCGGCTGCTTCCTGGTTTGTTGCAAAATGGTTCCACTCTCTGCGTTTGTTTCCTCCGGCTGCTTCCTGGTTTGTTGCGAAATGGTTCCACTCTCTGCGTTTGTTTCTTCTGGCTGATTCCTGGTTTGTTGCGAAATCAGTCCGCTCTCTGCATTTGTTTCTTCTGGCTGCTGTCTGGCCGGTTCCACTTTTTGCAGTTTCTGAGTTTTGGGGAATTGTCCCGTTTCTGTATCCTGCCGTACATCCGCAATTTGTTCTGGTTCCTTTGGTAACGGATTTCTCTGTCCAGAATGATGTTCTTCCTCCGTCCTCCGTCTGGTCTCAAATGGCTCATTTCCCCGGTCTTTTTTCTGTCTGACCCGCGGCTCCTGCTGTAGGCGGATTTCAGGAATAAACTCTTTCTGCTTTAATCCTTCCGCAATCGCATGATAGATACTTTGAAAGATTTCCTGTTCCTTTGTAAACCGAATCTCCATTTTTTGTGGATGTACATTGACATCAATATATTGGGGATCAATCGTCAGATGGAGCACCGTAAAAGGATAGCGATGCTGCATCGTATATTGCGAATAAGCTTCCTCGATTGCTCGGTGAATCACGGTGCTGCGGATATAACGGCCATTAATAAAATAATTCATATAACTGCGGTTACCCCGGGATAGAATCGGCTTTCCCAGAAAACCATCTATCCGGGCAAAAACTTCCTCCGTATGGATTTCCATAAGATTTGAGGCGACTTCTTTGCCGTAGATATGATAAATCACATCTTTTAAATTGCCATTGCCAGCCGTGGTCAGTTTTGGCTGGTTCTGGTTGATAAAACGAAACGCAATTTCAGGATGGGATAATGCCAAACGTTCTAATGCCGTGTTAATATAACTGGCCTCTGTGGGAGAAGTTTTCAGGAACTTGAGCCGCGCCGGGGTATTATAGAACAAATTCCGCACAATAAAGGTAGTTCCCTCCGGACAACCAACGGACTCGTTTGTTTTCTCCTCACCGCCCTCTATGACATAACGGGTTCCCATCAAAGCATCCCTGGTCTTGGTAACCATTTCTAACTGTGAGACAGCGGCAATGCTTGCCAGGGCCTCCCCCCGGAATCCCAGACTGGACACTGCCAATAAATCCGTTGCATCCTGGATCTTGCTCGTCGTATGGGGCAAAAATGCCAGCGGAATTTCTTCCGACGCAATGCCACAGCCGTTATCTGTCATCCGAATTAATGCCTTGCCTCCATCACGTATTTCCACCGTAACCGCATTGGCGCCTGCATCAATCGCATTTTCCACCAATTCCTTTACCACGGCCATAGGACGCTCCACAACCTCACCTGCCGCAATCTGGTTAATTGTCTCCTGGTCTAAAAGATGGATTTGTGGCATACTTCGTTGTCTCCTTTCTCTTAACCTATTTCTACGTCTCTTTCCCCCAAGAAAGAGATACTTGCGTTTTTTCAGAGTCATACCGTTTACAGCCGCAGTATGCTATATAAACCGTAATTTTAAATGCGTTCCTTCAACTTCGTTTGGATCCGATACAGTATATTCATCGCTTCTATCGGTGTCGTAGCAGATAGATCCAGATCATGTAGTTCTACAATAATATCGTCTGTCTTAATTTTGGTACTCTCGGAATCAAACAGAGACAACTGCCCCATTTCATCCTCCGGCATTTTTCGTTTCTGTCTCGTCTTCGTCTGTTGTTCCATCCCATAGGGATATTCTAACATCGGTTCCTCTAAATCAATCTCAATCTCCCTGGCTTTGGCGGCAATGTCATTGTCACTGAGCTGGTCAACAAGTTCCCGGGCACGTTTTAGTACATTTTCCGGGACACCAGCCAATTTTGCGACCTGAATTCCATAGCTTTTATCTGCACCACCTTTTACAATTTTCCGAAGGAAAATGATATCATCCCCTTCCTCCTTGACGGCGATACAATAATTGTCTACGCTGTTCAGTTTGCCCTCCAATTCCGTCAATTCATGGTAATGGGTTGCAAACAGGGTTTTTGCACCCAACAGTTTCGTGTTGGCAATATGTTCAATCACAGCCCAGGCAATACTCAATCCATCAAAGGTACTGGTTCCCCTGCCGATTTCATCCAAAATAATCAAACTCTCCTTCGTGGCATTGCGTAGGATATTTGCAACTTCCGTCATTTCCACCATAAAGGTACTCTGGCCGCTTGCCAGGTCATCGGATGCTCCCACACGGGTAAAAATCCGGTCTACAATACCAATGGTGGCAGAATCTGCCGGAACGAAAGAACCAATCTGTGCCATTAACACGATCAACGCCGTCTGGCGCATATAGGTAGATTTCCCTGCCATATTAGGACCTGTGATAATCGAAATACGGTGTTTATGGCTATCCAGATAGGTATCGTTAGAGACAAACAGATCATTTTGGATCATCTGTTCCACAACGGGATGTCTGCCATTTTTGATATCAATTTTGCCCATCCGGTCCATCTGGGGACGCACATAACGATTCTGTTCGGCTACCAATGCCAGGGAGACATACATGTCAACTGCCGCAATGATCTTTGCTGTCTGCTGCACTCGGCTAATCTCCGCATAGATCCGCTCTCGAACCTGACAGAACACCTCGTACTCCAAACTATATAAGCGATCCTCTGCCCCCAGGATCGTATCTTCCAATTCTTTTAATTTAGGTGTGGTATAACGCTCTGCATTGGCCAATGTCTGCTTTCTGGTCCATTCCTCCGGAACCAGGTCTTTGTAGGAGTTGGTCACTTCCAGATAGTATCCGAATACTTTATTGAACTTAATCCGCAGATTTTTAATCCCTGTACGCTCCTTTTCTGATTCCTGTAATTCCATCAGCCACTGTTTACCATCCGTTTTCGCCGCACGAAGACGGTCGATTTCCTCCTGGTAGCCGCTACGGATCATTCCACCTTCCCGCATGGCGATGGGTGGATCTTCTTCGATCGCATCCTCAATTAAACGACAGAGATCTTCTAAGGCGTCCAATTCCTCTCCATACGTTTTTAGGTAGGATTTCTCAAAGGTCTGCAACAGGTATTTGATAGAAGGTAGCATAGATAAAGACTGCCGGAATGCTACCAGATCCCGTGGATTGGCGCTGCGGTAACTAATCTTGCTGATCAGCCGCTCCAAATCATAGATTGGGGTCAGATATTCCCGCAATTCCTCCCGGTTGATCACATGTTCCATTAATTCTTCAATCATGGTGTGCCGTTTTTCTATCTCATCTAAATCCAGCAGCGGCTGTTCCAGGGAATTGCGCAGCAGACGCGCTCCCATCGCCGTCTTGGTCTTATCCAACACCCAGAACAGGGAACCCCGTTTGGATTTTTCGCGCATTGTCTCACATAGTTCGAGATTGCGTCTGGTTGCCCGGTCGAGCAACATATATTGATTCGGTTCATAAGGCTTGATGGAACAAATATGATCTAAGGAAATCTTTTGCGTCTCCCGCAGATATTGCATGACTGCGCCTGCGGCAACCATTCCAATCGAGTAATCATCCAACCCCAGGCCAGACAGGGCCGATACCTGAAAATGATCCTGTAAAGTCTGTTTACAACGATCCTCATCAAAATGCCAGTTGTCGACAGCCGATATCGCAATCCCCAGCCGATCCCGCAGATCTTCCAGATCAATACCAGACACCAGAAAAGCATCGTTACAGATAATTTCGGATGGCATCGTTTTCCCGATTTCATCCAGTAATTTATTTTCAGCGTCAAACTCAGTGACATAATAATCTCCCGTTGTGACATCCACATAGGAAACTCCATAGGCATTGGTGGTGTAGACAACGCACATGAGGTAGTTATTCCGGGATTCATCTAACGACTGCGTATTTAAGTTTGTACCCGGTGTGGCAACACGGACGACCGCCCGTTTTACCAATCCTTTCGCTGTCTTGGGATCCTCGACCTGCTCACAGATCGCCACCTTGTACCCATTTGCAACCAATTTATCCAGATAGACGTCCACAGCATGAAATGGTACGCCGCACATAGGTGCTCGTTCCTCTAACCCACAGCTTTTTCCGGTCAGCGTCAATTCCAGGACCTCACTACAGATCTTAGCATCCTCGAAAAACATCTCATAAAAGTCCCCTAAACGATAAAAAAGAATACAATCTTTGTATTCCTCCTTAGTCTCCATATATTTCTGCATCATTGGTGTGAGTGGCATGGTACGTTCGCTCCTTATCTATCCGTATGGATCTTTTATTCCGTAAAATACAGGGTACAGCAAAGAATCTGTGACTGCACCCTGTGGATTTTTCTTTTAGAGTAACACTATAAGCCGAGTTCTGTATCAAACGATCATCTATCTAGGACTACTGTTACCAGCAGCCTCAAGCAACCTACCCGGAACACGGCGGGCTACCGTATCGTTCCTGTTCGGTCTTGCTTCGGATGGGGTTTACATCTGCCATCTCTGTTACCAGAGATGCGGTAAGCTCTTACCTTACCGTTTCACCCTTACCACAGTGAAGCCTATGGCGGTTATTTTCTGTTGCACTGGCCTGGGAGTCGCCTCCACCGGACGTTATCCGGCATCCTGCCCTGTGAAGCCCGGACTTTCCTCACCTGCGGCCTTTCGGCACTTGCAGCTGCGATCGTCTGTGTTACTCATGGCATATATTCTAACATAGAGAATTGAAAAAGTAAAGAAAGACTGCAACACGATCACATAACCTTATAGAGCCTTGCAGATTGCAACAACATCATATTCCGGTGCAAATGTTTCTGCAATTTCACAGATATGTTTTATCCGTTTAGGTTCTTCCTCCAATTCCTCTGCGATCACGTTTTCCTCTTTGCCTTTTTTCAGTTTACGGCAAACGAGTGAAACAAGTTTTCGAGTTTCTCCCTGAGCGATTCCTTGCTCGATTCCTCTTGCAATGTATGCATCTAAAACTTCACACATCGTTACGGCACCCCCCTCTTCCTTTTCTAAATGCTTCGTATAGTCCAGATAACGCCGATCTTTTGTAAATATGGATATAAATTCCAAAATTTCCTGTGGATGTTGTAGTATCGTTGTACTGTCCATAGGATCTTTTCCCAACCGCTTGCTCTTAAAAAATCGAGCAATCTCTCCAAAATCACTGGTAAACGATTGGATGGTTTCGTCATCCAAAAATGCAATGTCAAATACAAAGATTTTATAATCCTGTACATATTCTGATAATTCCGGCACTATGTCCAACATTTCGTGGAGACTTTTTGGAGCAGTCCATCGATTCTCTGTCATGTTTAATACAATGGTAATGACAGGCATCATTTGGGCTTCTCCATCATGAATCTGTTGCTGATACGTTCCCACATCGTATCTCATAACCCGAATCGGCATTGTCTTGTCATGATACGCCTGATTTTCAATCCCGAAAGAACTAATCATCAGATTTGTCTGATTGTGATACCTCTTTAGGATATCTCTTCCCTGACTATGGAATCTCTTAGAATCTGTTTTATAAACGGACTCTGTTGGCCCACTCTTTAGTCGTTCTGGAAGTAGGACTTGTTTTCGGAAAAGCAAGGTATTATAAATATCAGCAAACACCTCATTATAGTCTTCTAGTTTTTTGGCGGATAAGTCTTTTTCAGCCATTTTGCCTCCCTGCTAAAAATTCGCATCCGCAGCTCCCCCGTACGCATTACTTCGCTTATTTCTATATTTATTTGATATAGTATAAGCAAGATAATATTTTGCTTCATATGTAATTATACAGTCCGACCAGTAAAATTGCAAGAAAAAAATTCCATGTAATTCCCCGAAAAATGGAAAGGCCGCTACCAGCTTCCACCGCCGCCACCAACAGCACCGCCACCGGAAAAACCGCTTCCCGCAGAAGATGAGGAAGAAGCCTCTCTCATTTCTGCCGCTGCTGCTTCGATCTTGATATCCTGAATCGGCTTTTCAATATGATGATTCATCTGGTGGTTCAGATACAACAGAGTAAACATGGTATGGTCATGACATTGATACCAGTCTGGTTCCGGTATCGTCATTCCTTCAAATCGTTTCGCCCAATCATCCATCATGCCAAATGCCATAGCATATGGTAATACACCATAGTAATAGGATGGGTTTTCTTCCACCAGCATTTTCAGCTGTGGCAGTTCTGCCGTCTGGATAAACTGCCGCAGTCCCAATAATTTGCCTATCATTTCCTGCTTATAGGCAGAAAAATGAATCAGTTTTGCAACGTTTAACACAGAAAGGGTTGTTACGAATCCCACGGATAACAGAGGGATCGTGGAAAGAAAACTGTCCGGTCCGCAGCACAGGAATGTCATAATCATGACCAGAATCCAGGTACACAGACCATAGACATACAGTGCAATCCATCCTCCTGTTTTTCGCAATGGATCCCTGCCTCTCAAGCATAGACGGACAATACCGTATAATAATAAGGCGACACCGGATACAAGACCAAACGGCAGGTTCGTTACCAGGGAAACCTGACTGCTAAAACCAAGCGCCAATGTATAAAAAATACACAGCATGGAAATTAGGCAAATTCCGGTAGCAAGTCCTGTCGATAATCTTTTTTCACCGGTATAGATATTGTTAAGCTGGCTTTTGGCAGCATTAAATTTTTTGGCAAAGTTCTGCTCTAGATTCGATAAATCAGCAGTCTCGGCATCCTTTGGAAATAGTGCCTTAAATAATTTTTTCTGATATTTCGGCGCATCCTCTGGCAGTTGTTTCATCAGATGCAGACAGAAATGTCCGTGTTTCCCGGTGCGTCCCTTTTTATCCGGCACCTCTTCCATCCAGAGATACCCCTGGTCTGCCCACCAGGGAAGTAAGGACATCAGATCAATGTCATCCGCACTTTCGTCTACGATCGTACCCACTTCTGCACTGCTCATTCCCTCCGGTGGATAGAATTCGATGGTCTGCACGACTGGCCGATCTCTTTTCAGGAATTCAACAGCCAAAATAAATAGGGCAAAGACGATCGTCAGAACGAAGGTTATCCGAAACGGAACCGGAGTAGTTTTCCGAGCTCCCTCAAAATATCCCTGCGGCAGATTCGTAAAAATGGTTATCGCCTGTTTCGGCCCAATATCATAGGCTTCTCCCGTAATTTCAGTGGAGGAGGCATCATACATAACATGAAGCGCATTTTCATCCTCTCCCAGTTTACCGCTATAAATTTGTAAAGCTGCCTGGGCTTCTTCTGGCAGCGCTTTTTCAAAAGACAGATCAAAGGTAAAATGCCGGATCGTCGTATCCCAGCCGGAACCCAACACAGAATAAAACAAAAAATCACTATTGGAAATGCGGTCGTCCGGCATCACATAACGGTAAGAAATGCGGTAAGTCTGATCCCCGGTTACTTTCGTATCCTCATCCCCAATTCGGATGACATAATTACCATTTTTATGTTCCGTATCATAATCCCAATCATCTATCTTTAATCCCTTGATCTTATTGGCATAATCCATGACACGGCTGCTGCTTCCATCCAAATTCGGAGAGGTATCCCGATTGACATACATATGCGTTGGAATATTCCGATAGATACCATGCCGTTTCTGGCTAAAATGCACCTGGATGGTCTCTGTGATCTCCAGGACATTGTTTTTTTGTAACAAGGCATCCACATGGTATTCCTTTACCGTATATCCCCCATCGTCAGCATTTGCGGCTCTGGCTGGCCATATCCATGTCAGCAGCACAATCATAATGAGATAGAACACTCTGAATTTCCTGTTTTTTGTACCCATGCCACACTCCTTCCTGAAATCATTGTATCCACTAGGATTGATCATTCAAAACTATAATACCTTAGTCTCGTTTGATCCGAACCCGATTTTTCACAGATTGTAAGATTCGGTCAAATTGTTCTTTCGTTTTCCCGTCATAATGAGTTCGAAATCCCGCAACACGTCTAACCGTAGACCGCAGGATATCATTGGTTGTCAACATGAGATGTTCCAGAGATTCTCTGGAAAAGCGTTCCCGCTCCTCGGCAATCCTGGTTTCCACGCTCTGCAGCCTGGCTCCCATATTGGCAACCCAAGCCTCCATATGTCGGTTGATTAGACTGAAATAAGCATTTACGGTACGGTCAAAGTTACGCAGAGATACTACTGTTAGCGTCAAATCGACAGACATCACTCCCATCATCACCAGAGAGAAAAATACCATCATTTCCAGGGGAACGTCTGCGGTCCACCGGCACATAAACGGATAGAGGTAATAAACGATCAATGTACCGGCAACACCAAATCCCAGGGATGCCGGCAGGCAAATCTTTCCCTGGATATTAAACGGGGCACTGCTGTAGTCCCACCAATAAGCGTGAAAGACCTTTTCTAATCCCCATGCCGTAGTAAATTCCAAAACCATACTGCCAAAAAAAGAGATCAAAAAGATCTGCCACCAAGTATAGTCCGTAAATCCAAGGTATTCCATCCATTCTGCCACTGCTGAAATCCCGGCAGCTCCTATCCCATAAATGGGACACATTGGTCCAAACAGAAATCCCCGATTTTCCCAGGTATGGTGTTTGATGGACATGACGATGGTCTCATAGATCCATCCGGCGATACTAAATAACACAAACCAGACAAAGTATCTGCTAATTATCATTGGTTTCCTTTCCCCTTCTTTTTCTCTTACGTATTGTTTCTTCCAACGAAACATATTTATCAATCATACATAAAATCCATGCTTCTCGGCTTCTCGGAATCTGGGTAATGGTAAGCGGCCACATGTGCGTCCGTATCGCCTGCTGTACCGGTAATGGTACACCTAGATACCGTTTTGCGTTCTTTGCGGCACGTGCCGGATGCTGAAATCCATGAAGACGGTGCAGTCCACCATCCCGGTCATGCCAGTCATATAAATACAGGTCATGCAAAAAAGCCGCCGTAACCAATGTCTCCGGATCCGCTCCCATGTTCCAGGTATGATTCCAGTACAGACATTTTCGCGCCACATCCAGACAATGGTCATAGGTAGACACACTCCCATGCTGGATATATTTCTTCATTTGCAATACCTTTTTTTCAGACAGATAAGAAGATAAAATTTCATACAATTCTTCTTCCATACAATCACATCCTTTGTATCGGCCAAAACCATCTATTCTACAGATCTATGTTTACAAACAGGAAATCGACGGCTGATCTGGTAAAACGGCGCTGTCATTCTCCATCTTCCTCAATCACATGGATTTCCAGGAAATCAAAATCCACCGTTTCCATAAAATTGTCCTGGTGGAAACGGGTTTTATCATGCCTTTGGAATTCCCGGATGTTCTGATCCAGCCAAATCGGTTTTCCCAAGTCAAAAGTATAACAGATTTCATCCAAAGCATCAAAAACTTTTTTCGTCCGATTTTTTTCTGCCGCGGTATCACAGATCGTGATATCCCGTACAAGACGGTTATCTGAAACTATTTTCCCCCACATTCGGAACATAGTTTTTCCTCCTTACCGGGTTAAAATTTTGTTGATATTTTTTATTAAAACAGAAATTGTACCATCCGCATTGGTAATAAATTCCACCTGATTAATATCCTGGTACTGCTCCATTGGAATATTGATCTCAATCCCCGTGTCTGTTTTCAGATATTGTTTCTCAAATTTCCTGGTCGTCTGTTCACTCTGGGGATGCACTTCTGCTTTCTCCATATGGTATTTTTCCAGTTTTGCATCAAACTCTTCTTTGATATCGGGGGTATCCCCATATATTTTTTCGCTGATCGCCTCTACACGGATCGCTCCCTGGTTTTCTTCCAATTCCTGACGGATTATACTTTTGGCCTCCATCTGCTTGACTGGTTCTTCCTCAAAATATTTACGGTTGACCTGATCCACCGCCTTGGTTACAATAGCGAGCCTGGATTTGGAAGAAAGGGACGCCTGACATTGTAGAAACAGCTCCGACAAATAGTTTACTTTGGTCCCATTTACCTCATATTTTTTTTCTACAATCTGTACCGTGTAATCCTCCAGATCAATGATGACCGCCTCTGCCAATTTTGATCCGGTTGCTGGAAGCGTGGAACGATAACGGATAATCTGATTGACATTGCCAGATTCTTCCGTCTGCGTCATATGTACAAAACTTTCCTTGTAATTCATTTTGAGCAGCGCCAGATAATGTTTTCCCTGAATCTGGAATGTGACAATGATCAGATCTGCCGATGGAATGGAAATATTGGAATTCATAATGGAGTAAAGTCTTTTCGTCAGCTTCTTGCTGATCTCCACCAGATTTTCTTCCTCCCATTGCTGCATCACGGCGTAGACCTCCGACGGTTCCTCCTCGGAAAAATAGCATTTCTTGAGTTCATCGCCCGCTAGAACCTTGTAGAGATGAGCCCGCAGAAAATCATTAATATCAGGATTCAGGTCCAGTTCCTGTTCAGAAAAAACCGGATACCCCAGTTCTGCATCCAGAATATGTACGATCGCCCGCCTAATAATGATTTCATCCTGTGTCATATGCCGCCATCCTTTCTGTCTGTTTGCCTGCTGGCAGCAGAACGGATGATTCCCTCCACGGTCTGCTTCTCTACCGCAAAAGGGACTGCCGCCAGTTTCCGTTCGGACTGCATAATTTCCGCTAACATTGCTGTGATCTCCTGCTCTGTCAAATTTGGCCTGCCAATACATTCTCGAATCCATCCTGCAAATTGTTCCAGACAGCCAAAACCGAGGATGCGCAATACCATCATTACCTCTGCTTCCATCGACTCAGTAAACAAATCCAGATAGCCAGGCAGGAAAAATCCCACCGCTTGTCCATGAGGAATTCCCCGATGGTAGGTCAGATAATAACTAAGTCCATGCGGCAGAGAGGTGCCGGTATGCGTAATTGCCATTCCCGCCAGACTGGAAGCAAACATCAGGCTGGTAAAATCCTCCGCCTCCGGTTCCATCCCAGATAACACATGCTTACAAGCTCCCCACACATCCATTCCCTGGATCGCAAGCATACGGCTGTAATCCGTTGCTTTGGCATGAAAATAGCTTTCGATCAAATGCCCGAGCGCATCAATCGCCGTGTTTGTCAGCACCGTAAGAGGAGCTCCCTGTAGATAGCACGGATCCACCAATGCCAGAGCCGGAAAAATCAGATGACTGATACTCTGTTTGGTTTCCAGATCTTCCCTGGTCAGGATAGCATAGGGAGTCACTTCTGACCCCGTGCCGCAGGTCGTTGGCACTTCTACCACGGGCAAGGACCGCAGGGCTAATGGCTGGTACAAAACATCTGCGGAGCTGTCCCGGTTCAGGATCATCAGGGCGATTGCCTTTGCGGCATCCATTGGCGATCCACCACCAATGCCAATCACAAAATCCGTTCCCTGTTCCCTGCCCTGTCTGGCTGCGTCCATCACCATTTCAATGGTTGGGTTTTCCCCGATCCCGTCATAGATTCTATATTCCACGCCGTATTCTTCCAAAGTCTCCTGGATATCTCGCAAGGATCCATTCTTTTTAGAAGAATGGCCGCCCGTGACAATCAAAGCTTTTTTACCAAAAGATACCAGTTCCATCCCATGGTTTCGCACGGCACCTTTTTCCTGATAAACTTTTGTTGGCATATAAAAATTCATTCGTGCCTTCCTTTCCATACCTGCTCATATAAAGATTTCCGTATTTTTTTCCTCGTTACCTCTACCAGTCCCAATTTCGTCATGTCTACTACTGTAGTCTGCACGGGATCCCGTAATACCGCCTGCCGCAGTAGCTCCATAATATCCTGTTGATCCTGTCGGGAGGTCATGTCAATAAAATCAATTAAAATCATACCAGATAGATTTCGAAGCCGCAACTGTTTGGCAATTTCCAGCGCTGCCTCCCGATTGATTTTGTAAAATGTCTGCTGAATATCTTTTTTCTTTGTCACTGCTTTTCCGGTATTGACATCAATAGAGACCAATGCTTCCGTAGGCTGAATTACCAGATAGGCCCCACTTTTTAACCAAACTTTTGACTTCATTGCACGTTCCAACGTCTTGGAAATCTGATAGATTGCATCCAGCTTGCCATGTTCAGGATCCCATAATTCCAATAATTCCTGGTTCTCCCAGTCATTATCCTGCAGGTATGCCCTAATCTCCTCAAAGAGCAGTTCATCTTCCGTCCGAATCCGTGTCAGACGCTGTTGATGACTGTCCCGGATTTGGGTCAGATAACCGCCCGGAGACTGCCGCAAGACGGAAAATCGTGCCTTATGTTTCCCATAGTCCACAATTTGGCGGTACTGCCGGATCAACCGTTCGGCTTCCTCCCGTAACGCTTCTCGGGATGCCATGGTACTGTTGGTACGGACGACAAATCCATATTCCGATGTACAATAGGCGGCGATTTGTTCTTTCAGTTCTGCCCGTTTCTCTCCCTCCCGGATTTTTTTGGAGACACGAACTCCTTGTATTGCCGACCTATTCTGTTCGGATTCTATCACTCCGCCCCCAACCTGCGGCGTTTCTCCCACCGCCATTAAAACCAGGTATTTACCAGGAAGTTCCAACTTACCGCTTAGCGTCGGAGGCTTCGTTTTAACCGCTTCCCCGCTAACCTGCACAATGATTTCATCCCCGATCAGCACCCGGCCAGGCTGAAATGGCGCTCCATCCGTATGTATCGGCAGATTGGCAGTATCCAGAGACAGATAGCCCATTTGGCCCTTTTGAAATTCTACAAAAGCGGCATGTATGTTTTTTACCACATTCCGAACCTTACCTACATAAATATTTCCAAGTAGACCATCCTGCTCAATGGAGTCTGCCTGAATCTGCACGATCTGATTCTCCTCAAGTCGTGCTGTCAGAATATGATGCTCCTGTCGAATGATAATTAATTCTTCCCCCAACTACCTGCTCCTTTCCGACATATAAAACGAATACACTGCATAGTAAACTGTTCCACGTAAACAAACTTGGTATTCATTGAACTAAAATTCACTCTAATATTCCGATAACGGCACCAAATGGCAGGGCGGATCGGAACGTAATGTGCGGATCTCTCCCTTTTTTCCACCCTGGTCCCCGTACATTTCCATTCGATGGATCTGGTAAGCAAACGGATCAAAAACCTCTCCGGTAAAATCTGCCATCGCCTGCAACACCAGTTCCGGTTTAATATTAATCACACTCCCTGCTGTCAATTGCATATATAAAACCGGAGTGCCTGCACTGCTATCCAGGCAGCAGATAGATCCATGATCCCTGGTCTCTGTATCAAAAGTGTCCCGTTTTTCGGACAGAACATAGATGTTTTCTCGAATATCCACCAATTTTTCCGAACGTTTTGTCTTTTTGAGAATCTCAATTCGTTCCTGAGCCAAAAAGTCCTGTAGGAGTTCTGCCATATTGATGTATTTCTCTGTATTACCAAAATGTTCCGGCAACAGAAAGGAATCCTTCTGCGGTTTTACAGTCACCATATAGTCGCAGGCAGCGAGCATTGCCATGGATGGCTTCGCATCCTCCTCCAAGAGAATGAGATCCCGCACACGGATCTCCTCATTCATCTGAGAATTCATAGCTGCAAGCATCTGTTTCGGATCGTCGCAGGAATCCAGCGTCAGATCCAGATATTCCGCATCACTGCTCAGACCAATCCCCAGCGGCGAGGCAAAGGACATCAGCGGATGCGGCGAATATCCCTGGCTGTAGCTGATAGGAATTCCGGCACGGCGAAATGCTTTCTGAAAATACCGCATGACATCCAAATGTCCAATAAAACGCATTGATCCACACTTTGAAAATTTTATCCTGGCTTTCATCCTAACCCTCCCTCTGCACACACACGCCACACTGGAACGATGCGGCACCACAACCGCTGCACTGCTGTCGGCAGTTTGGAGTCACAATCCCTTCCTTGGCACGGTGATATTCCCGCAGCAAAAAGTCTTTCGTCACACCGATATCAATGAAATCCCAAGGAAACCGTTCCTCTTCGTCCCGTTCTCGCTCCAGATAAAAGGAGGTCGTCAAGCCCTGGTCTGCCATGGCCTGTTTCCAGATCTCGTACCGGAAATACTCACTCCATGCATCATAGATACAGCCCTGCTTGTACACCTGCAAAATCACATCATTTAGCCTGCGGTCCCCACGGGCAAGAACGCCCTCAAATTCTGATACATCGGCATCGTGGCAGTTATATTTGATGCTCTTGGAATTAAGCTGACTTTTGATTTGATCCAGCAGATAAAAACGCTTCCGTTCCGCTTCCTCTTTGGTATTCATTGGCGCCCACTGAAATGGTGTAAACGGCTTCGGCACAAAGATGGAAGTACTGGTAACAATATTCACTTTGCCGTTTCTCTGCTCCTTAGGAATCTCATAGTATTCCCTCGCAATCTTATCCGATAATACCGCAATCTCTGCGATATCCTCTTCGGTCTCTCCCGGCAGGCCTAACATGAAATACAGCTTCACTCGGTTCCATCCTCCCTGAAAAGCTTCCCCGGCGCCCTGTAGAATCATTTCTTCCGTCAGTCCCTTGTTAATGACATCCCGCATCCGCTGGGAACCTGCCTCCGGCGCAAAAGTCAGGCTGCTCTTTCGAACATCCTGTACCCGGGACATGACATCCAAAGAAAAATTGTCAATCCGCAGGGACGGCAGGGAAATGTTCACTCCCTGAGATTTAAACTCATCAATCATCCAATAAATTAATTCCGGAAGCTGTTCATAGTCACTGGAACTCAGAGAACTTAACGTAATCTCATCATATCCGGTATTCTTTAACATCTTTTTTGCCAGATTCTTAAGATAATCGAGATTTCTAGGACGAATCGGACGATAGAGCATCCCTGCCTGACAGAAACGGCATCCACGGATACATCCCCGCTGAATCTCTAACACTGCCCTCTCCTGGGTTACCTTAATATACGGCACCAATGGGGCCTCAGGATAGTAGGTATCCGACAGATTGCTCTCCACCTGTTTCATCACACGTTCCGGCGCCTCCGGCACGAGTGGCCGGAACTCAGCTAACGTACCATCCTCATGATAAGAAACTTCATAGAACTGCGGTACATAAATGCCCGGTATCTGTGCCGCCCGTTTTAAAAAAGCCTGGCGGTCTTCCCCGGATTTTTTCCACGCTTGATAGGCATCCATCAAATCAAAATAGACAGTTTCACCCTCTCCGATATAAAACAGATCAAAGAAATCTGCAATGGGCTCTGGATTATAGGAGCAAGGCCCCCCGCCAATTACAAAAGGATCCCCCATCTGCCTCTCTGTGGCCCGCAAGGGAATCCCCGACAGATCCAGAATTTGTAATATATTGGTGTAACACATTTCATATTGCAGCGTAATTCCCAAAAAATCAAACTCCCGCACCGGGTCCTGGCTTTCCAGGGCAAAGAGCGGAATCTGTTTCTCCCTCATGATGCGGTCTAAATCAACCCATGGCGAATAGACCCGTTCACAGTAGATATCCTCTCTCTGGTTAAACATGTCATAGAGGATTTGTATTCCCAAGTGAGACATCCCGATCTCATAGACATCGGGAAAACACATGCAAAACCGGATCGCAACCTCTGCCGGATCTTTGACCACCATATTAATTTCTCCGCCGATATAACGCGCCGGTTTTTCAACCGATAATAGTATTTCATCGCTTAATGCGAGCTTACGCATGGTACAACCTACCTTTCTAGTGGAACATCTCTTCCCCTCTCAGGGCCGTATTTTTTCGATTCCCTGATAGATCTGCGCCGTGACCTGTCTCCATACGGTATCATCTTTTAACCAGTGTTCCACGTACTCTTTATCAAACCCCTGATAACTGAAATCAAAATAAAATGCAACGGCTAAAACCAAAAAGAGCATCCCAGCCGTCATCCATCGCAGGAGACAATAGCGACGCTCCATTTTTTTATTCTGTTCCTCGGCTTCCTGTTCCCGCCTCCGTCTCGAGCGGTAACGATATTCATTTTCCATACCCATACCTCCTGTCTGTATAGACCGTTGCTCTGTGATTGGCCGCAAACACAGCCAAAGACGGTCCTGCATCATTATATGAGGCATGTCTGTGGAATATGACAAGATTACCATCCCTGATCCGGGTATTCATTACAGCGGTCTCTGGTCAGCAGAAGGAACATGGCCTTCTCTGCGGACAACCCTTCAAAGAGAACCTTGTTGATCCCCTCCACAATCGGCATGGAAACCTGATATTTTTCTGCCAGCTTACGGGCAGCTTTCGCGGAATACACGCCTTCAACCACCTGTTTTACCTCATCCATGGCAGCCTGCATGGTATATCCCTGTCCAATCAAAACTCCTGCATTATGGTTTCGACTGTGCGTACTGGTACAGGTAACGATCAGATCTCCGATCCCGGATAACCCGGCAAAGGTCTCCGGTTTGGCCCCCATCGCCTCACCCAGTCTCATAATCTCCGTAATTCCGCGGGTAATCAATGCCGCTTTCGTATTATCACCGCATCCCAGTCCATCACAGATCCCTGCCGCCAGCGCAATCACATTTTTAATAGAACCGCCCAGTTCAATTCCTAGCACATCGGGGCTGGTATAAACCCGAAACCGCTCATTCATAAAAATTTCCTGCAGTGCCATGGCATATTCTTTCTGCCCTGCGCCTACTACAACTGTAGTAGGAACTCCGACGGATACTTCTTCCGCATGACTTGGCCCGGATAAGACTGCCACTTCTGCCTGCGGAATCTCCTCCTGGATAATGTCGCATAACGTCATCAGGGTATCTTCTTCGATTCCCTTGGCTACGTTGACAATGCGCTGCCCCTGTGGAATCAATGCAGAAACCTCTTTTGCCGTACCGCGGACATACGGGGAAGCCACTGCAAAAACAATGAAATCCGTACCTCGCTCGACCGCCTGTTCCAGATCTCCTGTAATCTCAATAGAGGCAGGCAGTTTCACCCCCGGCAGACGATGCAAATGTTCCCGGTGTTCGGTCAGCATCGTCACTTCATCTTCCATTTTCGACCACATGGTTACCTTATGTCCGTTCTTTGCCAATAAGATTGCCAGAGCGGTTCCCCAGCTTCCCGCCCCCAAAAAAGTAATTTGTTTCATACTATCCTCTTTTCTGACGCTAGTTCTTCGGCGCCCCCAATTTATTCTCCGTCCCATGGATCAGCCGAACGATGTTCTGCCGATGCTGTACATAAGCCAGAACCGTAAATATTAAGCTGATTACCATCATATGGACAAATAATTTGTCTGTCCGATGAAAGAAAAATGTGTTGGCTGGAATATACCAGGCAACAAACAAAGATCCCAGGGAAACATATCGTGTCACAGCAACCACGGCGATAAAGATCGCCAGACCAATTGGAATCATAATCGGATGGGCCGCGGATAAAACGACAGCAGCCGTCACTGCAATTCCCTTTCCACCCTTGAATTTCAAATAGAATGGATAGTTGTGGCCCAGTACCACACCCAGACCGAAATACAGACACAACAGATAGGCAATTTCCCCCGAAAAGAAACAGCGGATTACCACAATAGGCAAAATCGCTTTTGCCAGATCTCCCGCAAATGTAGTTAACGCCGGAAGTTTCCCCAAAGTCCGCAACACATTGGTCGTCCCTGCATTACCGCTTCCAGCATCGCGGATATCAATATGATAGATCTTTCCGACGAAATATCCACTGGAAATGCAACCACATAAGTATCCGATGACCAGACAAATAAAATATTGAACCATTACCAGCCAGCACCTCCTTTTTGACAGCATCGACCCAGCAACTGCATTGTGCTATCTTTCCTTTTTATAGAATTCCTGTATTTCCCTATTTCTCCTTCTTCTGACGGATAAAAAACCGTAACGGTGTACCACCGAATCCAAAAGCCTCCCGAATCTTATTTTCCAGATACCGGGTATAGGAGAAATGCATCAGCCGTTTATCATTGACGAATACTGCAAACGCAGGTGGCTTCACACTGACCTGTGTCATATAGTATATCTTAAGGCGACGCCCTTTATCCGACGGTGGTTGCTGCATTGCCACGGCTTCCATCAAAATTTCATTGAGCACACCCGTCGCAATCCGCAGGGCATGATTCTGAATCACGGTCTCCAGCGCATCAAACAGTTTCGGCAGACGCTGTCCGGTTTTTGCAGAGATAAACAAAATCTCAGCATACGGCATGAAAGATAATACCTGACGAATTTTATTCGTAAATTCCCGGACAGAATGATTATCCTTTTCAATGGCATCCCATTTATTGACGGCAATAATCATTCCCCTGCCTCTGTCATGGGCTATGCCGGCAATTTTTGCATCCTGTTCGGTTACGCCCTCCGTCGCATCAATCATCAAAACAACCACATCCGCCCGCTCGACTGCTGACACAGTGCGCAGGATACTGTAGCGTTCAATTTCTTCTTTGATTTTATTCTTACGGCGCAATCCCGCTGTATCTATAAATATATATTCCTTACCGTCCCAAATAATCTCTGTATCAATGGCATCTCTGGTCGTACCAGCCACATCCGATACAATGACACGGTTTTCTCCCAACAATTTGTTAATCAGAGAAGATTTTCCCACATTCGGTTTTCCGACGATGGCAACGCGGGGACGCTCATCTTCCATTTCATCCTCATCCTTGGGAAACAGGGCGGTAACCTCGTCTAACAAATCCCCCAATCCCATTTTATTAATGGAAGACACCGCATGCGGATCCCCAATCCCCAGATTATAAAACTCATAGACATCCGGCAGCATTTTCTCATAACTGTCCACTTTATTGACAACCAGAACGACATTTTTATTCCCTTTTCGCAGCAGATCCGCAACTTTGTAATCTGCATCCAGAACGCCCTGCTGCACATCTACAACAAACAGAACCACATCCGCCATTTCAATCGCCATCTCTGCCTGTTCCCGCATGTTGCGCAGCATCTGATTTGTGGTTTCCGGTTCGATCCCACCGGTATCCATCAGGGTAAAACTGTAATTCAGCCAGGAAACATCTGCGTAGATGCGGTCACGGGTCACACCCGGCGTATCCTTGACGATGGCAATACGCTCTCCTGCAATCATGTTAAATAGGGTAGATTTTCCCACATTCGGCCGTCCAACGATTGCCACAATTGGTTTACTCATTTCTTCCTCGCTTTCCCGGTTCCGGTTTCCTTTCTATTCCCAAACAATCAGATACAAAAGATCCGTTTGTTTGGTTTTACCGGAAATTTTCTCTTTTGGTCTGAAGCATCCTGTGTTATTTTTCCGTTACATTTCCGGCGAGATATTCTTTGACTTTATTATTGAGCAGATCATCCATCAAGATATCCTTGGCATTCTTGCCATAATAGGATTGGAACATTTCATCTGCCGCTTTTTCGTCTTTCAGATTATTATTCTCCATTACGGCTTTCAAATCCTCCTGGTACTCTTCCTCTGATACGGTAATCTTTTCCTTTTCTGCGATTGCCTCATAGATTAACATATTTCCCAGGTTCTGTTTTGCAGATTCTTCCATCTGTTTGTCGTAATCTTCCTGTGACATTTTCTGAGCTTCCAGATATTGCTCCATGGAAACGCCCTGTTGGGATAAATAATAGCTAATTGATTTACTCATCCGCTGTGTTAAATCCTTTAACTTCTGTTTTGGATATTCATTAATTTTAGAAGCCTCATAGACATAACTCCATGCTTGTTCTTCCACAGCCGTCTCACGAATTGTTTTCTGGTAGGATTCCGCTGTTTCCGTTTCGCTGATTTTTTCCTTCACAAATTCATCCGTCAACTCAGGAATGTGTTCTGCGCCCTGCTTGGAATTAATTGTTACTGTAAATACGACAGGCTTTCCTGCCAGATCCGGATTACTCGGATAAGATTCTGGAAAGGTAAGATTAATATCACAGGTTTCTCCTATTTTCTTGCCAATCAGCGCATCTTCAAAACCAGGAATGAATTGTCCTCCTCCGATCTTAAGATCATATCCTTCCGGCTGTTCCTTTTCCGTCAGTGTGCCACCCTCGAAAGCCGTTCCATCCATTTTTCCAACATAAAAAATATTGACGGTATCTCCCTCGGCAACTTTACCCTTAGTGATCTTGTCAAAGGTCGAATTATTTTGCAATACTTGATCAATCTGCAGTTTCGCCTGGGAATCGATCTGACTGGATTCCAATGAAATGTTCTTGTAATCTCCTAAGGTAACACATTTATCATAGTCAATTTTTTCTACTGTTTTTTCTTTTTTTTGACCGCCACAGCCACCTACCATCACTGCTGTTACCGCAATACACATTGTTGCTATCCATTTTCTTTTTAATTTCATCAAAATAAACTTCCTCCTGTTTTCCAGCCTTTACCTACAAGGCTTCTTTTTACCGCCTCTGTCCCACGTCAGATACAGCAAAAAGATGAAATATCACATACAACATTCTCCTTTATACCACAAAACGACGGAAAAAGAAAGTCTATTGACGGAAAAAATGAAACACGATATATTGTTAGGGTAAGTAAGATTTCAACATAGGCAAAGAAAAGGGGAACAAATGGCAAATAGAAAACTTCAGGATTCGATGCCACTGGCGCCATTAAAAATAGTGGCTATGGGCAATTGCAGAGAAATTGGAAACCGGGTAAACGAGATCATCCAGTCCCGTAGAAAAGAGGCGTTACATCATTCCAATAAACCGGAATTTATGACGGCGGATTACGGGATTGACAACTATCTGGTGGACTTTGACATACCTCGTTTTGGTACCGGGGAGGGACGTGCCATCATCCATGAATCTATTCGTGGCTCGGATCTGTTTATCATTTCGGATACTGTCAATTATCATGAAACCTATGACATGCGGGGAAAACGTACTCAGATGTCACCGGATGACCATTTTATGGATCTGAAGCGTATTATTATGGCATGTAGCGGACAGCCCCGCCGAATTACAGTCATTATGCCGTATCTGTACGAAGGCAGGCAACATCTCCGCCTGATCAATGAGTCTCTGGATTGCGCACAGGCGATGCAGGAACTGGTGGCGATGGGGGTAGAAACGATTATCACGTTTGATGCCCACGATAACCGTGTGCAAAATGCAATTCCGAACCACGGTTTTGATAATTTTTATACTTCTTACCAATTCATTTCTGAAATAATACATACCACTCCGGGACTACAGGTAGACAGCGACCATCTGATGGTAGTCAGCCCGGATGAGGGTGGCATGAAACGTGCTGTCTATTATGCCAGCTTGCTGGGAGTCGATATGGGCATGTTTTATAAGCGGAGGGATTATTCCGTAATCATTGAGGGGGAGCATCCGGTAGTATCCATGGAATTCCTGGGCAATGACGTCACTGGGAAAGACATTATCATTGTGGATGACATGATTGCCTCCGGCAGAACCGTCCTGGAAGTTGCTTCCGAGTTAAAGAAACGAAATGCAGCCAAAGTTATCATCTGTGTGACATTCGGACTCTTTTCCGATGGGATCCAGCGGTTGGATGAAGCCTTTGCGCAAAATTTATTTGATACCATTTATACGACAAATCTCTGCTACTGCCCGGAAGAACTGTTTACCAAACCTTACTACCATAATGTGGATCTAAGCCGTTATATCGCACTGATCATTGATACACTCAATCACGATACCTCTGTTAATGAGATCCTAGATTCCACCAGTCGGATCCAGGAATTGTTGGATTTGCATCATGCCAAGTCTAATACCCCGTAACGGAGCAACGGGTCAGGTGTTCTCCGCGGATCGGTGCGAACGGTTTCTCCAAATAAATCCATTAAGGTTTCCCCGTTGTCCCTGGGTGGCGCGATGGGAAAACAATAGCCTCGGCTGACAGCAGGTGCAAACCCGGGAGACCTGAATCTTCTCCGCTGGGACACCTGCTTTTCTAATGGTATGGTAGCAAGCTGCCCACAGATCCAATTGATATTTTCCTTCGACTACCCCCGGCATGGCAATCTCTGACAGTTCCTCCGCAGAATAGACTGCGGCAAACTGATCCATAACGTCCTGGCTGACCTCATAACAGTTCTGGCAGATGGATGGTCCCACCAGAGCAAGGATATGTTCCGGCTGACAACCGAATCGTTTCTCCATCAACGCTATCGTTTTCCTTCCAATCTGTCCCACCGTCCCCTTCCAACCAGAATGAGAAGATGCAATCACATGCCTAACCGGATCCGCAAAAAACAGGGGAACACAATCCGCGTAGGAGGTTGCCAGCGTGATCCCCTCCCGATCGGTACACAAACCATCGACACCGGTCAGTTTCTTCTCTAAGTTTTTCCCAGCCTGCTGTGCTTCTGTCACATATTCTACAACTGTATCATGCACCTGGTCAGAAAACACCAGACTTTCTTCATTTCTTCCTAATGCCTGACAAATTCGTCGATAATTTTCCTTTACTGTGGCTGCAGAATCTCCCCGGTTCCATCCCAGATTCAATTCGGCAAGACAACCTTCACTAATTCCGCCTAGACGGGTTGAAAATGCCATTCCCATCCAATCCCGCTGCTCCTCGAAACAGGCAAAAGTCAGTAACGGTATCCCCTTGTGCACGACCAGAGACACATCCTGGAACCTGGTTTCCCGCTCATAGGATTTGTGAGTGTTTGTCTGTGTTACTTGATATCCATGCTGGTTTAATAACGATTCCGTCCACTTCATTCGATTGCTCCTCCCGGTCTTTAATCATGCTCTGTTAAAAAATAAATATATGATATTTTATCATCTCATATTTTAGCTTACAAGTACAAATCTATCTGGAGGGCAAGTATACCTTGAAATAGTCGAAAAAAAGTGAAATATAGTTGTCACAGAAACTGTTTTAACGATCAAATTAGTATTGAATCTTTTGAAAAAAGGGGTATAATAAAGAGAGAGGGTTCGGCATCCCGTTTTCATATATAGCGATGCCGTTTGCCAAACAGAACCAATTTTTAAGTTAAGGCGAATGTAAATTTTATTTTCACAATATATACACCTATGTTTAGTCGAGTAAACATTCTATCATCTGTGGGGAAACCGAAAAATGAGACCATCATTTTTCATTTCTCTGCCAGTATACTCAAATTTCGATCATAAAACTCCTCATAAACCGTGATGCATATCTTGTCCAAAGAAATTCCACTGCACCCGAAAACCTAGAAATTGAAGCTATAATAGGGTCAGGTAAGTAGAAAACACTAGGTTTCAATGAAAAAACAGAACAACGATGCATAAGCTTTGGGATGAAAACAGGACAGAATGTAATTTAGCAGCAAATTCCCCGTTGCCAGAGGACGAGGCATTTGGCTTATTTTCGTTGTGCCGGTAACAGTTTAGGAGGATTTCAATGAAAAAAAGAGAAAAAAAAGAAATGATCGAAAAAAAACTTACCTATTCCTTTTTCAATATTTCAGCAATCACAGCGTTAGCAGCTATTTTGGGATTGGTTGCATTAATCATTATATCAACCAGATATTCCCATGCTCTACAGTATTTTGGTTTCGCCCAGGGAGATATCGGGAAAGCAATGTTTGAATTTGCCGATATCCGTTCCTCGTTACGGGCTGCCATTGGATATGATGACCAGGACGCCATCGACGAAGTGGTAAAACAGCATGATGACAAAAAATTGATCTTTGAAAAAAACCTGGCAGAAGTAGAAAAGACCATTGTATCCAAAAGCGGACGGGAAACCTATGATGAAATCAATGCGGAATTAGAGGATTACTGGGATTTAGATGCCCGCATAATGTCTCTGGGTGCAAATACAGACCGAGAAAAATGCAGGCAGGCCCAGGAATTGGCCCTCAACGAACTATCAGATGCCTACAACGGCATTTATGATAAGCTGGATGAACTCCTGGAGGTCAAAGTGGAGGAAGGAAAGAGTCTGGCCGGAAGACTAACCATCTTCGGATGGATTTTAGTGGCTGCCATTATCGTTGTCATTATTATCGCCATTATTTTCTCCACCAAACTGGGTAAAAAAATTGCCAAATCGATATCAGACCCGCTTGGCAAGCTGGGTGGACGACTAAAAACGTTTGCGGCAGGCGATCTATCCTCTCCTTTCCCAATGGTGGAAACTGGTGATGAAGTAGAACATATGGAAAAAGATGCCACAGAAATGGCAGAAAACTTAAACACCATCATTCATGATATCGGCGCTGTTCTGGGTGAAATGGCATCCGGAAACTACACGATTCGTTCCCAGGTATCGGATAAATACACTGGCGACTTCCAAAAACTATACGTTTCAATGCGTGAACTGAGGGATCAAATGACAGAAACACTGCTGGCAATTGGAGAAGCTTCCAATCAGGTATCTGCGGGGTCAGGTGATCTGGCCAATGCGGCACAATGTCTGGCAGAAGGAGCAACCGATCAAGCACATTCCGTACAGGTATTACATTCTACAATCTCAAGTATTACCACATCCATGGAAAAAAGTGCAGGCAGTGCCGAGGAATCTTATCATAAAGCCCAGCAATATGCCAACCGCGCTGACAACAGCCGGGAGGAAATGAATACCATGATGGCAGCTATGGAGCGGATTAATGATGCTTCTACTAAGATTGGAAATATTATCTCTGAGATTGAATCAATCGCTGCCCAGACGAATCTGCTGTCACTGAATGCATCCATTGAGGCCGCCAGGGCAGGAGAATCCGGTCGTGGTTTTGCAGTTGTCGCAGATGAGATCCGGGAACTGGCAGATCAGAGCGCCAAAGCTGCTGTAGATACCCGGGAATTAATCGAGAGTTCTCTGTCGGAAGTGACGGAAGGAAACCTGGCGGCAGAACGCGCTTCCGATGCTATCGAATCTGTCGTAACTGGAATCAAAGAAATTGCTGAATTTTCTAATAACCTCAAAGAAATTGTCGAGGAACAGGCCGACGCCATGCGGCAGGCAGAAATGGATGTCAACCAGATTAGTGAAGTTGTCCAGAGCAATGCAGCTACTGCGCAGCAGGCTTCGGCAACCAGCGAGGAATTATTTGCCCAGGCTAACATCCTGGATGAACTGGTAGGACAATTTGAATTGGTAAAATAATACAAAGCCATCCAAACTAAGATGATCTATTACAAATACGGATACATAAACAGGAGGCTTCTGCTGAATCGTGGTATTTCAGCGGAAACCTCCTGTTTCATGCGTTCTGTATAAATTCAAACGCATTTTCTATATGTAACATTTTTTCATTTCCATAGATGGCGATCACATCAAAACGACAGGGAATCTCGGAACTCCCCAAATATTTCGCACAATAATACAAAGCGCTGCGGCAAATTCGGTTCTGTTTTCGCCTGTCTACTGCTTCTAAGGGATCTCCATACTGGCGGGAGGAACGGTATTTTACCTCAGCAAAGATTAACATTTCATCGCGGCTAGCAATGATATCAATTTCTCCATATCGGTTTTGGTAATTAGTTTTTAGAATCTGATACCCTTTCTGTTCCAACAATTCCACTGCCTTCTGTTCGAATCTATGCCCGATTTCCCGTTTGTTTTCCCGCTTCATCTCTCCCTTTCTAACCCCATGTCAAAGATTCCAAAACCAGCATGGCTATTTTCTTTCCTGGTCCCAGCGCCCCTTGATCTTATCCATCGAATCTACAAATAGCAATACCTCCGCAACAACCTGATACAATTCCGGCGGAATATATTCTCCAATTTCAATTTCAGCCAAGCTTTTCGCCAGATTCTCGTCCTGGTGTACCGGAACATGATGTTCCTCCGCAGTCTCAATAATTCGCTCCGCAATATGTCCCTGTCCACCTGCCACCACTTTCGGGGCGCGGTCGGTATCCGGTTCATATTCTAATGCAACTGCCGTTTTCTTACGCTGTTTTCCCACAATATCTCTGCCATAGATTTTTCCCCGTGATTCTGCCATATGCATCGTTCCTTTCCTGCATCTACGAATGGGTCGTCTTACAAGGCTGTTCCCTTTTACACAAAGTTCCTGATAAAAGTACGCCGATGAATGGGACAAGGACCGTACTGACGGATCACTTCGATATGTGCTTTAGAACCATACCCTTTATGGCCCGCAAAGCCATATTCGGGATACCTGGCATCCATTTCCACCATAATACGATCCCTGGTCACTTTCGCCATAATACTGGCTGCGGCAATCGAAACACTCTTAGCATCTCCCTTAATAATTCCGGTCTGTTTCTGGACAACCTCCGGGATATGTACGGCATCCACCAGAAGGTGATCCGGTGTTACAGATAATTTTCCAATCGCTTGCCGCATTGCCTCATAGGTAGCTTGTAATATATTAATCTCGTCAATTCGTTCCTGAGATACGATACCTACCGCCCAGGCGACCGCCTTTTCCTGAATTTCTTCATAAAGTTGCTCTCGCTTTGCCTCTGAAAGCTTCTTGGAATCATTCAAATATAATATTTCACAATCTGGTGGTAAAATAACCGCCCCTGCCACGACTGGTCCCGCAAGAGGCCCCCTGCCAGCCTCGTCAATACCACAGATTGCCTGACAGTCCTGGTATTTCTGTTCAAACACCCACATTTGCTGTAAACGATCCCGCTCCTGCTGCAGTTTCTCCTGCTGTCTCCTGGCTTTCAGGATGAGACTCTGCACACCTTTACGGGGATCCGTTTCATATTGTGCTAATCGTTCTGCCAATGATTCCCCGGCAGTTTCTATTTCCTCTTTAATCACTGCAATCGGTTTTGCCGTTCCTGTGTCCATCATCGGGTCCTCCTTTGTATCTTCTGTCGCATCAATGTGGTATTTTACCCGCCTTGGAAAAAGGCAAAACACGTCTCCACGCCTTGCCGACAATATTCTTCTTTTTTATTAAGCCCACATAACTGCTGCGGCTGTCGGTACTCATATTGCGGTTATCTCCCAGCACAAAATATTCATCCGCCGCCAGAGTAATCGGCTCTCCGGCATCTCCCGGAATATCTATGTATTCATCTTTTCCGTAGATATCGTCCTCCAGTTCTTTGTCGTTGATAAAAATCTTCCCTTCTTCAATCTGTACGGTTTCTCCGGGTAGTCCAATCACACGTTTGATATAATTGGTCTCCGAATTGTACACCGGGAAAACAATGACATCATACCGGTCAGGCGATCCAAAATAATAACTGAGTTTTTCAATAATCACCGTATCCCCGTCGGTCAGTGTCGTCTCCATGGATTCTCCCTCTACTTTAGTAGGATGCGCCACGAAGTTAGTAACGAGTGATGATATCAGGAGAGCAATACAAACACAAAGGATAACCACTAATACATTTGTAATTATTTTTTTTGCTTTTTCACGGGATTCCGCATTTTCGGGATCTGTCATTTTATCTAGAATCAAATCCCGCAGTTTCCAAGCTGCGGCCATCGTAAATTGTTTCACCTGGACTGCCTTTTCCTGAATCACTTTGGCAGTTGTTGGCTCTCCGGTCTCCGCCCTTTTCTTTTTCAAGCGTTCTGCCTGTTTTTGCAGCATCATCTTGCGTTGCTGATAAGACGAATCCGAACTAGGCGTTCTTTTCAGCTCTTTTGCAAAGATGGAATCGATTTCCTCTTTCGACAGTTTGGGTTTATTCCCGGCCCCCTGATTTCCCTCAGCGCCTCCTCCCGTTGCCATATCTCCTGGCTGTACTCCAGGGATTGACAGCATCGGCATAGGAATCTGATTCCCTGGTTCGGTAACGGTAGCTTGGGCTTTCACCGATGTATTTTGCTCAGAATCTGCCTCCTGTGCCATCACATTCTCGCCAGTCGAAATTCCCTCGGCTTCCAACTGCAACTGCCTCATCCGAGCTTCTAATGTTGCCATCTCTGCCTGACGTTTCAGTTCTTCTGCCCGTTTCCGCAGACGTTCTACTTCCAAATCTTTCGGCGTTTGTATGACGGCATCCGGCATTTCTTGCTTTTGTCCCTCTGTAACACTCTGCTGTTTCTTTTTCTCTTCCTCGCGTCGCTTCTGTTCCTCTCTGGCCTGAAGTTCCTGTTTTCGTTTTTCCTCCTCTAACACCAGTTTCCGTCTACGTTCTTTTTCCTCGGCTTCTTTCCTTGCCTTTTCCTCCGCTTCCTTTCTGGCCTGTTCTGCCAGCCGCCTTCTCTGTTCCTCTATCTCCCGCTGCAGCTGTTCTTCTACCAGTTTCTGCCGTTCCGCTTCAATTTGACGACGCGCCTGTTCCTGCCGTCTTTGTTCCTCTGCCAGTCTCCGTCGTTCCTCTTCTATTTTCCTGCGTTCTGCTTCTTGCTTTTTCTTCTCCTCGATCTCCGCTAACTTTTGCCGTTCCTTCTCCGCTTCCATCTGACGGCGTTCTTCTTCCAGGCGCTTTTGTGCTTCCTGTTCTGCCAGTCTCCGCTTTGCTTCTTCCTGTTCCAGACGGTGCTGTTCCTCCACCATCCTTCGTTTCTCCATCAACTCCGCTTCCCGACGTTTCGCTTCTTCCTGTGCCCGACGGCGTTCTTCTTCCATCTGACGGCGCAATTCCTCCTGCCGTTTCTGTTCCTCTGCCAGTCTCCGCCGTTCCTCTTCTATTTTCCTGCGTTCTGTTTCCTGTCTTTTTTTCTCCTCTATTTCTGCCTGACGGCGCCGCTCCTTCTCTGCCTCAATCTGTCGTCGTTCTTCCTCCAAACGTCTCTTCTGTTCCTGTTCTGCTTGACGACGCCTTACTTCCTCCTGTTCTAAGCGACGGCGCTCCTCCTCCAGGCGTTTTCTCTGTTCCTGTTCCGCCTGTCTGCGTTTTGCTTCTTCCTGTTCTAAACGGCGGCGCTCTTCTTCCAGGCGTTTTCTCTGTTCCTGTTCCGCCTGTCTGCGTTTTACTTCCTCCTGTTCTAAGCGACGGCGTTCCTCCTCCAGTCTTCTCTGCTCTTGTCGCACTGCGGCATCGGAGGAAGCAAAAGGATCCCCCATAGAATATGGTTCCTGTCCCGTATTCTCCGTATGGGGGTTCTCTGTTTCCATATGATAGGCCAGATTGACAAAGAGCTCATCCGTATCATGATCTTCCAAAGGATCAAACTCGTCCAGAGCATCTTCCTGATCATATAACTCCTTCATCTGGCGAACAAATTCGAGGCTGTCCTCGATTCGGTTCTTGTCGTACATATTGTTTCCTCATTTCCAACCAGTGTACCAAAGCACTCTCTTGATTGAGAACGCCGTTTCCATCCTTCTACTCCTGTAGTATATCAACAGGACGCTCCAGACTGATTGTTCCAATCTTTCCATTGCGAAAATCATCTACCAGACATTTGGCCGCCTTATCCAGATCCCACTCTCCACCACTTTTTAAGCAGCCCCTTTTCTCTGCGATCTGTGTCAACTGTTCCTCTGTCGTTCCACCGGAAATCTGATAAAACTCCTTGACAGCCTGCGGATATGTTTCTGATAAATATTTCGTCAATAATACACTGAGTTCATAAATATTATATAATTCATCTTTGATCGATCCAATGTATGCCAGACGTAAACCAACAGCCTGATCTTCAAACTTCGGCCATAAAATACCAGGGGTGTCCAGTAATTCCACTTGTTTATTCAGACGGATCCACTGCTTTCCCTTGGTTACGCCCGGTTTATTGCCGGTCTTTGTGCAAGCTTTTCCGGCAAAACTATTGATAAACGTAGACTTTCCAACATTCGGAATCCCAACGATCATAGCGCGGACAGGACGGTTTAAGATCCCTCTCCTGCGGTCGCGTTCTATTTTTTCCTTGCACGCTTCCTGGATCAGGTTTTGTACCGCCTTAACTCCTTTTCCGTTTTTGGAATTTACTTTTGTGACATAGTAATCTCTGGCTTCGTAATAGGAAATCCATTCTTCCGTCGCTGCGGGATCGGCCAAATCAAATTTGTTCATCAATAAGATACGGGACTTGCCAGCAGCCAGCTGGTCTATATCCGGGTTCTTGCTGCTATATGGTACTCGTGCATCCACCAATTCAATAATGACATCAATTAGCCGGATGTCCTCCTGCATTGCCCTTCTTGCCTTCGTCATATGACCCGGATACCATTGAAACTGCATCAGTCCCTCCAATCTTGTCCTTTTCCAATCTGCGGTACATTTCATTATAACACAAAATCAATGAAAGCACTATGTTTTATTCCGAAGATGCATCGGATTCTTTCTCTTTTTTCTGTCTGGCATAGCCGTCGATATGGCTGATCAGAGCCAGAGAGTTCGTTCTGAGCCAGGCTTTTCCGATAATATTTTGTTTCTGAACATTACCGATATTGGCATTTCTGCTGTCTTCACATTCGTTTCGGTTATCGCAGAGCATAAAATATTCCCCGTCTTCCATGGTGATCTCTTCAAGCGCCAGACCACCATTTTCCATCTTGGGAAAATCATATTTTTCTTTGAGTTTTTTTCCATTAATGAATATTTCCCCGTCCTGGATCCTAACCTTCTCGCCTGGCATGCCAATAACACGTTCCACGGTATAATAGTTGTGCTCTGATCCATTATGCTGAACTACCACAACATCATTTCTCTTAATCGGAAATACCTTATACCGCATACGGTCAATCAGGATTTCATCGCCATCCATCAGGGTTGGACTCATATATTCGCCAGACACATTCATTCGCTCCAGGCCATAATGCGTGATCAGATACGCAACAAAAATAACCAGAATTATTTCCAGCAAAAAAAGGAGGATACGAAGTATCATCTTTTTTCTCTTTTTACTCTTATCCTCCAAATCAAAATCATATTTCATGAACTACTCTCCATCAATAATATTCCCGCATGACCTTCAGGGCATGTTTACTTATCAGACATTCAAAATGTTCTTTGCAGTATTGCTCAACAAAAGGCTGCTCGGAACACAGGGAACCATAGTCCGATAAACGGCTGCAAAGCTGCTGGTATTCGTCCATTTTCAGTTTCCCCTTTTTCACCAGTAAATAGTATTTTCCGGCAACCAGGTCCCGGTATACCTTGCTGGAAATGTTCTTGGCTGTCTGATAGTCCTCCGCAAACTGCTCTAGATCCGTAAATTTATGAAATTCAAAGACTTTTGCAGAATTCAGCTTACGCTTTTCTTTTTCCCGCTGCAATTTCTCAATCTCACGCATATGTTTCTGGTATTCTTTTTGCTTCTCTTTATCCATTCCTGTGGCAGAATTACCAGAATTTTTTGTATTATGTATGTCTTTGCCCTTCTTACGCTGCTCAATATTCCACTCTTGCAGTTTATCAATATCCTCATCCATCATTCCAGCTAACTGCTGAATTTGATGCAACATTCCCTGCAGTCCATCCTCTGCACGGTCCGTAAATGTAATCGTCAGGGAATTATCCGGCATGCGCATTAACTGCATAGATACCATACCGCTCTCTACCTCATAGCCTACTTCTTCCTCTGCCATCTCTACGATTTGTTCCAAAAAATCACGGGATTTCTCCTGATCAGTAAAAAAGTCCTCGATCTGAAGCCCGTATTCGTTCATCTCTTCCTCTGTCATACGACATTGCACCGTATTATCGTCAATTTTACGAAAATCCATCGTATCCCTCATTTCTAATATTGATTACACTTTCGGTTGTACCGTCGGAAACGGCACATAAATTGTTTCCTGTATTTGATACAGATAACTTCGCACTCTAATTATGCTCATGATGTTATCTTAATCCCAAACGGCGCATCTGTCAAACACCAAAATATAACAAGATGACAATGGCCAGTATCATCCGGTACCAACCAAACGGCTTAAAATCATGTTTGCGAATGTAATCTAACAGAAAACGAATCACCAATAAGGAGACCACAAAAGCGGTAACCATACCCGCCAACAACATTCCCAATTCATATCCGGTAAAATGGAAGCCAAAATCCAGAACTTTCATCAGACTGGCGCCAAACATAACGGGCACTGCGAGAAAAAAAGTAAATTCTGCGGCAACGGTTCTGGACAATCCAAGAACCAGCGCCCCGATAATCGTTGCCCCGGAACGGGAGGTACCCGGGAATACTGCAGCAATTAACTGAAACATGCCAATGAGAAATGCCTGTTGGTAGGTAATTTCTGCAATTGTTGTGACAGTCGGCTTCTGCTTCCGATTCCAGTGCTCTACTACCAGAAATACAATTCCCACCAGGAATAACATAACTGCCACCACCTGATAATTGTAAAATGCCGCTTCCAGGGCATCTCCCCAGACAAGTTCCACAATCGCTGCCGGAATACATGCCACTACGATCTTGAACCACATCACCCAGGTGTCTTTTTTCATCATACCAGAAACTATCTGTATCAAGCTGCCGCCATTCGAAGATGAACGTTGCGACCTCCCATGGTTCCTGTCAGTATGCGGATACGGTTTTTCCGGTTTGGTAAACGGCCACAACTGCCCCCAAAATAGCAGGACAACTGCCAGAATCGCACCGAGCTGGATGACCACCAGATACATCTCCCAGAACGACTCACTGACCGACATCGGCAATATTTCATCTAACAGAATCATATGCCCCGTACTGCTGACGGGCAGCCATTCCGTAATTCCCTCGACGATGCCATAAAAAATTGATTTCAGAAATTCTATCATGGTTTCTATCCATCCTTCTATTGATTCTCCCTAGCATGGTTTCTCTATCGGTCTGCAAACGGTAGCAAACAATCCAGAAACCACCTCTCTATGCTATCATGTATATTCTGATTCGTCAAAGGAAATTCAGAAGAATACGGTAAAGTAAATGCGATCTTCCATTATAAATTGAATTTCTGTCCCTATGCGATTGTTTTAAGAATCCTATAGGAACGGAACGAACAGAAAAGAGAGAACTGCCGAAACAATTCTCTCTCACTTCCTGTAATAATCTCTGGGGTACCGTATCTATAATACGATACCTTGGAGATTGCAATTTCGTATTTTGTTACTCTATTTTTTATTTCTCGTAATTCTTCAATGCCTCGGTCAGCTTTGGCACGATTTTATTGAGATCCCCAACAATACCGTAATCAGCCACATCAAAGATCGGAGCAGTCTCATCTTTATTGATCGCTACGATGATATCTGCCTCCTCCATACCTGCAGTATGCTGGATTGCTCCGGAAATCCCGATCGCAAAGTATACATTAGGACGTACCGTTTTACCGGTCTGACCTACCTGCAGCTCTTTTGGCATCCAGCCATTATCTACAACGGCACGGGAACAGCTTACCGTTCCACCGATAGCAGACGCCAGATCTTCCAGAATCTGGAAATTCTCTTTGCTTCCTACCCCACGGCCGCCAGATACCAGGATTTTAGCCTCCTGGATATCAACCGTATTGTTTAACTCTTTTACAATTTCCAAAATTTCTACATATTTGTTGTTAGGCGTAAATCCAGGATTATACTCAATTATTTCAGCCTTCGCACCTGCAATTGGAGCGATTTTCTGCATAACACCAGGACGTACCGTAGCCATCTGCGGACGGTTATCCGGGCAGGCAATGGTAGCAATCGTGTTTCCACCAAATGCTGGACGGGTCATGAGCAACTGATTATGTTTCTGCTCCTGTCCCGGAATTGGATTGAGTGGGAAATCACCGATTTCCAGCACAGTACAGTCAGCCGTCAGACCGGTAGCCACACGGGCAGATACACGAGGTCCCAGATCACGTCCGATGGCTGTTGCGCCAACCAGAACAATCTCCGGCTTGTATTCATTGATGACAGAAGACAGTGCGTGTGCATATGGCTCGGTACGATAATCCTTTAATTCCGGATCATCGACTACGATTACCTTATCTGCACCGTACTCTGCTAACTGGTCTGCCAGACCCTTCACGCCAGAACCAATCAGGACGGCGGAAACGTCTGTGTTAAGATCTGCGGCCAGCTCTTTTGCTTTTCCAAGCAATTCAAAAGCGATTCCGCTTAATTCATTGTCTACCTGCTGTGCAAAGACATAGACACCCTTATATTCTTCTAAACCCATTTTATTCACCACTTTTCCTTTTCAAATTAGATTACGTGTTTCTCTGCTAACTTATCCATAATATAAGACACTGCCTCTTCCGGTGAATCTGGAGCCACCTGCTCTCCGGCTCCCTTTCTGACCTTATCAGAAGCTTTTGCGATCTTGGTTGGAGATCCTGCCAGACCCAGGTTGGAGTCATCGACATCCTTTAAGTCTGCTCTGCCCCATACGGTAATTTCAGAATCATATGCATCAAAGATACCGCCTGGTGTCATATAACGAGGCTCATTCAACTCGGAAAGAGCAGTAATCAGGCAAGGCATTTTTGCCTTTACCATATGGTATCCATCGTCATACTGACGCTGTACAATCACACTGTCTCCTTCCACCTTGATATCTTTCGCATAAGAGATGACCGGCAGATCCAGATGCTCGGAAATCTGAGGGCCTACCTGTGCGGTATCCCCATCAATTGCCTGACGGCCTGTAATAATCAGATCATAATCAATATTTCTAAGTGCGCCTGCAATGGTAGTAGAAGTTGCCCAGGTATCTGCACCACCTAAGACACGGTCTGTTACCAGAATTCCTTTGTCCGCACCCATAGCCATAGCCTCACGCAGTACATCTTCTGCCTTTGGAAGACCCATGGTCAAAACTGTGACTTCTGCGCCACATTCATCTTTTAATTTCAGAGCTGCCTCTAAGCCGGCCTTATCGTCCGGGTTCATGATGGCAAGCATTGCACCTCTGTCCAAAGTACCGTCCGGGTTAAACTTTACGCCGCCCTTGGTATCTGGAACCTGTTTTACACATACAACTATTTTCACGGCTTTGTCACTCCTTGTCTTTATTTTATTCTCGCCCCACGGATCCGTGGAACTGTTGACTTAATAATTTGTTCTCGTTGTTTCCATCCAACAATACAGTACAGATTCCTTCCGAAAACCTGTATTGCGCCTGCCCTGTATAGCAAAACTCGTGTTGGGCAGACAAAGATTAGTTCAATAAAGCACCTGAGATGACCATACGCTGAACCTCGGAAGTTCCTTCGTAAATCTCTGTAATCTTTGCATCACGCATCATACGCTCTACATCATACTCACGGATGTATCCATAACCACCAAACAACTGAACACACTTGGTCGTAACTTCCATTGCAGTCTCAGCGGCAAACAGTTTTGCCATCGCAGCTTCTACGGAATAGGAAACCTTTGCGCCATTGGCAAATTCCTGCTTCTTTAATGCTGCACGGTATACCATGTTCTTAGCAGCCTCTACCTGTGTTGCCATATTAGCAAGCTGGAACTGTGTATTCTGCTGTGCAGAAATAGAACGTCCAAACTGTTTTCTCTCTTTGGTGTATTCAATGGTTCTCTCCAAAGCGCCCTCAGCCAGACCTAATGCCTGTGCTGCAATACCGATACGTCCACCATCCAGGGTATGCATGGCAATTGGGAAGCCTTTCCCTCTCTGACCTAACATAGCATCCGCAGGGATACGGCAATCCTGGAAAATCAACTCATAGGTAGAAGAACCACGGATACCCATCTTCTTCTCTTTGGTACCGAAACTAAATCCCGGCGTTCCCTTATCTACGATAAAAGCAGAGAATTTCTTCACTTTTCTGCCACGTTTATTTTCTACCACATCAGTATAAGCAATGATAATATAAACATCGCCCACCTCACCGTTGGTAATAAAACACTTGGAACCGTTCAGAATCCATTCGCCGGTCGCTTCATCCTGTACCGCTTTGGTCTGTACTCCCTGTGCATCTGTACCAGCACCCGGCTCTGTTAAACCAAATGCACCCAGCTTCTTGCCAGAACACAGATCCGGCAGATATTTTTTCTTCTGCTCTTCTGTTCCATACGTGAGAATTGGATCTACACACAGAGAAGTATGTGCAGATACCACTACACCTGTAGTACCACAAACTTTGGAGAGCTCTTCTACACACATAATATATGTAAGAATATCTGCTCCCTGTCCACCGTACTCCTTAGGAACCGGAATCCCCAGAAATCCACTCTTTCCCATCTTATCTACAGTTTCCTGTGGGAAATGCTCTGTCTCATCTGTTTCCTGAGCCAAAGGCTTTACTTCATTCTCGGCGAACTCTTTGAAAAGCTGTCTCGCCATCTCATGCTTTTTACTTAATGTAAAGTCCATGATCTTTTTTACCACCTTTCGTTTTTTTATTATTGTAAATCATCCTGGCAAACAAAAATTATAGCCATATTCCAATTAATGTTAGCCGTTCCGCCAATGTGCTAGTTTCGGCTAGCCAGGAGAAGAATATGGCGAAGCCATATTCTGATTAATGTTAGCCGTTCTTCGCCAATGTGCCCAACTGCACATTGGCGATTTTAGAACGCCTTACATTAATTGTAGTCATAAAATCCAACACCAGTCTTTCTACCCAGTTTACCAGCACGAACCATCTTTCTCAGCAATACATGAGCACGATATTTGGTGTCTCCGGTCTCATGATATAGTACATCCATGATTGCCAGGCAGATATCCAGTCCTACCAGGTCACCCAGAGCCAATGGTCCCATTGGATGATTTGCACCCAACTGCATTGCTGTATCAATTCCCTCAACGGAAGCAACACCATCTGCATAGATACCAACTGCTTCATTAATCATAGGAATCAGAATACGGTTTACAACAAAGCCAGGAGCCTCATTTACTTCTACAGGCGTCTTACCAATCTCTTTTGAGATCTCAATGATTTTATTGGTTACTTCATCCGTTGTGTTCTCTCCACGGATAACCTCGATCAGCTTCATGACAGGAGCCGGATTGAAGAAATGCATGCCGATTACCGGCTTGCTGATACCAGCACCAATCTCTGTGACAGACAGGGAAGATGTGTTGGTAGCAAAGATGCAGTTATCGTTTTTCACGATTTCTTCTAACTCTTTGAACGTCTGCTTCTTGATATCCATAACTTCCAGAGCAGCCTCCACAATCAAATCTGCATCGGTACAAATCTCTTTGGTACCTGTCGTGATTTTTGCCAGAATAGCGTCAGCAGCGGACTGTTCCATTTTGCCTTTTGCTACTCTCTTCTCAAATCCCTTTGCAATCTTGTTTTTACCGTTTGCGGCAAACTCATCATTGATATCGCAAAGATATACCTCATAACCTTCTGTCTGTGCAAATGCCTGAGCAATACCGGATCCCATGGTACCGGCACCAATTACGCCTACTTTCATTTGATTACCTCCATATTTTATAATTTTTATTGACACAATACTGGATTAGTATGTGCAAAGTGCATTAACAATTCTTAAAGTCTACGACCTTGACTTTCTGATCCTTTGGAGCCAGGAAGTTCCCCATACCGGCTTTCTGGTCTTCTGTCTCAAAACAGTCGCCAAATAATTTCTCCTCAATGACTAATGCATCGTCAATGTTCGTCTGCAAGCCATCATTGATTGCTTTCTTACAGTTACGAACAGCGATCGGAGCATTGGCTGCAATGGTAGAAGCCATTTTCTTCGCTGCGCCCATGAGTTCTTCCTGCGGATATACCGCATTGACTAATCCAATCCGAAGTGCTTCCTCCGCTTTGATATTTCTAGCCGTATAGATCAACTGTTTTGCCATTCCGACACTGACACATCTTGCCAATCTCTGCGTACCGCCAAAACCAGGAGTAATCCCCAGTCCTACCTCCGGCTGGCCAAACATTGCATTATCGGAACAGATCCGAATATCACAGCTCATGGAAATCTCACATCCACCGCCCAGTGCAAATCCATTCACAGCAGCAATCACCGGAATCGGAAGTGTCTCTAATTTGCGGAATACATCATTTCCCTTCTTGCCAAATGCCTCGCCCTCTGCTTTCGTCAATGTGCTCATCTCACCGATATCCGCACCGGCAACGAAAGACTTGTCTCCTGCGCCAGTCAGGATGACACAGCGCACGGTGTCCAGATCAATGGCATCCAGAGTAGCGCCTAATTCATCCAAAACCTGACTGTTTAACGCATTTAAAGCCTTGGGACGGTTAATTGTAATTGTGGCAACTGCACCATCAACTTCATATAAAATAAACTCAGCCATGTTATGTATTCTCCTTTTTCTAGTCTGTACCTGCGGCCGCAGCAAACTGTCGGAACCATCCAGAGCGAATCTGTATGATGTATTTTATGCATCCTGTCAGTCTCTTAGACATCCCTCTTTGCCGTTTCCTGCGTCACAGGTACAGGTTTGATTATCCATATTCTTTTCCAGAATATTTACATCCATTTGCAATTGATTTGTGGGTTGTTGTTCTATCTTAGACGGAAATCACTCTTTTTCGACAATTGTAGAACATCCCATTCCACCACCGATACACAGAGTAGCCAGACCTTTCTGTCCTGCCTCCATCTGATGAAGCAGAGTTACCAGGATACGGCAA
>CANRZB010000036.1 GCA_947644195.1 uncultured Clostridium sp.
GAATTGGAAAGAGCAAGAATGCAGATTATTTTGATTTATTTGGATACAAATAAAGAAATAAATAGTTCTATTGCAGCGAAATTGTTGGAAGTTGAGATAAAGACGGCAAGTCGTTTGTTGTTGAAAGCGGAAAAACTAGATATCCTAAAAGGCGCAGGAAAAACAAAAAATAAGATATATTTTAGAGAATCATGAATATAGCACTTCTAAGATTGGATTACAAGCAACAACCCCAAAAGGTTTCTTTTTCTTGAAAAGTGCTGAGTAGTGTGCTAAGATAATTCGCATGAGCGGTATTCGGAGAGAAACTGCATCAGATGATAGTGCATCACAGGGAAGTAAAAGAGGTGATGCCATGCGTATAGGAATCATAGGAGCCGGAAAGGTCGGTGTTACTTTGGGGAAGTACCTGGTGGATGCCGGAGTGACGGTTTGCGGTTTTTATAGCAGAACGAAAACAAGTGCTGCGCAGGCAGCAGATTTTGTCAAAACAACGTTATATGAAGATCTGATGGATCTGGTTAGGGCGAGCGATACCCTGTTTATTACCGTGCCGGATGGCGAAATTGGGAATGTATGGGATTGCATTGCGGAATATGATCTGACAGATAAAGTAGTATGTCATTTTAGTGGTTCATTGTCATCTAATGTTTTTTCTGGAATGGAACACACCGGAGCAAGGGGTGTGTCGATTCATCCGATGTACGCTTTTAGCGACAAATTCTCATCTTATCAAGAATTTCATACGGCCTGTTTGGTGGCAGAGGGAGATGCCGAAGCAATTTTGCGCATGCAGAAGCTATTTGCGGAAAAGCTGGGACATACCATGCTGTTCATCCAGGCGGAGGATAAAGTGAAATACCATGCGGCGGCAGCTTTAGCAAGTAATTATATGATTGCCCTGTTAGAAACTTCGATGCGCCTGCTGGAGGAGTGTGGATTTTCGGAAAGGGACAGCCTGTCGCTACTGCGGCCGATTGTGCGGAATAATGTGACCGCTATGCTGGAAAAAGGACCCGTGGATGCCTTGACAGGCCCGGTGGAACGAGGGGATCTCGGTACTGTGCAGAAGCATTTGGACGTGCTAAGAGGAGGACAGGCCGAGGCCGTATACCGTGAGCTGGGAACTGTGCTTGTAGATTTGGCAAAACGAAAACATCCTGAATGGAAGGAACAGGCAATGCGAGAGTGCCTAAATAATATTAAAAAATAAATTAGTGAGAATGGGCAGGCAAGGATGGGATTGTGATCTGGGCTGGGGATAACTGTGATGGGGAAGATAGAATAAAAAATCACGATGAAAACAAAGGATATAGGATAAAGAGTTAGCTGCCTATTTGTGGCAGATGATTGGCGGCGGGTTGAAATGACATTTGGCGTGACCTGCCGGATTGGAGGGCGAGATGAAAAACACGATCAGTACATTTGCAAAAGCAAAGCAAAACGGAGAAAAGGTAACGATGCTGACGGCGTATGATTATTCTACGGCGAAGCTGATCGATGAGGCTGGCATTGATTCGATTCTGGTGGGGGATTCTTTGGGAAATACCATGCTAGGATACGAGGACACGATTTCTGTAACGATGGAGGATATGATTCATCATTGTGCCTGCGTTGCAAGGGGAGCACAAAATGCATTAGTAATTTGCGATATGCCTTTTCTTTCCTATCAAACATCTGTCTATGATGCGGTAGTTAATGCAGGCCGTTTGATGAAAGAAGGACGTGCGCAGGCAGTGAAGTTAGAGGGGGGGAGCGAGGTTGTCCCTCAAATTCGTGCAATCACGGCAGCAGGGATTCCGGTATGTGCCCATCTTGGACTGACACCACAGTCTGTCAATGCATTTGGTGGATATAAGGTGCAGGGGAAAAGTGAGGAAGCAGCAAAGAAATTGATGGAAGATGCACTTGCGGTGCAGGAGGCAGGAGCCTTTGCTCTTGTGTTAGAATGTGTTCCATCCAGACTGGCAGCTTTGATTACGGAGAAATTAGATATTGTGACAATTGGAATTGGTGCAGGAAAAGACTGTGACGGACAGGTTTTGGTTTATCAGGATATGCTGGGAATGTTTACCGATTATGTTCCTAAGTTTGTGAAGCAGTTTGCGCAGGTGGGAGAAGTGATGAAACAGGCGTTTCGGGATTATAAGCAGGAAGTCGGCGAGGGGGCATTTCCCACGGCAGAACATGGATATCAGATAGATGATGATGTGATTGATAAATTATATTAATTTCTTATATACGAGTGCAGAAATGGGGGATAATCATGAAAATAGTGGAAACAGCAGCAGAGGTAAGGACGCAGGTGCAGGCATGGAGACAAGAGGGCTTGAGTGTAGGGTTGGTGCCGACAATGGGATATCTGCATGAGGGGCATCAAAGTTTGATTGACCGGGCTGTGGCTGATAATGACCGTGTGGTGGTTAGTGTCTTTGTCAATCCAATGCAGTTTGGTGTGGGAGAGGATCTTGAGAGTTATCCGAGAGATATGGATTGGGATGCTGCGCTGTGTGAACAGGCAGGGGCCTCTCTGATCTTCCATCCGGAACCATCCGAGATGTATCCGGGAGATTTTTCTTCGTTTGTCGATATGAGTACCCTGACTGGCGGACTGTGTGGGAAAAGCCGTCCGATCCATTTCCGCGGTGTGTGTACGGTGGTTTCCAAGCTGTTTAACATTGTGTTGCCAGACCGTGCCTATTTTGGGCAGAAAGATGCGCAGCAGCTCGCCGTCATCCGTCATATGGTTAGTGATCTGAGCTATGGCATTGAGATTGTGGGATGTCCGATTATCCGCGAGGAGGATGGTTTGGCAAAGAGTTCCCGCAATACGTATCTGAATCCAGAGGAGAGACAGGCGGCTTTGGTTCTAAATCGTTCGCTGTCGGAAGGAAAGAAATCGTTAGAGGCTGGAGAAACTTCGGCAGTTGCCGTTCGTCAAAAAATTATGGGATTCTTGGAGAAGGAACCGCTGGCAAAAGTTGATTATGTGGAAGTTGTAGATTGGAAGAATCTGGAACCGATAGATACCGTTGATAGACCGATTCTAGTGGCAATTGCAGTCTTTATTGGAAAGACCCGATTGATTGATAATTTCTTGTTTTCCCCGGTTGTTCAGAGGTATTGAGAGGTTTAGAGTAAGAAATGTCGGATCATTAAAAGATTCGGAAATGGGAGGAATCCGTATGTTGGTAACAATGTTAAAAGGCAAGATTCATCGTGCTGTAGTAAAACAGGCAGAGTTAAACTATGTGGGCAGTATTACCGTTGACCCGGAATTGATGGAAGCGGCAGGAATCATGGAATATGAGCTGGTGCAGATTGTGGATGTGGAAAACGGCAACCGTTTTGAGACCTATACCATTGCAGGAGAGCGAGGAAGTGGCATGATCTGTTTGAATGGAGCTGCCGCCAGACAGGTGCAGATGGGAGATCATGTCATTATTATGTGTTATGCACAGATGACGCCAGAGGAGGCGAAGGAGCACAAACCGTATGTGGTTTTTGTGGATAAGGACAATCATATTTCACAGGTATCCCGGTATGAGAAGTACGGGGAACTGTCCCCGGAACAGTAATTAGTTGAACACAAGGAGATATAGATATGTTGACAGGGAAAACAGTAGTATTGGGAGTGACGGGCAGTATTGCAGCGTATAAGATGGCGAATTTGGCAAGTATGCTCGGAAAGCTTCATGCGGACGTCCACGTATTGATGACAAAAAATGCGACCAATTTTATCCATCCTATTACCTTTGAAACTTTGACGAACCACAAATGCCTGATTGATACGTTTGACCGTAACTTTCAATACAATGTGGAACATGTGGCGTTGGCGAAACAGGCAGATGTGGTGTTGATTGCGCCCGCTTCGGCGAATGTGATTGGCAAGCTGGCGAACGGTATCGCGGATGACATGCTAACGACGACAGTCATGGCATGTAAATGCAAAAAGATCCTAGCTCCGGCAATGAATACTAATATGTATGAAAACCCTATTGTACAGGACAATCTTCGAAAATTACAGGAATTTGATTTTGAAATTATTGATCCGGCGGTGGGGTTATTGGCATGCAAAGATGTGGGAGCAGGGAAGCTTCCTTCGGAAGAGGTTTTATTGGATTCTATTTTACAGGAAATTCGTTTTGCAAAAGATCTGTCCGGAAAACGGGTCATGATTACCGCTGGGCCGACCGTGGAAGAGATTGACCCGGTACGTTACATTACGAACCATTCTTCTGGGAAAATGGGATATGCTTTGGCAAACGTGGCAGTACAGCGAGGAGCTGAGGTGACGCTGGTCAGTGGTCCGGTCAATATAGAGCCGCCCCGGTTCGTGGAATTGGTATCCGTGCAGAGTGCGGAAGATATGTTTGAAGCAGTGACATCCAGGGCAGCAGAGCAGGATATCATTATCAAAGCGGCAGCGGTAGCAGATTATACACCAGTCACGGTTGCCTCAGAAAAGATAAAAAAGAGGGAGGGCGACAACCAGATTTCCCTGAAGCGGACAAAAGATATTTTGGCCTATCTGGGGGAACATCGGACCGAAGGTCAATTTCTGTGCGGTTTTTCGATGGAAACGGAAAACATGTTGGAGAACTCCCGACGGAAATTAGAGAAAAAACATCTGGATATGATTGTGGCAAATAATCTAAAAGTAGAGGGCGCAGGGTTTGGCGTAGATACCAATGTAGTTACGCTGATTACCAGAGAAGGTGAAAGGGAGCTGCCACAAATGGCGAAAGAGGAAGTGGCGGTTCAGATTATTGATGCAATTCTGGAGGAGATCAAAACGGACGGGAATAGATGAAATTTCTATTTTTCTTATGATGCATACTTTTTATCAGCATGAATACTGACATCACTTGTTTTTTACATTTCATAATTTTTACTGTATATGTTATTACTAACATTGATACAGTAATTTTTTTTTGCTCTTTTTTGCCAGCTATGGAATGGCAGCGTATTACATTCAGGCTTTTAGAACAAACAGAAGCATTTAGGCAACCCTATCTTATAAAATACAAAAGATGCCTTAAAAAGTGCGAATCATACCATTTGGGTTGATATCTTATGGCAAGGATAATATAGTAATTGCAAACTTGTTTATTACTACCTATATCTAAAAAGAATGATGCAGGAGGTAAGATATATGGAAATAAAGAAAAAGATTAAAAAATGGATGCAAAAATCTGTAGGATATGGGAAATGCCACGGAAAGCTGGTGATTACAGGGGTTGCGGTACTGACGCTGTGCCTGGTTGCGGCTGCTGCGGCAGGGATTGTGCTGGCGGCGGATGGCTCCGCTCCAGTGGCTGTCCAGGCAGATGCCGACACGCTGGCGAAAACACTGGTAAGTGAGGGAGTAGAATATGAGGATGCTGTGATCCTAAATGAGGGAAAAGCATGTCAGTATGCCACGTTTACCGGACTGTCGGAGGACTACTATGATTTCAGTGATGGTATTATTCTATCCAACGGCGATGCTGTCAAGGCTTTTTCATCCTGCCCGTCGTTCTCTGCAGGCACGAACAGCGAAGAATATCAAGGAGCCACGGATATTGCAGGGAAAGCATATTACAGGCTCTATGAGACTTACAGCAGTTACTGTGAGAAAGCAGGAGTCAATGCATATTCCCTTAACGATGCGGCTGTGTTTGCCATCAAGGTAACTCCTACCACTGGCTCTCTGTCATTCCGATATTTCTTTGCCTCTAACGAATACGACCAGAGCCCTCAGTTCAATGATACTTTCGCATTGTGGGTGGTGCAGGATTTCGATGGGGCAAACGAGAAATGGAATAATATAGCAAAAATTCCTACGGACAGGATGCCGGAGGGTGCGATGAGTAACGAGGTCAATATTCAGAATACTTGCCCCGGCAACAAATATAAAAATGATATTCCTGGAATTTATAAGTATAACAGTTTCGATAACATTGGTTATCTGGGCTGTACCGAGGCGCTGGATGCGGAAATTGATACTCTGACACCGGGTCAGCCTGTCTGGATCGTTATGGCAATTGGCGATGCTAGCGATAGATCAAAGGATTCCGCAGTGTTTATCAAAGCCAAAAGCATTAAGTTTGCCGGGGCAAGCGATAAAAGTATTATCTATGATGCGGATGGAGGTACATTCAGCAATAGTGAAAGGAAGACCGTTAGAAATGTACCAACGGGCAGCAATTACGTGGTAGGAGAGGGGATCGACGACCCTGTTCGGATGGGATATGTTTTTGATGGCTGGTATACTGCTTCCGGGGATGGAGAGAAAGTTCAGGGCAGTATTATGGCGGAGACGGATACTACCTATTACGCACATTGGAAGCCGATTATCAGTGCCGTCACGGTACCCCTAAAAAAGGACGGTGGTGCTATGCCAGCCGGTACAAAGGCGGAATTGCGCCAAAACGGCAGGACCGTCTGCACTCTTACCCGGAACGGAACTTCCTGGACGGCAGAAGGCATCCGAAACGGTGAATACCAGGTGTTTGTAGACGGCGAGGATGCAGAGTGCAGCGTGACAGTGAATGCTACGTCGCCGGGCGGTACGTTTACTGCCCATGAGATAAATTATTATACTGTCACTGTAAATGTCACACTGGATGGAAATGCATGGCCGGGCCAGACCGTGGTGTTATCAGATGGTACGCCGCTTACGGGGAGCGGTCCTTATACCACTGTTCTACGGGAGAAGGCTTCCGGGAACAGCTATACCGTCCGTGTGGGTGGCGAAGAAAAGGGAAGCGTTACCGTAGCAGCATCAGGAACGAAATCCGTTACCGCTGCCTATCACACCATCCAGGTCACAGTAAACGATACCACAGCCTGGACCGATGCCTCTGTCACTCTGCAAAAAAACGGGGTGGATGTTCACAGGATGGCCTATAACAGCCAGACAAAGAAATATGAGCTTATTCTTTCGGAGACGGATACAGTGTCTTACAGTGTTTTTGTGAATGGCAGGGACGTGGACAAAACGGTAAGTATCAGCAGTAAAACTGCGGAGGTCACTTTCTATACCGCTTCCGTAAAGATTAGCGGAGGCTTTGCCAATATGCCTGTAGCCATCACGAACGGCACAGAAAGTTATACCCTGACCGGCGGGAATATGAATGGAACTGCCTACACCTGTAAACATGTCTTTGACAGGGATAATGCCAGTTATGCCATTACCATGGGTGGTACGATTGGGACGGTGGCAAATAAAGTTACCAGCGCAACCGCAGTAAATCTAACCTATGATACGGTTACATTCAAAAATGCCAGTGGCGGGACACATATCACACAGTACGTGTTGCGCGGAAAGCAGGCGCAGAATGTCTCCGTCCCCGTCAAAGAGGGCAGTGTATTTATGGGCTGGGCAAGCACCTCCGGTGCGGCAAACGCAGACTTTAGTTTTAATACAGCGATTACGGCTGCCAAAACTCTGTATCCGGTTTATGAGGCGGCAGGGATCAAGCTGGGAGAACACATCCAGACAGGCAGCGCCAGTGTTTATACTTATCAGATGCCTAACCTGACGGTCAGGGGATATACATCTGTTTCCTCTGTCGTACTGACGGTAACGAACTGCTCCGATGTTACCGTGGGAAGCGGTATCACAAAGAAGACCGCTCTGGACACGGGAGGAAACGGAACGATTATCTTGACTTTTGGCAGCGGTATTACTGGTGCAGCGGCAGAGACCAAGCTGCGGAGCATGACAGTGAAGGTAAAGGACGCTAAGAAAGACCATACTATTCAGGCTGTCGTCTACGGCAGTCAATATTAAGAGAGGGGGGCAAGAGCATGTATCATATTAAAAGTAAAAATAATCAAAAGAGTAAGAAAAACCGAAAATGTAGGAAGAATGATTGGAAGCAGCTACTGTCCCTGGTTTTGTGCGTTACACTGATCCTGGGCATACAGCCGTACCCGCAAACTGCGCTGGCAGCGAGTACGTATTCTGACGCAGCCATCACAGTGGATACATCGGCGGCAAGATATTACTATGCTGGCGGCAATTCAGATAATCCGAACGACTTCGGTAGTAATGGGGAAAAACAAAGCCTGTCTGCAACATCGAACGAACTTACCTTTTCAACGCCAGAGAAACCGGCTACACAGAAATGTATGATGGCATATGTCCCTTTTTCGGTATCTGTGAAGATCCCGGCATACACTACCAGAACGTTTCAAATGAGTTTTTATCTTGATTTATCGGCGAGTACAGGTTCTGCGTCAGGCGTCTTTGCAGAGCTTCTCAAGGGTGGCGTTCCCGGCACATTTAATAACAATCAGAATGCAGATTACAGTACAAATACGGTACTGCGCATCTTTAGTGGGTCATCCGATCCATCAGCCAATAGTACGGCAACGCATACTGTTACCTACGAAAACCACACTGCATCGGAAGTGACAAAGACAGAAAATTTTGTGTTTTTCTGTGGAAATCGAAAGACAGGTTTGTATCAGCCTAAACCCACTTACCACTGTAAACTGACCGGCATTACCTACGATGAAACGCACGATACCAAATCGGTTTCTTTCGATGCGGGCGGTGGTTCTGTGGATACGGCAAGCAAAACCGTAACCTACTATGGAAAGTATGGAGATCTTCCGACACCGTCCCGGACGGGGTACAGCTTTGCGGGCTGGTACACAGCGGCAAGCGATGGCAGCAAGATAGAAAGCACTACAACAGTGCCTGTGTCTGCAGGTGATACTCTCTATGCCCACTGGACGGCAAACAGTTATACGGTCACATTTGACAAGAACGGAGGGGATACACCGTCCCAGGCAAGCAAGTCTGTGACCTATGACAGCACCTATGGTACATTGGCAACGGTGAGCCGGACAGGTTACACCTTTGCGGGCTGGTATACAGCGGCAAGCGGTGGGACACAAGTAACGAGCAGCACTAAGGTGACAACTGCCGGCGCTCATACCCTCTATGCCCACTGGACAGCGGACAGTCATACGGTCACTTTCGATAAGAATGGGGGAGATACACCATCCCAGGCAAGCAAGTCTGTGACTTATGACAGTACCTATGGAGCTTTAGCGACTGTGAGCCGGACGGGTTACACCTTTGCAGGTTGGTACACAGCGGCAAGCGGTGGAACACAGATTACGAGCAGCACCAAGGTAACAACTGCCGGCAATCATACCCTTTATGCGCATTGGACGGCGAATAAGTACACCATTACCTTTTCTGGCGCAGTCAGCGGCAGCGAGAGCATAGACTATACCTATGCGCAGGCTGGTACCATCCTTTTTCCACAGGCAGTGGATCAGATGGGCAGCGGCAAGATTTTTACCGGGTGGAAGCTGACAACTTCTCCTGCCACCAAACCCACCGTGGACGGTACGGAGGTAAGTACTTCCGCGATCTACCAACCCGGTCAGGCATTGGCATGTAATGGTGGTGCTCTGGGTAATATGACCTTTACCGCTCAATATGCTACTTTGACAGGGACTTCCTCCACTTCGGAAAAGCTGACAATTTCAGGGAAAAACACGATATCTGCGCCACCTGCGAAAGTTACCTATACCGTGAAGATAACTGGTAATGACAGTTTGAAAGCGCTGTCGATCGGTGGTGTTACGGTTACCCGCAATGGAACAGAGAATTTTGTGCTGACTACCACCGGAACCAGCAGCAAAGCTGTACTTATTGGCGGGGAGTCTGTAGGAAGTGTTGGTGCGAATGGGACGCTTACGGTAGCTTATAAAACTTTGACCGTAACCGTCAATGCAAACAAGGCGGTAACGCTCCAGGGCGGTCCTGCACTTACCCGGTCCGAGCCTGTGGGAGGTGTCTATACCTATACCCATACCGCCCGTGATCCCGGCAGCAACTCTTTCCCTATTCTTGTGGACGGTGTGGCAATTGGAAAAACAGTGAGCTATGGCAATAAAACGGTATTGACCTATGTTACTGCCACCGCTGCGATTACCATACAATCAGGTGCATCGGTCAGTTCAGTGGAATTGGTTTGCGGGAATAAAACGCTTGCCATGGGTAAGTCAAGTACCAATCAGTATACTTACACAGGATTAAATGACGGCACATCTTACACGCTCCGTGTAAACGGTACTAATATCAGCAGCCAGACGACCGACTTTTCAGCGAATAAGACGCTGAACGCCACCATATATAGCAAAACGGTCACTACAAAGAAAAATGGTACGGCAGCGGATATCCCCGGTGTGGGAGATGTCAAAATGGACGGCTTGAGTGCGGTACGAACCGGTGTCGGTACCTATCTGGCAACGAAGGTGGGAACCTCCATCGGGAATGATGTTACCATCAATGGGGAATCGGTTACTGCCACCAGTGGGGTAGTAGAGTATTACACCATGGTCTACGATGCAAACGGCGGTAACAATGCTCCTGTGGATGGCAATATTTATCGCAAAGGAAGCAAAGCCATCACTCTGGGCCAGGGCGGAATGGTTAAGGAAGGTTGTTCCTTCCTGGGATGGAAGAATGGCGGGACTGATATTGGTGTGGGAGAAATGCTAACCGTGAACGGAAAAACTACCCTTACCGCCCAGTGGAAGGAACATGCCGCCTGCGAGGTAAAGTGGCAGACCCCTGGTGGGGAGCCACAGTATGGAACGCTGGCGGAGGCTCTGGATGCTGCCGGGACGACTCCCGATGTGACAATCACGGTGCAGGATGGCAAGACAGCAAGCCTCCCTGCAGACCATACCCTGTCAGAAGATGCGAAACTTATTATACCAGCAGGATCGAAGGTGGTTTCCGATGGAGATGGTGCAGTCCTTACGGTCGAGGGCACAATTGAGAATGACGGAAGTATTGATGCACCAGCAACATTGGATATCACGGAAAGTGGAACACTTCATAATCATGGGACGGTTCTGGGAAACATTATGCCCAATGCTGGGAAGATTGACAACACGGGTGGTATCCTTGGCGGAGAGGTAGAGAATACTGACGGTGGCATAGTGGAAGGCGGTACGATTACCGGCACGGTCACAGGGGGTACGGTAACAGGTCCTCTCATCAATGAAGGGATCATCGAGGGCTCCACTGTTACTGGGCCGATAGAACTTCCTACAGATGGAAAAATAATAGATTCTCTGGTCAATGGAACCGTGATAGATAAAGGCGGGGATCTGTCCTATACCGAAGACCATGGTGGAAACGGTGTGATTACATCCCCTGGCGGCAGCGGTACGGGGAGTACTCCAGTGCAAAAACTGATAGATGCCCTGGGCGGCGCAGCAGTAGAATCCCCTACAGGAACTGTTAAACTCGTGGCTGACGTGAACCTTACTACAAATCCGATCATCATTGATAGTGAAGTGATTATTGACCTGAACGGCCACACCATCATGGGACCGGAAGGGAAGCCTGCGATCCAGGTCGAGGGTGGGGATGTAACCATCAAGGACTCTTCTGACCCTGACAGCGGTTCTGTTATCGGTGGCAATGGCGGCAAGGGAGAGCCTGGCGCACCCGGCATCGAGAACAAAGGGGATGGTAAGTTTACCCTTGAGGGGGGCACCGTTATCGGCGGCAGCGGCGGCACGGACGGTGACGGCGGAGCCGGTATCAAGAACACCGGCAATGGCGATGTCGTTATTAAAGGTGGTGAAGTCAACGGAGGCACGGGAGGTTTTGGAGAGCCCGGTGGCAAAGGTGGCAGCGGTATTGAGAACGTCGGTGATGGAAAAGTAAATATGGAAGACGGTAAAGCGGAAGGTGGCAGCGGCAATAACGGAGGCGTCGGCGGCAATGGTGTGACTAATGCCGGCGGAGGCCTCGTGGATGTTATTAGCGATGAAGTCATCGTGACCGGAGGCACTGGCGGCAGAACTGGCGAAGGCGAGGGAGGCGAAGGCGGCAGAGGCATCTACAGTGATCTGGACCAAGTAACGGTTGATCCAGATGCTTCCATTAGTGCAGGCGAGGGCGGCGTCGGCGGCGATGGGACGGTGGCTTCCCGAAGTGTAGTGCCCGTCATTGATGCAATTCCTGAACAGGATTATACCGGCGGAGAGATCACACCTGCTGTGGTACTTCGGGACGGTGTGGACGTCATCCCTGTCAGCGAGTATGAAGTTGAGTATAAGAATAATATCCATGTAGGTACTGCAACCGTTACCGTGAAAGACAAACCGAATAAGGAAAATGCATTGTATAAACTTGCAGTTATAACGACAACATTTGTAATCAAGGGAGAGCCGATAGCAACGCCAGAACCATCAACAGAACCGGGAGCAGCAACGCCAGAACCGGGAGGAACGGCAAAGCCATCCGCAGAACCATCAACAGAACCGGGAACAGCAACGCCAGAACCGGGAGGAACGGCAAAGCCATCCGCAGAACCATCAACAGAACCGGGAACAGCAACGCCAGAACCGGGAGGAACGGCGAAGCCATCCGCAAAACCATCAACAGAACCGGGAGGAACGGCGAAGCAGAGCAAGAAAAAAACGGGTTCATTGGCTTATTCTAATATGAGTGGAACTGTTTTTATAGTGACGGGAAAGCAGAAAGGTAAAGACAGTATCAAATTGACATGGCAAAAAGTAAACAATGCATCTGGCTATGAAATTTACTGGTCATACTGTGATGCCAAGAAAAACTTCAAGAAGGCAGGGACTGTAAAAGCGTCGAAAAAACGGGTGTTTACTCATAAGAAATGTAAGAAGGACAGAGCCTATAAATATTATATTGCTGCTTATAAAGTAAGAGAAGGGAAGAAGGAGTACATTGCAAAATCCACGGTCATCCATGTGGCGATGAATGACGAGAAGCGCACTAATGTGAAAAAGATTTCCGTAAGCAAAGCCAAAGTATCCTTGAAGCGGAATCAATGGTTCCAGATTAAGGCAGGAATCGTCCTGGAGGACAGAAAGAAAAAGGCCCTGTGCCATGCGCCAGCCCTGCGGTATTCCAGCAGTAACAGGAAAGTTGCGTTGGTAAATAAAAGAGGAAAGATCTTTGCCAAGGGGAAGGGGAATAGTGCCATTTATATTATTGCCAACAATGGATTAGTAAAGAAAATAAGAGTGCGCGTGAAATAAAACGTAGACACGTGTTGCAGAGAAGATTATGTTGGATAAATGGTATCTGTATCAATAAATGCGGAGCGGGAAACTGCTCCGTATTTTGATGCCTTTAGGAGGGGAATCACTTTATTCTGGCGGCTTGTTTCAATTTATGATATGATAGGGAAAATGGAAAAGAAGACCATCAGATGTGGAATGATTTACAGGGAGGATAAATGATTGGATAGTAAAAAGAAACGAATTAAGATTGCCGCGGTAACGTCCATGGTTATGATGATCCTTGTGGGAAGCATGGTTGTTTGGCTTCAACTTCAACAGCAGAAAAAGGAACACGTAGAGACAAAGAGTACATCGGCTCCTGAGGTTACCCTTGCTCCAACGCCAATCCCAACGCCAACGGCAGACCCCAGGGCTGGAAAAGTGCAGAGTTCGCTGACCGGTGAATGGGTTACTGAAAAGGTGGAAGCGAAACGCCCTTATGCGGTCATGATCAACAATATTGAATATGCATTTAAAAATCAGAGAGGGACTTCCAAGGCGGATATTATTTATGAGGCATTGGCGGAGGGCGGAATTACCCGGATGATGGCGATTTATCAGGATCCGTCCAAGGTAAAAGCGATTGGGTCCGTTCGCAGTGCCAGACATTATTATGTTCAGTTTGCCAAAGAATGGAATGCGATTTATTGTCACTTTGGCCATACGAAATATGCAACCAAACAGATTGAAAAACTGAAGATCAATAATCTTAGCGGGCTTTCCGGGATTGGTCCTGTGGTTTATGAGAGAGACCGTTCCATTTCAGCACCCCATAATGTATTCACTTCTGGTGCGAAGTTACAAAAAGGAACAAAAAAATTAAAATATTCCCGAAAGCAGAATACAGATAAGACGGCAGAACATTTTCATTTTTATGAAGAAGAAAGAGATTTAGCACAGGGGAAAACAGCGAAAAATGTTACACTTCCTTTTTCCGCTTATTCTACCTGCAAGTTGAAGTATAGTCCCAAAAAGGGGACATATTCTAAATTTGAATATGAGCAGAAACATATGGATGTCTATTATAAAAAGCAGCTTTCGTTCAAAAACGTAATTGTTCAATATGTGGAGGAATCTAATATTGACCATAACGGATATCAGACAATGAAGTTGTCGAACCATTCTGGAAAAGGTTATTATTTGAGCCGGGGAAAGGCACAAAAAATAACCTGGGAGCGCAAGGAATCGGAAAATAAAATGGTATATAAAGACAATAATGGCAATGTTTTAACGATCAATCCGGGAAAGACATATATTGCGGTCTATCCCAACAGCCGGAAACAGTTCATTAAGATAAAATAACCTTCGTTGCACGGGGAAAGAATGGAATATGTAGAAAAATCACAATGAGAATGTGTTTGTTGAAAAGAGGAGATATGGATAAACGGGAAATTATGCTTTTGACAGGCATTATCATAGCGTCACTTTGGTTGTTCCTGTGTATCTTTCTGGAAGGCAGGAAAAGAAGATATGTCATTATAGCAGGGATTTTGGCAGATTTTGTGCTATTCTTACTTTGTAGAAATTTCGAAATGTTTCTCATAGGTGTGGCGGGAGGTCTGATTTGTGGTTTGGTTCCCGGTTTTGGCGGCAGTTTGAGGAAATATGATACGGCAGTTCAGGAGCTGCATGGCAGGAAAAACTGGGTGATGGTCTCTGTCATCTTGTTTATTATGTTTTTTATGGTAATGTCTATTGCTTATCCAGAAATTAAAGTCGATTTTTCTAATTTATTCTGATGGAAGTAGAAATAAATTAATATTCCACTTCCATCAAAAACAACCCTTGTTGCGGGGCAGTAAATCCCGCAGTCTCACGGTTCCTAGCATTTATCATATGCGTCATATCTTCGGACGATTTCGTACCGATACCTACTTCTAATAGAGTGCCCGTGAGAATCCGTACCATATGGTATAGGAATCCATCTCCATAAAAATCCAAAGTTAAAATATGGTTCTCATTTTCTGTAATTGTGACTTGTTCCAGGTTACGTACCGTGGATTTTTTAATATGGCGGTTATCACAAAAACTTTTAAAATCATGTTCTCCAGTCAGGATGGAGGCAGCCTGACGCATAGCGTCCAGGTCGTATGCAATATGGCAAAGCCTGTGTGTATTTGTCGTCAGAAGGTCATTTGCGGCATTTTGTGTCTGCGAGGAAACCAGTCGATTTTGTTTCGCTGCCAATTGATAAAAATAATCTCTGTCCGAAAAACGGGCCAGATATCTCCGCTCAAAAATATTTGCCACACTATGATTATCAATTTGGTAGCGGTAATGTTTGCGGCTGGCATTTAATCTTGCGTGGAAGCGAGGTGCTGCTTCCCTCAGTGACAGGACACGGATATCTGCTGGAAGCTGTTGATTAAGCTGGTTCTGTAATGTCTCCAGGTTCCGTGCCTGGTTGGTTTTAAAATTGGCAACCTGTCCCAAAGCATGGACACCAGCGTCTGTGCGTCCTGAGCCATGAAGTTCTATTTTTTCATTTAACAGTTTAGCTAATATTGTTTCGATTCGTTCCTGTATGGTATTTTCGGTATTTCCTTGTTTCTGCCATCCGCTGTAACGGCTGCCGTCATAGGCAAGGGTCATTCGGTAATTCTGAGGCATAAATTCTCCTATTAACAAATAAGTGGGGGTTCTGTATCTAAAAAAGTGAAGTCATTTTTTACTAATCTACTTCATGTTGCCATGGATGCTGCTTGTTGTCAATGCTTTTGTGATGCTTTGCATTTAAAAATGTGTTATACTCAATGATAAAATAATGGATTTGGAAGTCGACAGATTGGCAATGACAGGGGAATGGGAGATCTAACGGAACCAGGAGGTGCATCGTGAATAAAAACATATTAATTGTAGATGATGATGAGGATTTGTCGGCCATTCTTTCTGAAATGCTGGAAAACTATGGTTATCGGGTGGACTGTGCCGATAGTGGAACCAGAGCTTTCGAAATGCTGTCAGAACATACCTATCATCTGATTTTACTGGATATCAATCTACCGGAAACGACAGGTTTTGAACTGTTAAAAGAACTTAGAACGGTTTCCAATGTCCCCGTCATTTTTGCAAGTGCAAGAACCAGTGAGACAGACCGGATTACAGGTTTTGACATAGGGGGAGATGATTATCTTCCCAAACCGTATTCCATGCAGGAGTTACTGTCAAGGGTCAATGCGCTGATGCGTCGGGCCTATGACTTTTCTGAGGAGGAAAAAGTCATAACCTTCGGCAATGTTTCAGTGAATATCACGGCAAGAACAGTGACAAAAAATGGACAGGCAGTCTCCCTCTCTCTAAAAGAATTCGATTTGCTTGCGTTTCTCTGTCAACATAAAAATACAGCTATAACCAAGGAGAAATTGATCAGCGGAGTTTGGGGCGCATTTTCCCTGGTGGAACCCTCGACATTAACGGTTCATATACGTTGGCTGCGGGAAAAACTGGAAGATGACCCTGCCAAGCCGAAATACATCAAAACTATTTATAAAGTGGGGTATGCACTGGAGGATCTTCTATGAAAAGCAAATTAATAGTAATCACCATTTTTTTCTCTTTTGTAATTATTTTACTGTCGGCAGGCTGCTATATTTCTTCCAGGAGTCTGACGCCCCAGGAGGAAAACGCGGAATATATTGTTGCATTGAATGAAATAAAGCAGTTAAGCCATCAAGGAAAATATGAAAAAGTACAGGAAAAAATCAACGAATTACAAGAACATATGCACCATGCCGAAGAACAAAAAAGTGGTGTGTCTTCTATTTTGATTATGTGTGGCGTAAGTATCTTATTTTTTCTGGTTGCTTTTTGTTACATTTATTTTGCGATCCTGAGGCCCTTTGAAAAAATGAAAGACTTTGCAGGAAAGATATCTGCGGGAGATTTCAGTGTCCCTTTAAATTATCAGCGGTCGAACTATTTCGGAGAATTTACCTGGGCGTTTGATAGTATGAGAACGGAGATCACGAAATTAAGAGCCAGCGAAAAGGAAGCGATCGAAAATAACAAAACTATTATTGCGACGCTTTCCCATGATATCAAAACTCCAATTTCGTCGATCAGGGCTTATATAGAAGGATTCTCTGCAAATATGGATGATTCGTATGAAAAGAGGGAACGTTACCTGAGGGTGATTACCAAAAAATGCGATGAGGTTTCCAGGTTGACCGATGATTTATTTCTACATTCCCTTTCTGATCTGGATAAATTAAAAATCATTTCCGAACAGTTAGAGATCTGTGCATTTATGGAAGATATTGTCAGTGAAATTGCAGCAGAGCAAAACGATATTCATATCCAAAAGGCAGACTTTACGGCATTGGTAAAAGCAGATAAAAACAGACTGATGCAGATTGCTGAGAATCTTGTCAATAACGCTAGAAAGTACGCAAAAACGGATATTGTTTTGTTTTTTACCAGAGAGGATGAAATGGTCGCGCTGCACTTCCGTGATTATGGCAGTGGTATTCCCGATGATAACATGCCGTTTATTTTCGACAAATTTTATCGGGGTAATAATTGTGGCAGCGAGCAGGGATCTGGCCTTGGCCTTTATATTGTCAAGTATATCACGGAAAAAATGGGTGGGAGCGTAACACTCAGGAACCATGAAAACGGGTTGGAGGTCATTGTTCGTCTGCCGATTAGTCAATAATTGATCTTTGGCAGGGTTTCCTTAAGGACTTCTTAAGATCTTTTGTGATATGACAATAAGTGTCAAAAAGTAATCAAAAGGAAAGGGAGAACTTATGAAAACTGTAATTTTATCGGCAAAAGGTCTGTGTAAAAGTTTTGCCCATAACGGTGGGCAGCTACATGTACTTTCTCATATTGATGTGGATATCTATGAGGGAGATTTTACGGTCATTATGGGAGCAAGTGGTTCGGGAAAGTCAACGCTGCTTTATGCGTTAAGTGGAATGGATAGAGCAACGGCGGGGGAAGTCATCTATCATGGATGTGACCTTGTAAAAATGAAAGAAAAGGAACTGGCAAAACTTCGTTACACGGACTTTGGTTTTATTTTTCAGCAGATGCATTTAGTGAGTAATCTATCGCTGTTTGAAAATGTTGCGGTTCCAGGCTATCTAAATAAAAGCGTCTCCGCAAAGGCGGTAAAAAAACGCACGGATGAACTGCTGGAGCAAATGTCGGTAACGCAGATTAAGACGCATCTGCCATCTCAGGTTTCCGGTGGGGAGCAGCAGAGATGTGCAGTGGCAAGGGCAGTGATTAATTCGCCCAGACTTCTTTTTGCCGATGAGCCGACCGGGGCCTTAAATCGGAAAAATACGACGGATGTGCTGAATCTCTTGACGGAATTAAACGTTGATGGACAAAGTGTATTAATGGTTACCCATGATATCAGGGCGGCGCTTAGGGCAAACCGGATTTTGTATCTTGAAGATGGCAAGATTATTGGCGAATTAACGTTGCCCCCCTACCATGCCCAAGAAGAAAAGTCTCGTGAAACGCAGGTAAACGCATGGCTTACCTCGTTAGAATGGTAGGTGATACGATGGAAATGATTACATTATTAAAAGCGAATATCCGCCATAAAAAGGGCTCGTTTGTGAGTGTGATTTTGCTGACTATGATTGTGGCTATGTCAGTCACAATTGTTTTAAGTATTAAGGAGAGTTCGGTACAGGGGGTTTTGAATTCTCATGAATTGACAGATACTCCTGATCTTTGGGTGGAGTATTATGCGCATAAACTCACAGCTCAGATGTTAGAAGAGGTAAATAAACATCCCCAGGTTGCCAAGGTAGTAGTGCGAGATACTCTTGTCGGAGAGAAAACGATTATGAAGGGGGGAGTATACACCAACAGTATCCTGCTGATGACAGCGCCGACAAATACCAAACTTTTAAATGAGGATCTCTCAGGAGTTAAGGAGAATGTGGATACACTGGATCAGGGGGAAATATATGTTTCACAAGGGTTACTTACCAGTATTCATGGAAAGGTTGGGGAATCGCTTACGATAGAAACGATAGCCGGGGATTATCAATTTAAGGTAAAAGGGGTATTGCTGGATTCTATGCTGGGGTCCTCGGTTATTGGCTGGAAAAAATACTATATCAGTGATGGCGATTACAACAAAATAGCGAAAGCTATTGCAGCAAAAGAGACAGAGGAGATCCATGCCACCGGAAAGATCTTGGAAATCTTCAAGGCAGACCACTGTAGGTTGACGGACGCAAAGTTTCGCCGTCAGTTGAATCTCGATACGGATATTTTGAATATGGGATTCGGTTCCCTGACGAAAGATATGTCGATTCATTATACGACACTTTTCCCGAAAATTATTTCTTCTATTTTAATGGTATTTATTCTTTTATTACTTGGGATTGTGCTGATTGTTGTGGTTCACAGTATTACTATGGAAATGGAAAGCAATTATTTAACATTTGGTATTTTGAAGGCACAAGGCTTTGGAACCAATCGGCTGAGGACATTATTCCTGTTCCAGTATTTTATTGCAGAAGTGGTTGGGACTATTTTGGGAATCCTCTTCGCGCTTCCTTTGATAAAGGCGGCTGCTAATATATTTGCTCCGATTACTGGGATTCCTACGGTAACATCCGTACCCATTTTTTCGATGGCTGGTATTCTTATGTTACTGTTTCTTTTGTCGGCGCTGTCTATTTTTGGGGTTACAGGAAAACTTAGAGGCATTACCCCTGTCCGTGCCATTTCAGGAGTAAAAAAGGAGATTTATTTTGACAGCAGAATGAATGTCCCGATCGGTAAGAAATTTCTTTCTGGGAGTCTTGCATTAAGGCAATTTACTGCAGCAAAACGAAGGTATTTTGGCGTATTTATGATTGTCGCCATCCTGGTATTTTTTATGATGACGATTACTATGCTGTCCAACACGGTTACATCTAAATCAGCTCTGGAATCAATGGGGACAGTCATTTCAGAAGTTGATGTTTCTCCGAAAAAGGAGATTACGAAAGAAGAATTTGCACGGATAGAAAAAGAAATAGAACGATATACTAAAATAAAGAAACGATATTATTGGAAGCATCTCTATTTCTCTTTTGATGGAGAGGAAATGATGGGAAATGTCTTTGAAAATCCCCAAGCTCTTTCAGCAATGAAAGGACGGATGCCGATTTATGACAACGAAATAGCGGTGTCTCCCAGCTTACTGGATGAGTTTAATCTTCACATTGGTGACGAGGTTACGATTGGATGGGAAGACCGCAAGGAGCGGTATCTGATTTCCGGTACAGCGCCGCTCATGTACGATGCGGGAAGATGTTTTTTGATCTCAGCGGAAGGGGCGAGAAAACTGGGTTGTGATTTATGGCTTTGGGGCAGTTATTCTTTGGAAGACGAAGGGGAAAAAGATAAGATTAAAGCATCCTTGAATGATAAATTTGGCGATATCATCGAGGCGGGAGTAAATGAAGAAATGTTGGATGATATTTTTCAGATTGCCATTGATGCCATGCAGTTGATAATCTATGCCTTCTCATTAATATTCTCCCTGGTGGTGGTTCAAATGGTTTGTTCCAAAGCATTTATCGGGGAGCGGAAAGATATTGGCATATACAAATCCCTGGGCTTTACCTGTGTAAAATTACGGTTCCAATTTGCCATAAGATATTTGATTGTGGCGCTGCTGGGGTCGTTACTGGGAAGTGCAATCTGTTACGTCCTTTCTGGAAAGATGCTTACAGTACTTTTATACGAGGCGGGTATTTCCAATTTCCAAACGAGATTTGGTATTATGACGTTTATCATTCCGGTTGCTGTGATATGTGTGAGTTTCTTTTTCTTTTCGTATTTGGTATCCGGCAAAATCAAGAAGGTGGAGGTGCGGGAATTGGTAGCGGAATGATGGGGGTAACTAATTGGAGTAAGTGTAAACTAATACAGAAAAATAAGGGTTTTCCTTTTTTTTCCTTGCTATTTTTAGTGAATTGTATTAGAATGTTGACAAATAAATATCCAAAAGGAGGAATGTCAAAATGGCATATGTAATTAGTGATGATTGTGTAAGCTGTGGAGCTTGTGCAGGAGGATGCCCAGTAGGAGCAATTTCAGAAGGTGCTTCTCATTATGAGATTGATGCAGATACTTGCATTTCTTGCGGTGCATGCGCAGGTACTTGCCCTTCAGGAGCAATTTCTGAGGAGTAATTCGTTGCGATAAATCTTCAAGATGACAAAAGCTGTGTATTCGGACGAGCGATCGTTGGGAATATACAGCTTTTTTATATGATAGGAAAGTAGTCCATACTGGACTATTCCTATCATATAAAAAACGCTCCGTGTGGGCACTGAACATCCGGTGGATGATCGTTTAGTGCGGACCGAAGTGGAACGGAGACGCACTCCGGCGGGTGGGAATATGATGCTCGGATAAAAAACGTTCAGGGGCTGGTTTTTCTTTCCAACTGGTGTTATAATGTTTGCTGGTTCGGGTAATACTGAACGTAAGGATTGCAATAGACCGAATAAGGTTTGGAATGGAGGGCAAAATGGCAAAACAGGTAGATAAAAGTATGATTATTGGAGATATGTTACAGGTAGATCCGGGGATTGCGGCAATTTTGATGGCATCCGGGATGCATTGTATCGGTTGTCCTGCTTCCCAGGGGGAAAGCCTGGAGGAAGCAGCAGCAGTACATGGTCTGGCGGTAGATGATCTGGTAGCCAGTGTCAATGAGTATTTGGCAAAGAAAGAGGCTTAAGGAAAGGACTACTTCCAGACAGTGAAAGATGTTCCAAAGAACAAAGTAGAAAAGAGCAGATTTTGTGAACATTGCGAAGCCGGGAAAACTTGGCATGCGCAGATCACGGAATCTGCTCTTTTGATGTTAAAACCTGTAAAACCAGAATCTGCCTGGTTGTATATGGCGAACTATATCTTACCCAGGACTTGAAGTGCTTTGTCCCGGATTAATGTATCATAGTGTTCGTCATAGTAGGAAGAACTGGCATATGTGTTACGGACAGGGATGCCATACTCACTGACCGTATTACAAATTTTGCTAAATTCTTCCGGTGTATGGTCTGATTTGTGTAATATTAAGAAATAGCTGTTATCTGCTTTGTTTTTGTAAACAGTATTCGTTCCTTTATATTGGAAGAACAAATGCTCCCCCAGTGCAGATAATTGATCCAGGGAATGAAACTGATAAATACGAATCAGATCTGTCTGCTCCTTGACATGTTCTGTCTTTGGTCTTGGGCTCATGCCCAGGACTTCTGGCAGAGAAATAAAATCATCATCTTTTTCATTTTCATCCTCTGTTTTGAATGGAAGGGTTTCCAGGTTAGACATATTGTCCTCTTCTATGTCATCGGAGAAATCGTCATAATCGTCATCTTCCTCCGCTAAACTGTCTATCATATCAAATCCGGATTCCTCCATGTCATCATAGTAATCCTCGTCTGGGTCATCGGTAAAATGAGAAAATCTGGTATCCAATTCGTCGGGATCTTCGACTTTGGTTATTACCAGAACCAAAGCATCCGGCAACATTGGAATGGCTTCAATCATTAACGGGATATCATCCACTTCAAATCCGAATTCATAGGAAGCTTGCTGCATCATATCTCGGAACAGAGCCTTGGCTTTTTCCGTACCGTATGCCAACTCGCTGATGCGCAGCTCGCGGTCCTTGAGATCCTTTTGGCTTAATGTACATCGGATCTGACGGTCATTTATCTTTTCAATTCGCATAGGCTCACTTCCCTTCTGGTTTATATATTTGATAGGAAAAATAAAGCTACCTATCTATGTTCAGTATAGTTTAATTAATTCGAGAAGTCAACGCAAAATATAGGATTTTGTGGGACTTTATGTCGAATCCTGGTATGTAGAGTTTATTTGTATAATATAAAAAATACAAATCATGGTACCATTAGACGGTTCATAGAAAATGTAAAATGAAATCCATTGATAGCGTTTGTTTATTTCGTCAAAAGAATACGTGGAGATATTTCTCATTTTCAACAAAATTTAGTAAATCTGAGCAAAATCTGAGAAATTAAATCATTTTTTGGTACTATGTTCTAGAAATGCTCCCGTTTTTTCTATCAGGCAAGGTGCCTGTTAGGTCTTGTGGAATGGGGGTTTCGGGAATATAATATGTGCAGAGAAGCGAACCCAGAGCAAAGGAGGTGATCTGATCCTTTTGAATTACCCGTAGAATTGCGGGAATAGATGATATATATGATGTTTTTTGGGGATGGGAGTATATTTTAATATCTGACATAGGATGCGCTGTCTGGATCTATGTTTAAAATATTCTGACTCTGAAAAAAGGTTCCCGTGGCTTGCATATCATTGGGATTCGGCTCTATCAAACAACAGAATGATCTGCAGTACGTATCACAAAGCTGTCCGGCAGATCGTTCTACGGGAGGCAGGCACTGGCAGGAGTCATATTGTCATGGAAGCTATTTGTATTCTGACATAGGTCGGAACTACATTGTATCTTTTAAATAAACAGGACATGTTTATTGCGTTGAAACCCCTGTATTAGAGATGAATGTCCTGTTACTGGGATCGGTTGATTACGAGTTCAGTGGCGGGGCTTCCTCTGATACGATAACAGTAAAAAAACGGAGGCAGGAAAGTAAATTTTACAGATAAACGCAAAGTTCATACTGGGGATACGCAGAATTTCGTTTTTTGGAAAATTGCTAATTAGGACAAAAAGTGTTATACTATTACAAATGTGCATTTGCAGCCTTGGAAATTCAATCGCAATGAAAGCCGGAGGGATTAACGAATGAAAAATAAAAGACCTGTTATCTTAGGAATATTAGCCGTCATATTAATTGCACTGCTTGCGGTAACCGTGCATTTAATTAGAAAGAATACACCGAGCAAAACCCATATGTCCCTGCAGAAATATTTTAAGGTAGAGGAAGGAAAGGCAAAGGTCATTCTAAACGATCAAATTACCGATGCCAATGTTCTGTGTGATAACGGCAAATTTTATCTGGATATTGAATTTGTAAATGAATATTTGAATCCCCGGTTTTATTGGGATAACGCAGAAAATATTTTGCTTTATACGACATCTACAGCGATGATTCAGACTGACTTGGACAGTCAGGATGTGTTTATCAACAATAGTAAGCAGGCGAAGGATTATGTCACGGTAAAGACGGATGGACAGACTGCCTATGTTGCGCTGGAGTACATTAAGGAATATACGGCGCTGGATTATAAGACATACCAGTCTCCAGACCGAGTTGTGCTTCGGAATAAATATAATACGGATATCTCGTATCATGATGTGAAAAAAGAGGCTGCCTTGCGGGTAGAACCAAATATCAAAAGTGATATTCTGGTTGATCTGAAAGAGAAAGATACCGTCCGAGTGTTAAATCAAACAAATAAAGATGGTGCGCAGGATTCTGAGGGGGATGATACAAAGGATCAGAAAGCGGATAGCAAAAAGAAGAAAACGGAAAATAAAAATGCCAAAGATTTTGTCAAGGTAATGTCTGACAGTGGAGTTATCGGTTATGTCAAGAAAAATCGCTTGGGAAGTGTCTATACGAACCAGGATAAGACCGACTTTCAAGAGGAAAAATACAGCCATATTCTCATGGACGAGAAAGTGGTTTTAGCATGGCATCAGGTTACAAATCAGGCAGCAAACAGTCAGTTGAGTACCGTTCTTGCGGGAACGAAAGGTGTCAATGTAGTAGCTCCAACTTGGTTCCAGACATCCGACAACAAGGGGAATATTTCTTCCCTGGCGTCGGATACTTACGTGCAGGCTGCTCATAGGGCAGGAGTACAGGTATGGGCATTGTGTGACGATTTTGCGGCAAATATGAAGATTGGAAAAGTCCTGTCGGTTTCCAGCAGACGGCAGAGATTGGCAAAAAACCTGATAGCTGAGGCAATTCGCTATAGTCTGGATGGGATTAATATAGATTTTGAAAATGTAAAACAGGAAAATGGAAAAGACTTTGTCCAGTTTATCCGGGAGCTTGGAATTATGTGTCGGAATAATGGGATTTCCCTCTCTATTGATAATTATCCTCTCCGGGATTTTAATGCCTATTATGATCGGGCTGAGCAGGCAGCTGTGGCTGACTATATTATTACAATGGCCTATGATGAGTATTATTCTGGATCAGAGCAGGCAGGGCCTGTGTCTTCTCTAAGTTATGTGACAAGTTCGATCTCTGCGTTAGAAAAGCTGATTCCGGCAGAGCAGCATATCGTTGCATTGCCGTTTTATTCCCGATTATGGGAGGAAAAGACGAAAGATGGCAAGGTAGATTTATCCTGTGAGGCATATTCCATGAGGGGAGTGCAGGAAGTCGTTGCTGATTCCAAGGCAGAATTAAAATGGGATGACGCAACCAGCATGAATTATTTAGAATATAAAAAAGGAAAAAATTTGTATAAAATGTGGGTTGAGGACGAAAAATCATTAGAGGAAAAGATGAAGGCAGTTTCGGAAGCCGGAGTTGGCGGAATGGCTTTTTGGAAGTTGGGATTGGAAAAAGCTGAGATTTGGGAAACCATTGTCAAATATTCCAAATAATATGTATGCGGAGCATTTTTACTTTATATTGATAGGACGAAGTTTCCTATCAAGTAAAAATCTTATGACCGGGCATGTCTTAAGCGAATGGAAACTGAGATTTCTTCATAAAATGATAGAAATAGGAGAAACTTAGGAGTAGAGGATTGCGTAATAAATTAAAAGACTTGGTACGGAAATATGGAATTGGCATAAGCTTGGGTATTGCAATAGCAGCAGGCTGCTTGGTCATGGATGCCGGAGAATGGTCTGTACTTTCAGATCATACAAAAAACGCAAAATATACCATTGTAGTGGACAGTGGGCATGGCGGAATTGATCCGGGTAAAGTAAGCGCAGATGGCGCCTATGAAAAGGACATCAATTTGGCGATTGCATTAAAATTGAGGGATGAATTAAAGAAACGGGATTGTCAGGTCATTATGACCAGGGAGAGTGACGAGGGATTGTATGATGCGTCAGCTTCCAATAAAAAGATGTCTGATATGAAGAAGCGGATTGAAATTATGAATGAATCAAATCCAGATTTAATCATCAGCATCCACCAGAATAGTTTTTCGGATACGATTTCTAAGGGAGCCCAGGTGTTTTATCAGACGACTTCTGAAACCGGAAAAGCATTGGCAGAGACTTTACAGTCGATCTGGAAATCCAAGCTGGATCCCAACAATAACCGTCAGTGTAAAGCCAATAATGATTATTATCTGTTGCAACATTCCGATGCAACTATGGTTATTGTAGAATGTGGGTTTATGTCTAATCCGGGGGAGGCTGCCCAGTTACAGACGGAAGATTATCAGAGCAAAATTGCTTCTGTATTGGCAGAGGGTGTGATAGAATACTTAGAGAAACAGGATGGAAAAGAGGCACAGGATGAAAACGAAAGTACAACGGATCAACCCGGAACAGTTTCGCAATGAGGAATTAGAGGAGGCATGCAGGGTATTACAACAGGAAGGATTGGTAGCATTTCCTACAGAGACTGTATATGGCCTGGGAGGAAACGCTATGCATCCGGAAGCAGCGGCAAAGATTTACGCAGCTAAGGGAAGGCCATCCGATAATCCGTTGATTATACATATTGCAGATAGAAAGGCTTTGGAGGATATTGCAATAGAGGTTAGCGCAAAAGCGGAATGTCTGGCAGAAGCATTTTGGCCGGGGCCGTTGACAATGATATTTCAAAAAAGACAGCAGGTGCCATCTTCCACTACAGGTGGATTGGATACCGTGGCCGTCAGGATGCCTTCGCATCCGGTTGCCAGGGAATTGATACGTCAGTCAGGGGTCTATATTGCCGCACCGAGCGCTAATTTATCTGGCAGGCCCAGTCCGACACTGGCAGAGCATGTCGTAGAAGACTTGGAAGGAAGAATCGAGTTTATTTTGGATGGAGGGCCGGTTGGGATTGGTTTGGAATCTACCATTATAGATATGAGTGATTCCGAACCGATGATTTTGAGACCCGGCTATATTACCAGACCGATGCTGGAATCTGTGATAGGAAAAGTACAGATGGATCCGGCGGTTACAAACCGTGAAATGGATCCCCATCTTGTGGCAAAAGCACCAGGAATGAAGTACAGACATTATGCTCCACAGGGGCAATTGGTCATTGTGGAGGGAAACATAGAGGAGGTAATAAACAGAATTAATCAATTAGTTGTAGATCGGCAGCGTGAGGGAAAGTGCGTGGCGGTCATTGCGACAGAGGAAACTAAGGACAGGTATCAACAGGGCATTATTTGCAGTATAGGATCCAGAAAATGTGAGGGTTCCATTGCGGCAGGATTATATGATATTCTGCGCAAAATGGATCATTTGGGGGCAGAATATATCTACGCAGAGAGTTTTGAGGAGGATGATCTGGGACAAGCCATTATGAATCGAATGTGGAAAGCAGCGGGATATCGATTGCTGAAAGCATGAGAAAGGAGCGTGATGCAGGATGAAGTATGATAAAATTATATTTATCTGTACACGAAATACATTTCTGAGTCCACTGGCAGAGGCTATTTTCCGCAACAAAACACTGGGTGAGAAGCCAGAGTTATATTCCAGGGGATTGGTCGTTCTGTTTGAGGAGCCGATTAATCCTAAAGTAAATCTTCTGTTGAGCAAATATAACATACCGGTAAGTAACCATGGTCAGTCAAGGCAGATGGAAGAATCAGACATTACAGAGGAAACCTTGATTCTGACGATGACGCTGTCTGAAAAAATACAGTTTTTAGAGAAGTTTGGCAGCCGTGGACATGTTTATACGCTTGGGGAGTATACGGGTGAAGAGACTGATGTGATGGATCCCTATGGTGAAGGGGAGGAAGGTTATATCCAATGCTGTGAAGAGTTGATGAGAAGAATAACCTTGATGACGGACCGGTTGCGGCAGGAGGTATGAGTTGGGACAATTGGGAACTGACCTGTGACAAAAGCAGGAACAGGCAGGAGAATGGATTGCAGTATATATCATGAAATAAATGTATGAATGGAGGTAGATGGCAATGATAGCGTTGGGAAGTGATCGTGCAGGATTTGGATTAAAACAGGAAGTGATTCAGTATTTGGAGGAGGAGAAGATCGAATACCAGGATTATGGCTGTTATGATGAGACAGTCTGTGACTATCCAGTTTATGCCAAAGCGGTGGCAGAGGCAATAATCGCTGGAGATTGCGACAAGGGAATTCTGATTTGCGGCACGGGGATTGGAATATCCATTGCGGCAAATAAAGTGAAGGGAATTCGTGCTGCGCTATGTCATGATACCTTTAGCGCACAGGCAACCAGGGAGCATAATGATGCCAATATTCTGGCAATGGGTGCACGGGTGATAGGTCCAGGACTTGCAGTCAAAATTGTAGAGACTTTTTTGAATACGGAATTTTCGGGAGAGGAACGTCATGTGAATCGAATTCGACAGATTGAAGAATGATTGCTTAGTACCATAAAAATAGAGTGGAATAACGCAATTATATATTCTTACCGTCGATACACGGGAGAAATGATTTTTGGGAGACTGTCTGGACGAGTTCTTGACACAGAGAAATCCTAGCAGTAAAATTGGATTAGTGATTGAAAGAATAATCGTGATGCGAGGATACGAAAGGAAGTAATGCAAAATGGCAAAGAAAGACATCGATTGGAGTAACATAGGATTTGGTTACATGAAAACGGACAAGCGTTATGTCTCTAACTTTAAGGATGGTGCATGGGACGCCGGCGCGATGACGGAAGACGACCAGATTACCATGAGTGAGTGTGCCTGTGTACTGCAATATGCACAGACCATTTTTGAGGGTTTGAAGGCTTACACAACGGAGGATGGACATGTGGTATGTTTTCGTCCTGACTTAAATGCAGAGCGTATGCAGCAGTCGGCAGAGCGCTTAGAGATGCCGGTATTGCCAAAAGAGCGTTTTATCGATGCCGTTGTTCAGACTGTGGAAGCAAATATGGATTATGTACCGCCATATGGTTCCGGGGCAACGTTATATATACGTCCCTATATGTTTGGCAGCAATGCGGTAATTGGCGTTGCGCCGGCGGATGAATATCAATTCCGTGTATTCTGTACACCAGTTGGCCCGTACTTTAAGGGTGGGGCAAAGCCAATCACGATTCGGGTATCTGATTTTGACCGTGCAGCTCCTCACGGTAGTGGACACATCAAGGCGGGACTGAACTATGCAATGAGCCTGCATGCGATTGTTGATGCACACAAACAGGGATTTGATGAAAACATGTATCTGGATCCGGCTACCCGGACTAAGGTAGAGGAGACAGGGGGAGCGAACTTCCTCTTTATTACGAAGGATAACAAGGTGGTAACACCGAAGTCTGACAGTATTCTTCCATCCATTACCCGCCGTTCGCTGATGTATGTAGCAGAGAAGTATCTGGGACTGGAAGTTGAGCAACGAGAGGTAACCCTGGAAGAAGTCAAAGATTTTGCAGAATGTGGTTTGTGTGGAACTGCTGCAGTTATCTCTCCGGTTGGGAAGATTGTAGATCATGGCAAGGAAATCTGTTTCCCAAGTGGAATGGAAAATATGGGACCAATTACTCAGAAGTTATACGATACGCTGACAGGAATCCAAATGGGTCGGATAGATGCACCGGAGGGTTGGATTAAAGTGATTCGTTAGAAATAGGAGATCCTATGGGCTTTGATCTGTCCAAAGGATCTCCTATTTTATCGAATAGGAAATTCTTTCATATTGCCGAAGAGATAAGAAAAAACAGGAAAACTATAAAATTCCTTCGGTTTGTTTGAGTAACAATAATTTATCTCCGGGATGAATCTCATCTCGTTCCAGATGATTTAATTCATGGATACTATCTATGGTAGTGTGGAATGTCTTGGCTATGCTCCATAGGCTATCACCGCTTTTGACGATATAGCCTATAAGACCAGGCATTTCCTGAAACCGTTCCAGGTCGATCGGTGTCTCGTCAAAGGAGGTAACGATATTACCGCCACATCCGGTAAATACCAGAACGCTTAGATTTAGTACGGCTTTGACCTCGATTTCTTCCCGGTCCAGCATGATAACGTTGATATTATTGATTTCTGTCTGCAGCTCATAGCTGTCGGTTGGCTGGATATTCCGTACCTCTATTGTGTGTTCAAAAGGAATCGAACCTTTCTGGACATTGAGCGGTCTGGCGTCATCTTCGGAGACGTAGAGAATTTCTACTTCCAATACGCCTTCTAATAAAATGCCGTCTTCTGTAATGGACTGGTCGTCAATCTGGATTTGCCCGGAAGCATTGCAGATCTGCAGGATGCCTTCCCGGTCTGGTTCGATTTTAATACGATCGGCAATGCGCAGGTTACTCTGGTTTTTGACACGCAGATGACGGGTACACGCTTCTTTGTGGTGAAGCTGCAGTTCGCATTTTGTTGAATAAGCATCTTTCAGGTATTCGAAACTTTCTTCCTGATAAAATTTCATATCAAGATGTAATGTCATCTCAAGATCAATGACACGGACTTCTCCATCTTCATCGGGACGGAATTCCAGAAGTTTCTTGCCCGGAATTACAGCAATATCTGCTACCATATCTTCGTTACAGCCCGGACAGGATACGAGACCGTCAAAAGGGAGTTCCGTTTCATAGAATTCCAGTGTCCGCTCATCATCTTCCGGTGCGTATAGAACAAATACCGTCAGATCCCCGGAAATGCGGATGCCGTCATCCGTGAGCCTGGTTGCAAGTCCCTGCGGCGTCATTTCGTAATAGAGGAGAGACTCACAGTTTGGTTTGCCTTTTGGAAGAGAGGTTTCTTCCTTAATGCGGAAGATATCTTTGCTCTGCATGGCGAGATTCGTCAATGTCATTGTCTGGTACTGTTGATGTAGTCCTTCCGGGGTAGAAATGTCTTCCATTTCTGCCCGTGCTGCCTCATCGGATACAATGCGCACGCCGATTTCCAGATCTTCGTTTTCATCCTGGCAGCAATGCAAACTGAGGATGGAACGGATACTGATTTTGCGGGAGTTAATCAGACCGGCTTGACAGTCTTCCAGATCAAAATGACAGTGGACGTCCCGTTCGGTAGAGGCGTCTTCCATATTTATGGATTCCTCAAAAGGAATCTGCCCCTGCATGGTATGTATTGGTCTAAAATCCGCTGTGCTGAGATATAGCAGGGAGAACAGCAGTTGTCCACGAACAAGGACACGATCTGTTTCCGGTGTGGTTTCCTGGATCTGCACCTCACCTTGTACTTTGATGATATGGTCGATGTCCGGTTTAGTATCCGGCACATTGATATCGTCCTCCAGTGTCAACTGGATATCACTGCGACATTTTGTCTGATTGGTATGAATTCGTTTGGTAATGAGTTCCATGTCTTTAGCCCTTTCTAATCCTGTTTATATCTGGGGGACAGCGGAGAGTGCGTCCCATTTTCAGATAGGTCTATCATAATGTATGCGAATAGACAGTAATATAGAACATTTCGCTGTAATTGCCTAACGGGATTCCTTGTGATAGAATGAAAATTGGATGAGAGAAGTGGAAGCATCACCCAACCTAATACAAGATGCTGGTTTTTTGAGAAAAATTAGATCTAGAAGAATCAGAAAATGCAGAACGGAGTGGAGCAGGGATGACAGAACAGAAAGAGCCAGACAAAAAAGTGCCGGATATTACATATACTAATCATATTACCGTAGAGGATTATAACGCCCTGCGTCAGGCGGTCAATTGGATCCGTGTCACAGAGAAACGGGCGTCGATTGCATTGCAACATTCTTTTTATCTCTGCGTGGCTGTCTGTGGAGACCAGCCGGTGGGTATGGCGAGAATTGTCAGTGACGGCGGTTACACCTATTTTATTACCGATGTCATTGTGCATCCTGATTATCAGAGTTTTCATATCGGAACAGAATTAATCAGCCGGGTTTTGGATTATATTGAGAAAGATGTTGTCGATGGGGAAACCGTGATGGTCAGCTTGATGGCGGCATATGAGAGGGAGAGTTTTTATGAGCGGTTCGGATTCCACACCAGGCCATTTGGAAATCATGGACCCGGTATGTCCATGTGGGTTTCCCGTGATGTGACAGGAAAAGTCATCACAGCATAAGTACAAAGAAATGGAATCTCTGTTTAGACAAACTGGTTTCGCTCAGGTTCATAGTGGTAATCAATAGCCGCCAGTTTAGCACAAATTTCATCTTCCGACAGATCCATAGTTTTACAAAGATCTGTCAGGGATGGATAGAAATCACGTAATTGTGTGTTTAGATAACTGACTAGCATCATAGGATCCTTTGGAATATTCATGACAGCCCCCATCGTTAAAAAATACTAAGTGAACAGTGTTTATTTTTGTATCTTCTTATTATGTCTTCTGGCTTCTTCAATCAATCCTACTATTTTTTCAATGGAGTTATTTAACTGGCTTTTTTTCATAGCTTTCGCATAGAGATCACGGTCGCGGTAGGCCGTTTGAACAGCGTTCCATAACGCATCGTTCGTTAATTCATTCTCCTGGATCACAATGCTGTAACCGGATTTTTCAAAAGAAGCCGCGTTGAGAATCTGATCGCCACGGCTGGCTTCTGCAGAAAGTGGAATCAGGATATTCGGTTTCCGCAATGCCAAAATTTCGCAGATTGCATTGGCACCTGCGCGGGAAATCATGATATCGGCGGCGGCCATCAGATCGCTTAATTCTTCTTTAATATATTCGTATTGTACATATCCCTTGGTATTTTGTAGAGACTGGTCCACTTTTCCCTTGCCGCAGAGGTGGATGACCTGAAACTGTTCCAGGAGGCGTGGCAGGATGCGGCGAACGGCCTCATTCACAGCAGCGGCACCCAAACTTCCACCAATAATCAGAATGACCGGCTTCGTATTGGAGAATCCACAGAAAGATAATCCTTTTGTCTTATTTCCTTGAAACAATTCCTGGCGGATCGGCGAGCCGGTTAGAACGGCTTTGGATGCTGGAAGATGCTGCATCGTTTCAGGAAAATTTGTACAAACCCGATGCGCGCATGGGATGCAAATTTTGTTGGCTAGACCTGGTGTCATGTCGGACTCGTGGATGACACAGGGGATACCACGGCTTTTTGCGGCAAGTACTACCGGAACAGCGACAAAACCACCTTTGGAAAATACAACGTCAGGTTTTAATTTGCCCAGTAGACGTCTTGCCTGCCCCAGACCCTTGATGACCTTAAATGGATCGCTCAGGTTTTTAGGATCTATGTAGCGGCGTAGCTTACCGCTGGAAATGCCATAATATGGGATTCCAATATCGCCAATCAACTGGCTTTCGATCCCGTGATAGGAACCAATATAGTGTATGTCGTATCCTTTTTCCTGTAGTTCCGGGATTAAGGCTATATTAGGTGTGACATGGCCTGCCGTGCCGCCTCCGGTCATTACAATTCTTTTTTTCATAAAGAAACTCCTTTCCAGATGAGTCCGATTTTGTTTCTTATTGATCTTCTGTAGATAGTATATGCAAATTCTTCATCAACAGTATAGTATAAAATGGGATTTGCCGCAATGTGAAATTGTGCTGCTTTCTGTGAAGATTTATGCTTTTTTGGTAGATATTTAGAATTTGCCTGTCATCGTGTTTTATGTTTTTATCAAATAAGTATCATCAATGATAGGAGAACAATATGCTAGATTTTAATTGATAAGTTTTTTCCCGGATTATGATAAGTTTTTTTATTTTTCTATCCTATTAAATTATTTTTTAAAGAAGTGATTGGGACATACATTTTCTAATTGAAAATTATTGCTATGGATGTTACACTGTTGCTGAAAAGTATCTTTTGCTGTTAAAGGAATACATAACAGGAGAGGATGAATCAACGGATAAGAAGGAAAGGAGTTGCTATTTATGAAACATGTGTTAAGAAAAAGAATTCTGAATCTGTTGTTGGTTTTTGCTTTGGTATTGGTCAGCGTAGGAGGGACATTTAAAATATCACAGGCAAAAGCTCAGACAGTCGGGTTCCGTGAGAAAACAAAAAAATTAAAGGTAGGAAAAAGTTATCAGCTGAAATGGAAGAAAGCGAAGGGTATTAAAATCAAGAAGAAAACGTTTTCTAAAAAAGGCGCAGCGGTACAGGTAACCAAAAAGGGGAAAGTAATCGCAAAGAAACCGGGAAAAGCGACAATATTCTGCAAAGTTACCTATCAGCGTAAAGGTTCTGCCAAGAAATATAATAAGAAAGTAAATTGCAGTATTGTTGTTACAGGTGCAAAAAATACGGAGGAAAGTAAGAAGGGCAAGGATGCTCCTCAGCCGATGGCTTTTCCTCCGGCAAATATAACGCCTGGCGGAAGCGGATCGACAGTGACTACCGCACCTGATATGAATACCTCGAAACCAGGAGGGAACGATCCATCTGGTCAGGAAACTCCAAAACCAGGAGAGTCAGATCCATCGGGACAGGAAACTCCAACTCCAGGAGAGTCAGATCCATCGGGACAGGAAACTCCAAAACCAGGGGAGTTTGACCCATCGGGACAGGTAACCCCAAAACCAGGGGAGTCAGATCCATCCGGTGAGGAACCTACAACTCCAGATGACCCAGCGCCGATACAGCCAACGACGACAAAGGTGCCGGGTGCAGTGGATATAGAGCAGAGTAGGCCTGCTTTTGAACTGGTTCACAAAATGGGACTGGGCATTAACCTGGGTAATACCATGGAAGCATACTGTGCTAATGCGGCAAATACAACCCAGTTAGAGACGTATTGGGGACAGCCGGTTACAACCCAGGCGATGATTACAGGAATGAAAAGGGCAGGATTCCATTCGATCCGAATTCCAGTATCCTGGTCCAGCATGATGTCAAAGGACGGAAAATATACGATTGATCCACGGCTGTTAGAGCGAGTAAAGACCATTATTCAATATGCATTCCAGGAGGATATGTATGTAATTATCAATATTCACTGGGACGGCCAGTGGTGGGGACAATTTGGAGATAAAGACAGCAGCGTCAGAGATCAGGCATGGGCGCGCTACGAGGCATTTTGGACGCAGATCAGTGCGTATTATAAGGATTTTTCAGATCATTTGATTTTTGAGTCGGCCAACGAAGAGTTAGGAGAACGGTTGAACGATGATTGGAATATGGGATCTACACAGACGGGAGTTTTGACGACGAATGAATGTTACCAGACGACCAACCAGATTAATCAAAAGTTTGTGGATATTGTTCGTGCTTCCGGTGGAAATAATGACAATCGCTTTCTGCTGATTGCAGGATTTGATACCAATATTAGTAAGACTTGTGACAGCCGTTATGTAATGCCAACGGATACGACGCCAGGTCATTTACTGGTATCCGTGCACTACTACTCGCCGGCGGTTTACTGTCTTGTAGATAAGGTAGACAACAGCTGGGGATATTCCGCTACCTGGGGTACGGATGCTGATAAGGCTGCCATGAAAGAGGAGTTGCAGACAATGAAACGCACTTTTGTGGATCGTGGTTACCCGGTAGTCATCGGGGAGTACGGTGTGTCAGATACGAGGATGGATGATAATACCTTTGTGCGAAAGGAAGGCAGGGATCTGTTTTTCCAGACGTTATGTGATTATACTTTGAACAACGGCATGTGTCCAGTGCTTTGGGACACAGGTGGTGTTTATAATAAGACCACCTGTCAGGTTAAGAATGAAACGGAGGCTGCTAATTACCTGGCGCTGGAAAAGCAGGCGGCAGAGAATGGGGTCTATGTACCGGTTTCGTTTACCGGAGAGCATTATTGGAGTGGAACCCTGAAAAACTCCGCCTACAATCAGTTTGTAGTCTCCACGGATGAGGCTTCTACCTTTACGGTAGCCGGCAATGGCGGATGCTTTGTGTTAAATGGTATTAACTGGGATATCTACCAGAACCCGGTTGTTGAGATCTGGTTTGAGGGTATGACGGGGGCTGATTCTTGCTACAGTAGATTTGCAACGCAGTATGCAGGCGGGGCGAACTGGCCATATATTGATCAGGCCGATCTCTATGAAGGAACTTGTTCTTTCCAAAATACGAACAGGTTTGAATTACCGACGGACCGGCTGTCCGGTAATCTGTACTTTAGCCTGAATGGTGATGATTTTGAGGGAAAAGTTACCATTAAAGTGAAAAATAAATAAGAGTTACTGAAATTATATTTAGGCTGTTGCAAAATAGGAATAATTCGCATGGTATCACTGCTTTTGGGGCATGCGTTTTATAGAATATTTTGTGACAGCCTTTTTTGAAGGATGGGGAAAGGAGTTTGTATGGGGCATGTACACACTGATTTTATAGAGTGTGGATGGAATCTGACAAATATTTACCCTTTACAATTTAATCATTCGTTACTATAATGATAAGCGGGTCAGGCTGGCTTGCGGAAGAACATGAGAATCAGGTTACAGGACAGATAGTAACATCAAGGGGGTTAGCAGGTCTGGCTGCGGGAACGTCATTAGTATCTGTTGGAAAACGGCAGGAGTAAGATAAGATACATAGTTAGAGTGAGTGAAACTGGATTCTGGAGGAAAGAACATGAAAAACGGTATTGAAATCAGATGGCATGGCAGAGGTGGACAGGGAGCCAAGACTGCTGCTCTGCTTCTGGCAGACGTTGCATTTAAGACGGGAAGGTATGTGCAGGGATTCCCAGAGTATGGCCCGGAGCGTATGGGAGCGCCGATTACGGCGTATAATCGAATTAGTGAAGATGTAATTCGGGTTCATTCCAATATTTACCATCCAGACTATGTGGTGGTAGTGGATGAGACATTATTGGAATCGGTGGATGTGACTGCGGGCTTAAAGGCTTGGGGTGCCATTATAGTAAATACTTCAAAATCGACAGAGGAAATCATACCACATTTGAAAGGCTATGAAGGTCGTGTTTATACTGTGGACGGGCGAAAGATTTCTGTGGAAGCTCTGGGTAAGAATTTTCCAAATTCACCGATGTTAGCTGCTACCGTAGCAGTCAGTGGAATTATGCCGAGAGAGAAATTTATTGGAGAAATGCGGGCCTCCTACCAGCATAAATTTGCCAAGAAGCCAGAGGTAATTGACGGAAACATGCAGGCGCTGGAGAAAACATTTGATGTGATAGAGTCAGCAATTGCTGAAGCAAATGCGAAAGAAGGAGGAACCAATGAGAACTGATGTAACAAAGATTAATGAAACCACTCCCCACCAGGAGTTGACAGAAGGGTTAATGATCTTTGCCGGTGGAACGTCCAAACAATTTAACACTGGTGAATGGAGAACCAATACTCCGGTTTATCACAAAGACAAGTGTAAACAATGTCTGCTGTGTACTCCGGTTTGCCCGGATAGCTGTATTCCGGTTCAAAATAGCCAGAGACAGGAATTTGATATGGAGCATTGCAAGGGCTGCGGGATCTGTGTAGCTGTTTGCCCATTTGGGGCGATTGAGATGAAGGAGGGACAGCAGTAATGGCAATCAAAGAACGTATGTCGGGAAATGAGGCGGTTGCCTATGCAATCCGTCAGGTAAATCCAGATGTCATGCCGGCGTTCCCAATTACGCCGTCAACGGAAATTCCGCAGATGGTATCGACCTATATTGCAAATGGTGAGATGGATACCGAGTTTATTCCGGTGGAGAGCGAACATTCTTCTATGAGTGCAACGATTGGTGCAGAAGCAGCAGGAGCTCGTAGTCTGACAGCGACATCCTCTGCGGGGTTGGCTTTAATGTGGGAAGAATTACTGTTAGCAGCTTCAAACCGTATGCCATGTGTTTTAACTTTGGTAAATCGGACGCTGTCTGGTCCCATTAATATTAATTGTGACCATTCCGACGGGATGGGCGCCCGAGATACCGGTTGGATTCAAATTTATGCAGAAAATAACCAGGAGGCTTATGATAATTTTATTCAGGCATTTCCGATTGCCGAAGATCCACGGGTCCATCTTCCGGTAATGGTGTGCCAGGATGGTTTTATTACGAGTCATGCAGTGGAGAATATCGAGTTATTAGAGGATGAGACCGTACGGGAATTTGTCGGTGAGTATGAACCCGAAGAATATTTATTGAATCCTGGGAAACCCATTGCAGTGGGGCCGTATTCTGTGAGTAATTATGCGATGGAGGCCAAGAAAAACCAGGAGATCGCTTTGGAGAATTCCAAAGAGGTTATTCTGGAAATTGCCAAGAAATTTGCTGCAATCTCAGGCAAGGAGTATAGTTTGTTTGAGGAATACCGCACAGAGGATGCGGATTACGTTATGCTGATTATCGGTTCGGCAGCAGGAACGGCAAAACAGGCGGTGGATGAGCTGCGCGAGCAGGGAAAGAAAGTCGGCGTCTTAAAATTGCGTGTGTTCCGTCCTTTCCCGGCGGAAGAAATTGCCCAGGCATTAAGGAACTGTAAGGCGGTTGCCATCATGGACCGCTGTGAGAGCTATAATGGAAACGGCGGGCCGTTGGGAAGCGAGGTAACGGCGGCATTGTTCCGTGGGAAAATAATGATTGAGACTGTCAATTACATCTATGGTTTGGCAGGCCGTGATTTTACGGTATCGGATGTCAGCCATGTATTTTCTGAGCTGGAAGATCTGATAGAACATGGTAAGGAAGTAGAGCAGTATCAATATATCCGGCTGCGTAAATAGGGGCGTATTGGTTTGCGGAGCGGGCGGTTCTGCCAGTATGGGAAAATGTTCTATGATGTACAGGAAAGGAAAGAACGATGAGTGATTTGAGTTTGAAAACGATTATGAATAAGCCGGAACGATTGGCGCCGGGACATCGGATGTGTGCCGGGTGTGGTGCAACCATTGCGGTCCGGGCTGTGTTACGTGCCCTGCATGAAGGAGACCAGGCGGTTATCGGAAATGCAACGGGGTGTCTGGAAGTGTCCTCATTTATGTACCCTTATACAGCGTGGGAGGACAGTTATATCCACAATGCCTTTGAAAATGCGGGCGCTACTTTGAGTGGTGTGGAAACAGCTTACCATGTTTTGAAGAAAAGAGGGAAACTGCCAGAGGATACCACATTCAAATTTATTACCTTTGGCGGGGATGGTGGAACCTATGATATTGGATTCCAGTCTTTATCCGGCGCGATGGAGCGTGGCCATGACATGGTATATGTCTGCTACGATAATGGTGCATATATGAATACAGGAATTCAGCGTTCATCAGCTACGCCAATGTATGCGGATACGACGACAACGCCAGTAGGATCCGAGTCGGATGGAAAGATGCAGAACCGGAAAGACCTCGCCAGCATCATTGCAGATCATGATGTACCATATGTGGGACAGACAACTTTTACAAATAATTTTATGGATCTGCACCGCAAGGCGGAGAAAGCCATTTATACGGAAGGGGCAGCGTTCCTGAATGTGATGGCACCTTGTCCCCGTGGTTGGAGATATGATACCCCAGATATTATGAAAATCTGTAAATTGGCGGTAGAGACTTGCTACTGGCCAATGTTTGAAGTGGATCATGGCAAATGGATTCTGACCTACGAGCCAAAGAAAAAATTACCGATAGAGGATTTTCTGCGTGCCCAGGGACGGTTTAAACATCTGTTCAAACCGGGAAATGAGAAATTGATTGAGCAGTTCCAGGCCGAAGTAGACAGACGCTGGGAAGATCTGCTATATAAGTGTGACCAATAATGAAAGTGAAATGTCATCCCCTGTGGTGCCTTATGGATGTAAGGCGGTTGCAGGGGATTTGAAATATTGGGGAAAGATATTGCCATGGAAGCAACGGATGGATGATAGGATACCCTTAGTAATGGAAACATATTGGCTTGCATTGAGTTGGAGGGGTTTATGAGAAAACAAAGAAAACAGTATGCATTGTTAACGGGAATCTGTGTGATCGGATTGGGTGTTTTGTTGGCTGGAAAATTTGTTACAGATCAGCAGAGGAAGTCTCGGAATCAGCAGAGGACCGTGGCTGGAGAAGAACAAAGCAAAAATACTGGCCAGAACAAGGCAGACGAGGCGGATCGAAACAAAGACCCGGAGCAGGCAAAGAAGGGGGCAACGATCCAGGACAACGATCCAGAGTTAGCAAAGAAGGGGGAAACAAACGGTAAAAACCCAGAGCAGCAGGAAATAGCAGAAACGGATTCTGGCAGTTCATCAGAGCAGCGAGAAACCTGGATCAATGCTTCAGGAAATACTTTGGAAACCAGGATTTTGCCCCCGGAAGGTTTTGTTCGTCCATCGGCGGATGCAGATAGTTTAACCAGTTTTTTGCGTACCTACCCCATGAAAAAAGATGGCAGTGCGGTAAAGCTCTACAACGGAAAGAAAAAGGGCAGGCAGGATGTTCATGCGGCAATCTTTAAACTTCCGTTGGAGAAAGAAGATTTACAGCAGTGTGCAGATTCGGTCATGCGAGTTTACGCAGAATACTATTGGCATACTGGCAGAAAAGATCAGATTGCGTTTCATTTTGTGGATGGATTTTTGGCAGAATATCGTAAGTGGCAGCAGGGATATCGGATTCAGATAGGGGAAAGCCGCAGCAGTTGGGTAAAATCTGCTTCGCCGGATTCCAGCTATACCTGCTTTCAAAAATATTTGCGTATCGTTTTCTCCTATGCCAGTACACTTTCTATGGAAAAAGAGTCGAAACGAATCCAGACAAAAGAACTCAAGCCTGGAGATATCTTTATCCGAGGGGGGAGTCCGGGACATGTTGTCATGGTGGTGGATATGTGCGAACATTCGGATGGCAGGAAAGCATTTCTCTTGGGCCAGGGTTATATGCCGGCACAGGAATTTCATGTATTAAAAAATCCGGCGCATGGGGAAAATCCTTGGTATTATCTGGATGAGGTGGAATACCCTTTTGATACGCCGGAATATACGTTTGAGGAAGGCAGCCTGCGCAGAACGAAATATTGATGGTGGTTTCGTGGGTGTAAATCCCCGATTGCTAAACCGCCTTATTGTGAGTCGTTTTTTCAATAGGGAGAAATGCCTGCCAGCTTTTGCTGCACATTCCAATTTAGTTTTAATTTTGGAACAGATGGTTGCCGAAATTTTTCACTTCGGCAACCATCTGTTCCGTATCTCTCATTTGCAGTCCCTTAATTTTCATCGTTCTCATTATATCCTATAATAGTAACCGATTTATCACAAAATAGATTATTTAATTTTGTATTGTTTGTTAGATCCAGGCTGGTTAGCTGGTTGTTGCGGCAAGCTAAGTATGTCAGAGCGGTATTGTTGCTGACATCCAGGCTGGTTAGCTGGTTGTCTTCGCAAGCTAAGTATGTCAGAGCGGTATTGTTGCTGACATCCAGGCTGGTTATCTGGTTGTTGTCGCAAGCTAAGT
>CANRZB010000037.1 GCA_947644195.1 uncultured Clostridium sp.
CCAATACATTATATAGTTTTTGCTACACCCCATAAGTAACAAAAATACCTTCTCCAGAAGAGAAATCATGACATCGTCGTGGTTTCTCTTCTACTTTTAAACAACAAAAGTAAAATGATCTGCCTATCCTATGCAAGGAAAACGGTTTGGTAAAGCAAGGTAAAAAATGCGGAAACGCAAGCACCTTTTTCTTGCGCAGAAAGGGGAAATGCGGTAAAGTAATAGGCAGTGCGGAAATATCCGCTGGCGGTAGCTGCCGCAAGGATGGAACCATGTGCCGGCAGATGGTACTTTGATAGAATCTTAGGTATGGAGGAAAAGCAGAATGAAAGAGGTAAATTTATATAATACATTGACGAAGCGAATAGAAGTATTCCGTTCTAAGGAAGAGGGTAAAGTAAAGATGTATACTTGTGGCCCGACGGTATATCATTTTGCACATATAGGAAATTTGCGCAGCTATATTATGGAAGATGTATTGGAGAAATATCTTCGCTATGCCGGCTATGAGGTAAAGAGAGTCATGAATATTACGGATGTCGGGCATTTGACCAGCGATGCAGACAGCGGGGAAGATAAAATGCTTCAGGGGGCAAAGCGGGAACACAAGAGTGTGATGGAGATTGCGGAATTTTACCGGAATGCTTTTTTTGCGGATTGCGACCGTCTTCAGATCAAGACGCCGGATGTGGTAGAGCCGGCGACCAACTGTATTCCAGAATTTATAGAGATGATTCAGAAATTAATTGAGGATGGCTATGCCTATGTTGCAGGAGGTAACGTCTATTTTGATACTTCAAAATTAAAAGAATATTATGTGCTGTCGAACCAGAACGAGGAAGAGCTGATGGTTGGCGTGCGGGATGACGTGGAGGAAGATGAGAATAAACGCAGCAAGACGGATTTTGTGCTGTGGTTTACCAAGTCTAAGTTTGACGATCAGGAATTAAAGTGGGATAGCCCCTGGGGAGTGGGATATCCCGGATGGCATATTGAGTGCTCCTGCATTAGCATCAAACATTTAGGGGAAGATCTGGATATCCATTGTGGTGGCGTGGATAATATTTTTCCACATCACACCAATGAGATTGCGCAAAGCGAGTCCTACCTGGGGCATAAGTGGTGCAATTACTGGTTCCATGTGCAGCATCTGAATGACAAACGCGGTAAGATGAGTAAATCTGCCGGTGGTTTTTTAACGGTATCTTCTCTGGAGGAACAAGGGTATGATCCGTTGGTATACCGGATGTTCTGTCTGCAGTCCCATTACCGGAAACCGCTGGTGTTTAGTTATGAAGTTTTGGATAATGTGAAGATTGCCTATGAGAAATTGCAGAAGCGGACCGCAGCATTGGCCACGGACGGAGAGGCCGAGCCGGAGAAAATGTCTGTGTATCGGGATCAGTTTGCCGAAGCTATGGGGAATGATTTGAATACTTCTCAGGCGCTGACCGTATTATATGATGTGCTCAAAGCGGATCTGAGTGATGCGAGCAAACGCAGTCTGGTGGAAGAATTTGAACAGGTACTTTCCCTGGGGCTGCTTCGTGAGGAAGGGAAGACGCAGGAGGCAGATGCAGAATTGACAGCATGGATTGAAGAAAAAATAGCGGAGCGCGCCGAAGCAAAACGGGCGAAAGATTTTGCAAAAGCAGACGCGATCCGCCAGGAGCTGTCGGACCGCAGAATTGAACTCAAAGATACCAGGGAGGGAACCGTCTGGAATTTTGTGGGTTGATCCGTGGTTTCGAGCGGAATTCGAATGTAGCGAGAGGTAAGGAAGCAGAATGTAGAATTTTTGAAACCTTATAGAACGTGAGGGAACAAATGCGCTGGTATAGAAATACCAGTGTATTTGTTCTATTTTAATGTTTGGAATAAAAAATGAAATTAACAGGGCGGTTTTTGTTTGCAGCCTGGTAATAGATATATGAAAGCATTTCACTGGTCCACACATAAACGTAGTTTATGTTGGCTATTTGCTTCTGAGCGAAAGCAAATAGCTTGGATGGCGGATGAGAAACTACATAGGCAGTTTTTTCTCATCGCCTGATCGTGACAAGTCGCTTAGAAATGAGGAGAGGTATGACAGAGGAGGAATTATTGGAGACGCTGCAGGAGCGACCCAAAGAAGGTATCCGCATGCTGACGGAACAGTATGGCGGTTTAGTGTATGCCTTGACTTGGCGTCGCCTGCAGGGGAGACTGCCGAGGGAAGACATTGAGGAATGTGTCAGTGATATTTTTTTTGAGGTATATCAGTGCCGGGATAAGATTGATCTGGAAAAAGGATCCGTCAAGGCATTTCTGCTGATTGTGGCAGAGAGAAGGGCGATAAAATACTATGATCGCAAGGCAAAACCGTATGATACCGTTACTCTGGATTCCCCGGAGGGGCTGGATCTACGGGCAGAGACAGATGTGGAGAGGGAAGTTGAGAGGCAGGAGGAGAGCAGGTGTTTGATGGATGCAATTCATTCGTTGGGGGAGCCGAATGGCACAATTATGATTCAGAAATATTACTATGGAATGACAGCAAAAGAGATTGGGAAAAACCTTGGAATGAGCAAAAATGCGGTGGAAAAAAGAATAAAAAGAGGCCTTAAGAGACTGAAACAGGTATTAAGCTAGCAGACGGGAGGTATAGATATGGCGAAGGAGAGGAAAAAACATTGGAATAAATATGGAAAAAACCGGAAGCTTCGGCAGACAGAGGAGGAGAGACAGATCGCAGAGCTGTTGGATCAGGCTGATGAACAGGATTTGTTGCGGATCAGTGCGATCCATTCTACGGTTTCCCTGCCGCTTCCTAATCGGGAGAGATTAGCGTGGTCGGTCATTGATCGGGCAGAACTGGCGGATGAGGAGGAATTAGAGAGGCGTAAAAAATTTAACCAGATGCTTCGCCGGAAAAAGATCATCCGTGCAGTGGCGGGGGTTGGATTCGTGGCGGTTATTCTGCTAGTCCTTGCATTGTGTGGTGTGTTTGACCGATTTGATTTGCCGGCCTATGAGACCTACTATGTGGAGTCCGGGTGTAGTTTCCAGGGAGAGGAGCCGAAGGCTAATTTGCCGAAAGACCGGGCAGTTTGCTTCCCGTCTTTTGCGCAGGAACCACAGGTGGATCAGGAGAGAAGGGATAATACCGTTTACCATGCATTGGCGGAATATTGCAGTGCGAATGATTATGCGGTTGGGGAATATCAAATCCAAAACAGAGATTATGCAGTCATAGGTGAAGATATCTACCTGGTATGTGATGTGCTGGGAGAATGTATGGATTATCGGAAGAAAGCCGGAAAGAAGACCTGGAAAGATTTGGGATACAGGGATGTCCACATGGCTCCCGATACTGGCAAGCTCTATCAAATGGCGTCGGTTCCGGGGGAATTGCCAAAGGATGTCCAGCCGGGAGATTTGCTTTGTTTGGACGGAAAGATGATTTCCATTGATGAGAACATGCCGGCAAATGTATATCTCGTCTACATGACGTTGTATATTAAGCTAGAAGAGCGGAATGTCAAAATAGAAAAATAGACGAAAAAATTTAGAAAATCATCATTTTTTTGTCATATTTGCTCTCAACGGATCTCTTGAAGACAAGCAGAAATCATGATAGAATATTCTATTAGACAGTATAGTCTCAAGAAAGTTTGCGCCGGATACAGCGGCGAGGAGTGGAGGGATATTATGAACAAAAAAATGCGTCAATATGGCCGTATGATCATGGTGCTTCTGGTGGGGCTAGTTACCATTGGATTCAGCAAAAATACGGTACAGGCGGCGAATATTACGGCGGCGGTGACAACAGACCGGGCCGGAGGAAACTGCCGCTATACGGTGGGCGGCCTGGATCTCACGGTCGACACTGCGTTGACTGTGCGGGTGGATCGATCGGATAATAAGCAGCCAGTGTGGTCCCAGGAAATTGCATTGACGGAAGAAAATGTAGTAAACGGCGCCTTTAGTGGAAACGTTACTTTACAGGACTTAAAGTATGACTATACCAGTTATGCCGTGTATGTAACTGTAGGGGGGCAGACCGTGAAAGCGGGTGTCTGTGATTTTTCGGTACATCAGAGTAAGATTTCACTTGGATTTAGTGACAATACCGGGAGTGCGAAACGTATCGTTACGATGACGGCTTCTGATACCTCTGGTGCAGTTTTGGCGCCGGGAACTGGCAATCAGGTATCGGTATATGCTTGGCAGAAAGGACGGGCGGAATCTACGGCGAAGTTGATTGGTTCTGCACAGAATCTGGCTTCTGGCAATTTGAAGTGGACGGTGGATGTGACCCAGGCGGGAAGCGGCTATGGTCCATGGAACGCAAAGCTGGTGTTGAACAACAGTAACTGGACCCAGGGTAGGACGATTGCTTCTACGACGTATCAGATTGCACCGACCTGCACCTCCTTTTTAGAGAAAAAGACTGCAGCGTTAGAGAAAAAGAAGTCTTTTCAGATTGAGCTGAAAGGATTGCAAAACGTTGTGAAAGTGAAATCCATTTCTTTCCAACTCTATAATGGCAAAAATAAAAAGGTTCATACGGTAGTTGCAAAGAAGTCGGGCAGCAAATATATCGCTACTGTGAAATTAAAGAAGTTAAAGTACAAATTGGAATTATATACCGTCAAGGCATTGATGAAAGATGTGGACGGAGTCGTTCAGGAGCTGGCGGTTACCGCGGATGCGGATGAACAGGTGATCCCGGGTTCTTTTGATATCAAGGTTAAAAATAATGCAACCAGCCGAATGACATTGACTGGTGCCTATATTCCGGGCAATATTAAAAAAGTGGAATATGTCATACAGAAGCGGAATGTTAAGAAAAAACTGGGAACGTTCCGTGCCAAAGCAAAGAAAAAGAATTATACAGCGATGATCCCTAGTGAGGCGGCAGGTAGGTATACTGTAACGGCATATGGGTATACTACCTGGGGGAAAAAAGTGAAGCTGGCAGACAAAAATTATAAGATTGGCAAAAAGAATCTGGGAAAACAGGGCTGGCATTATGAAAAATATAATGGAAAGAAATATAAATTCTATTATGTGAACAATGAGAAACAGAAAGATTTAACAAAAGTTCTGAAACTGAAAAAGGGAAGCGGGAAGTTTACCATCGAACTGAACCGTGCCGCCGGCGTTGTAACGATTTATATGTATAACGAGGATACCAAGAAGTATGACATTCCGGTAAAGAGCTGTTCCGTATCCGTAGGGCGGGATGTCAGGACCAATGCGGGGACGAGCGCCTTAAATCAAGATTCGTCCTATACGCCGATTGGAAGTTATTCTGTCTGCACGAACGGAGAGGCAGTCCGCTATCCATTAAAAACCATGCATGAGCCGGATGGCAGTATTGTATATGCCAGATGGTGTACACATATCGTTGGAAATGTATATTTCCATGCAATTGCCGTACCGGTACAGTCGCATAATGCGCTGCGGTATACTACTTATAACCGTCTTGGAACGCCGGCTTCGGCAGGATGCATCCGTATGACGGTGGCAGATGCAAAATGGATTTATGATTATATGCCGACAGGAACTCCGGTTAAAATTGTGGTTGGAAACAGTTCTAAGCCGGGGCCTTTAGGCAAACCGGTCACGATTAAATCCAGCTATGGAATTAATTATGATCCGACAGATCCGGAAATTTCTGATTCCCAGAAAAAGAAAGATTATAAAGCAGGGAAGATTACCGGATATATCAAGAAAAATGGTCAGAGAGTAGGATTTGATGAAGAGTAATGCTTGAGAAATTGCTGCATGTTTGAAGCGGCATCGGATTCAAATCAAAGTTTATACCCCGTATCACAATCTCTGTTGCAGATTATTGTAACGGAATGATAGGTACGGGGTATCAGTACAATGTGGAGGATGAAATGAAAACAAAACAGTTGGCAGGCATTTTGATCACAGGTGCCGTGGTTATTGCAGTAGGAGTGTCCGGGGTATTATCGAATGTAGTAAAGGATCGGTACAATCAATCCCAGGGATCTTCTTTTATGAATAGTCTGATGAGTTCTGCGGAGAAGGTTTCTCTGCCGACAGAAGACTTTGTCGGTGTCATTAATATTGTTGGGGAAATCGGTCCGAGTTCAGACAATGTGTGGGCAAGTTCTTCCGGGTACAACCACAACATGTATATGAAGTATATTGAACAGATGGAAAAAAGTAATCGAAATAGAGGAATCCTTCTGTATGTGGATAGTCCGGGAGGCACTGTGTATGAGAGCGATGAGCTGTATCTCCGCCTGATGGAGTACAAGGAGAACACCGGACGGCCGATTTGGGCATATTTTGGAACACAGGCTTGCTCCGGTGGTTACTATATTGCTATGGCGGCTGATCGGATCTATGCCAATCGAAACTGCTGGGTGGGTTCCATCGGTGTCATTATTTCTCTAGCGAATTATAAGGGATTGTATGACAAATTAGGGATCAAGGAAATTGACATTACCAGTGGGGCCAATAAAGCCATGGGATCCGGTGGATTGGATCTGACCGACGAGCAGTACGATATCCTTCAGTCACTGGTGGATGATGCCTATAACCAGTTTATCGGGATTGTGTCAGATAGCCGGAATATTGATGTAGAGACTTTAAAACCAATTGCGGACGGAAGGATTTATACAACCAAGCAGGCGAAAGAGAATGGGTTAATTGATGAGGAAGGATCTCTGCAGGATGAGAAAGAAGCAATGATCTCAGAATGGGGCATGCCATCCGATATCAAATTCTTTGAGCCAAAGACGTCCAATCTGATGATGTCCGGCTTGTTCGGGATAGCCGATCAGATCCGTCCAAAATCAGATACAGAGTTAGCCGTAGAAATAATGGAAAATGAAGGAAAAGGAGTATTGAAGTACTATGCAGACTAAAACGAATCATCAGGTTTATGCCGGATTTTTCGTTCGTCTGGCTGCCTATATTATTGACTGGCTGATCGTGGGAATTGCACTGCTGGCGGTTCGGATTCCGATCTGGTTTTCCAGCGTGGCATATCCGGGGAATTTACTGGTCCGAGATTTTATTTTTAAGTATTCGATTGCAGATATTGTTACCTATCTTTTAACGGTTACTTATTTTGTATTGCTGACCTACTATACTGGGAGGACATTAGGGAAACGTCTGCTTCAGTTGCGGGTAATCAGTGAGGAAGACCGTCCGATGACTTTCTTTGAGGTGGTTTATCGGGAAACGGTAGGGAAATTTCTCTCCGGAGTTATCCTGGGTGTGGGCTATCTGATGATCGGTATTGACCGTAAAAAACGTGGCATCCATGATCTGCTGGCAGATACAAATGTCATTTATTTCCATGAAAAGAATGAGCCAGTACAGACGCCGATTGTATACAAGCCGGTACAGAGAACGGTTATTTATCCGGAAAATGAGAAAAGATATTATCAAAACGCTACGAAGCCGATGCAAAATCGTCAGGAACCGCCGGAATATCGTCAGGAACCACTGGAATATCGTCAGGCTCCGCCGCCTGTGCCAAAACCACAGGAACCATCCAGTCAAGATTCTGAAATGTAAAGGTATAAAACATTTGGATCTGTCAAATATAATAGTAGAGGAAATCGCAGCACTCCGATGGAATCGGGGTGCTGTTTCTACTGTATAGGAAACTTCCGGTTTTCTATTGCCCCCTGTATTATTGTGGTTCGCCCGTGTGAAACATAGGGAAATTTTGATTTGTTTGCACAGCAGTTTGTGTCTTTGTGCTGCTTGGCATAAATTGTGGCTGGCGCATAAAGCAGCGCAGAAATGAGGATGGTTATGTTTGAAGAGAAAGAATCCATGTGGAAGAAAAAAGGATTTTATGTTTCGGTCTGTACAGCGATGATCTGTCTGTTAGCGATTGGAACGGTATATTACCGGATGAACCGGCAGACCGATGAAAATTCTCTATGGGCATCCAGAGAAGAGAGTTCCGATTCTGAATCAGATATTCCAAAGGATGCAGCAGGTGATGGTACAGAAGACAAAAATAAAAGTCAGAGTAAATTGGCGGAGCAGGATTCTCCACATACAGAAGGCGATGATACGGCAGCAGTGGGAAAATCCCTGGACGAATCTATTCAGGAAGAAGAGGAAAAGGAGGCACATGCCAATCCTACTTCCACGCCAGTGACAGACAAGAAGCAGACATCTTCGCAGGAGAATAAACCAACGGCAAAGGCCGATCAAAAGGCTAAGAAATCTACTTCCGGCAAGGCAAAGGAAACGGCAGCTAGACAGTTGGCCTTCAATGAAGAGAAAGGCTTGCTCTGGCCGGTAAAAGGGGATATCGTCATGAAGTATGATATGACGGGAACCACGTATTTCCAGACATTGGCACAATACCGCAGCAATCCAGCATTGGTAATATCTGCAAAAGAGGGAACGAAAGTGAAATCAGCTGCAGAAGGAGAGGTGCTTTCTGTCAGGAAAAACGATGAGACGGGAATGACCGTTACCATGAATATTGGTAATGACTATACCCTGGTGTATGGGCAATTAAAGGATGTTACTGTAAAGGCAGGGGATTTGGTTAAGGCGGGGGATGCCATTGCCGCAGTAGCTAAACCAACGCAGTACTATGCAGAGGAAGGAGCCAATCTGTATTTCCAGGTAAAGGAAAAGAAAGAGACCGTGGATCCATTGTTATTATTGCAATAGAAAGATTCGGGCTGCACAGGGAAATCAATCCCATTAGATCGTGTAATTTTTTATAAAAATGTTTCGCGATTTAATGGGATTTTTTTATATCATTGTTCCAAAAAGATTAAATAATTTTTGAAGGAAAAATGTAAGATGTATGTCATATTTTGGAAGTAGAGAATATAACCTGATCGTACTATTCTCGTAGACAGAAAGGACTTTCTGTTGTAGAATGTAGCCATGAGAATGAGAGGGGATAAAAAGAAAAAAATAGATTTAGAAACGAGGATTTTAAAGGGAAATTATGCAACAGTATAACATGATTTTCAAACGAAGTGAGAGGAAGTATTTATTGACAGAGGAACAGTATCATGGGCTGTGGGAATTGGTGTCTGATTATCTGGAAGAGGATGAGTATGGACATAGTACCATTTGTAATATTTATTATGATACCGCAGATTATGAGCTGATTCGTGAATCCATTGAGAAACCAGTGTACAAGGAGAAGCTCCGGATGCGCAGCTACGGTGTACCGACAGAGGATTCCACTGTGTTTATCGAGATCAAGAAAAAATATAATGGAATTGTCTATAAACGCAGAATTGGTTTGCCGTTATCGGAAGCAGTACATAGTCTGGAACAGAGAGCGATCACGCCAAGACCGGGGCAGGAACAGATTTCCTCAGAGATCAATTATTTTCTGCGGCAATACCATAGCCCGTTGCTTCCGGCGGTATTTCTTGCTTACGACAGGGATGCTTATCGGGGCGTGGACGACGCAGAACTTCGATTAACATTTGATTCCAATATTCGGAGCCGCCAGCATCATCTTTCGTTGACGGAAGGTGCCGAGGGGGATCCGTTTTTTGAGAATGGAGAGGTTCTGTTGGAGATTAAGACAATCGGAGCCTATCCATTATGGCTGGTGCATGCGATGGAAGAGTTACAGATCTATCCTGCATCATTTTCAAAGTATGGTAACATTTATAAGCGGACGATTTTGCCGGATTTCCTGGAGAAACAGGGAATCTTGACAAAAATTCCATCATGAATCAGACCTGCAATGACAGGAACATTAGATACATAAGAAGGAGAACGAAAAGATGTTTGATAGTATTTTAAATAATGTGGAGAATACCTTATCCTACAGTGCCGCTGCTATGTGTACGGTTACTTCACTACTCTGTGGTTTATTTATTGCGTTTTGTTATTATCTCGGTTCACGGAAAAATCAGGGAAATAAAAATTTTTGTATTTCTTTGATCATTCTGCCGGCAATGGTGCAGACCGTAATTATGTTAGTCAATGGAAACCTCGGTGCCGGCGTTGCGATTGTCGGAGCGTTTAATCTGGTTCGTTTCCGTTCTGTTCCAGGAAACAGCCGGGATATCAGTACCATCTTTTTGGTTATGACGGTTGGATTGGCTACCGGAATGGGTTATTTGACCTATGGAGCGTTTATTACGGTCTTTATCGGAATGATTTTACTTGCTGCCCGGTTTATGCCTTTGTTTGCAAAAAAAGAGAAGATGCAGATGCTGCGGATTACAATTTATGAAAATTTAGACTATACTGGTATCTTTGATGATTTATTTGATCAATACCTGTCCTACGTAGAACAGGAGTCTGTAAAGACGGTAAATATGGGAAGCATGTATCAGGTGACTTATCATATTATTCAAAAGGACAAGAAACTGGAGAAGGAATTTATGGATGCTGTCAGAACCAGAAACGGAAATCTGACGGTAGTCTGTGGCCGGGTTCCTGCTCTTTCAGAAGAATTATAATACAGTTTATAGTACAACAACGAGTACTCTGTGTCCCGGCGCTGCCTGACACAGAACAGAGGATTATGGCAGTGCAGAAATGGAGGGTTACGATGAGAAAAGGTGTGGCTGTTTTATTGGGGGTATCCTGTATGCTGCTATCCTGTGCGATAGGACAATGGGGAGGAGTGAAAGCGGAGGCGAAATCTACGATTGCTTCGCTGGACTATTCCTATACCAATCTGCATGACACAGATACCGAGGCGAAATATATTGATCCCAAGAATCCGAAGGCAGTGATTGCGGGAGGCAAACTCAGTCTGGATCTGGCAGAGAAATATGGCGCGAAAGACAGTGGATATGCTTTTACCAAAGGAAACGGACGTGTGTATGCTTCCTTAAATGGACAGGGAAGAAGAAAACTGGAATGGTCGGGTGAGGAAGATAAGTTCCAGGATGGCGATGCGTCGGTTTATGCGCCGGTAATCACAGCAGGTAAGAAAAATCTGTGGGATGAGAAAAATCTACCATATTATGAAGTGGAATTTAGCACCAAAGGGTATCAGGCGGTTACGTTTTCTCTCTCGATCGGTGCGACCAAAAAAGCCCCTAAAAGTTACCGGATGGCATACCGGGTGGGCAATTCCGGGAAATATACGACGTTATTTTATCAGACCGCTGCTGTGACACTGTCAAAAAACAAGCAGTTTGTCCGTATGAGCGCAGCGCTTCCGGATGCTGTCAATGACAAGGAACGCGTTATGGTAAAAATCTATGCAACGGATGCTGCTACGGTAGGAGGGGGCAAGTTATCTGACAATCCAACGGGTGGAAAAATTGGCATTAACCATATATTAGTGGAAGGTGTGCAGAGAGGTGAAACGAAATCTGGAACACAGAATACGCCAAAGCAGAATTCAACCGATGGTAAGGCGGTGAAAGTTGGTAAAGCTACCGTATCTAAGGTTACCGTTAAGAAAAAGAAAGTGACGGTTACCATCAAGAAAATGTCTGGTGTATCCGGCTACCAGGTGCAGGCAGCCAGCGATAAGAAAATAAAAAAGAATGTGAAATCTGTCAAAGGGAAAAGCAGAAAGGTAGTATTCAAGAAATGGAACAGAAAGGCTTGCTATGTGCGGGTACGTGCTTACAAGACGGACGCCAGCGGGAAACGAATCTATGGAAAATGGAGTTCTGCAAAGAAGGCAAAAAAAGTGAAATAAATACAATGAAATGATAGGATCGAATGGAGAGTGCAAATGCTAAAACGAAAAGGAATATTGATTCTTGGCATGCTGTTGCTGTCAGCAGCAATTGTATTAATTTGTGTCCAGGTAAAAAATCAGGGAGGGAAAACAGATAAGGCTGCTAAGGAGCTGACGTTTTCTCAGGCGAGCGGCGTATACGAGGAACCGTTTTCCCTGACATTAGCTACGCGGAAAGGCGAGACTATTTATTTTACCTTGGATGGAAGTGACCCGACGGATCCGGAAAACAAAGCGAGAACAGAGTACTCGGCGCCGATCTCTATAGAAGACCGGAAAGGGGACGCCAATGTATTGTCATCCATTGATCCGTTATTATTTGATTCAGCGAATCTGGTTTTGAATAAGAGGGATCAGACGCTACATAGTAAGGTAAAGGCGCCTGCAGATGATGCGGTTGATAAAGCGACGGTGGTCCGCGCTGTGTCACAGGATGCAGATGGAAATGTCTCTGCCGTTAAGACCAATACTTATTTTGTAGGAAAAATCACGGATCATATTTCTGGGATCAAGGAACACTGTGAGGCTGCCGGGATAGATTTAGCGGTAATGTCAATTACGGTCAACCCGGAGGATTTTTTTGACCCGGAACGCGGCATTTATGTACGCGGAAATGTATTTGACCAAGCCTGGGAGGAACAGTGGAAGAAGGGAGAGTTGGATGGGCATAATGTGTCAGATATTATCAGAAAAATGCCTGCCAATTATAATCAAAGAGGAAGAGACTGGGAGAGACAGGCGCACATTGATTATTTTGAGAGCAATGGGGAAAAGACAACCTGCCAGTTACAGCAGGATTGCGGTATCCGTATGCAGGGGAATTATTCCCGCTCGGACTTGCAAAAAGGAATGAGGCTCGTTGCCCGTACAGAGTATGGAATGAATAAATTTGAATATCCATTCTTTGGCGATCTGGCGAGAAATGATGCGGGCGAAACCGTTTCCAAGTTCAAAAAACTTGTTCTGAGAAATGGCGGTAATACCGCGTTTACCACGAAATGCAGCGATGCTTACTGGCAATCCCTGATCCGGGAAATGAAATGTGAGACACAGGCGTCCCGGGCTTGTGTGGCTTATCTAAATGGGGAATACTGGGGCTTCTATATTTTGCAGGAGGATTATAGTGATTCCTATTTTGAAGAAAAGCATGGCATCAGGAAAGAGGATGTCGTTGTGTATAAGGGCGATGCGGAAACCTATGAGATTGGCTATAAATTAGATGAGGGAGAGCTGCCGCAGGGCGTCACAGATGTCAGCTATTATTTCCAGGATATATTGCAGTTTTATAAGACCCATTCCAATCTGAAAAAACAGGAAGATTATGATGCTTTTGCGCAGTTGGTGGATGTAGAATCTGTCCGGGATTATTTTGCGGTCAATGTATGGATCAACAATAAGTGGGATTGGCCGGGGAAAAACTGGTCCGTTTGGAAGTCCATTCAGAAAGATGATACAAACCCATACGCAGATGGGCGTTGGAGATTTTGTTTCTATGACCTGGATTTTGGCGGAGTAAGCGGCAGTTCCGATGCCTATACCAATACCATATTAGAAGACAACTATAAGGACAGGGGGTTGCTGGATATGGATACCGAGAATCCGGTGGTTCTGATGTACGCCTATCTGATGACCAACGAGGGATTCCGCAAGGATTTTTCTGAAACCCTGCAAAAACTATCGAATGAAAATTTTAAGACAGATACGGCGTTAGCGGCCTGCGATGCATACCAGAAAATATACGAACCTTTGTATGACCAGTTCTTTACACGTTTTGGCACAGGAAGTAAAAGTAATGCTATCGATGGCGGTTATGCAAGCTTTGCCTGTATCCAGGAGTTCCTTCAAAATAGAGCAGAAAACATCCCGATGATGTTAGAATGGGTGGATGAGCAGTTTGAGGAGGACGATTAATTAGGTATTTTCAAAGGGATGTGGTTGTGATAAAATATTACATGATAGTGTGTTGTCACAACAGGAAGAAAGGGGATTGATTATGCAATATAGGATTTTGGGGAGTACCATGCCAGCTGTAGAGGTTATGTTTGAACAACCGGGGGAGTCTATGTATACACAGTCAGGTGGAATGGCATGGCAGAGTGAAGGGATTACGATGAGCACGGATACCCGAGGCGGTATTATGAAAGGTGTCGGGAGAATGTTTGCGGGAGAATCTTTCTTTATGGCAAATTACACCGCGGATGTTGCAGGATCTACGATTGCATTTGCATCGACGGTAGCCGGAGAGATTATGCCGGTCAACATCAGTGAGACAGGTGGATTGGTCTGCCAGAAAGGAGCATTTTTATGTGCACAGCCGACCGTTAATTTAAACGTTACCTTTACCAAGAAGTTATCTGCCGGTTTATTTGGTGGAGAAGGTCTGGTGTTGCAGGATTTATCCGGCAGCGGTATGGCGTTTCTGGAGATTGACGGAGATAAGGTAGTCAAAGAGTTACAGCCAGGAGAGGTTGTAAAAGTGGATACCGGTAATGTCGTTGGTTTTGAACGCAGCGTGAAATATGAAGTTGAAACGGTCAAAGGATTGAAAAATATCTTCCTGGGCGGAGAGGGATTGTTCCTGACGAAACTGACCGGACCGGGCCGTGTTATTTTACAGACACAGAACTTTAATGAATTTGCCGGAAGAATTGCCAGAATGATTCCCAGCAAGTAGCCGTTCAGGGAGCGGTGAATCCATACGAGTGTACTGACCGGTTGATATTCTGTCAAATCTCCTTGCCTGATTTTCCATCGGACAGCGTTGTTTTCGGTCAACGATGCCACCGCATCGCCTCCCTCAAACGCCTTGTCGATGAAAAATCATTCTCAGGAGTTTTACCAGATATCAACAGGTCAGTACACTGGGGGAGATTGCCGGTAGTATATTGGATAATTTTTAGAAAGATTAGAAAAGCCGTTTTCAGATCTAAATGATAGGATACCTCTAAAGTAGACAGATAAAATATAAAAATCTGTTACTTTGGGGGTATTTTTCATGCCAAGATCAAAATACTCACCTGAATTTAGAGCAATGGTATCACAGGAATAGATTGACGGGGAAGGTTTTGTCCATTTCCTTGCTGATAAGTATGGCATAGGGTATACAATATTAAGGGGATCGTTTTCCTCTGCAAAATATGTTGTATATGATAGAAATAGGTTGTATAATATCAGATAACGATACAATAAGGAGAGAAAATATATGGATATGTTTAATATCATCAGTGGGACATGCTCGGTACTTGGATTGCTGGTTTCTCTTTTCACGGCGGGAAAGGTAATCAAAGTGACACAAAAGCTGAATTGCAACGAGAGGGATGACCACTCCAAAACGGTTACTAAAACGTCGAACAGTACTATAAATGGAGTACAGGTGGGGAGGGATCTAAACGATGGGGCCGGAAACAGAAAACAAGATTAAGGATAGTGTAATCAATGGAACGAATGTCGGCAGGGATATGAATACCACCAATTATGTGGATGTCACGGTGTATCAGGATTCTGAACGGGATTTTGTGGTAACGCACAATGCGGAGATCAAGCCGGTATCCTATTTTACAGGCCGTGAAAGTGAGCTCCAAAAGCTGCGGCAACTCCTGGAAGATGGGGGAAAGTGTGTCCTGGTCAGTGGAATGGGAGGGATTGGCAAGACGCATATCTGTCGCAAACTGTTTGAGGAATACTATCACAACCATGGAAAAGGTGGGGAGGAACCGTTCCATCATATCGGATACATAGAGTATAATGGAGATATGGATAGCAGCCTCCAGCAATGTTTAAAATTTCGGAAGCAGGATCATCCGGAACAAAATGTGGAAGCTGCCTGGCGGGAATTGGAACATCTGGCGGCGGATGGAAAGCTGTTGCTGATCGTTGATAATGTAAATGTGTCATTGAGGGAAGACCCCGGTTTAGCCAAGCTGCAGGAGATTCCCGGAGCGATCATAATAACATCCAGAAGAGGAGCGATGGGCAAGGCGTTTAAACTATTTCGCATTGATTTTATGGACACAGAACAGTGCAGAAAGATTTATGAACGGATTCGCTTTGGCGGCAGCGACAAGGCCGTGTCCGAGGAAGAAGAATCGGATCTGAAAGAGATCATTGAGAAGATGGCAGCCAGACATACCATAACTATTGAATTTTTGGCGCATTTGGCGAAAATGAGGCATTGGAATGTGCTTAAGCTGCGGCAGGAGCTGGAACAGAATGGATTCTGCTTGCAATACACGGATGAGGAAGAGTGCCCGGTAAATCTCCAAAAATCTTATGAAGCATTGTATGATTTATCTGAACTGACAGAAGCGGAGCAAAACATTTTGGAGGCATTTTCTGTGTTTCCCTATCTACCTTTGGAGGTGGAAGTGTGTAAGGAATGGCTGCTTGCCGATGCAGGGGCAGAGGATGATATTCTAAATGGCCTGTCCCGAAAAGGCTGGCTGCAGTTTTCGATAGATTCGGAGAGCTATCGTTTACATCCCGTGTTTGCCCAGTTTATCTACGAGAAAAGGAAACCGATAGGGGATCATCATGTAGAACTGGTCGAGGCGTGTGTGAAAAGTTTAAAAGTTGCTGACAATGGTTCGGCGCAGGAATGTCAGAATTATCTTCCTTTTGCGGAGAGCATAGTGGAAAAGTTGGATTTTGGGGAGCACGAAGAACGGGCATATTTGATGTCAGAAATTGCATATCTTTTGCATTATATCGGAGAATACAAAAGAGCGGAAGAATGGAATATGAAAAGCTTGCGGATCCGAGAGGAAATTTTAGGGGTGGATAATCCAGCCACGGCAAGTAGTTATCATAATCTGGCATATTTGTATCATAGCCAGGGAGAGTATAAGGAAGCGAAGAATTTATATGAAAAAGCACTGTGCATCCGAGAGAAAACTCTAGGGGAAGAGCATCCAGCCACGGCAACTAGTTATAATAATCTGGCAGGGGTGTATAAGAATCAGGGAAAGTATAAGGAAGCGGAGCAACTATATAAAAAAGCACTGCGGGTCCGTGAGAAAGTTTTGGGTAAGGATCATCCAGCCACGGCAACTAGTTATAATAATCTGGCATTACTGTATAAAAAGCAAGAAAAATATAAAGAAGCGGAAAACTTATATGAGAAAGCACTGGGGATTCGGGAGAAAATCTTGGGAGTTGATCATCCGGACACGGCAAGTAGTTATAATAATCTGGCAGGGCTGTATGAAGACCAGGGGAAATATAAGGAAGCGGAAAACTTATATGAGAAAGCACTGCGGATTCAGGAGAAAACCCTAGGGAAAGAACATCCGGACACGGCAAGTAGTTATAATAATCTGGCAGGATTGTATCGAGAACAAGGAAAGTATTCAAACGCAATAGAATGTTATCTAATATCATTAAATATATTTGCCAATAAACTGGGAGTTGACCATCCATCAACACAAATTGTCCGCAAAAATTTAGAAATTGCTTACGAGGAAAGCAACCCAGACGGCAACTTTGCCGAGTGGTTGGAGGAGAATATTTGAATGACATATTCTCAAACAGGAGGACGCGATGAAACTGCTATATGGTACGGGAAATCCAGCAAAATTAGCTGCTATGAGAAACAGGCTGGCTGAGTTGGATATTGAATTGATGGGGCTGCAGGATCTGGATTGTGAGATTCCGAGTGTCCTGGAAGATGGACAGACTCCACTGGAAAATGCGAGGCAAAAAGCGACCGCCTATTATCGCACTTTTCAAATTCCTGTGTTTTCCTGCGATTCCGGGCTGTATTTTGATGATGTTCCCGATGAAATTCAGCCGGGAGTGCATGTTCGGACGATTGACGGAAAATATTTGACGGATGAGGAGATGGTCGAATATTATACCAATCTTGTCAGGCAGTACGGAGATTTGACGGCGAGATACAAAAATGCGATCTGTTTGGTGCTAGACGAGACACATGTTTATGAGGCCATGGAACCATCAATGGAAAGCGAGCCGTTTTTGCTGACGGGGAAGCCGCATGCCAGAGTAAATAAGGGATTTCCGTTGGACAGTTTGTCCAAGGATCTCAGGACTGGAAAATATTACTATGATCTGCCGGACGGTGGATTGGAGCAGTTGGCGGTAGAGGACGGTTTTATAAAATTTTTTCGACAAGTGCTATCTGGTTAGGGAACTACCTCTGTTTGTGCGGTCGCTTATGATGCGCAGATCAGAAATACCGTAGATTTGATCGTAGACGGTTTTATAAAGACAGGAATACCGTAGATTTGGTAGCAGACAGTTTTATAAAGACAGGAGTACCGTAGATTCGGTGATAGACTGTTTAATAAAGAAAGGCGGTGGACAATGAAATTAAGAAATGTCTTGATTGTGGTAAATGATCTGGAAAAATCCATTGCATTTTATCAGGAGTTATTTGGTCTGGAGGTAATTTTGGATCAGGATGGAAATGTGATCATGACGGAGGGATTGGTATTGCAGGATGCAAAGATTTGGAAGAAGTTTTTGGATCGGGAGATAATTCCGCGGAATCATTCTTGTGAATTGTATTTTGAGGAGCAGAATATCGAAGAATTTGTGGATAAATTGGAACATTATCGTGAACCAATTGAATATGTCAATCGCCTGATGACACATTCCTGGGGACAGCAGGTGGTTCGATTTTATGATCCAGACGGCAATTTGATTGAGGTTGGCACGCCTATGTAATGTGGATGGGATGGCAGCGGATGGAAATGAAACGCCAGAATATATGTGGTCGAAAAATGGGACTTTGGAGAATCTATGAAAAGAAATGAGAGGGATTGCATGAAAAAGTGTATAGTAATGATTGCGTTGGCAGTTTTATTAATTTATCTCTCAGAATACGTCAAAATTGCCAGGGAACCGATGGTTAAATTGTCCATAAAAACGGACAGTAGTACGGAAAAGAACCAGAGTAAGGCGATGCCATTACCTGAGGATTGGAGAGTGGCATATCAGAAGCAATTAGATGAACTGTACGGGCAGAAACGTTCTGGCCGGTATTATACGGTCAAAGACCTAGATGCCAATGGAATACCAGAATTGATCATCCATAAAGGGACAGAATTAACGGTATATTCCTATGACCAAGGAATAAAACGATTTGGTTCTTATGATTTTGTGACTGGCACAACGGTTCTGCTGGTATCCGAGCAGTCGGACTATCCGGGTATTTTTTATTATTGGGTAGGTGGTGGATTGGAACATTATGGCTATCTTTCTTTGATGGGACAGCAGATACATACGGAAGAATTGTGGAATGAGGATTTTACTGGAATTACCAAGGAATGGAGGACGGATCGTGGAACGATTTTGGAGATTTCGAAAGATCCTGATTTAATTCGGGAATCAAAACGGGTATACCAGAGCAAGAAGGAGCTTTCTTGTAAAAAGATTCTTCCTGATAATGAGATAGATTTGTCTGAGTGGTAGGACTTTTTCTATTCGTTTGGCGGGGTCTGATATCAAAGGGCTGGTAAATCGTGAGTTGTCATGGTGGATCAGCCCTTTATGTTTAGAAAAATATTATATTTATAAAATTGTTTTCTATATGCATACAGATCTATGATAAATAGATTAATTTTCATCATTTTGTTTTTTCATGCGCATTTGGGTAACTATCAGAAAAGAACGGAACAGTAGCGTGTTTGATGAGGGGAACATTATGTGGTATGATTGGGTTCGTGTAAAAGATTTACTCATTGCATATTTCATCAATTGTAAAATGGTGTAATGAAGTTGCCTTTTCGTCATGGAATAGAATTATTGGGGGATATCCCGCAATAATTCATCCCGGTGTTTTTCGAAAAAGTCAAAGTAGATTCGAACATTTTTTAATTTAGTCCATGGGCTGACACACATTGTCTCTTCCTCCAGATTATAAATCTTTGTTTGTTTCATGGAGAGCAGGAATGGGGAGTGTGTGGCAATAATAAACTGGCACCCGAAAAAGCGGGCGGATTCTTCAATGTATTCCGCCAGTTCCAGTTGACGTAAGGGGGAAAGGCTGTTTTCCGGCTCGTCGAGTAAATATAAGCCGTTTTCCTGGATTTTTTCTGTGAAATACAAAAATGCAGATTCGCCATTAGAGTGCTCTCTGACATTATTATTGAGTTGACTGCCGGTATATTTGGATTTGGACAGTCTTCTGGAGGCATTTACTTTAACGAGTTGGTCGTAGTCTGCCAGGGAGTGCAGCTGAAAATCCGATGATTTGTTTTGATAGTATTCTTGAAACAGATCAGTTCTTCGGTTGTCGATTCCTTCATTCAGGCTGCGGATATTTAACATAAAATCAAATACATCATCACTAGTAATGATTCTGCTGTGATCCGGCAGACTTCTTGTGAGTACATGTTCACACATGGATACAAAGTCGGCGAAAAAATTAGTTCGGTTATATAAAGTGTCCCTCTGCAGTTCCAAAGCCTCAGCAATAATATTGAGGGCAGTTGTTTTACCGGAACCGTTTCCACCATATAGAATTGTGATAGATTCATCAAAATTTAAGGTGTGTATTCCATTCTTGGTCAAGATTTGAAATGGATAAAAGGTGGTAAAGCAGGTCTCTTTGATCCCATGCAGGAACATTTCTTCCCGTTCAGGGGAGGGGTAGATAAATTGAGATAAATAGTTCATAACAGATTCCTCTCTTGTTTTGCAATGAAACCAGGCAAGCAAGAATTCGGCGCAGGAACGAATTCAGATAGTATAGATTATAACATATGCCGTTGAAAAGAGAAATAAGAGGAGGACAAGATGAGAGATGTTTTTTTCAGACAAAAGGAATCCTCTTTTTGGATTCGGGATGCTCCGATTCTATCAGAAACTGCAAATGATGATAGAAAGATTGGAGTGTGCAAATGAAGAATTTAACAGATTACAAGAGCTATTTAATTGGTCAAGAGTTATCAGATGCTACAATTACAGTATATATGCGGGTTGCAAAGGAGTTTCTTCATTTTGTAGGACAGAGGAACATAGATAAATGGATCGTTTTGGATTATAAAAAGAAAATGGAAGATTCCGCTCTCGCAGTGACAACCATGAATCAGCATATTATTGCGGTCAACCGTTATCTCCGTTTTTGTGGATATTCGGAATGTGCGGTAAAGACTTACCGGATCCAAAGACAGACCAGCTTGTCGAACGTCATTGATGATGAGGATTATCAGAAAATGTTGGTCTATGTGATGGAAAAACAGGATGACAAATATTATGCCATTATGAAAACACTGGCGCTTACAGGAATTCGGGTCAGTGAATTAGCGTATCTTACCGTTAGCAATATCGCAAAAGGCCATATTGTGGTACGCAATAAAGGGAAAGTCAGGGAAATATTATTGCCGGATTGCCTCGTTACCATTTTGAAAGAGTTTTGTGTAAAGTATGGGATCACGGAGGGCTGTATCTTCCGGGGAAATGCTGGAAAACCGATTAGCCGCGAAGCGGTATGGGAAAAAATCAATCGCATTGCTGCCAAAGCAGGCATAGATCGGAAGAAGGCGCATCCTCACAGCTTTCGTCATTATTTTGCCCTTTTGTATCTCAAGAAATACTCCAATATGTTTGAACTCGCAGATATATTGGGGCATGCCAGTTTGGAAACGACTCGTATTTATGCGATGGCAACGGTGGAGGATAAACGGAAGAGGATGGAGCAGTTGGATTTTTGTGGAGTTGACGGAATACAATATTCTGATAAGAAAGTCAAGAGGTAAAAGAAAAAAATTTTTAATTAAATTCAAGTGAAATCAAAGGATATTTACATGTTAGTAGTAAAGATATTGTAAATATCCTTTTTGATTTTAAATAGATCATTTATTTCTTGGATAGAATTATTCCCGCCAATGCTGTGTTTTTCGTCTATCATAAAAAATACACAAATATAAGATAGAAAAATTCTCTTATCAGAATATTGTATTCTGTAAATGCAACGATAATCAGTACGAGAAAGGAGGTACAAAATGAGTGATTTGAATGCATCAGTAGGCATTGATTTTTCCCTGTTGGGAACCAATCTGCATGCGGCCTACGAAAGAAAAGGGGAGGACGGATACGCAGTTCTGCTGCTTCCTACCGAACAAAATCCAAACAATGGAGTGTCAATTAAAAATGTCATTGATGATATTAAAAAGCTGGTCACTGGCGTTGACAGCAGCGTGAAAACAGATGGCATGGACGAAGACCTGATGGATGGCGTTAATAGCAGTTTGGCGATTACTGAAGATCAGGGGAAAGAAGGCAAAACAGGATTAGAAAATCTGATGGTAAAACTTCAGATGGCCTATCTGTATATCCGCAAGGTTCCAAACCAGGAATCTCAATTGGAATATGCGTTCCAGTTACAGGTCATTGCCAAGGACGTAATTCCAAAAGAAATCCAGAGTTTGGTGGATGTGGAGAATGTTTCCATCTCGGTATGGAATACCGGCAGACAAAAGATTCTGGACAAAATGTCGCTCGTGACAATTGACGAGTATATTGGCATTGCAGAAAAGCCGGAAGCAGGAACGGAAGCTGGTTCTGAACCAGAAAAGAAACCGGAAGCAGAGAATCCGCAGTAGTACGAGCAAGAAGTTTGTAGGTGAAATGTTACCAGAAGGGAGGCAGGTCCATATGAAACAGAAGGAACTATCTTATCACATAGCAGCAGAAGGAACGGTTTTACAGTATCCCGCCAGAATTATGCTGGGTAGCCATGACGGACAGTTCCTGTTCTGCGGCAAGATTCAGTGGAGTGGGGAAAAATTGTCGGATTCTTTGGAAGTCATTGGCGATACGATGGCAGATCGCTTCCGCAGTTATGTGGATGACCTGCTTCCCTCCCAACTTCCGGGAGAACTAACCGTATATTATGAAAACGAATTGCTGGAATTTGGTTTCCAGGAGAGCAGCCTGTATTTCAAATTGGCGAAAGCCGGAGATAGCAGTGCATTACTGTTTGCATTTCAGATACCAAAAGAACGGACGACGGGGCAGGCGTGTTCTACTTTTCAGAATGTATTAGAGAAAGTAGCTGACTTTTTTGGGGTCCGTGAGTTTTTATTCTATGCACAAACGGGAAATCATTGGATACTGCCACGGTTAGCGCCAGATTCTATCGGTGTAGAACGGGTTCCGGCTGAAATTAGAAACTGTAGTTTTATGACATATTCCCATATTGTGATGGAGGGTGACAGTGTTTTTGTAAAAGCAGTGAGAACATTGTTTGGATTGAAAGAAACGGAAGTCTTTCTGGGAGCAGGCAAGCAGCAATTTCTCTGTATGATCCGTATTCCGTCCTTTCAGACAGGGTTTATGGAAAGCAGTGATATGTATATGTTGATGGAACTGGGAAGCCGTCCGGCATTTGTGATTAAGGGATCCTTTACCTTTCCGGCAGTTCCGGGGTTAAAGTTTACTGTGGACTGTGGGGTGCAGGAAAACGAATTTGCACTGGAAGCATTTGCGCAAACGACAGAGCCGGTTCCTCTTTTTAGTATTTTTTCTATTGGGGATACCTGTCTGATGATTCGGGTATCCAGTGGAATTACTTTTGGGTTGTACACCAATCTGTATATTCGGAAGATTCGATTGTTTGGAGCGGTAATTTTGCGGGTACAGGGCAGTGCGGCAGTACCGGAATTATTGTCGGCGGCCGTCAGCGATTTATCCATCCCTATTTTAATGGATAATCTGTTGGGGACCCATCTCAATGGGATTGAAGTTTTTGATTTTATCCGCATAAAAGGACTACCTTTTCAAGCGCTTTCCCCTTTTGGTTCTGCGATGGTCCAAAATCGGGACATCGAGGGGATTGTAGCGCATTTTAATGCGGAAGTGAAGTCTTCCTCCCTGCATTTGGATGCGTCGCAGGTACAGATCACTAAATTTGGGGATGGCGTGGATGTGACCGATTTAAAACGGATGCGCCACTATTATATTGATGCTTCCGGTCGTTTGAAACTGATGGCGCAGTTTTATTATGCGACCCAGAACACCAGGTTGGGCAATTATACGGTGGAGCGGGGAATCTTTATCTGTGCCGTGATAGAACTCTTTGGTAAAGCCTTTGAAGTGCTGTTTTCGTTTCGGGAAGGGGAGGGACTGCTCGCCTATGCCCGGATACCGGAAATTAATTTGGGATTTTTGCAGATTGGTGCATCGGAGTTTAGCCGTAACAGCAGCTCGGCGCTTCCGATTGCGCAGGATAGTGTGATGGCTCAATTTGTGAATCCACAGAGTGACGGTATGATCTTTTTCCTCTCTGCCGGCAAAAGGGAAATCTCTTTCTATTTTGACGGAAGGGTAGATTTCTTGTCTCTTTTCCATGTAGATACCAGAATTATCTTTTGTAAGGGTTTGATTTCGCTGGATATGAGGACGATCTGGTTGGGGATTTTTCAAATTACCTTGCAGCTTCGGGTAGCATATCAAAATTTTTCTTCCGGGCAGTTTGCATTTTGCCTGACAGTTGATACCTCTCCGTTGACAGAAAAATTAACCACCGTGATCCAGGGGATTGATCAGGCGGTGCAGAAACTGCGGAATAAAATCAATGACGCAACCAGGGAGATCGATCGGGCGCAGGCACATGTCAATGAGTTATATCGAGAGATTGACCGTTTTAATTGGAAGATAGAGAACTGTAAACGGGAAATTCGCGAAGCAAGCTGGTGGGAAAAAGTCTTTGTAGCGATCGCAAAAGGTATTGAAATTGGGGCTTATGAAGTGGCGAAGGTCGGAATCTATGCTGCTATTGGTGTGGCGACGGCGGCGCTTCAGGTAGCGAAGAAAGTGGTGGAGTTCTCAGGAAAGCTGGGAGAAGGTGTTCTAAAAGCAGTAAAGGGTGTGGTTCAGGGGGCAATGTCCCTGTTCTATCTGAATTATATCCGACTGTCTGCCCATGCGAGCGCCAGCCGGTATGGGAACAATGAAATCAGTTTTAAGGCAGAGATTGGATTTGTGGCGCTGGGGAAGACCTATCAACTGAAGGAAAGTATTACAAGCGGGCAATTGAAGAGTTCCAAGGTAGGAGTTTTTGACCGGACGATCCATCAAAGCCTGGACAAGGATTTAAAGGATATAGAAAATGGAGCGTTTCGCAGCAATTGGCAGAAATACCGACACGAAAACTATACTACGATGCAACACTGCAAGAGGCTCGACCAGGCAAAAACGCATCTTGATTCCTCCGTGGCAATGATGACCCGGATGCAGAAGATTTATCAGGATGAGTTTCAGACACCGATGGAAGAATTTGATGCGATGAATGTATCCCTTATGGATGCGCTCGATCAGGCAGGGAATACCCTGGATACCGGTGCCAGGGCAGGTGATGTATCACAGCTTGCCAATGCTATGGGCGGCTTAAAAAGAAGTGTGAATTATCAGGAGAAACAGGGGGTTTTCCGGGATGGGGAACTGGCAGAGACCAAGGAATTAATTGCTGAATATGATGAGGCAAGGCTGCTTTACGATAAAGTGGTGTCCAGTGCCGAGAGAATACAGAAACAGAAAGACAAGCTGGAAAAACATCAGGAAAAGGCAAGAGCACAGACCAGCCAGTCCTATGGAGAGTGCCTGATGCATGGAACCGAGGGGGATATGGCAGGCGTCCTGACGCAGGTGGAAAAAGAGATGTATCAATGTTTTCCAGTGGACCGGAGTGGAACAGAGTTTATTAATCTGTCCAGGGAACCATTGATCCAGGAATGTTTTGTGGAGGCGGAAAAAGAGCTGGGGGTTACCCCGGCGGCGGAATTGCAGGCAATGCGTAGCAGAAGCCGGAAAGGTAGTTATCGAAGCAGATTGTAAGCGAGGAGGGATGGCATGGAACAGAAAAAACAGAAAAACAGTAAGCCTTTGTGGATGGGTCTGTTGGGGGTTCTGGCAGCCGGGGCAGTCATTACCACGACGAATGGTTTGCAGCGGGAAGGAGTCCGGGTCAGGCAGTATTCGGAACTGGCGTCCAAAGCATATTGTACGGTGCTGGTATATATGGATGGCAGTGACCTGGAAAGTGATTATGGAGCGGCGGCAGAAGATTTGGAGGAGATGGAACAGGCGGTCCGGGATTCGGGAATGGATGCCGATACCCTGCGGGTGGTCGTAGAAGCAGGGGGGGCGTCCCGGTGGCAATATGAACCTATGCAGGACAAGGAATACGGAAGATTTTGTATTTCTCAGGAAGGAATACAGCACGAGGAAACGTTGGAAGTCCGAAATATGGGCAGTGCAGATACCCTGACAGACTTCATCAATTATGGTGTGCAGTCCTATCCGGCAGAGCATTACGGCCTGGTGTTGTGGAATCATGGCGCCGGACAGATTGAGGGATTTGGCAAGGATTACCATTTTGAAGACGCGTCTCTGCCACTGGCGGAGATCGGGGATGCCCTGGAAGCTTCGGCGCAGAAATCGGCATTTGATTTTATTAGCCTGGACGCCTGCCTGATGGGAAATCTGGAATTGGTATCTGTGCTGAAAGATAAAACGAATTATCTCATTGCTTCGGAGGAATTGGAACCGCAGAATGGCTATGATTATAGCTGGCTAAAGGCAGTCGGAACGGAGAGGAAAGAACAGACGGGGGCTCTGGGAAAGACGATTGGGGAGGCGATGTTGGCATCCTATGAGACATCCTATGCAGATCAGGAATATAAGCTGACGCTCAGTCTGATTGATATGAAAGCCTATCCGGCGTTTCACGATATCTTTCATCAAATGGTGGAAAATGTCCTGGAACATGTGGACGAGGAGTTATGCCAGAAGTTTGGTCAGGTTCGTAAAGAATTGCAAGGGTTTGGCAGCAGGCAGGAGGGAATGGCGGCGGAGATCATTGATGTCATGGATTTGCTGGAGGCTATGGGAAGCATACAGGAGAACCAGGATCTATGCAGGCAGGCAGAACAGCGGGTGCAGGAACTGGTACTCCGAAAAGTGACGAGAGGTTATTCGGCGGAACCCTGTGGTTTAAGTATCTATCTGCCGAGCGGATCGAATGAGTGGCTGCAGGACGATATCGCTGTCTATGACGGGATTTCTTTCTGCGAGACTTACCGGAATTTATTACATCAGTATCGGGACTATCTCATCAAAGAAAATAAAATGGAATGGCGGACTCCTTCCAGGAAAAAGAAATCCATTCGACTGGAACTAGAGCCGGAGCAAATGGATGAAATTGCTGGGGCGTATCTGTCTGCCTTTTGCCAGACAGAAGATGAAGTTTCCTATCTGCTCAGTACAGACAGTGATGTGACAATCCATCGAAAGGGGTTTCTGGAATCCACACCGGCAGAAACATACTGGGGATTACAGGGGCAGGTTCTCTGTCTGATGGAGACACTGCATACAGATCAATTTACGGAGTACCATGCCCCCGTTTTATATAACGAGGAACTCTGTATTATGGTGATTGGATTTGATGAGGATCATCCAGATGGAAAAATCCAGACGATTATGCCGGTGGAAGTTTCCAAGCAGGAGTATGAGATTCGGGAGGGAGATCGTATTGTACCGTTGTATCCCTTAAAGGATGCGGTGGAGAAGTCGGAGAAAATTTATGAAGATTCCTATTACATGGGCGATCCGATTTCGATTGCCAGCCTGGAGAGGGGGGATGCGCTGCTGGAGCAGATTTCGGTAAAGCAGGATGCCTGTTCTTATGGTTTTCTGATCCAGGACACAAGACAGCAGTTACATGATACCGTATTGGCAGAATAAGCCTGTAGTTTCATGCTTGTTACGGTATGGGTAGGTTTTGGCACTGGAAACTAAAAATATTGATGGCAAAAGGAGGAGACAGGAATGTGTGATAGTTTAGGAAAGAGAGTGAGCAGAAAGGTAAAGCGGGATGGATTTATCGAAGAGGAAGAATTTGAACAGATCCTGATAGAGGAATACGGTCTCACGGAAGAAGATTTGGAGGACGATGTCGCCCCCCATGGAAGTGCGGGATCCTTTCATGTCGATAGGGCTGATATTCTGCTACCGGACGGGCAGAGCGTGACCCTGTGTGTAGATAGGAATAGCGATTGTAATGTCCTGTTGTATCTGGAAAATCAGTTGGATATCCCTACGGTATCCGAGCTGTGGAAAAACAAAGAGAATCAGAAAGCGATCGGCGCATTGATCCGTTATCCCGGAGGATGGCATGAGTGGTTGATGGTGGCATCGCTTCCCCTGTTGAAAGCAATGGAAATTCCCCTGGCATGGATTTGGGAATTTCGCACGGAAACGGCAGAGTGTCAATTTTATTATCAGGAAGGAGACAGATATTATCCTGGAATTCATGGCGGTGAGGGAAGTACCAGGATGCATAATGATTTATTTCGCTGTTATTCCAGTGTTTATTTCGAATTTTATCAGGGGCAGTGCAGAGCAGGAGCAGATGCGGCGGGAAGAATTCGGAGCAATCTGCTGAAGTTTGCAGGAGAGCATTTTGATGAAGAAATTATGATCCCAGATGCTCTGAGCAGCCTGATTGACCGTTTGGGATCATATGACAGATAAATCATCCGGTGGGTAGAGTTGGCAGACAGCCTGACCGGATACCAAAGAGAAAGGAAGTGGCAAATATGGGAGTAATGATAGGACATGCATCAATTGATGAGAGAGGCAGGGCGCGTGGCGGCCAGGCGGGAGACCAGACGGGCAGGGAGGTATGTATCCGTTCCTGGTATAACCATGGATGGAATAAAGTCATCCGCCCGAAAAAAGAAGAGGAGGCGGCAAAAATTGCTAAGGCAATGAAAGCAGCATGCAAGAATGACAACATCGGATATGATCAGAACCAGCGCACCACATTGTACGAATTGGCAAAGTCCAAAAAGTGGGACATTGCAGCGGTAAATAAAAAATGTGAAACAGATTGCTCTGCTTTGGTGGCAGTCTGCGTCAATGCGGCAGGAATTAAAGTATCCGGTTCCATTTATACCGGAAATGAAGCCGCAGCGTTGGAACAGACGGGACATTTTAAGGTACTGACTGACGCCAAGTACACCAAAAGCGATAAATTGTTGAAACGCGGAGACATTCTGTTAAAAGAGGGAAGCCATACAGCAATTGTGGTGTCTGTAGGATAGGATGTTTTGTGCAGAGGGCTAAGTGAAAGGAGGCAGCAGTTATGCGTGGAACGACAGAGGAAGAGATGGGAATTTCCTTGGAAGACAAGGAAGCGCATGAGGACGGGGAGGCAGAATACCAGGACAATCATTTTATCCGGCTGGAAGAGTTAGTTTATGCTCCGCTCCACGCTCTGGTAACCTCCAATCAGCGGCTTCGCTCCGAGGTGTTGCAAACGGTGCGCAGCATGGCGACTGTCAAACAGCAGGGACGGGAAGAGATTGTGCAGCTCAACCATATGAATATCGCCTATGACCAGATTCGGAATGAAGAGGAGGATCATTGTCGGGTAGATAAGCTGCAAATGCAGCTTCCCCTGCTCTCCCTGGTTCCTTTGAATACATTATCTATTGAGAAAGCGGAGATTCAATTTGCAGCAGAGGTATGTGTGGATGGGGAAGCGGAGGAGAATGTTGTCAAGGCGAGGATTTGTTCTCCAGAGCAGAGAGACAGTGATTTTCTGCCAAAGGTGCAATATCATTTACAGGTGGGCGCACTTCCGGCTTCGGAGGGGATTCTGCGCCTAACGGATCTGCTCAGTGCGAACCAGGTTGTGCAGCAGACGGATACGACTCCAGTGGGAGTGCAGGGAAAAACAGGCACGGATGAGCAGAAACAGATCTGGAAAGAGATTGACCGCTTGAGAGCAAAAGTCAAGAAATTGAAACAGCTTTACCAAAAAGTGCAGCATATGTTGGAGGAACAGGAAAGGATCTATCAGATCAGCAAGGACGGTTTTCAGGAAAATGCTTATGATTATGACCGGGATAAATATGCCATGGTAAAGACCAATATTATGAACAGGATTCTAAAATACCAAACGCGTATCATGGATCTGGAAATTGCCTACGGACTGGATCATGATTACGAGTAAGAGAATGGAGGGATAGCATGGCTGCAGAGCAGTTTACTGGGATGGATATGGGACAGTTAGTGAGCGCCCCGCTGGTGGCAGCGTGCGATGCACAGATGCAGCTGGCACGGTCTACAGCCGGGTTCATACAGCAGGTGGGCGTGGACGAACAGGGAAAAACACGGACTGCCAGTTTCCTGTACCAGCAGGAAACCGAAGGAGGGGAACGGCAGGAGATGCAGGTGGAGGTTCCTCTGCTTGCTGTGGTTCCCTTGCCAAATTTACAGATTGATGAGGTAGGGCTTACCTTTGATATGGAAGTACGGCAGAGTGAGCAGAAGGAATCGGAAATGCAGGCAGAAGGAAATTTGGAAAGTGGTTTGGGGTTTGGACCTGCCAAGGTATCCATGCGAGGAACCGTCAGTTCGCACAGTCATCATACCAGGGCTTCGGATTATTCTGCGAAATATCACTTTGAAATTCGTGCCGCCAATCATGGGACGCCCGAAGCGATAGAGCGGGTGCGGGATCTGATGCTGGCTGGAATCGTGCCAGATGATAGGAAAAACATGCGGGAGGACAAGCGAAAGAATATGGCGCCGTCGGAGCAAAAAAAGCAGGAAAAGAATTAACAGAAATGCCTTTGCAAGGTGGAACACCCAAAAATAGGAGTTTGAGAGTAAAGGAACGGAGGAAATTATGACAATAAAGGAAAACAGAGATGGGCAGAAATTAACGATCACTCTGACCGGAAGATTAGATACCACGACTGCCCCCGCTTTGGAGGAACTTGTCAAGGCAAGGTTGGATGGAATCAGGGAACTGTTCTTTGATATGAAAGGGTTGGAGTATCTCTCTTCCGCTGGATTGCGGGTATTGCTTCTGGCGCAAAAGGTTATGAACCGGCAGGGGAATATGGCAGTCTGCAATGTGGGGGAGACCGTTATGGAGGTTTTTCATATTACAGGTTTTGATGATATTTTAACCATACTGGCACCTCAGGAGGATGCGGAGGTTTTTTCGATCGAGGCAAAGACGGAAAACCTGGGGCAGGTGCTGGAATTTATTCGAGGTCAATTGGAGAAACAGGATTGTCCAGTCCGTATTTTGGGACAGATAGAAATCGCTGCAGAAGAGATCTTCGTCAATATTTCCCGCTATGCATATGAGACAGGGGTGGGCGATGCAGGAATCCGGGTAGAGGTAGAGCAAGATCCACTGCGTGTGGCGATTACCTTTATGGATCACGGCGTTCCCTATGATCCGTTGCAGAAAGAAGACCCGGATACGGCACTTTCCGCAGAGGATCGGCAGATTGGTGGCCTGGGCATCTATATGGTGAAAAAAAGCATGGATCAGGTCTGCTATGAGTACCAGGATGGTAAAAATATTTTAACCATACGCAAGAAGATATCGGATACGGGGAAGCGGTAGGAGAAAAAGAAAGGTATGTTACGTAGGAAAGGAACGGATATGGAAGAAAAGCTGATGCAGTGGATTCGGGAAAATGCAGATACAGAGTTTGGAAAAGAGCATCAATTCTGTAAGATTCAAAGTTTGGCAGATTATCAACACTATGTACCTCTTTCTGACTATTCGGATTATGCAGATGCCGTACAGCGGATGTATGAGGGAAACAGCAATATCCTTACCGCTTATCCATTATATGGTTTTGTCATGACCAGCGGCAGTATGGGAAAACCAAAGAGGATCCCTTTGACAGTAAAAGGATTGGAACCCTTTGCCAGGGCATATGGAGATATCATGCGTCAGGTAGAGGGAATGGCAGGAAAACATCTGCACTTGTCGGTATTTCCTTCCATAGAAAGTGAACTGGGAAATGAGGGGATGATTAGCACCGCAGCATATCGTTTTCTCTATGAGCAGGGCGAAATACATCTGGATCAATATGTGGGCGGGAAAGATTTTCTGTTTACTGGGGAAGTGGGAGATCATTTCTATGTAAAACTGTGGATGGCTTTGCAGGAAGAAAATCTCCTTTCCATTCAGAGTATTTTTCTGTACGACACATTATTGTTCTTTGGTTACTTGGAGGAACACGGCATGGAAATTTTGTCTGCCATGGAGAAGGGAGTTATTCCACCCGAAATCCAGCTATCTGAAAAAATAAAAGCCCGGCTCCTGACAGAATTTCGTCCATCCATGCAGAGGATTTATTTTTTAAAAGAGGAATTCTGTCAGGGGTTTGAAGCGATAGCTCCGCGAATTTGGAAAAGACTGCATATGATCAGTGGCATTGGTGGCGATTTTTTTCGTTACCGGGAAAAATTACTGCGAAGATATACGGGAGAGATTCCATGGCAATATTTTATGTATGGGTTATCCGAATGTTTGGCCGGCTATGCGGAGGGACTGGAGAATCCAAGTTATACATTGATACCGGAGAATGGATATTACGAATTTTTAGACCTGGATACCGGGATTGTCTATCCTATGGGAGAAGGCAGCATTCATAAAATCTATGAACTTGTTCTTACGAATCGTTCTGGTTTCTATCGTTATCGCTTTGGCGATTTGGTCAAGATTAAGAGATATCAGAGGGGAATACCGATACTGGAAATCATAGGGAGATCTCAACAGGTTTTGAACATAGCGGGAGAAAAGATAGATGCAGTCATGTTGGAAGCTGCGGTTTTGCGCTTTGCAGAGAAACAGGAGATGGTCTTTCATGATTATGCAGTGACGGTGGAGGAATCCCGGTTACCAATGGGATATCTGCTGTATTTAGAGCCGGAAAGAGGCCCGGTTCGGGAATCCGTACAGGAGATGTCACGTACCTTTGATCAGATTCTCAGGGAAATAAATTCCGATTATGATGATCTGCGGAATCGGAAGAAACTATCTATGCCCCGAATCTGCTGTCTGCGGAGAGGAGAACTGGAGCACAGGAGGAAGTATCGGAATACGGCACAGAACAAACCGGGACAGTCGGTTCATTGGAACATTTGATGTGACAGTTGAAGAAGACCGGAAGATCTTGGTGTATCACTGGTTGATGTATCTGAATAATTGGAACGGAGCAGAGGAGAAAGTAGGGAGAGTTCAATGGAAGAGGGAAACCACATTTTAAAGGTTACCTATCAAAAAGCATTACTGCCTAATATTTTGATGACTCTAGGAGGCACGATTCCTGTTTTTACAGACAGTCTTCTGATTGGTAGAAAATTTGGAGTAGGAGGAATGGCAGCCGTAAACCAGTGCTTTGCGGTCCATTTGCTGTTATGTACATTTGGCTCGTGCGTTGCAGCCGGAGCGATGGCAGAGGCAAGTCATTTTCTGGGAAGAAACAGAACGGCAGATGCAAACAGGATTTATTGTATTTCCATAGAATGGATGCTTCTGATGGGAGTGATGATAACGGTCATTGGGAGCTGGTTATCCCATTCTATGGCAGTTTTTTGGAGCTCCCCGGACACCACGGTATTTGTGGAGCGTTATCTTAAAATTGTTTTTGCTAGCAGCCTATGGAAACTATTGCTGTATGTTCCGGTATATTTCCTTCGTTTGCAAGGCCGGATAAAGCGCATGGCAGGGATGACTTTTTTTATGGCGTTATTGCATATTGTTTTGGACTATGTTTTTTTGTATGTGCTCGATTTGGGGATGGAGGGAGCGGCGTATGCTTCTATGATTGCGACGGCATCTGCAGTTTTGCTGGGTTTCTGTTTCCTCATGGGTCGGGGAAGTGGTTTTTATTTTCATCCGGTCAGGTTAGATGGGAAGACACTATGGAAAGTAATGCAGAATGGATCTCCGGTTGCCGCAAATAATTTTTTGGCGGCGGTTCGCCTTATCTTGTTAGGTAGTATTATGAAGCAGGCAGGAGGCAGTGCGTTGGTGGCAGTGTTTGCGATTACTAATAATGTAAATGAATGTTTGGCTTGTATTCAGGTTGGAATTCCTCAGACTGGCATGACCATGTTAGGGATTTTAGCCGGAGAAAAGGACGTCGGAGCTATCAGGATGATACAGAAGATGCAGATGAAATATGGAATATGGTATTCCATGGGGTTGGCAGGGATAATTGCAGTTTTTTCCAGGCAGATCGGTGGGATCTTTGGTAATCCATCAAATGTTCGTCTGGCTTTGCTGCTATTTGCATTGGGGATTGTTCCGGCTACGGTCAATAGTGTTATGAGTTATTTTTATTTTGCCTTGAAAAGAACCAGACAGGCAGTTGGCCTTATTTTTCTTAGGGTTCTTTTTTTTGCGGTGAGTTTTGCATGGTTGTTATCTGATTGCGGAGATGGGATATTTTTGTTTTACCTGTTATCGGAATTGGCAACTACATTTTGCTGGTTGCTGACTGACTGGTGGTTGTATCAGCATCACTCTGGAGGATCCCTGTTTTATTTGCTGAATGAAGGCTCGATAAAGAATGGGCGGAGTATTAGTTTTACGGTTTCCTGTGATCCGAAATCTATTTGCAATGCGGCTTCTCGGATCGGAGAATTTTGCCAGGATTATGGTTTTACATCCGGACAGCTAAATGGTATTAGTTTGGCGCTGGAAGAGATTCTGGTGATTATTTCTGAGAAATCATTAAACTGGCAGGGGACGATTGATGTAAGAGTATTGAGTAAGGGTGAAGGCGGAATTCTCCGTTTTCGCTCTGCTGGAAAATATTATAATCCCTTGGAGTTGGCAGACACGGACAGCCTTGATTACTTGGGGATTCGGATGATTACCGGATTGGCAGAAAGGATAGAGTATCAAAGTACGCTGGGACTGAACACGTTACTGGTAGTTATAGAAAAGAGGGATTTATGAAAAATAAAAGAAAACTAGTGCGAAAATTTATTTTGGGTTTTGTAATAGTAGGAATGGTAATTAGTGGGATCAGTATTGTCATTGGTGTTCATGGATTTGGGGAATCCATCAAAAAACAATATAACGATACGGCATATGATATCGCTGAAACGGTAGTGACAATGCTATCACAGGAGGAGCTGGCGGCCTATGCCGAACTCTTGCAAACAAAGGATGAGGATATTTTTCGGTCAGTGATGGAGTCGGAGCGGTATCAGGAAATATGGCAGCAAATGGATCATTTGCGTGCCAGTATGGGGGCAAACGATATATTTATCGCAGTCGTGGATCGGGAGCAATTGAAGGAAGAAGCTATGGCAGCAGAAGATTGGGCGCCTCTGTACTATCTGTTTGATACCTTTCATCAAGTAGAGGATTCCTATGCATTGGGCAATACGGGCCCCTTTAATCCGAAATATGCGAAAGAGATCAATCTGCAGTTGGAGACATATTGCCGGACGTCTAATTACTATATTTCCAGGAGCCAATATGGTTATAATACATCGGCCGTGCTTCCCGTGCGGGTACAGGAACGGGATCTGCCAATCCTGATATGTGTCGAAATACCAATGTCTACGCTACAGAGTGCGATTTTGGAATTATCGTTCCATACTCTGGGATCGATTGTGGTTGCAATGGCAGTCATTATTTTGCTGTTTGTGTATTATCTGTATCGCACTGTTATTCGGCCGATTGATATTATTGCAGAAGAGACAGAGAACTTTGGTGTTTCCGGCACCCAGCTTTCGAAACGGTTATGGACGATCCAGACGGGAGATGAGTTGCAGGGCCTGGCAGAATCTGTCCTGAAAATGGAACAGGGTATTTTGGATTATGTACAGAATATAATGGCTGTGACCGCTGAAAAAGAGCGTATCAGTGCGGAATTAAATGTAGCCACAGAGATTCAGGCAGATATGCTGCCAAGGATATTCCCGGCATTTCCAGACAGAAGAGAGTTTGATATCTATGCATCTATGACTCCGGCGAAAGAGGTAGGTGGGGATTTTTATGATTTCTTTCTGGTGGATGAAGATCATTTGGTTATTGTGATAGGAGATGTGTCGGGGAAAGGAGTTCCTGCTGCTCTGTATATGGTAATTGCAAAAACACTACTGAAAAACCAGGTAGGGAATTGTCTTTCTCCAAAGGAAATTTTGGAAGAGGTCAATGGGCAGCTATGCGAGAACAACCAATCCGATATGTTTGTGACGGTATGGCTGGGAATTATGGAAATTTCCACAGGTAAAATACTTGCGGCTAATGCAGGCCATGAATTCCCGGCAGTACGGAAAGGGGATGGCGGATTTTGTCTGTTGCAGGATAAGCATGGCTTCGTGCTCGGTGGAATGGAGGGATCAAAATATACGGAATATGCTTTTGATATCCAGGAAGGAGAAAGTTTATGTATCTATACGGATGGTGTGCCGGAGGCTACCAATGCGGAGAATGAGTTGTTTGGGACCGATCGGATGCTGGAGGCCCTGAATGAAGACCAGCATGCGGACCCACAGAGAATGGTTCAGCAGGTACAGGATCGTATTGATGAATTTGTCGGGCAGGCTCCGCAGTTTGACGATCTTACTATGCTGGTTTTGGTGAGAAATCAAAGCTGATGCAAAACAAAAGCACTATTATTTGTCAGTAGAGAATTGACTTGGCTGTCGGGAAATCATATAATTTATTAGGTAATAGGAGGAGACAGAAGATGTACAATATAGGAATATGCGATGATGGCTTGAATACCTGTTCGTTCTTTGAAGAGACAGTTCGAAAATATGCAGAAAAAGAGTTGCTGCAGGTACAGGTTGAGTGTTGGAATTCTGGGGAATCCTTAAAACATGCCCTGATGAATGGCTGCCATATTGATGTCTTGTTTCTGGATATTGAAATGTATGAACTGAGCGGCATTGATATTGGTAAATACATACGGAACCAGATGGATGACCACTGTATGCAGATTATTTATATTTCGGGAAAATCTTTTCATGCAAAAGATTTGTTTCAGGTACAGCCGATGGACTTTCTGGAAAAGCCAGTTACGGATGTGCAGATTGAGAAGGCGCTTCAACTGGCAATAAAGTTGACAGACAAATGGAATAAGCGTTTTGCGTATAAAATAGGGAAGGATTATTTTTATGTGCCATATCGGGATATTCTGTATTTTACTAGTTATAACCGACTGATACAGATCAATATGGCGGGCAGTTATGGTAATTTAGAATGGCATCTGGACCAACCGGGCCATTCTATGGAGGAAGGGAAAATAGAATTTTACGGGAAGATGCGTGATGTGCTTGCTAAGATACCGGTGGGATTTCAGCAGATTCATCATTCCTATATTATCAACACCATGTATGTCAGAAGATATCAATACGACCAGGTGGAATTGGTGAATGGTGTTATATTGCCGATTAGCAGAAGTTATCGGAAAGAAGTCAGACGTCGGATTTTACAAGAGGGATGAGACATGATGAATGGAGTAGTGTATTTAATTTGCAACTTAATTCGGATCTATTTAATCCGACAATTTATCGTATTGTTTTTTGACGATCATTCTGTGTCCAAGCGAATGGAACTCTTAGTGTACGGTGCTTTCTTTGCAGTAAACAGCGGCTTGTACCTGGGATTTCATACTGCCTGGATTAATCTGGTAAGCAGTCTGGCAGGAAACACCATAGTTATTTTGCTCTACACCAGAAGGTGGAAAAACTTTTTATTTGTGAGCGCAATGACAGCCGGGCTATGCGCAGGCTGTGATGTGGCGGCCACGGGATTGCTTCTGCCGGCGTACCGGGATGGACAGAGGATTGATTCTCTGTCTTTTATCGTTGTAGATATGATTATGATGGTATGTGTCGTATTGATGAACAGGATATTTGAGATCAGAAAACAGCAGGGAAATCTTCCGAGCATTGTCCTGGTATTTGTTCCGATCTGTAGTGTCAGTATTATTTGTTATATGACCTATACCCATAAATATCTGTCATCAGAGTACATCATCATCAGTACGGGAGTTTTACTGATCAATTTTATTGTGATCTATCTCTATCATATGATGTTGGATTATATGTATCAAAAGAACGAAAATAGATTGCTGCATCAGCGATTGCACAGTTATGCCAATCAGCTGGATGTTATTTTGGATTCGGAGAACCGTGTAAAACAGTTGCGGCATGATATGAAGCATCATCTGACAGAGATCCGGCTGCTGGCGAAACAAAAACAGGATACGGAAGTGGAGCAGTATATTGATACGATGACGGAATACATTCACAATCCCAGGGAGTTTGTGAGTTCAAACGATACAGAAATTGACAGTCTGCTAAATTATATGTTAGCTAGGGCGAAAGAGGAGGGGATTGACGTATCGGCGGAGGTTCAACTGCCGAACTCCTTGACTTGTTCTTTTGATATTAATGTTATCTTGGGGAACCTGTTGGAAAATGCTATTGATGCAGCATTGCACAGTCAGGAACCGAAAATGTCCGTATCCATTCAATGGAAGCAGGGAATATTAAAAATTCGAATTGAAAATAGCTTTGACGGAGTGATTCAAAAACGAGGTAAATTTATCACAACAAAAGCGGATAAGGAAAATCATGGATATGGGATTCAGAGTGTAAAGGAAATGGTAAGACGTTACCATGGAGAGATTATATTTTCAGTGGAGGAATCCTTTTGTGTTGTCGTAGTTCTCTATATGTAGATTATTGGTCGGCGTTCTTTTGTTCTTCCATATAGTTCTGGTGTGCTTTCATGTAATGCAAAAGTCGACGGGTTACCTCAATTCCATCATGATCCAGGTAGGAGACATCAATGATCTGCGCATTGCTTCTTCCAATCAGAAAGTCAGTGGTAACTTGAAACAAATCTGCAATATCGGCCAATTTATCAATGGACGGTTTATTGGTGCCCATTTTCCAAGCGTTTACGGTGGATCGAGTCACAGACAATTTCCGTGCCATCTGAGATTGGGTAAATCCGTTCGCCTCTCTCAGTTCTTTAATTCTTTCAGCAGTTTTCAGTACCATGGATTGTAAACTCCTCCCTATGAATGGATCACAACTATCTATTTGTACTAATGTAATCATAGTATACAAAATGATTAGCGCGAAAGAATTATCCTAAGTGATATTGTTGATTGACAAAAACCTTGAATTTGGGATGAAAAAGTCCTTTTTCTACAATGTTATATACAATTTATGACAAATTTCGGCATAAAACTCTTTTTTATTTTACAATGA
>CANRZB010000038.1 GCA_947644195.1 uncultured Clostridium sp.
CTACGATTTCATCAGGGGTTAGTTTGGGCTTCTGCTTCGATTCCACTGCAACCTGTGTCATGGCTTGCTCCATTTCGTGAAAGCGATCAATATACTTGACGGTAAACTCCGTCCCCTTGATTCCTGTCATTTTGTGGGCAATGAACTCGCAGCCTTTCTTCGTAATGTTGTAAGATTTTCTTTCCTCGCCTTTCCCGTCTATGTACGATGTTTGTTGGAAAAATTCAACCAAATCAATTTTGAGTTGGTTGAAATGCTGCTCATATGTACGGATACTTCTCAATAAGTTAGCATGTGGTTTGCCAACCATCTCCGCTACCTCCAGAGATGTGATCGTCTGTTCAATTTTCTGCATAATAAAAAACTCCTTTCCAAAATTTGTTCTTGAAAGAAGTCTCGCCATCTGATATGATAGATTTATCAGATGGGAAACCTCTGACAGCAACTAAGAATGGCTGGAACCGTCCAAAGTATCAGTCATTCTTATTTTTTAATTCCTCATAAACCTTTCTAATGCCTATTCGAATAATCTCCGCCTTTTTCTTTCCAGTTTCTTTGCAACAATACTCCAACATTTCAATATCTTTGTCCGACATTCTAATCTTCGTATCGTGTATTTTAGGATCTTTTGAAGGCGGTCTACCATGTGCTGGCGACACCATATCATCTCCTTCCCATCTTAATTGGTTGCACATTTATTATAATTGGTTGCACATTTAATGTCAATAGCATATTTCCAAAATATTTAAATTTTTATAATATCCAATCTCATTGGAAGGAAATTTTCTGCATAATAAAAACTCCTCTCAGTGTTTGACAACAACACCAAAGGGAGATATAATTGCTATATCAACAGCCTTTGGTGTGTTGAGTGTTTAAGAGTAACCGCTACTTGTCCAGAGCGTTGGTTGCTCTTATTTCATTATAGACCAATTCAATGCCTTTTCGGATAACAGCGACTTTTGTCATGCCTGTTTTTTCAATGCAAAACTTTAACTTTTCCATATCCTTATCAGACAATCGAAAACTTTCTCTATTTCCCTTAGGTTCCGCTGTTGGCCTGCCTGTTCTAGGCGACAATTCATCATCTCCTTTCTTTTGTCATGACATAAGTATAAATTATGTCATGACAAAAGTCAAGCGTTAATTAGAATATTTAGCCAAAAAAGAAGAGTGTTTGCTGCCCCTCTTTCATACCTAGTTTCTTATCATTCATCAAGGGAATTTCTAAAACTTAATTTTATCTAAAATTTATCCCAAATATTCAAACCTTGTACTATCAGGTATTTCATAACCCCTTGAACCTTTGTTGTCTCTTAACCAACCCTCTATTCCTTTTTTAATTTCCTCCACTGCCTCTTCCACCTCTTGCGTTCCTGTCTTTAGCGTATCCAAATCACTACCATAATCACATTTCAAGGAAATGCATTGTTCTTCATCAGATTCTTTTTTTATATTCCTATCATCAAACGAAAAAAACTCTTCCTTTTCCTCTCCCATATAATCAGTGTAATGGATACTAGCAATATTTTTGTGCGTACATTTTATATCTGAAAAATGCTTCGAAACATTCTTCGCAATGACCATCCATTCACTCATACCTTTATCTTCAAATATATACTCAGTAAACATATAATCCTTATCTTTTTCAATAGTTCCTATACTTCTTCCGCCATCAGTCCAAAAATCATTTGAACAAAATTTGAATATGTAATATTCTCGTTCTATATTTGTAGGCATATAAAAAAATATATATGAATCCGGACTTATCGAAACATCTGTAATATCTTCCCCTTTATTAACTATATTATAATGACATTTAGGTATTTTCCCATCAACTCCTATTTTTGTAGTATCAACTGAAAGATAATCACATTTAATATAAAAATGTGGTTTTTTATCGTTCTCCGTAATCTCCAACTGCCTTTGGTTTATATCTACTATTGTTTTATTGAATTTCAAACCAACAAAAGATATTACGATACCCGCACCCCCAACAAAAACAAAAGAAAAAATCTCAAAGAAAATCTTGTTTTTTTCTAACAATGCTCTAATCCCTTTTGGTCTTTTCTTTGTATCTCCTTTCTCTGTTTTTTCATGATCTTCTATCCCCTCTTTTTCTATAACATCTATTTCTTTTGTATCCTCGTTATATACTATTTTTTTCATAAAACCCTCCTTGGCAACATGCTAATACTTTACCACCCAAAGCGGAAGTATAATTAAAATCAAAGGGCGGTCTATGGCCGCCCTCATACTATCTCATCACACATTATGAAAAATGGTATGATCCTATCATATATCACTTTTTAAATGTTCTGCCACACTTCCGACACTGATATTTTGTTGAAAACAGCCCCTTATCTATAATTTGTATATCTGCACTTCTACAAGTGAACGCAGGACATTTTATCCTTCCAGTGACCTTATCAATAGTTCTTGTTTTTCTCATGTAACTCCTCCCAAAATCATATCAATATACCAGAAGATAGAAACATAGTTTACCTCTTCCCTTTTTCGATATACTTAGCCACAACAGACACTGAATTATACCCAGTCCAAGTATTTGTTGAAAAAGACGCAATTTTACCATACACGGTTATATATTTTCCGGCTCGATACTTGCTTGCTTTAAATTTTTTGGGAAGATATACCGATATCGTCCCATTGCTCACATACGATTTGTTTCCTTTCCGCTTAACGTAACACTTATAAAAAGATCTTTGTATATTGTTCTTTTTCACAAAATCCTGCGTAGCTGAATCTAAATATGTATCGAAATGTGCATTTTCTCCAATCAAAAGCCTTAACTTAACTCTTTTCCCCTTCAAGTTCTTTTTTGTAAAAAATACTGCATCATGATATTTCATCTTACACTTTTTCTTGTAAGCATCTTTAGACATCGCACTTACCGTTTGGGCAGGAAAAAAACCAATTGACACGACAGAACACATCAAAACAACAGTGATAATAAATAAAAATAATTTTTTGCTCATAAAAAACCTCTCTTCTGTAAATTTAACATTTATATTGTCAAATCATATCACACCATCCAAAATACAAACAGATTTTATTGATATATGTACTATTAAAATACCATAATGCCCATCGCCAAAAATGTTCTGATTCTTGTATGGTAAACACTAACCACAGATTCTATGACTATTTGCAGAAAATATAATTTAATTGCTAACGCAAAAAACTTGTTACTCCTCTAAATAAAATCCATTGGTTAAAACACTAACATCATTGAAAAAAAATGAACCTGTCGCAACAATCCTTAAATCTTTAACTCCTTTGACACTAATTTCAAAATCAAACGGCCTCTCCCCTGCTTTTAAATGTTTTGTTTTTCCAATCTTCTTTTCTCCTTCGTAAAATTCAAACCATACCCCGTCATCAATATCGTTATCAGTTTCTGATAACGCAATTCTCCCTTTTAATGTCTTATACTTTTTATCAAGCGGATAGATAATATCTTTGCGTCTTGATTCATCTCCACAGTATACCAAAAGCTCATAATCATCTTTTCCTAAATTATCTTTTTCACCCGCTGCATCTACCCAAAATTTTTCATCTCTACCAACTAACGGTATTAAATCTCTAATATTTATTTCCTTCGGCGGAGCATCCGTAACCGGCGCACTAGTTTCTTCTACAAATGCGTTTTCATCTCCTACCACTACGCTTTCATTTTCTACTGCATCAGAAACTACCTTTGTTGCCGCAGGAGTTGTTAGCGAAGTAGTTGACGATGATGGAAATATTCGCCCTTCTGTTATACATGCTGCAATAACAGCGAAAAAACCTGTTATTAAAGCTCCCACAATTGCACCTTTAACTTCTTTGCTCATATTTTCGTATCTCCCATCAATTTATATAATCCTTCTCCAAATTCTTAAATTTTCCTTCTCTTTGCTTATATTTATAATTCATACTATATTTCCCAATGTATATAACCCATGCCACCTCTTATATTATCTAACTAAACATTGCGATAAACGGACGATATTGTTTATAAATTCCCAAAAAGGCTTCACATAGCGTTTTCAGCTTTATTTTTCTTTGTTTTTATTGCGCAAATAAGAAAAAACAGCCCGAATATAAACGAAACCGTTCCCCATATAGCAATATCTCCATAAGTTTTACTTTGTCCTAATGAACAAGATGCAGAAATCCAATAAAATACAGTTGCTATAATTGCTCCTGCTTTTCCTCTAGAGTTTCTTGTACAAATTCCTACTATTCCTGCAATCAGCATAAAGACAGCAAGGAAAAATCCATAAGAACCAGAACTTGCTCCGTTTTCTTCAATCGCATTGCTTATTCCTGCTGCACAAGATTGAAAAGCAATAAGAACAAACAATACTATCGATATTATACCTATAGTTAATCTTCCGGCAGAGCAAAATCCCTTACATTTCTCTTTGATCTCCACAACAGTTTCCTTTGCATTTGGGTTAGGACATCCACAATTAGGACATTTATCTGCCTTATCAGAAAATTCCTTTCCACATTCGCTACACGTAATTAATGCCATTTTATATTCCTCCTAAACATTTTTTGACATAATATTACCAAAAATTGGAAAATTTGTCAAATTATTGTATGTTTTTAGTTTAATACAAAATTAAACACTTTCTTTAATAAATCTCAACTACTTATTGCATTAAAGAACATTGGTAACAGTATTTAATTGTTTTTACTCTTCTTCTTTTTGCATCTCTTTTTATTTTTCTTCTTATTCTTCTTTTTGCATCTTTTTTTATTTTTCTTCTTATTCTTCTTTTTGCATCTCTTTTTGCTTTTCTTCTTATTCTTCTTTTTGTCCTTCTCGTTTCTTATTTTCTTCATTCTTTTTCCAACTCTTTTTGAAAAATATGGAGTAAACAAGCCAGAAATATATGTAATACTTCTTTTTAAGATTCCTTTGATTTTTCCTATTGACTCACTTTTTTCTTTCGCTTTACTGTCTTTTTCTAAAGCATTATTTTCTATACTAACTTTCTTATCAGCATTTTCTATAAGATTATCATTCGTAGGCGCAGGCTCTATAGAGACTGATTCTGTAGGCTTAGGTATTTTTAGTAATGGCAAAGGTCCTGGAGTTACAACAACATAATCCGACGGACGAATACTCTCTGTGGGAATAGGATTCGTAGAGGTAGGATTTGCGGGAGCATATGATAAATCATTGTTCCCGATTATTGGATAAAATTCAAATACAAAACAAAAAATGGCAAATAGTACCCCAAGACCTATTATGATTCTCTTGCTATTTGCGAAATTACTATGATTTTCAAGGAAAATTAAAAATCCATGCAGCAGCCCAAGCACAAAAAACACAACCAATGATAAATGTCGCAACTTTCTTCCCCCCTTTCTTGCATTTTTTCTTAAATATTCAAAAATGTTATATTAATCATAAGTTTAATTAATATTCGCTCAAGAATTTTTAATATTTTTGCAATATGACTATATTTTTTTACTTTGTCAATACTAATTTTTCCTTCATCATTTGATAAAGAAATTATACCATACTGTCGAACAATTTTCAATTTTTTAAAAATAAAAAGGCAGCCAAAGCCACCTTTTCGTCAATCTATAAATTCTCTACTCTCCTGAACTATTCTTCCTCCTTCTCCTCAATGAGTTTTGTAATATTGTCTGGCAGTATCACGGTATCTTTTTCTAACGGGAACAATACCTTAACCTCCTTCGGCGTTTCGATGGATGAGTAAATTTCCACACCCTTATCCATCAAAACAACCATATCCTCTAGTGTTTTCTTCACTTTATCCCGTTCTTCTCCATCTCGCAGCTTTCCTATGTCCCCTTCTAATTCGGCAACGCTATCATCCAGCAAGGTTTGTTTGAACCTCTTAAATGTCTCCACTGTTTCATCTAAGACTTCATTTTTTAACTGCATTTCCTTTAACTGTTCTTCCTGCTGCCGATATACAAGAATGTTTGATTTAATCGAAATTGCCTTTTGCACCAATTTTGCAAGATTGTTAAGTATGTAAAAACTCCCAGTTATCCCAGTAACAGCAAAAGCAAGCCACTGTGAGCCGACATCCACGTTATTGAACTTAATTTCCTCTTCCTCATGCAACAGATATGGACACTGCGTAAACATAAAGTCGATTTCTTTCAAGTACCCCATATATTCTTTCAAGGAATCGCACTTCGGAATCTTTACATCAATTCCACTTCCGGCTTCCCCTATTTCCAGCATATCGCAGAGATTTACCAATATCTCTACTGATCCAAGCACCTTCATAAGTGCCTTTTCAAAGTCTTGTTTTTGAGAACTTGGCAAACGCACTTTATCAATGTTTAACTGCCAATCTAATAACTTATATAATTTATTTATATCCTTGTCAAAGCACTCAATACTTTTTAACGCATCCAGGGCTTCCTTACAAGCCAACCAGTTATTTACAAAAACAACGTTTGAATCTTTTATTGAATCTGCCACAGATACCGCCTTAATACTCGGCAGACATAGCTTACAAGCATAGAAAACATTATATAATCTCATAATACCGCTCCTTCTCTTTTGACTATTTGCCACAATTATACACTTCCTTTCATTTTTAAGCAATAATATCTGATAAATAAACTCAACTTAACGCAGACGGATGAAAAAACATCAGATATACAAAGGCTTCCCGAAGCGCTTCTTGTAATCCGAGTTTGCCCTGGTGGTTATTCTAACAATATCTCCGTCAGAGACACCCTCTACATACAAAGGCTGGCCGCCCTGTGAATTTGCCTGTAACCCATTTACCGCATTAACCACCTGTGTTAGCACCGGAGCCAGTGCGTTAAAAACACCATCGGACACGGACTGGACGATCTGTGGGTTGTTGACAACGGCACTCTTGCCGCCAATCGTACCTACAAGCTCTGGTCCACTCTCACGTGCCAGGAAATATTGCCCTTGCTGCGGGAAGCCACCGGATGCGAAAGCTGCAGGCAATTTAATCTCCTTAAGATCAAAACCAAATGTCTTACCGCCCATTTTAGGCACCCAATTAGGAATTTTTACGCTAATCTTATTAATTGCACCTATTATATACTTATTAATCCAATTAATTATAGTCTTTATTGCTGACTTTATTGCATCAACATTTAAATAACCAAAAATAGTCTTACTCTTAATTGCATCCCAGGTATCCCGAATTCCTTCAATAGTCTTTTTTCCTTTTTGCTTTAGTGTTTTAGTCACTGTACCATCTTTAATTTTTCCCCAAACTTCTGCCGCAGCTTTGATTGTATTTTTTCCACTTTGTTTTAAAGTCTTTGTTACCTTACCGCTCTTAATAGCATCCCATGACTTTTTCACAGAATCAATGATATTCTTCCCTTTTTGCTCTAAGGTTTTAACTACTGTACTGCTCTTAATATCATTCCATGCACCTTTTAATTTATCGAGAGCACCAGCAGCCTTTTCCTTGGCTTCCGCAATTAATGAGGAAGTTTTATCCTTTACTTTTTCCCAACCCTCATGGATCGTTGCTAAGGCGCCTTGCACTTTTCCTTTGGCAGATGCGACTAATTCTGCTGTTTTGCTCTTGATGGAATCCCATTTTTCTTTAACCTTATCAACAGTTTCATCAATTTTTCCTTTTATAGTCAATACAAGTTTATCTTTTTTATTCTCCCACCAATCTTTTACGCCCCCCCACCAATCTTCTACATCTACCCACCAGTCAGCCATACCCTGCGCCCATTCTTCAGGGCTATATGAAAATAGATCAGTAAATTTAAATTCATACCTATATTCTTTCATATCCTCTGGCGATATCTGATCTTGAATCCATTCCCCTATTTTTTTGCCCAAAGTGAAGCCTCCAGCAAGCGCAATAGTTACCGCTGCTATTTTCAGGGATAATTTAGTATTTCCCGTAAAGGTTTTTGCTGCCATAAACGCAGTAATAGCTGCCAATATTGAATCCGTCCAGTCTCCTTTATTTGCCAACTTTAAAGTTGCGGCACCTAGGCCTACGCCGATAGCAACTTTTCCCAGGGTAAGATTTTTTCCTGCAAGGGCTAACGTTATTGCATCTGTGATCTTTCCCAATACCCCAGTTAATGCTAAACCAGCAAATAAATCTACAATAGCAGTTTCTAAAGGGGCTTTTTCATGGATCTTGGCTATCGCATCACAAACCGCACCAAAAGCCTCGTCTGCCATTTCTACAAAATCCCAGGCAACTTCGCCCCATTTAATGCCTGCGATTAAATCTCCTATTGCATTTCCAACCTCAATCCACTCTACTGTTTCTAACGCCGTTGTAATTGTTCCTGTTATTCCCTTGATCGTATTGCTTATGCTTTCTCCGAGGGTTTCCCAGCCAGTTAATCCGGTCTTCTTATCAACAGTGTTCATGCTCTTAAAAAATTTGTTAATACCATCCCCGATCTTAGTTCCCAAAGAAGCCCATGTTTCTTGATCGGATACTAGGGTATAAAAGGCTGTTGCAAGAGATTTCGCCAACTTCCCTAGCTTCCATCCAATATCTCCCGTATTAATTTCTCCGATAAAATCGGCAATCGCCTGCCCTACATCTTCCCACTCTACCGTTTCTAACGCCACAGCCAATGATTCAGTAATGCCCGAAATTCCATCCGACAGGGTCTTCCCTAATTCCTGCCAGCCATTTAACCCGGTCTGCTTATTGACCTTCCCCATGGTTTTAAAAAAATCATTAATACCCTGTCCTAAGGCGCTGCCCAGTTTATCAAACTTAAAAGTGGTAACCGCTCCAAACGCCGTTTCAATTGCGGCTCTTAACTTAGACGCAATTGACTTGAAATAGCTCTGGAGCACCCCGGTATCTATCGCAGAATTGAGGGAGGTAGCTAACGATTTCCCTAGATTTACCCAATTTACCTTATCAAAAAAATGTGTTTCTGCGTCGAAAAAGGCTTTCAGCGACTTTCCGATCGCTGTACCCAGGCCAGCCCAATTTAGCTTTTCCACAAATCCATTTACCCCGGTCGCCAGCATATTAGCGATTTTTTTCAATCCGGCAGCGAATTTATCCACATTCTTATTAACCCAAGAGATCCCTTTATTGAGCCATCCGGCAATCGCAGACCCTATGTCAGAACCATCCCCACTTGTCCAGGCGTTCTTAAAGAGCTTGGTTAGCTTGTCAGCGAACTTTTCAGCATCATTCTGCATTTCTTTGAATTTTTTGTTCCAAACCTTTTGATAATCTGACATAACATCATCTAAGGCATCCGTTAATGCGCTAGTAATATTTGCTCCAGAGTCTTCGTCTTCTTTGTCCTTTTTCTTAGAATCGTTAGTCGTGATAACGTTAAGTTCATCAAAACCCATAAGCTGCTTTGATAACTTTTTGACGGAATCTGTAGTATCATCTACTGCTGTGGAAGCGCTCTCTGCATCATCCATTAAATCAGAAAGGCCACTATTGTCGCCCCCTGTATTTTTAAATAACTCTGTATTTACACCGAGAAGACTACCTACGTATTCAACTAATCTCCGCACAGCTATAGCAAATGCATTTAAGTACGGAAGAGTTTTTGCTACAATTGGCAAAAATATATTTCCTATTTGACGAGAAATACTGCTAAAATTATTTTTTAACAACCTTAACTGATTTGCTGGCTGATTAATCGTACTGGACATGTCGCCCCAGGCATATTTCGTACTTTCCAGTAAAACAATCGTCCTTAAAAGCGCCTTATCGTTCTGCCCCAATGCATTTATATTAGCCTTGATTCCCAATTCATGTAGTTTCTGTTTCAGATTTGCATTTCGGATATTAACACCATACTTATCCCAAGTTCTACTCATACCTGTAAGCCCACTTGCCATATCTTCCCACGCACTTTTGAAATCAATATTTTTAACAGAAGCAAGATCAGCTCCTATTTCCGTCAAAACCCTTGATAGATCCGTAGCTGTGCCACTAGCTACCCCCATGGAACTGGACATTTGAGCAAACATTGCTTGATAATTCATCAATTTATCCGGGTCCATACCCAGGTTAGGAAGCCCAGTAGAAATCAATTCTCCATTATCCTGCACCTCGAAACCCGTCATTTTAGCTGTCAATTTCTCTGCTTCATTTTGAAAAGATTCCGCATACTGCCTAGCTGATCGGAAGCCGAGTTCTTTCCACTGACTTAGATCAGCATTTGAAGCCACCTGTCCAAAACCTGCTTGAAAGTAGTTATATGTTTCAATGTAGTCCATTGCAGATCCTATTGATTTACCAAACACGTCACAAATACGTTTAATGGACCATATTTTTGCATAGAGCATGCCCAGCTTAGAAATAAATGACGCTGTACTCTTAGAAGCATTTTTGGATTGTAAAGCAAAGCCTTTTAATCTAAAAATTGCATCTCTAGCACCATTCCCAAAATGCGACATTCCTCCAGCAAGCCTGGATAATGCACCTTGACACTTAAACATATCGCCCACTGCTTTTGACATTCCGTTCGAAAGATTTCTAAGCCCACCGGCATGCTTTGCCAAATTTGCCATGGCATTAGTCATATTAATTAAATTATTGGATACAGACGGGGCCCTAGACAACTCTGCCATCATATCCCGTATTACCGTAGTTAGCTTCGGGATATTATCAATAGCTTGTGTCGAACTCTTATATCCTAATTTGGATATGCCACTCGCCAACTGCCCGATCTTGTCCGCTCCTTCACTGACATTCCCCATGCTCGAAAGTGCCTTTGAAATATTCGTAATTGCTGTAGCTGCCCGGTTTAATTCTCCTTTACGGATATTAGACAGTTTTTCAATTCCTTTTGCCATTCTCGTAAAATCGGCAGTTTTAACCTCTCCTAATCCCTTGGCGGCCTTGGAGAAATTCTGAATACTAAGAGACAGGTTATTAAGATTGCCGACACTGATCCCATCAACAGTAGACCGCAGTTTTATCATCTTCTCGACCAGAATATCCAACTGTTTGCTGGCACTTCTGGCAGACGCATCCACTTTTATACTTAAACTATCAACAGTAGCTGACATTGTACCACCTCTTTCTGGACAACAAAAAGAGAGTGACCCCTTTAAGAATCACTCCCCTGCTGTTCCTGTTCTCGCAGCCTTTGACGTTCCATCTGCGCTTTAGCCCGCTTGTTTCTGCCCTCCATAATCGACAGGCTTACAACCAAGGCTTCCCTTGCACGCATAATTTCTTCTTCCGTATAATTTTCTTCTTCCTCTGTATCATCCAAATATCCGCCATTTTCCTGCTCTTCTCTAAATGGCTGTTCTGGATACTTCCCACCGAAACATGCGCCTACTGCATGCATGACGTACAATCCATTCCTCCACCTTGCACATTCCTCTACCTCAAGCCGCTTCTGATAAGCCAGCTTAAAAGGCTTTAGCTTGCTTGGATTCAGGTGCCAGAACAAATCATAAGGCACGCCGTAGAGCAGGGCATATGGAAGGAATTCGGATCTTACTCGGACGTAGAAGGGCTGACTTCCGTCGCCGCTTTCTCCATTGCTTCCTTCTGTTTCTTGGTCGGCTGTTTTCTCTTGCGATCTTGTGGCTGTTTCTTTGGTTTTTTGACCTTTTCTGTCATGCTGTCCAGAATGTCCTCCATCCCGGTCCGTTTGAAAAAACCGTCTTCCTCCATCTGCGTTGCTATGGCCGTTACCACCCCATAATATGACACTGCCGTCGCATCGTCAGGATTCTCTTTACAGAACTGCTTATACAGCCTCTTAGCGTCTAAGCGGCTGGTAATAGTACCATCCCCGTCTTCGCCGTGATGCTCCAGCAAACCAGCGTAAAACATATCCATCGCCATACGTGGCAGATCAGAAATTGTCATCAAAAAGTCTCGGATCTGCAATGCCTCTGATTTCGTTTCATCAATTTTCGTCATCATGGCGCCGCCGAAAATATCTGTCATGGCATCTACGCACTTCTGATTCTCTGCCGCCTCGAATGTATATTCCAATATGTATTCCTTGCCATCAACTGTAAACTTCAAAACTCACACACTCCTTTCGTGCTACCGGGAAAATCCACTCTCCCCGGTAGCATCCTCATGATCTTCTGCATTTTCACTTAATGGCTCATTCAAGCCCCAGCGCCAGTAGCATCCTCTTTCGGCTCAAGCTCTTCGCCTAGCCCCATGTACTCGTTGACTACATTTGAAATCTGCAGATCCAATTTACCGGCAACCTCTAAGTCCGGCATAGGGATTTCTCCCGGTTCAAACTTTACAAAGTAAGATCCAAAGCCAGGAACGTAAATATTTCCCCATGTGGCCAAACCGTTTGCTGCTGCCGACTGAGAAGCATCCAGTAAATGATTCCACGCTCGCACGATATCCGTTGAAGAACCTTTTTTCGTACCGTTGAAATTCAATGTCCAGTCCCCACCAGTATCTCCGACACCAGCAATATACTTCTTGATTTCATCCTCGAAGCAGGTTACGTCAATCTTCTCTTTTGTCACAGCAATACCAGCGATCTTACTACATCTTTTGATCCAGGTAAATACTGCCGGCTTCTGCCCTGCAGTTGTCTCCACCGCCCAGCCAAATTTTACGCCAATTGTTGATAAATCCATTAGAATTTCCTCCTTTTTAGAAAACAAAAAGAATCTCACAGAATAACGAAATTCTTCTATTCTACTGTTGCTATATAAAAATGCTTATTGCACTTTTATCATTTTTCATAGCTCGTCCCCACTGCCTACCGGCCTTCTAAACCGGGCAATCGTTCGAAAATACCCTCTGTTATCCTGGAAAGGCCCGGCAATCGGTTGATATCCCATTGATACCATCACATCGCCTGCGGCATCCATGATCTGTCGTGCTTCCGTCTGCGAACCGGTAGGAGATTCTGCCGAAAATGTCTGTAATTCTATTGTAGAAACAATGTAACATTGATTGCTCTGAAAATCGCTTCCGTCCGTGGGTTCTCCCAGGGAATTAATAAACAGGCAAGGGAAGCCCGGCGGACCATCCGAAACATCCTTTGAAGTCAATACTAATTTAGGATAGGGAGCATCCTCTTTCGTCTTTAATGCCTGCTGCAATTTCCTATTTACTTTATTCCATACACTGAGCATCAGCAAAAACCTCCCTTGCCACGGATTCAATTCTTGACCGTAAATCCATCGCTGTCTGATACATAAATGGTCTGCTTGGCATGCCTTTTGTCCAATGCCATTCACCATCCTTAAAGTAATACCATCCAAGATCTCCATGATCATGGATGTCATATTTCCATCCGGCAATCCCTGGATCTGGATGAGGACTATTCGCACCAACTACTCCCGATCCGAACTCTACATAAAAAGCCCATGGACAGCTTGTTACAACCATCCATGTAGCTCCATCCGGGATATTCCCGTCATATTCTGCTTTAATACTAGAAAGCAGCTCTCCGCTGTAAATCGCATCAAAATCGGCAAGGTTTGCTCTGGCAATCTCTACGCCGATACTTGCCAGGCGTTCCGCCAGGATCTTGCATTTATACGCAATATCTGATTGATAATTCTGCAATTCCCGGATAGCTAAATCAATGCTTGACACACTGTCATAGGTAAAACGAATCTGTTTTGGCATGTTACCAATCCTCTAAATCATCATTTCCAGCCGTCCCGGCTCCCTCTGTCGTATCATTTACGGTGCCGGTATCCTCTTCCTCCTGATCTTTGCTGTCGTCCTGCGGCACAACCGGCTTAGAAATCTTCTTTATTGCAATTCGGACACCATTCAGGCCATCCAATGGCGGTGCCGCCACTTTATAGTCTGCGCTACTAGCATCTATCGAGCCATCCGCATGGAATACCGGTTTGGCTTTGTACCATATTAACGAAGTCTCTGTAATAGGTAACGCCTTATTGACTGTAGAAATGATCCTGTCATAAGAAACATCCTTTCCGAAAGGAGAGTCCTCCGCATCGGATTTTCCATCACTAAGACTAGCTCGAAACTCCACTGGGGCGGAATATTTTGCTACTGTGTCCAGCACATCAAAATCATTCCCCTCTGACTGTCTCTCGTATAAGGAATAATGCAGCTTCCTCTGGTTTCTTTTTAAATCTCGCATTTTACTCTCCCCTTATCATTGATATCGCTCCCAACCACCACTGAGATATCGCCCTGCCTGACATAAAGGGAGGGACAAGGAACCGTCAGGCGTACCACTTGATTCCTAAAAAGATCCAGAATGAAATCTCAATCTGTTCATTTGAGCACCATACGTTTTTACATCATTCTCAAACAAGCAAACTAAAAAGGTGTGTCCACATAAGGCACAATGTCAGCAAACAAGGAAAGAGAGAGATAAGCGTTCTCATACTGCCGGGCGGTGCCGCTATCTGTATGGCTTGTTTCTCCTTCGCCCCCTGCTTTTGCTGTCAAATCTACCACAGCCATTGCAATGGTAGAAATATTGTTCTCCATTACTGCGGAAATTTGCTCCCCAGTAAAGCTATGAGGGAAATTTATTCTGTCCTTAAATTTTGCTATCGCAAACTCTACCGCCAAGGGAGGTACTCTTTCGTCTTCATCGAGATACATGCTCGCCTTTTCAGCAACACGATATTCGAAAGTTCCTGGCTCAAATCCGCTGGTATTGGTAATTTCCTCTGGCATAACTCTTCCCTTTACTTTCCGCTTTTCTTAGATCCTTCTTCTTTCCCTGAGGGAGAAGAATCGCTGTCGTCCTCAGGGACACTATTGCTTTCCTTTTCAGAAGGATCCTTTGTTTTCTCGTCTGTTTTTCTCCCTTTCCCCTTTACTGGCACGTCGGTACCAGCAGGATAAAATATTCCGTTATGTTTTACTGCATGATTATATTTCATGTCACACCTCCGCTTAATAGCACTTGATCTGATACGTCTCGTCCATTCTCTCGAAAGACGGCAGGACGATCTCAGATACAGTAGTCTTTGTCTGCTCCGGGTCATGGGACGTAGTTACCATTACGGTAATGCCAGTATCTCCAACTAAATGTACATCTGCATCTGCGGACTGCATGCCGGTTCTTTCCTCCGGGGTACATCCATACCAGGTATTTCCCAAAGCTCCGGTCGGAATCAGGGTCGCAAATCCATCCGGGAAGAATGTAGAAGCTGTACCGCTTTCGTCCTTGTATTTTTTGGTATACACAATGATGCCGATGTTAAGTTCCTCGCTAAACAGTTCTTTAATCTTTTTATCTGTAACAAAGACCACCGGCGTTTCACTCTTGGAGAGGATGGCATTTTTAATCGCCTTATTTTTCTTCAAAAGGCTCATTGTCTTCTTAGAAATAATCATGATAGAAGGCGTTTCCCCGGTTTCTCCCTCCACGGCATCAATGCCTGCAGCAACGTCTTCCATAGGATCAGAATTTTCCGTATCATCCCACTTGCTGGTACCAGCCAGTTCCAGGAAATTCTTAGCCTCATAGCTACCGCTTGGATCATAGTTATAAGCGTAAGTAGTATCATTTGCCTGTATGGAGATCTTCGGATGCCCGTCTCTTGCCGCCAAAAGCTGCATAATCATCCGTTCTGGCACTACTTCTGCTCCAGCGATCAGATTATTTGCATCATCATAAATTCGGTCAATAACCTCTTTTGCATAGGGATCCGTACTATCCTCTACACGCAGGATCTCCTGTTCGTCTGCCTCTTTCACGATATATGATTCACGGAAAAAAGCCATTTCGGTTTCGTCCATCTTAAAACCGGATCGACTACGGATCGTAGACCTTGCGTCAAAGTTGGACGGCGCCAGGGAAATCGGCAATCCCTTGGCTGTCTTGATCCATTTCAGATCTAACCCCATTTTTTTCTTGGCCGGAAATAATCCCTTTCCAAGATACTGCTGCTTGTTGCTAGCAGCGGTCAAATGCCGAATCGCAATTGCCGCCGCCGAAAAGATATCTCTAATTTTCATCTCGTCCTCCTTCTACTCAAATACAATCAATGGCAATGCTGTTTTTACCGAAGATGCAATGGTAATTCCAGCGTTTTTGTTTGCATTTGTTTCATTCACACAGGCAAATGCCCTGACAATCGTTCCGATTGGCCTGTCCTCACTAACATCTGTAAGTAAAATACCGATCGGAGCGCCATCTGCTGTCTCGCCATTTACTGCCTTTCCAGACTGATCAATCGGCTGGCCGGCTTTGCATGTACCGTCTGTAAACGCTGTATCATCTAACGTGATTTCCTCAAATAATTCCCCGCCGAGCTTCCGTTTTAGAATCTCTGGCTGCATAGCAACTTCCGTTGTCTTAAATTTCATACTCTGTTACCTCCGTTTAGCTCAAATAACTTTGTGTGATGGCTTCTGCGGCCTTAGATACTTCCCCGGCCTCTTTTCCATAGGCTTCGGCAAATTTCTCTGCTTCGGATTTTTCGTCTTCCTTACCTCCGGCATCTCCATCCGGCGTGCCAGTATTGTCTAAATCCTCTTTTTGGCTCTGCTTTACGGCATTTTCCGCATTAGCAGATAATGTTTTAACCAAGGCTTCTGCCATTGTTTTAGACCGCTCCGTATCATCCGTAACCAGTCCTGGCAGAAAATCTTTATAATCGTCTTCCTTCAAGCCGGCACCCGTAAGAATCGCCTTGACTTCCGCAGCAACATTGCTTTGCTTCAAACTGGCAATCTCTTTTTGCGCTTCTTCTAGGGCCTTAACAGATTTTTCTGTATCGGTCATCCCCTGCTGTTCCAATTCATCCACACGCTCCTGCAGTTCATCGGCCTTATCCGCTTTCTCCTTGTACTTTTCCGCCTTTTCCTTTTCTTTTTTTGTCTCGCCATTTACCTGATTGAGATAATCACTGACTTGCTCGTCAGTAGGCTCCTTGATACCAAGGGAAATAAGATGCTTTTTCGCCTGTTCTCTGCTCATTTATTACCTCCGTCTCAATACGCTTTTTTACGTTGTTCGCTCAACTCATGAGTTCTCCTATTTGACGCATAGGTGCAATATACTTAGACCGTTATTATCCGGTCTGGCTAACAACTAAAATAAAAATTTCAAACTTCTCTTAATCTATACTTTATTTCCGCCTGCTTTCTCGCATTAACCGCATCTTCTATCTTGTCATATCTCCCAAGAGCAATATTTCTTCCAAACACAGTTATAGTTGCCGCCCATTTACTTCTCGCCTTATCGTAATACACTCCATTATGCCCGCTTTTATTGTTCTTTTTTAGAGAAATATTCAATATATTGTCTCTATGTTTTACTAATCTAATGTTTTCTTTCCTATTGTCTAGCTTATTTCTATTTATATGATCTCTTTCCATGCTATCTGGACAATCAATAATTAAAGTATGAAACATTAAATGCTTCTTTTTCCTTACAGTATATGCATATCCAGTAGTTGACAAATTCCAACAATATTTCTTTAATTTTTCCCAGTCATCCAAATCACACAGCATAATTTGCTCAGTATTTCTTATTTTGACATAAACTGTATTTCCAACAATGTTGTATTCATTTTGAAACTTTGCATCGCTTCTCATACAACCACAAGATTTACTTTTTCCATGAATCAACTTATACTCGGAAACATTTCTTTTTGTTCCACATAAACATTCACATTGCCAGATCCGTTCTCTGTTCTTCTTACCAGCAAAGGAAATAACTCTCCACCGCGTATACTGTTTTCCTGACAAATCTATCATATAAATTTCCGTCCTTCTAATCTCCTATTTGAATTTTCATAAGCGCTATATAAATTTAGAACACCAGAAACCAATCAGTCACAAATCAAACTATATTTTCCTTAACTTTATTTACATTCTGCTTATTTGTGTTCACATAACTTTCTTTGCTATCAATGGCAATCTGTTGCGGATCGCTCCACAAATCACACGTTTTAATCGCATCACCCAGTTCAATCCCGCACAATAACAAAATTTGTAACACCTGTGCTTTAACCAACATATTATCTGTCTTTGATCTGGTAATTTTTATTTCAATATCTGAAAGTTTCAAATTGGCAATATCTTTTATTCTTAAAATAGAAAGTGCCACTCTAAGAAATTGTCTTTCTGATTTTTTAAATGTTGGCTCATTAACCATTGCTCTTTGTTGTGCAAAATCCCAACCGTTCCGCAAATACACAGCCTGCCCGGTATCGCCCCCGGTATTCTGTTCCCGGCTTGGCATCCCCTCCACGGTCAATATGTTATCGTATACGTCATCCTTGGCAATCTGCGTTTGCTCCTGGTTCAGCTCCGATGTCATATTTTCCACATCTGCCTTCACTCCCTGCTGGGTACATTTCACATTGATTGCTCCAAGATCCAGCATTTCCAGAAAAGTATCCTCATCAATTTTGCAATTGACAAATTTCATCAACGCTTGCACAAACTGCTCAATTCCATTCATCCGATCGGATTGAATTTTATTAAGCTGGTCGAGCATAGTAATAACAATCTCCAAATCCGAAAGCCTACGCTCGTTGTTGGGATATTCAATGACCGGAATCATCCTGATTCCATTCTTGCCGCTATCAACAATCTTTCCATTCTTGATTTCAAACCACTCTCTATCCGTATAAATAAAGTAAAAGGTCTGACCCTCTTCATCCTTGCGAATCTGGCAGGAAAACATTGCTCTATGCCCGGAATTAGAGGAATAAACTACAAAGGTATCCCGGGGATCTTCACAACTCATACCGAAAGGTGCTTCATCCAGATATAAGTTTGCATCTGCATCATTCCAGACAAAGCGATATGCTGTGCCGCTGATGCTTCGCCACCTGCCAATCTCAATATCGCAGGCTCCCTTATCCTCAGAATCCATCATGGCATTAAGCTGATTGACAGAATCCCCAACGGAATCTACAGCCCGCTTCTGTACATACTGGATCGGCTCTGCAAACATCTCCGCCGTCTTATGTTCGACGATTTCAAAAGCGTGGTTCTCCACCGTCTTGTTATTGATATCCTTACGGACTTTCTTCACACGGTAAAGAATCGGCTGATCGCCCCGGTAGTACCGATCCAGATAGTCGATTTCCCGACGGTTCTGCCAGTGCTTCGATAAAGCCTTACCAAGTTCCTGTACCACGTTGGAAGCATCAATCTTCTTAGCATTGGTGTAGATTACCTTGCGTCCAAATTCCTTGTGACAAACGTCTACAAACGATTTTCTGTTTTTGATCCCTAACATTTGTCACAACTCCTTTCACACGAAAAAAAGAACCATGCGGATCCTTTAGGAAACCGCTTGGCTCTTTCGATGGTTTTTCTATGATACTAATATAACATGGGTAAAGTGTGATTTGTGTGATTGTTTCTGGTTACGCAATATAACTATTCTATTTATGCGACCATATGGTAACCAATCTGCAACCAAGCATTGACATAATGATGGAAATTGTTTAATATAATAGAAAAGAGCGACCGCCCACAAGGTGTGGTTTGGCTCCCTTAGAATTGGTATTACCCTATCCTAACTCGGTCAAAGTTACAAGGATAGGGTAATTTTTATTTCCGCTTGTTCCTATTATCTAAATAGGCAAGCAGTGCAACTAAAAACGTACCACCAAGAAATAACAATGTTAAAACTTCGTATGTACTCATTACACCACCTCCCTCCGTAAAGGGAGATTAACCACACCTTGAACACGATCACTCATTAATATATTAGCATAACTTTTAACGGATTTCAACACAACCAAACTATCGGAATACCTCTATAATCCCGCTTCGTTCTCTCTTAGAATTTCCAGATGCGTTTTTACAACAGTAAATATCTTCATCAGCACGGTCGGGTTCTTAATTTTCTCCACCATTTCTACGATCATCTGCTCATAATTCATCGGCACACACTTCCTTTCTCGCTCTCAAAACAATCCAGTACCTGGTCCGCTATGTCCTGCAGTTCCGGGAAGTACTCCACCAGATCAATGGCATAGGTCGGCGCAGATCCCTCCCTGTCACGGTAGATCCCCTCTGCTTCGTCCAGGTCGTAGCACTTCTCACACTCTTCCAGGATGATATGGTACAGTTCCCGGAGTTCCATGTTCCTGTCACGACGGATGCGCCAGATCCGGTTACGGTTCTTCTGATACCAGGTATTCCTCTTGGGGGTCAGCCGGGTAAGCAGATGTATCTTGGGCTTGTCGACTTTCTCCAGGGCTTGTACACGTTTGTGGAGGTCGTTGAGTTTCAGATCAATCAACGTAAATTTGTTTTCCTCCAGCTCCTTTAGTCGCTTATGTAAATCGTTCAGTTTCATATCGACCAGCATACCATCATCTGGCTTCCGTTCCACAACTGGCTGTTGCTGTCTGAAATAGCTGTTGACGAGTTGCCGCTGGACAGACCATGATAGATCATCTGTAAAGGATTTGACGATCATAAGATATCCAGATTCTGTTATGAGGGTCAAACCATTTGGAGCAGTGATATTATAGTCATGCTTTGCTTCGTACGAATTTCGTACAATATAATCAATGCCCTCAATAAAATGCTTTTTGTTTGTGTTAAAGTTTCTCCTTGCAGTGCCTAGCTTGCGCTGATGCACTATGTCAATATCCTTAAAAGTTACCACTCTTTGTCCATTCCACGTTTTAATTTGTGGCATTTGGTTAATCTTTTCCTCAATATCGTTCATAAACAAAAACTCCTCTCATGAAATTTGATTTTCCACAAGAGGTATGTTATAGTAGCTATAACAATCCTCTGTGGAACGTTGAAAATAAAGTATCGTTTTGATTGGTAGTCGGGCGGTACTTTATTTTTTTGCTTTTCGATATTCACTTTCAATACCACGTCTTACAACCTCTGATTTTTTAATATTTAAAATCTCGGCTGTTTCTTCCAACTTGTTATACGTTCCTTTGTCAATCCTTGTTCTAAGCATTATATCTTTTGGATTGTCCTTGATTTTTTGCCCTTTTAAAGGCGACATATTGTTACCTCCTTTCAAAATGTAGCTACATTTTAATAATATAATTGTTGCTACATTTTGTCAAGCCCTAAATCAAAATTAATTTTACGCAACTGCAACGCTTAGCTTCCAGTCTATGATTTCTTCAAGGGTAAGTTGGGAACACTGTTCCACAACTGGTAGCTGTTGCTGTCTGAAATAACTGTTGACGAGTTGCCTTTGGACTGCCCATGATAGATCGTCTGTAAATACCTTAACAATCATCAGATAACCACTCTCCGTAAAGAGATATGTCTTAATATTGGGATTCCCAACGATTTTTTCGTTGGGGGAATATCGTTCCCCTAACTCTTTTCTCGTAAGTTCAAAATAATCTGTTCCAAGCACAAAATGCTTCTTATACTTCTGAAAGGCTTTCTTTGCTGTATCAGTCTTTTTCATATGTACTCTGTCAATATCTTTTAACGTGACAACCCTCTGTCCGTCATACTCCCGTATCTGCATTTCTGTGTTTTCAATGGTTACAATTTCGCTCATAATAAAAAACTCCTTTCCAAAATTTGTTCTTGAAAGAAGCCTCGCCATCTGATATGATATATTTATCAGATGGGAAACCTCTGAAACAGATTAAGGGTAAGCACACTCTCCAAAGTTACTGCTTACTCTTTTTTGTTGCCATTTTGTAGGATTTCCTTGATTTCGATAATCCCCTGCAAGATTTTGTCCTGCTTATCTGCCCGGATATCTCCATCAATCAATCTTCGGATGTAATCATTCTTGCTTATTCCGAGTTCTTTTGCCTTTTCGCCGATGAAGTCCAATTGTTCTTCCGTCAGCCTTAATGTGAAGGTTTTAATGCTCAATTTATCATCCCCCTTTCTACCAGAAGTCATATTAAAGTCATTTGACGTTTTTAATATAACATGAAGTCAAATTAAAGTCAAACAATATTTAAGCAAAATTTTAGGACAGATTACTCTGCCCTATTTGGTAAACGGTAAATACAAAATCAACCTTAATAGTTCGGAGCACACTCCGAACAATATCCATTTCCAGCATCTCCGTGTTCATAATCATCTTGTTCAAAAACTCTTCCACATCCTGGGCAAGAAAAATAATGTCCAACGCAAGCTTCACATATATCCCCCATCATAATGAGGATATGATGCCTTATCACTTCCACAACAACTACACTTAGCCATATAAATACCTCCCATTCAAACAATCAAATTATATATCTATAATATCACATTAATTAACAAATTTCAATCCTGGAATAAAAGGCAGCCTACGCCATTTCTAATATTTTCCTTATAAATTTCACGCCCTTTTGATACACAAGCGTCTTTATACTGATTCTCGTCTCCGTCCAGTTTTTGCATAACCATAGCGAGATTACTTCTACACCAAGCTTTTCTCCAGATACCGATCCACCACTTTTGACACCGTACTCCGATCCATATACAGCTTCTCCGCCACCTCCTGCTGCGTCATGCCGTCACGGTATAAATACTCAAATATTAATCTGTCCCGGCTGTCATAGATTGTGGTAAGGAACATATCAACTTCCATCTTCATCCGTTCCAGCCTTGCACGTTCCTCATGTAACTTTTTAATCAATTCATACTGCTTCTGTTTCCAAATCTTGCGATCTTTAACCTCGCAGCCACATACTTCAACAGATTTCCGTTGATAAGGAAACTCCCGGTTAGAAGACTGCACCGTACCCATATAAGCATTGGGAGGGTTCTGCTTATAGTATTTCAATTTTTCTTCGTCCTTGCGGATAATTTCCCCCAAATACCGATATTGCCTCAACAACTTCTTGGTCATGATCCATTCCTCCTAATACGGTCGCTCACACGCTTCGCAATCCGCATACAATCCACCCTGCACTTCCATCATCAACTGAGTTATCCCATCGGCAGCATCATCATGTTCATTCTTTCCAATCTGGACAAACATGGTCAGCTCGTCCATAGCATTGTGATATTCTTCATCTCGCTTATTCGCCGCCAAAAACTTAAATCTCCGCTTTACATCGGGAGCATATTGAATAATCTTTGCCAGTTTGCTCATGGTGTTGGGAGCCTTGCTAGAAGTAATGCTGCAGGAATAATTCTGTTCTCTCAACTGTCTGTCTATATCATCCGCATATTCATCTCCGCCATTATTTCCCTCAAAATGCATCGTCTGCGGCTTATGATACAGCGTCTTTCCAACTACAATAGGCTGCGTCACTGTCTTATCGCCCCGGTTAAAAATCCAGTCAGCAATGTAAATAAACCCATCATCATATTCATATCCCCATGGCATGGACAAACTGTCCCCTCCGCCCCAAGCCACATCACAGGCAGTTAATTTTCGAATCAAACCGCTTTCCGGCGGCAGTACGCCATTGTAAGTCTGTAGTGCATCCTCCGGGAATAGCAAGCCTTCACGGACAAAAGGACGCTGTTGGAACTTCGCCTCCCACTCATTCTTATCGAGACGCTCTTTCATTTTCAAATAATGATCCGTGGAAAACCCCAGTCCGTAGTCGTATATAAAATTAGATTCATTCTTCTCGTTCAGTGCCGGAATTTTACGGAACCGATACCGAGGATCGTCCTTATTCTCCTTCTCTACCCTGCCCAAGGGATCCATCACATTCCATCTGGTGCCTACCATTAATTCCTTGGTGCCATCATTTTTCCGATCGACTAATACGTTTAGGTAGTCCTGATATCTCCCTTCCAATCGTGAAGGAGAAAGGCTTTCCTTCCGATCACGAACCATATCGTCTACATACAGATAACCGTCCGAAGAAATATCGACTGCACCAGTCCAGGTTCCATCAATACCCCGGCAGGTAAGTGTAGCAAACCGATCCGGGTCATTCAACGTAATTTCTCTTTTCTCCGCTGACTTTTTTTGCAAGAACGTTTCTGGAAAAATGTCTCGGAAATGATAAATCGTTTTATCCTCTGGCGCATCCAGCTCCATGATATTAAGCGCCTCTGTATAAAATCCATCTGCCAGATCCCCGGAATGGCCCGACATGGCACTATGGCTGTTTGGCCTGCGCCCCATTATCCATGCTAGAAAGAAGATACAAATTGTCGATTTACCAGTCCTTGGCGGCATAGACAGTCCGTAAAAATCCAGCTTTCCATCTTCCAAATCCTGCAAATCATCCACTACCACTTTCAGCGTGCGTCTGCGGGGCATATAGAATCTTTTCCTAGGATCCCTGTCTTTTTCCATGTAATACAAGAAATCTTCAAAGGAATACGGTGCCAGCATCAAAGTAGCCTTCCAGTACAAATTTGCAAAATCAACACTGTTTTTTTTACGGCTCTGTTCAGCAGCAATTCTCTGAACTGCCTTCGCCTGCTCCAATGCATAAGGCAAATCGTCAGACTTTTCACTGATTGCCATATCCAACAACGCACTGGCATACTTGATATTCGTGAGATCTTTCCGGTAAAGTCCCTGGATGATTTTTTTATTCTTTTCCGACATGAATACAGTCACCCTTTCTTTTCACAAACTGCACCAGATTATGAGGAATCTGCACAACCGTAATCAGATTCTGGTTATGAAATATGTACGCCTTATCCCCATACAACCGTATCTGATTCGCTGTCTGGTTATAAAAATACAAACTATCTACCCACTTTTTTAGATTTCCAGAAGTCTCACTATGCGTCATGCCAAAATCATAGACCTTCTTAGCCATGCGCTTCACTGAATTTTTACCAATACCGCACCGCTGCCTCATTCTCCGCTGTGCATGTTTTGTTACCACCATAGAAAAATCGCCTCCTTGAATCGGAGAGGATGGATTCGAACCATCAACCTGCTCTCATTGTTCTTAGGGTGTACACCGCTACTTTGCCAATTAAGCTACTCTCCGCCATTTAATACCCCGTCAATTCATAATGATGTATGCCAGTGCTCCCGCTTGCAAGATAGAAAGCACCTTGGCTCCGAAGCTCTCACTCGGATCCCTTGCATCCCTGACATTCGAAACAAGAACCAACAAGATCACAATCATGTAGATAATCGAAATCACTTTCAGGATGAACATTTCTAAACCTCTTTTTTTTCTTTTTAATATTTTTTGAAGGCCTACACCGATACTTTTTCGATACTCGCCACATCTGTATATCTAATTTCACGGCAAGATGCATGTAGCTCTGTTGATGTATCAACGATAAAAGATCGGTTTGCAATCTCGTGGATCCGGCCCTTAATTAAAGCAGGTACGTCAACCCTTTTTACTTTCACGATATTTCCAACCTCAAAAACATTATCCTTAAAAACAATGATCTGTTTACACTTAGGATGTTCCATAATGTCCTTACCTCCATGCAGAGCCTTTTTTGTTTTTTTGAATAGTTTGGGGGCTGAGTAGGAAGCCAGGGACCCGCTGTCAGACCCCCACCCCCTAGCAGGCCATAGCATTGTTTATTTCAACTATTCGTTAAATACGGATTTTCAGAATAGTTACTTTTCGTTACGTAAGTTCTTCAAATTGCCTATTTATAGGAAAATTTCAGACTAATGTAACAATATATACCATTTTTTTCATTGTGCAATTTGACGAATAAATTTAATTTTACCCACCACTAATGTCTATAGGAATATCATCTTCTATCATTTGTTGCACCTGTTCTGGTGTTTGATCCGCTTCGATCTGTTTTTTCGGCTCCAAGATAACCTCTTGCTGATCTTTTAGGCCGTCCCAATTCTTTTGCCAAAAAATCCCCGTTACAGGATTTATTTTACCGTCGGACATCAATTGCTCCCGAATTTGAGACATTATTTGACAGCTTTTTTTAATGACGGCACAGCGCAATGAGTTGGGCTCTCTGTGTCTTACATTACTAACCTCCTCCTTTGTCATACCCCAAGCATTATACAGGCCTAGATTTCCAGGCTTGATATTACTGTCAATGCAATACTTGAGATACTTAAGCGTCCTGTCTCTAAGCTGTTCTGGATTTTTTGTATCAATCTCATCCCACAGGGCAATCTCTAAAGCATGGGCAGTAATCTTACCAATTTCTTCCCTTGTGGCCGTAATACCATTGTCCCCGATCACAGGAGATTTCTTCCATGCTTGATTTTTGGCAACCATCTTATTCCCCGAACCTTTGCCGCCCATAGCATCCACCACCTTACCAAAAAATTTTCCGCAAAACAAAAAATGAGCCAGAAATACGCCGGATATATCCAACCGGATATAACACGTATATCTAACTCACCGAGTTTCCGACCAACAATATTCGCTGGAAGTAATTTTACAATAACAGATCTATTTTCAAAAATCAACCCATTTAATAAATTTTTTTTAATCTTAACTTTTCCATCTTATTTTTTCTTTTTATATTTTCTTTTTTCCTTGTCTATACTCCCCTCTACTAAACTAACCTAATCTACTCTATACTTATTATGCACAAAACCTGTAACCACAGAGTAACCAATTGACAACCAAGCGGCAACCATAGTCATTTTGAACAAATTGTTTTCCCAATTTTCGTGAAATTGTCACAAATTGTTTTATTCTTGAATAATAAAAAAGTTGCCACTATATCGCTACAATGACAACTGCTAAATTTTTGTTTACACTTTAACTGTCAATCCCAGTTAATAGCCTCATGTGGTACAGTTGGCGACGTGTCCGCTTTTGCTTCTGCTATCGCCTGCAACTCGTCCGGTGTCGGTTCATCTTCGGGAACAAACCGAATTAAAACTTTATATATTGTTTCGATGTCCTGTTCCGGTATCATATCAATCAAATATTTTATAGTTTCTCTGCTCATTTTCTACCTCCTATAATCTTTTATATACTTGTCCTCTTGGTTTGATTTCATTTACCGTTACTATATCATTTTCAATAGTAAGTAACACTCTCAAATCTCCAACCCTCAAACGATACTCGTTTTCAAAACCAGTTAATTTTTTTATGTCTCCGAATGGAATTTTTTCAATCGCTTCTTGCAATCTTTTCTTTGTTGTCCTATCTGCTGAATTGATATATTTAACAGCCTTCTTTTTGTATTCTATCTGCAAACGCCTTGCTCTCCTTTCTCCCTTTCGGGTTATTAGCCCTTTATCTCTTGGACTAATTATATTATAGTATATGTGCGTAATAACATCAAGCACTTTTCGCCAAAATGTGCGTTATTTTAAAATTTTTTCCAGTTCATCCAATTTAGATAATACCGTATCACGCACAAATGCACTTGTCGTCTTATTCAATCCCAAACTTTCTATGCGTTCTTTTGTTCCGTTCGGGAAAACAATATTTAGCCGATAGTTACGGTTTTCATATTCTCTAACCGCCTTTTGCCTTGCAGCTCTTTGCTCTGGTGTATATTCTTTTGCCATGTGCCACACCTCCATATTTTTTATACATTATATCATATGTGCGTAAACTTTCCAAGTTATATGTGCGTAACATATAACCATAGCGAGGAAACAATACCAAACAGTAGTTCCCCTCATGAGGAGTGCGGATTAAAACATACTGTATTAAGACTCCTTACTGCATCATATTTACTACACCATTACTACACCATTGCTACACCAATTTGACATCTGATTATATAATATTATATAGAATTATATAATCATAGATATATGCACAAACCTTGGTTTTACAACGTTTTATAGACATATAAACCATTATAATGAATTATATAAATTCCTAAAAAATCCCATAAATACAATTCTCATGCCCCATGTCTCCTCATCTAAACTATTCTTCCGGTTCCACGTTTAACAGATCTCCCTCTACTTTCGATACATACAAAACACCCGCCAAATGATCCACCTCATGCTGGATTGCCCTGGCTAACAATTCTTCGCCCTCTACGATGATTTCTTCCATCTTTTCATTGTATGCCTTTACTTTACAGTAATTTGCCCTGGTTACGACCCCGGATTTCCCCGGCACACTCAAACATCCTTCCTGTCCGGTCTGTTCCCCGGACAACTCTAGGATTTCAGGATTGATAAGAACCAGTGGGCTGTCCCCTTCTTCACTGACATCTATGACTACAATCTGTTTCAGCACACCGACCTGCGGCGCTGCCAGTCCTACCCCCTGCGCATGATACATCGTTTCCAGCATATCCTCGATTAAGGTAGAAATTCTGGGAGTAATTTCTTTGACCTCCCGACATCCTTTTAACAGTATTTCATCTCCCATAATTCGTATTGTACGCAATGCCATGTTATTTCCCTCCATTTTCTATGTAATATCTATTCCGACCAGCCATCCGGGAATCTCCCATGTCTCGATTTTCCCTTTCCACACCAGTCGAAACTAATTATTAAAGTCGAACAGAATACGACATCCGCTCCACCGCTCGCTGCGCATTAGATATGCCTCAATTTCATCTTTGATCCTGCAAAGCCTGCCATAGTCCGCTGACTTGACATAAACCATCCGGCGGTACACATCGCGCAGCTTCCCGATCGGCGCTTCCACTGGTCCCAGAACCGTAATATCCTCCGCCTCACGCATCTGTCCCGCCAGATAAGCAGCCAAAGCCTCTGTTCGCTCCTGTTGCTCCGATAAAACCAACACTCCCAGTATATTGGAAACCGGGGGATATTGCAACACCTGACGCATCAAAAGCTCTTCCTCATAAAAAGAACGATATTCCTGCTTTGCCGCACATACGATACTGTAATGCGACGGCTGGTAGGTCTGCAGAATCACTCTGCCAGGTTTTTCTGCCCTGCCCGCACGTCCGGCTGCCTGTGCCAGCAGTTGATATGTCCGCTCGGCAGCGCGATAATCTCCCACATTGAGAGATAAATCCGCGGCCAAGATTCCCACCAACGTAACGTTCGGAAAATCATGTCCCTTGACAATCATCTGGGTTCCCACCAGGATATCTGCCTTTCCATCCGCAAAGACTTTGAGCAGTTTATCATGCCCCTCTTTTCCCGTGGTCGTATCCGCATCCATACGGACGACACCTGCTTCGGGAAAACGCTTACGAACCATCTCTTCCACCTGCTCCGTTCCCATGCCAAACGTACCGATATAATGTGACCCACATTCGGGACAGGTCTGCGGCATTTCTATCTGGTATCCACAATAATGACAGGTCAGACGTTGGATCTGGCCCTGCCACTGATGCGGTTTCAATGCGACAGAACAATGCGGACAGCCAATGACTTTGCCACACTGTCTACAAGATACAAATCCGGCGTAGCCACGACGGTTCAGAAACAGAATTACCTGTTCCCGTTTCGCCAAACATTCTTGTATCTCTTGCTGTAACCGACGACTAAAGATCGAATAATTTTTTTCCTCCAATTCCTGCCGCAGATCCACAACCTCGACCGCGGGAAGTACAGCCCCCCCTGCCCGCTGCTTCATTTCCAACAGCTGGTATTCCCCGTGGGAAGCCCGGTAATATGCTTCCAGGGATGGGGTTGCGGATCCCAGGATTACCGAAGCGCCCAGCATGTCCGCCCGCTTTACCGCCACCTCTCTGGCATGGTACCGGGGAGGCATCTCACTCTGATAGCTGGTCTCATGCTCTTCATCTACGATAATAAGTCCCAGTTTCGAAAAAGGCGTGAATAATGCCGAACGAGGACCGATCATAATATCTATTTCCCCATTTTTGGCCCTCGTATACTGATCGTAACGCTCTCCTGCGGAAAGTCTGGAATTCATCACGGAAACCCGGTCTCCAAACCAGGCATAGAAACGACTGACCATTTGAAGCGTCAAAGAGATCTCCGGGATCAGCAGGATAACCTGCTTTCCCTGCTGGATGACCGAATGGATGCACTGCAGGTACACCTCCGTTTTCCCGCTTCCCGTTACACCATGCAACAAATATACCTCTGGTTTGCCATTCTGCAGATCCGTTACCACGCGCTGCACCACTGCTTTCTGCTCTCCATTCAATTCCAGCTTTCGGACAGGTGCCTCCATCTCCTGATATGGATTTCGGTATATTTGTGTGGAATCAACCTGTATCAGCCCTCGCTCTGCCAATCCACGCAATACGGGGGCTGTCACCTGATGTTCCCTGGTGAGCCTGTCATAATCCACCCCATCCTGATAACAAGACACATCCAGCGCAAGGAACGCATCCACTGCCCGCAGTCTGGCTGACTGATGTTTTTTCTCCATCTCATCCCGCAGCCGTAACAATTCGTCCCGCTCTACCACCGGATATACCCTGCGCTTCCTCTTTTCCTGCACCTCACGGCGCACCGGCATGACCGTGCGGATCGCATCATTCATAGATCCCCCATAGTGTTCTTTGATCCAATAAGCAAGGGAAAGCAGGTGTGATTCCACGATCACGCCCTGCTTTACGATCCGAAGAATAGGCTTCGTCCTCTGAATATCAAATTTCGGTTCTGTGGAAAGCCCTACCACATATCCTTGGCGTTCTCTGTCTCCCTTTCCAAAAGGAATCATAACCGGCGAACCAACCGTTACCTCATCCCGCAATTCATCCGGCACCAGATATTGGAACGGACGGTCCAGGCTTTTGACAGAAATATCTACAATGACATCTGCAAACAACATAACATCCCTTTCCCGTACCTCTTATCCATCAGGATAAAAAGTTACCATCCCGCACTACTTCTGCCACCAATTCCCTCTCATCCATCGGATATTTTTTGCCACAGATCTCCTGGTAATCTTCATGTCCTTTTCCTGCCAGCACAATCACATCCCCCTCCTGTGCCTGTTCAATCGCATAACGGATCGCCTCGGCACGGTTAATGATGGTAATATACTCCCCGTCGGCTTTTTTTACTCCGGTTACAATATCGGCCATAATATCCTCCGGTTTCTCATTTCGTGGATTATCAGACGTGACAATCGTTAAATCCGCCAATCTGGAGGACACTTCTCCCATCTCAAAACGACGGTCCCGGGAACGGTTTCCGCCACATCCAAAGAGGCATACCAACCGTTTCGGATGATATTCCTTCAAGGTAGACAGCAGACTTTCCAGACTCATGGCATTATGCGCATAATCTATCATCAGGGTAAATTTTCGGGATATTGGCAGAATCTCTACCCGTCCCTTTACCCGAATCTGAGAGAGAGAAGATTGGATTCTCTCCTGGCTGACGCCAAAATGCCGGCAGATTGCAATCGCTGTCATCGAGTTATAGACCGTAAATTTCCCTGGAATATCAATGTCCACCCTCATATTCAGCAATCCGCTCATATCATAGGAAACCCCCAGCTTTCCTCCTTTATCCGTCAATTGCACGTGATCTGCACGAATGTCTGCCCCTTCGGAAAAACCATACGTCTCTACCTCACAGGTATGCCCCTGTAGAATCTGTTCCAGATGCCGGTCATCGGCATTGAAAATGCCATGCTTACACTGCCGAAATAGCAGGCTCTTACAGTGAATGTAATCCTCAAGGTCTTTATGCTCATTCGGGCCAATATGATCCGGTTCCAGGTTGGTAAAAATACCATAATCAAACGTAAAACCACTTACCCGGTGCAACATCAATCCCTGGGAAGATACCTCCATAACGACACATTTACACCCGGCATCCACCATTTTACGAAAATATTCCTGCACCAGATAAGATTCCGGCGTGGTATTCGCCGAAGGAATGGTCTCGGACCCAATCACGGCCTCTATCGTGCCGATCAGTCCGGTCTGAAAACCAGAAGCTTCCAAAATGGAACGAACCATGTAGGTAGCCGTTGTCTTCCCCTTGGTTCCTGTAATGCCAATCGTGAGCAGTTCTTTGGCCGGATGACCAAAGTATGCAGCACTTAGAACGGCCAATGCCAGGCGGGTATCCGATACCTGCAATACCGTTACATCCGAGGGAACCTCCACCGGATGCTCCACAACCAATACAGACGCCCCCTTCTGTGCTACCTCCGGCGCAAATTCATGTGCATCCCGAACAGCGCCGCGGATACAGACAAATACCGAACCTTTCTCCGCTTTGCGGGAATCATATACCAAAGACGTAATTTCCCGGTCCAGTTCCCCCTGCAGGCAGGTATATTCCAGTTCTGCAATCAAATCCTGTAATTTCATACTAACCCTCATTTCTGAGCGACATGTCGCAAAGTGACAATGAAAAATCCTCCTATAAAGATTCTCCTCTGTCATACAGCTATTTGTCTTCGCTCAGAAACAAATAGCTGACATTGAACTACGTTTATCCTACATAGGGAACTAGTTTTGTTCCCGTCAGACATCCACTTCACTAATATCAATTGTCCCATCATAGACCACGGCAGCCGGCCCCGTCATCCATACTGTGTTCCCTGCCCTGTCATAATGAATCTTCAAATCGCCACCCAAAAGATGTACGGTAACCTCCTCCTCGGTCAGTCCATTCAGGACACAGGATACCACAGCAGCACAGGTACCGGTTCCACAGGCCAGCGTTTCACCAGAGCCGCGCTCCCACACCCTCATATTGATTTCCGAGCGATTCAAGACCTGCACAAATTCCGTATTTACTCCCTCTGGAAAAACCTCATGGTGTTCAAACCCCGGTCCAATCTGCGCTAATGGCAGGGTTGCGGTATCCTCCACATAGGTAACCACATGCGGATTCCCCATGGATACTGCAGTAACTTCATACTCTTTACCGCCTACTTCCAGCGTTTCCGCTACGCAACGGTCCAATCCCAAATGAATCGGTATCTTGGGAGGATCTAAAATTGGTGCCCCCATATTGACTGTTACCTGCTCCACTTTTCCCGCCTGAATCGTCAGATCCAGATACTTGATTCCGGCCAGTGTTTCCACTGCAATACTGGTTTTATCCGTCAATCCATAATCGTACACATATTTTGCTACACAACGGATTCCATTCCCACACATTTTCCCCTCAGAACCATCCAAATTATACATTGCCATACGAAAATCGGCGATTTCCGAAGGATGAATCAGAATTAGTCCATCCGATCCGATCCCAAAATGTCTGTCGCTGACATAGCGCGCCACTTTGTCCGGGTGCCTGATTTCCTCCCGCAGACAATTCACATACACATAATCATTTCCACACCCATGCATTTTTGTAAATTCCATCATAACCTCATTTCTAATCTCCATCCAAACTACTTGTTTCCGAATCTGCCGCAAGCAAGGTAAAAAACGCTTCCTCGGGCATTGGTTTTGCATAATAATACCCTTGAACCTGATCACAGCCAATATTCCGCAACAATTCAATCTGCTCCCTGGTCTCCACTCCCTCTGCCAGCAAACCGAGATCCAGCTTATTCGCCATAGATACCACCTGTTCCAGAATCATTCTTCCCTTGCCAGACACCATCATATTCTCCATAAATTTCTTATCCAGTTTAATCACATCAAACGGTGTCTCCAACAATATATTAAGGGAAGAATACCCACTGCCAAAATCATCCATCAACAGTGTAAACCCTTCCGCTTTTAACAGCATGGCTTTCTGGCTGATCTGCTGGTCATCTGCAGATTCCGTAATCTCCAGCTCCAATAAATTCTTGGGAATCCCATAATCCTCAATTAAATGAGAGAGTATCTGAATACATTCCCCATGGTCCCGCAGATGAACGCGGGATACATTCACCGATACCGGACAAGGCTCAATTCCCTGATCCAAACATTTCCGAAGAAAGCGACAGGCTTCTTCCCAGATATAGTAATCCACCTTAGTGACAAATCCGTTTTCCTCAATAATCGGAATAAACTGATCCGGGTAAATCATGCCCCGTTTTGGGTGTACCCAGCGCACCAATGCCTCCGCACCGATAATCTGATTCTGGGTAATACTGTACTTGGGTTGCAAATACATCTGAAATTGTCTGTCCGTAATTGCGGACTGCATATTCTCCTCAATAAACTTACGATTATATAAAGAATCCTTTAATTGCTCCTGATAGAACAGTATATTCGTCAGTATATTGTGTTTTGCAGATTTTCTTGCCATCGCTGCCCGATCTTCCATCTGGCGCAACTCCATATTCCTGTCTTCCACCATATAAACGCCAAACGATAGCTGTAATTTAATATCCTTAAAACAGCGAATCCTCTCATTCAAAGTTTCTATCAGTGAAATCAATTCCTCTTTCCGTTCAAATTCCGTAACCACCATGAATACATCACTTCGCAGATTAATGAAAAACTGATCTTCATGGCAGACTTCCCTGAGCTGTCTGATGATAAAATCCAGCACTTCATCTCCAAATTTTTCTCCATAAATATCATTGACTATCTTGAATTTGCGGATATCAAACTGAATAAAGCCAATCTCTTTCCCGGAGGAAAATAAGAGGTTATGGACATTGCGGTTAAACCGATTATGCTTGCTCATTCGTTTTAGGACGCTCTGCATATCATTATTTTCTGGAATATCCTCCAAAGCAATTTTGCTCTCTGAAACTTCTTTCAGATGAGCTGCCAGCATTTCCTCCAGTAATTCAATACTGATCTGCATGACATTCGGACAGTTCTTCAGAATCAACCCCTGCTGTCGGATCTCTGCCATCTCCTCAGGAATTGTAATATCTTTTCCCAAAATATCCCGGCAATACACCCGATGATTCATCTTTTCCGTAAAACGACGGATAAATTCTTCCGTCATCTTATTGCCATATCGTTCCTGCTCCCGGTCCTGGGAATCATAAAAGCCAATGCCCATCCCCAGGATCATTAAGGCTGCGGTAATACAGCCGCAGGTGCCTCCCTGACGCATCCCTGCCCCAAAACAGGTACTAACCTTAAAAGCCGTCTTCAAATCCAGCCCAAAATCTCCCGCAAATGCCCCAAACAGCGCCTGGGAACAATGATATTGCTGCTGTAATAATTCCTCTGCCTTCTCCTTATGTGTCATACTAAACCTCATTTCTGCGAGCGTTCCGCATCGTCTTATTCCATGACACTGGTATCATAAACAGAACTCTTCCCATTTTCAATCTCCAAGTTATGACGGAGAATCCTGCTGCCGGCTGATCCCAAAATGCCGGTACCCCTCGTCTGAAACCATACGCCCTCTCGGTGTACGGATGATTAATCCATTCTGTACCAGATATGGTTCATACACATCCTCCAGTGTTCCGGCATCCTCCCCAATGGATACCGCCAGATTATCTAATCCCACTGGACCACCGCCAAAATTATGTATCATAGTCATAATAATCTGGCGGTCTGTCTGATCCAGGCCTAATTTGTCCACTTCTAACAAATCCAGGGCAAAATCCGTAACTTCTTTGGTAATGCGTCCATCATAGCGGATCTGGGCAAAATCCCGGACACGTTTGAGCAGACGATTCGCTAACCTGGGAGTTCCCCGGGATCTTTGGGCCAATTCCAGGGATCCCTCTTCGTCAATCTCCACACCCAGGATTCCCGCCGAATGAAGAATGATCTTGCGCAGTTCCTGCGTGCTGTAGAAAGAAAGACGGTTGACTACACCGAAACGGTCACGGAGCGGCGCCGATAACATCCCCGCCCGTGTGGTTGCACCAATCAGGGTAAAATGCGGTAGATCCAGGCGCACAGATCTTGCCGAGGCTCCCTTGCCAATCATAATATCAATGACATAATCCTCCATCGCCGGATACAGCACTTCCTCTACCTGGCGGTTCAATCGGTGGATTTCATCGACAAACAACACATCTCCATCTTGTAAATTATTGAGAATCGCCGCCATCTCCCCCGGCTTTTCAATTGCCGGGCCAGCAGTGATCTTGATATTCGTCCCCATCTCATTGGCAATGATACAGGCTAACGTTGTCTTTCCCAACCCCGGCGGCCCGTATAGCAACACGTGATCTAACGAATCTCCCCTCTGCTTGGCCGCTTCTATATATACTTTCAGGTTCTTTTTGACTTTTTCCTGCCCCACATAGTCACAGAGCAGCCTGGGACGCAGACTGCTTTCGATTCCGGCATCCTCTTCTGTGAATTCTGTGGTAATGCTGCGTTTCGCCATAACTTCCCCCATTTCTGCTAAACTTTCTTCATTGCTGCCATCCTCGGTTCAATTACATATTTTTCAAAGTAAGTTTCAATAGTGTCTCAACGGTCATATCCTCCGTCAACGGCACAGCACGAACGGCGCGCATAGCATCGGTGGGAGAATACCCTAACGCTGTCAACGCATCCACCGTATCAGCTATGATCTCTTGGTTTGTCTGGCTGTCGGAATTCTCGCCATCCACACTAGCCTCTCCCTCCCGGGAACCAGCATGGAGCGCAGAATCTAAATCTATCTTATCCTTTAACTCCAAAATAAGTTTCTTGGCCGTCTTTGGACCGATCCCCGGCGACATGGCAATGGTTTTGGCATCCTCCGACAGAATTGCCATACGGATATCATCACTGCTCAGCGCACTCATCATTGCCAGGCCACCCTTGGGACCAATCCCGCTGACGGTAATAATCTGCTGAAACAACTCCTTGTCCTGCCTAGATGGGAAACCATACAGCTTCATCCCATCCTCTTTGACATGAAAATACGTATAAATCATAACATCGGAGCCAACCGCAGGCAGCCCGTCCAGAACCGTGGCCGGTACCAAAATTTCCAGACCGATCCCCTGATGGTCAACGACAATACTTTTTTCTCCTACGGCAGCTAATTTTCCTGCCACGTAATGAATCATAATGATCCCCCATTCCAATCTATTATTTTCTGACAATACCCTGCCTTAATCCGGCAGTTTGCTAAAAGTACCATGGGATTGCGTCAGCCACCCCTCTTCGATAAATTTAAGAATTTCATAGGGATGGATTCCCAGTTCATCGGAGATCTGCAATGCATTACTGTTGGGATACAATGTCAGATACTGCACGATATCATCCAACTGTTCGTCATCCTGCGCCCTGCAGTCTTTGCAGCATAGCGTTCGGATTTTGGAACGAAACACTTTATGACAATGTTTACATACATTGGTATATAACACGGCAAACCTCCTTTCCGCCTCCACCGACTATTTGTTTCGAAACCGGTAATCACACCAGTGTTGAAAATAATTTTAACAACGGCTGAACTATTTTCCAGAGTCTTGGCCGCCGCATCCATTCCTCATAGGTGATCTCCAAGCTTTCCTCAAAGGTTTTCTGAAAGTCTTCATAAACCGCCTGCTGAATCTGCTCTCCTGACATCCAAATTCCATTCTCATAGTGCAGATAAAAACTCCGGTAATCCATATTGATCGTTCCCACAATCGCTGCATTTTCTGTCAGAATCTGCTTCGCATGGATAAATCCCGGCAAATATTCATAGATACGCACACCCTCCTTGAGCAGGGCACCATAATTATAATTTGTCAACAGCTTTACCATCTTCTTATCAGGAATCGCCGGTGTGACAATGCGGACATCTACGCCCCGTTTCGCCGCTTCAATCAGGGAAACGATCATATATTCCTCAATAATCAGATAAGGCGTCGTAATATACAGATACTGATCCGAATAGATCATCATCTGATTATAAATCCCCTCGATCAGATTACGGGTCTGGTTTGCCGGTCCATCCGAAATCACATGGCAGATCGTATCCCCCGACCTTTCCATATATTTTTCGGGCATCAAACGGTAGCGCAAATAATCCACATGCGCTCCATCGGTTCCACAGGCATCCCACATCTGCAAAAATACGACCGTCAGTCCCCATACGGCTTCTCCTCTGACCCGGACACCGGTATCTTTCCATACACCGAAACGCTCTACCAGATTAGCATACTCATCCGCCAGATTGAATCCCCCGGTGTACCCCTCCTTGCCATCAATCACGATAATCTTCTGATGGGTTCGGTAATTGATATACAAATCCCCGGTATATCTGTGAATCGGGTTAAAGACCCGTACCTCCATTCCCTCCTCCTGTAAAATATGGCGGAAATATTTGCGGGTACGGATCGCTGTTCCAAAATCATCATAGAGAAATTTAATTTCTACGCCTTCTTCACATTTCTGCTTAAGGATCTCATGCATCTTATCCCAGAGCACGCCCTCCGCTACAATAAAAAAATCAATCAGGATAAAATCTTTTGCCTGCTCCATCGCCGCAAAGATATCCTCAAAGGCATCCTCCCCCATAGCATAAAACTTTGTTTCATTTCCAGCAGATAGTGGGAAATTCTCGGTCTCCATATATTTGACCATTCGCCCAGCCACTGGATTTTCTGCCAAAAATTTCTGGTAATTCTCCTCGTCATGCACCAGAAACTGATTCCCATAAGAAATCTGCTGCCGAATATAACGGTTATTCCTTGCCTTGCTGCCACCGGATCGTCCCCACAGATAATACATGATAAACCCACTGATCGGCAAAAGAAGCGCTACCGAAATCCAAGCAAGCTGGAAAGAAGGACTCTGATTGCGGTTGACCAGCGTTACCACGGCCAGAACAGAGACCAGCTCCAAAATAAAATAGAAATATACGGTAGAACTCTGCAGCCAACGCGGTAGTAATATGATTAAAATACATTGCGCCAAAAAAATCAAGGCGGTCAGCCCAATCCGTAAATAACCGCTCAGATTATTCTGTACCCTGCCTTTCAGCCCCTTGAGATATTTCTTTTCTGATTTTTTATAAAACAGGTCGTCATTTCCTTTTTCTTTCGCTCTTCTTGCCCATTTTTCATAACTGCTGTCTGAATTAAAGAATTTTTCCATGCAGTACGAACCTCCAACTTTCTGTCTCTTCTCTATCTTATTCCCGTATGTCACTACTGCAACTTAACTATTTATTATAACGGATGGAGGGGCTGGTGTCAAAAACCACAGCGTTTGACTTTCCCCATTTTTTCTGAGAGACGGTTCTAGTCCAAAATAAGAAATGCA
>CANRZB010000039.1 GCA_947644195.1 uncultured Clostridium sp.
ATTTTTCGCAGGCGGGAAAACTCTGCATGTATATGAAAAGTATTCGGGATTTCATGAAATGTCCAACAGAGGAGAAAGCAGAAAAAACGGTTATGCCAGCAGAGAATATCGGGGAGATCTCCTTTGAACACGTATACTATCATTATCCTGCCAGTGAACAAATGATTATCAAAGATTTGAATTTGAAAGTACAACAGGGGGAGCATATTGCACTGGTTGGAGAGAACGGTGCTGGAAAGACTACTTTGATGAAACTGCTTATGGGATTGTATCCTGTTTCGAAAGGGTGTATTTCTGCCGGAAACAGGGATATTAACCAATATGAACCGGAGGCATACCGGGACTGTTTCGGTACGGTTTTTCAAGACTTTCAGATTTTTTCCCTGCCTCTGAGTGAAAATGTATTGATGAAGTCGCCGGAAACAGAGGAGGAGCGGCGTATTATCGTAGAAGCATTGGAAAAGGCACAGTTTGGAGAAGTGTTGAAAAAAATGCCTCAGGGAATTGATACATACCTGACACGAGAATTTGATGAAAATGGATTTGTGTGTTCTGGTGGACAGGAACAAAAGGTTGCGATTGCGAGAGTATTTGCAAAAAATCCACAGGTTGTCATTTTAGATGAACCGTCCAGTGCATTGGATCCTATTGCAGAATATAATATGTACCGCAATATGATGGAAGCGGCAAAAGGTAAAACAGTATTTTTTATTTCACATCGAATGTCTTCCGCAAGGATGGCAGACCGAATTTTGTTTTTAGAGAACGGACATATTGTGGAACAGGGCACACATGAGGAATTGATAGAAAAGAATGGCCGTTATGCCGAAATGTTCCATCTGCAGGCAAAAAATTATCAAGATTCGTTAGGAGGGGATTTATATGCCTGGTAAGGGAATGAAATCAGAGAAACTTCCGATCTGCAGGATTCTCAGCAATTATTTTTATTTGCTGCGCTATGCATTTCAAAAAGACGCTGGGTTAATTATAGTAATTTTTGTAACTTTTACTATGGCAGGAGTGGGCTATGCCTGTATGAACACAATCTTTATCCGGGAATTTATCCGGTGTCTGTCCGATCATCGGGTCAGTTTTCAGCATACGGCAATGCTGGTGGCCGGAGCAAGCATGGGAATGGCGGTTCTTATGACTTGTGAGAGATGTGTGCAGAGCCTTGCAATGCCTCGCTTGATCCGGATGAGCGGTATGATGCAGGAGGAAATGATTCACAAAGTTGTCAGAATGGATATGATGTGTTATGACTGTGATACCTATTATGATGACTTTGTGGTGGCAGCAGCGCAGTTGGAAGAAACCATCCAATCAGCTATCATTGATCTGGCATCCATGGGGCGAAATGTGATGACAATTCTGGTTTTATCTGGATTGATTACTTCTATTGACCCGGTAATCGCTCTTTTTCCCCTATTTGGTTTTCTGGTAAACATGATTGCCCATTTCCGTACCATGAAATTGGAATATGATTTTGATGTGGAAAAGAAAACGATTATGCGCCGTGCTAATTATTCCAAAGGCGTCTTTTATCAGCCGGAGTATGCCAAGGAAATTAAGTTGTCCCATATTGAGATACCTTTGGAAAGACAGTTTCATCAAGCGGTAGATGAGACAATTGGAATTGCCAGGAGTTACGGAATCAAAATTGCGATATGGTCTTTAATCAACTGGATTACGGTATTTACTCTGATATCTATGTTTTGTGTGCCTCTTTATCTGGGATACATGGCGCTGGTTGTCCGCAAAGTGACGTTGGGGGATGTGGCAGCGTTAAATAATGCACAGAGTGGCATGAGAAATCAGTTGGATGCCATTAATTATTGTATTGACCGGATTCAGCGTGCAGGATTGTTTTGTGAACATTTCCGACGTTTTATGAACTATGAGAGTCAGATCGAAGGTGCTGTGGGAAGCAAAGAACTTCCCCAAAATGTCAGTGCACTGGAAATAAAGAATATGTCCTTTCGCTATGATGGGGCAGAGAAAGAGACGTTAAAGAATATTAATATGCGGATTGAGGCCGGACAGAAGGTAGCATTTGTTGGGGAAAATGGTGCTGGGAAATCTACATTGACCAAACTGCTGATGCGTCTTCATGATGTGACGAATGGAAGTATTCGGTATGGTAGTCAGGATATCCGGGATTATAGTACAGATGCATACCGGGATCTGTTTGGTTCCGTGTTTCAGGATTACCAGATTTATGCATCTTCCATTCAGGAGAATGTCATGATGCATGGACTGCAGGAAGGGGAAGCCGGCCAGGTAGAGGAGGCTTTGGAGAAGTCCGGTTTTCTGGACAGATTGGAAACTCTTCCGAGAGGGGTGGAGACAATAATAACCAGGGAATTCGATGAAGAGGGCGTACCATTGTCCGGTGGCGAGGCACAGAAAGTTGCGATTGCCAGGTTATTTGCTAAAAAAGAGCGGATGCAGATTGCAATTTTGGATGAACCATCCAGTGCGTTAGATCCCAGGGCAGAATACGAATTAAACAAAAACATCATGAACCGGGTTGGGGATGCAACGGTTATCTTTATTTCTCATCGGCTTTCCACCACCAGAGATGCGGATTGCATTTATATGTTTGAAAATGGGGAAATTGTGGAACGGGGAACACATCAGGAACTTATGGCGCTACAGGGGCAGTATGCAGAGATGTTTCAGTGCCAGGCAAAGTATTATCAGGAAAATGTGGAGATCTTTGGCTAAGAAAAAGGAGAGATGGGGTCGCCCTCATCTCTCCTTTTTCTTAGCCAAAAAATCCTATCATTTACTCTACAAATGTTCTCTGCAATGTTTCAGGATCCAGTGTCTGCTGTGGATCAAATGCATCAGAGAGCATATAATCCAATATGGATTTTGCAAATTGTTTTGCCTCTGGTCGATCTGCAATTTCGCTTAACCGGCTGGTGCATACCATTAGAAGGCCGTTTCCGACTCTTCCCTCAAAGAGGATACCCAATTTATGGTTGCGCTCAAAATTATCAATCATTTGCACAATTGGCCGATAGGTCTTGTCCGTGGTTTCCTCCAGGATGGCACAGTCGCTGTGTGTAACAATCTGATACCATTGTGGTGTGGAGTATTGGTGGCTTGGGAATGATGCCAGTGCCGGATGGTCTTTCTGGATCAATAGCCCCATCGTGCCTACGGCAACCGGTTTCTTCATCCATTCGCAGATATCCCGGAACATGGGATAACACCAGAAATCAGTACAATAAAATCCCTCAATGGATTCGTGCACTTCTTTTGGCAGATAAAGAACCCGTTTGCCCTCTGACAACAACTGAACTGCTTGTGTGTAATCTGTCGTCAGAGATACGGAATGATCTCTGTTGCTGATGGTAGGGACGGACAGATCTAGTGTCCCATATTTTGGATAGCAATTCAGTTCATAGACATTCTTCATATCAGTGTCTGGTACGGTCAACGTCAGCGTATAGACAGTCGGTTCGGTAATGGCTGGAAAGCAGAATTCCATCGAATCTAATGATACGAGACCAGATGCGTGTTCCGGTATGGATACATTACCGTCTGCGATCATTTTATGTGTCCGGTTTTCTGTACATTCCCAGTGCAGCACTTTTTCGGTCAGCGCTTCTGGATGATAATAGCGGATGGCAAGGTCTGCATGGAACTTTTCTTCGGCGGAGTAAATATATTTCTCAAATTGTGCCAGCAAAATTCGGTCGGAGCAATAGCCGGCCCATTCTTCGGTTGTGACGAGTCCTTTGCTGTCCATAAAAGCGTCCAGAATTCCCACAAGTGCGGTGCCTTGTCCCGAAAAATCCTGGATATCCAGAATTTGATAGCCTGCCATGCGTTTCGTTCGGGCAGCAGCTTCCAGTTCTTCCTTATAACACAGTACAGACAATTTTCCACTGGCATGGAAGAAATCGTCTGCCTGGTCCAACATTCCTTTTTCTGCCAACCGGTCCCGGAAAACTTCAAAATTGCGAGCTTTTAGAACGCCGGTGTATTTATCAATTTCCCGAAAATTTGGATAGATGGCAAACTGACCGATCTCATGGGATACCACCGGGATATGAGGGACCAGAGGGCCGTCGCCTTGTGCTGCTTTTACTTTTTTGACACCGGTGCCGTACTGGATCTCAATTTCCTCGGCGTCTTCTGTATTGGCATGTTCCGTGTTGGCTGGATAGATCATTTCATCATAGTTATGGTTTGCGGACGGTTCTTCCCATTGGATATGTCCCAGTGGAGCGTCGCACATTCCATAAGATCCTCGGATCAGTCGATTTTTGCTGAAGCGGACACCTACAAAAAAATCGTCCTCCGGCAGCAGGATCGGTGTGTGTTGAAAATTATTCGATCCCTGGGTATAGAGATGCCTATCGTCTACCTCGCGGTAATTCCGTATAATTTCTGCTATACGGTCCTTGCTTCCCCAGAGTTCATTTCCCAGGGACATCATGCAGAAGGAAGCATGATTGCCAAAGGTACGCATCATGCGGAAGCCCTCGTCAATTAGATACTGTTGTTCTTCTTCATTGTGGTCTTCGTCGCCGGGAGCAGTCATGGTTCCCCAGAATGGAAGCTGTGGCTCCATATATATTCCCAACAGGTCCGCCGCAACAAATGCTGCTTCCGGTGGACAGCAAGTGTGGTAACGATAGTGGTTGATACCGTAGGATTGAGAGATCTTCATAATACGGATCCATTCTTCGACAGAGGTCGGGACTGCTCCGGTTAGCGGGAAGATCAGGCCATCATGTTTTCCGCGTAGGAAAGTAGGTGAGCCATTGATCAGAAATTCCGTTTCATTGGTAGAAAATTTCCGTAAACCAAATGTAGTAGCTGTGATCTCGGAAGTGCCGGGAATGGAAACTTCCAGAGCATAGATGACAGGATTGTATTCACTCCAACATACAGCGTCTTCTCCTAAATGGTAGGTAAAGGATTGGATTCCCTTACCGACTGGGAAAAAGACATCAGAAAAATACTCTGGTTTTGTGGTAACACCTGTGTCGCCATGGATATCTCGAAGCGTGGCTTTTGCGCAGACGGATAAGTTCCTGCCTACCTGGGAGGTGTTGACCGTATGCAAGGTAATGCAGACTGATTTATTCGCTACATCAGGATAAGTCTGCACCTGTTCGATATAAATTGCATCATAGATATGTAAGGAGATCTCGCCGATGATTCCATTCCAGTTGGTCTGGGTATCCGGTGAGGTCAGATGGCCGCCCTTGGTGGGATAGTCCACATTGGAAACCAGAATGGTCAGGCGAAAGGTGTCATTTTGAATCGCAGGCGTCAGATCGTAATGATGGGGTGTTGTCAGACTGTCCCTTTGTCCAATCAGGGTGTCATTGACCCAAACCTGTGTCATACGAGTGCGTTCCAGAGATAGGAAAATATTTTTATCACGGCAATCTTTATCCAGATGAATTTCTTTCTGATACCAGGCATAGCCTTCAAATAGATAGGGATCTGTCAGAAATCCGGTTTCTTTTACATCAGAGGGGGTTCCTTTTTGTGCTAAGGAAGTGGTTCCGGGGAGTGCAATCGTGTCTTCTCCCGGCAGTACCTGATAGAATTGTTCGGTAACGCCAGTTTTGTCTGCATCCAGGGCAAAGGCCCAGTTTCCAGATAGATCAATAGATTTAATCATTGATAAGTCTCCAATCTGTGCTTATTTGTCACAATTTCCATTATAAAATGGCAACATTTGTATCGATCCATTTGTCTTTTGGTGATATTTTGTTCCCAAAAGCCATCTTATCTATTATACTATTACTCAGAGGGGATTTCAATTGGCAATTCGTTGGCGGTTAGGTATCATTTCGTCGTAACAGGTAGATTTTTGCATGGAAAGGATTCTCCTTTGGTGAAAATGGATACCGGATAAATATTTGGAAATGCTATGGAAAAATGAATAGAAACAGGTTCGGGAGTAGGACCTGACAGGAGGAAAGAATGATGTATGATGTTATTGTCATCGGAGCAGGACCGGCAGGATTGTCGGCGGCAATTTATGCGCAGCGGTCTGGGAAAAAAGTGTTAGTCCTGGAGGGGAAAAGTTATGGGGGACAGATTATCAACACTAGCAAAATCGAGAATTATCCTGGCATCCAGGAGGCATCCGGCTTTGGCTTTGCTACGGATCTATATGAACAGGCAAAGGCAATGGGGGCGGAAATCAGTTATGAAAAGTGCATGAAAATTGAGAAAGTCGAGGAAACAGAACAGGCAGACGGTGCTTCCGGGAAGGAGCCGCTGCAAATGGCAGAAGAGGAACAGACGGAGCAGAAAGGGTTTGTAGTATCCTGCAAGTCGAAACAATATACGGCCCAAAGCATCATCCTGGCAGTGGGCGCAGTCAACCGTAAACTCGGGGTGGAGAAGGAGGGCGAGCTGACCGGCAAAGGGGTTTCCTATTGTGCAACCTGTGACGGCGCTTTTTATCGGGGGAAGAATGTGGCAGTGGTCGGGGGCGGAAATACTGCGCTCGAGGATGCTCTCTTTTTGTCGAACTACTGTAGCAAGGTATTTTTGATCCATCGCAGGGATGAATTCCGAGGGGAAAAGAAATGGGAATTACTGCTGCGGGAAAAGGATAACGTGCATTTTTATCTGGAACAGACCATTTCTGAATTGAAAGGAGAGGAACGCCTGCAAGGGCTTGTTTTGCGTCATGTGGCAACGGGGGAGGAGACTTCTCTGGATGTGGAAGGACTGTTTATTGCGGTTGGCCAAAAGCCGGCAACCCAGGACTTTACTTCTCTGGTTACCGTAGATGCCGGGGGATATATTGTGGCAGGTGAAGATTGTCAGACGAGTATTCCTGGTATTTATGCTGCGGGGGATTGTCGGGTGAAACAGGTACGTCAATTGACGACGGCGGTGGCAGACGGCAGTGTGGCAGCTTTGGCGGCCTGCGCCTTTTGTGAAGAATCTGCGATATAATCTTGCGTTTTTTGCCACTTTGTGTTATACTACAAGTTGCTACTCTGCTTGTTTTTCTTGATAGATATGATCTGATTCTATCAGGTAAAAAATATGGGGAGAACGGCTACGTTTTGGAGAGCATGGTAGTTTGCGAATTGGGGAATTTCCGATTAGGAAATAGATACGAAAGAATGGAATATTCTTGGAATACGAGGTGGCTATGGAGCAGAAACAGTGGCAGTGCCTGATGATGCAATGTCTGGGGATGTTAGTGCTTTGCCTGGGGTTATGTGCCGTATTTTCGGGTGGTTTAAACAGGGAGATGAAGACTACGTTAGTCAAGGCAGAGGTACGTTCTTATGCCGAGGCGGAGCGAAAGGATATTGAAGTGGCAACGGGACCGGCGTTACAGCCGGAGTTAGCAGTGCCGGGAGAAACACCCCGGGATAAAATTTTAGTTCTGGATGCGGGACATGGCGGTACGGATGAAGGAGCATGGGATCAGAGCGGAAATCCGGTGGAGAAGAAATTCAACCTGATGGTTGTTAAAATGCTGAAAGAAAAGTTTGACCAGACACCGGGAATCCAGGTGTATTATACCAGATTGACGGATACATTGGTGCCTAAGAAGAAACGGGTGGCGATGGCGAATAAGTTAAAAGCAGATGCGTTTGTGAGTATTCATTGTAATGCATCGGATCCGGGAGATACGGCTTCCAAAGGAATCGAAACTCTTTATTCCAAACGGAAAACGGGCAAGTCCAAAATCTCAAACCAGGCGCTGGCACAGCAGATTGTGGACAACCTGTCAGCGTCAACAGGTCTCAAAAACCGGGGAACGATTCGCCGGGAGGGATTATATTTGATGCATCACTCCAAAGTACCGGCTACGATTGTGGAGATTGGTTATATCTCTAATAAATCGGATTTGAAATATCTGAATTCCAAGAAAGGACGGGAAAAGATCGTCGAAGGAATTTATAACGGAATTATGATCTCGTTAGAAGGGGAGACAAAATGAAAAAAATCATAGTAGCTACGGGAAATGAAGGTAAAATGAAAGAAATCCGGGATATTCTTCAGGGGGAGGATATTCAGTTTACTTCCCTGCGGGAGGAACAGCTACAGGATGTGGAGATCATCGAGGATGGTACCACGTTTGAAGAAAATGCAATTATTAAAGCGCGTGCAATCTCTGATTTGACCGGTCAGATGGTACTGGCAGATGATTCCGGTCTGGAAGTGGATTATTTGGATAAAGCACCAGGGATTTATTCAGCGCGTTATATGGGGGAGGATACCCCTTATACGATCAAAAACAACCATATTATAGAACAGCTACAGGGGGTAGAAGGGGATGCCCGCAGCGCCCGTTTTGTCTGCGTGATTGCCTGTGCGTTTCCGGACGGTAGAAACATTACTGTTCGAGGCGTGATTGAGGGACAGATCGGGACGGAGGAAAAAGGCGAGAATGGCTTTGGCTATGATCCGATCTTTTATGTGCCGGAGCTTGGCTGTACGACAGCGGAATTACCGCCAGAGGAGAAAAATCGGGTTAGTCATCGGGGAAAGGCATTGAAAGCGATGTATGAGGTGTTGAAACAGGAAAAGGTGTTAGTATGAGTCAGAAGATCCTGATTGTCAGTGATTCTCATGGTAGAGAAAATAATCTGAAACGAGCGGTTCAAAATATGGGAAATCATTTGGATCTGCTGATCCATCTCGGTGATAGCCAGCGTGACCCGGGGCGATTGACTGGCATGGTAGATTGTCCGGTCGAAATGGTAAAAGGAAATAGTGACGGGCTGTCTACGCTTCCAGCTACCAAGCTCATTGAGATTGGTTCCCATAAGGCATTACTTACCCATGGGCACCGGTATGGTGGCAGAGTCGGTATTCCACAAATGGTAGAGATGGCGAAGGCGAATGGGGCAGATATCGTGATGTTTGGACATACCCACATCCCTCTGCTGGAACAGGAGCCGGGGATGACGGTCTTAAATCCCGGCAGTATCAGCCAGCCCAGACAGGAGGGAGGGCGCCCTTCTTATATGGTTATGACGATTGAGGACGATGGCAGGACAGAGTACGCTACGATCTATCTGTAGTCTTATCGTTGTTTGGGGCTGTGCCCCTGTAGTAATTTCCTATATATGCCAAATATTGTTCCTAACGATGATTTCAAACTATTTTGTTTCTGTTTGTTCACTGTATGCCAGGATCTGGCAGTCAGACGGTTGGATTCTAATAATCAAAAAGATCATTTAGATCATTCGGTTGATGTGTTTCCCGAGAAGTATAGATAAGTTCGGGACTGGAGACACTGACTCTGGTTCCGGGAGCGATGGATTCTGTGATAAATGCGCTACCGCCAATAACAGATCCTTTGCCGATTACCGTTTCCCCACCCAGGATGGAGGCATTAGAATAAATGGTAACGTTATCCTCAATGGTAGGATGACGTTTCACGTCCCGTAATAACTGTCCGCTGCGGGTAGAGAGCGCACCTAATGTCACACCCTGGTATATTTTTACATTATTGCCGATCGTGGTGGTTTCCCCAATGACAATACCAGTACCATGGTCGATGAAGAAAAATTCCCCAATCGTTGCGCCGGGATTGATATCAATTCCGGTATGACCATGTGCATATTCGGACATAATACGCGGAATAAACGGGACATCCATTCGATATAACTCATGTGCCATGCGATAGACAAAGATGGCAAATAATCCCGGATAACAGAAGATTATTTCTTCTTTTGTCTTGGCAGCAGGGTCACCGTTGAAAGCCGCCTGTACATCTTTAATCAACATGTTTTGGATGTGGCTGAAAGAGGAAAAGAACTGGTCGCAGATTTCTTCCGCGCGGTCGGCAATTGCTTCGTCTGTGGCGGGTTTATTAGCCAGGTCCTTTGCACTGTGCCTGAGAGCAAAACGAATTTGTTCTGCCAGCGATTCATATACTTTAATAATATTGTGTCCCAGAAAATATTCCGGGATGGTATGTCCTAATTGTTCTTTATCAAAATAGCCGGGAAACATGAGCTGACGCAGTCCCATAATGATATGAATGATTGCGTCACGGTTCGGCATGGGATGATCTTCTTCTAAATAGAACAGTTCCTCATTTGTATAATTTTCAGAGATGGCGTCGATGATCTCTGATAGTCTGGCTTCTGAAAACATGTTACGATCCTTTCTGTGTGATATGAATTTTGTTCTGTCTTTCTATGTATATATGATTATTCTACAACGGAAAGACTACACTTGCAAATGTTTTGGCGGAATTCTTGATTTGACAAAACAGGAGATTCCGGGTATAATGATTCAAAAGTGAACAGTTGAATTTTACACTTTATAGTAGCAGTTCGGAGAGGACTGGGCAAGTTGCTGTGGATGCGCAGCGGATGCCATGAGATGGATATGCTATGGCAATAGGGAGAACATCATGGATGAGGGAATAGAATCATTATTGAATGGACAGCAGTATAAACGGTTTCAGGAGAAATTTCTGGGACCGATTGCGGAGGAGTATGGATTATCGGTATTGGAACTCCGGTTACTTCGCTTTCTGGATGCCTACCAGCATCTCGATACGGCCAAGGACATTGTCAAAGTACGCCACTGGACGAAATCACATGTGTCCAAGGCAATTGAAGATCTGATTGAGCGGGGATATCTTCAAAGGCAGATTGATGAAAGGGACCGCAGAAAGGTTCATTTGACAGTGCAGAAGGATGCGGGACCCTTGTTAGTTCGGATTCGGGCAGAGTACCAGAATATGAACCGGATAATATGGCAGGGGATTGGCGATGAGGAGTTGAGGATCATAGCACAGGTAGCAAAAAAGATTTCTGACAACATAGATTCCTGTCCGGGAAACCGGGAACAACAGAATCCCAGAGAAAGAGAGGCTGATTATGCAGAAAAGTTTTGAAAAGATGATGAATGATTTTACGGAGAAGCATTGTAAAATCTGTGTGGAGAATAATTCTATCAATGTAGAGTTATTCGATGAATATGGGGTTAAGAGAGGGCTGCGTGACAAAAATGGAAAGGGCGTGCTGTCTGGAATTACCAATATTTCTTTGATCAAAGCAACGGATATCGCAGATGACGGACATGTAATCCCCTGTGACGGCCAGTTATACTACCGTGGGTACAATATCTATGACCTGACGGGAGGGTTCCGTGAGGATAAACGCTACGGGTTTGAGGAGGTAGCGTATCTGCTGCTCTTTGGGGAGTTGCCGAATAAGGATAACCTCAAAGAATTTCGGAGCATTTTGGCAAAGAACCGCAGACTCCCTACGAATTTTGTGCGTGATGTCATTATGAAAGCGCCGAGTAAGGATATTATGAATTCTTTGACCAAGAGTGTGCTGACCCTGGCATCCTATGATGACGAGGTAACAGATAATTCTTTGGATAATGTACTGCGTCAGTGTCTGATGTTAATCAGCGTGTTTCCGATGCTGGCGGTATATGGCTATCATGCGTATAATCACTATGAATGTGATGAGAGTTTCTACATCCACCGTCCAGACGATAATTTGTCGGCAGCAGAAAATATTTTGCGGATGCTGCGCCCCGATAAGAAATACAGTGAGGTGGAAGCCAGAGTGCTGGATTTGGCGTTAGTGCTACATATGGAGCATGGTGGCGGCAACAATTCCACGTTTACTACACGTGTAGTAACCTCTGCGGGTTCCGATACTTATTCCGTCATGGCAGCAGCGTTGTCTTCCTTAAAAGGACCAAAACATGGTGGTGCAAATATTAAAGTGGTTGAGATGATGCAGGATCTCAAGAATACAGTTCATGACATAACAGACGAAGATGAGGTAAGGGAATACCTGCGGAAACTGGTGCGCAGGGAAGCGTTTGACCGCCGTGGTCTGATCTATGGCATGGGGCATGCGGTATATTCTATTTCTGATCCGAGAGCCGTGGCGTTTAAGGAATTTGTGGAGCTGTTGGCGAAGGAGAAACACCAGTCGGAAGAGTTTTCTTTGTACTCTATGATTGAGCGGATTGCACCGGAGGTAATCGGTGAGGAGCGCGCTATTTATAAGGGTGTTAGTGCGAATGTAGACTTTTATAGTGGATTTGTCTATAGTATGTTGGGGATTCCACAGGAGTTGTTCACACCAATCTTTGCAATGGCACGTATTGTAGGATGGAGTGCACATCGCATGGAGGAATTAATCAATGTAGATAAAATTATTCGTCCGGCTTATCAGAGCATCGTGGTTCCGCGGGTTTATGAGAGCCTCAAGGACCGCTCGACTCTGCGGATCTCCCACAAGGAGGATCATACGCTGCAACTAACGATGAAAGATAAGAGTTGCTAGAGCTGAAAGAAATATTATAAAGTCCTGTTGATTTTTTGTGCAGACAATGAACAGGACTTTTTGTTTTGCAAAAACTGCGTTCGGAAAAGCAAGAAGATAATCACACTGACACAACGGATACGTTGACTTTGTCCCAGACAGGAAATGTAAGATTTTCGTAAAGACTTTTTCTGCCAGGGTGTGTTATGCTGATATCGTGAAAGAAGCTGGAGGATGTGCAGGGGGAGGAAGTCTATGAATAAGGCAAATATACTGGTGGTCGATGACGACCGGGAGATTGCGGAATTGGTGGGAATTCGTTTAGAGGAAGAGGGATATGAGGTATATCAGGCAAATAATGGAATACGGGCATTGGAGATTTTTGATGCGGAGCAGATTGACCTGGTCATTCTGGATATTATGATGCCGGGAATGGATGGCAATGAGGTGTGTAACCGGATTCGGGAAAAGAGTACCGTTCCGATTATCATGCTCAGCGCTAAGGATGCGGAAATTGATAAAGTGTCCAGCCTGTATCAGGGAGCAGATGATTATGTGACCAAACCCTTTCAGCAGATGGAACTGATGGCGAGGGTAAAGTCTCAGCTTCGACGCTCCCAGAGTTTTAGCGGTACGTCGACGGAACTGAGTGGAGTGGTGGATATGCCAAATCTTTGGATGGAGAAAAAGACCCACCAGGTAAAAGCCTATGGAAAAGAAGTGAAACTGACACCGACGGAATTTGATCTGTTGTATCTGCTGGCATCTCATCCTGGTCAGGTTTTTACCACAGACGAGATCTTTGAGAGGGTTTGGAAAGAGAAGAGTTTTGAAATGAGTAACACGGTTATGGTGCATATTCGGAGGCTGCGGGGGAAAATTGAAATGGATCCCCGGGATGCGAAAATTATCAAGACCGTCTGGGGTGTGGGGTACAAGTGTGACTAGTGTACTGACACATGTGTCAGTACACTAGAGCTGCATGTAGCTTTTCGGAGATTGTGAGTGCTGACGTGGGTGACATGACAGCAAGGGTAATTAGAGAGGAAGAAGATTGAAGCGGAAAACACTATATTTTCAAAGTCTGAGGACAGAGTTGATCGTATATGCGTTTTGCAGTATGGGGCTGGCTGTGTTGACAGAGATTTTAGCCGGAGGGGTAATTTATCTGATCTCTAGGTTGTTGGGAAAGACATACCGGAATCTTGGGATGCCTAGGCCATCTCCTGATCTGTTGCCGGATTGGTCCAGTCGATCACAGCAGATGCCAGGATATCAACAGATTACCCGATTTGATCGGCGGACTATCTATGCAGTATTGTTGATCATCATGATTGCAACGATTAGCCTGTTTATCATCTATTTTTTATTACTGTCTAAAAGAATTATCCGGGACATGTCCTATATTTCGGACAATATCACACATATTGCGACGGGAAATATGACAGACCATATAGAAATTGGCAGACAGGATGAATTGGGAGAAATTGCAAGTCGGGTCAATGAGATGCAGGAAAAGCTCTATGCTATGATGGAGTTGGAACGGAAGGCTTTGCAGGATAACAAGAATCTGATTACCAGTGTAGCCCATGATCTGCGCACACCGGTTACTTCCATTATGGGGTATCTGGAATTGGCCATGGATATGGAACATCATCCGTTAGAGGATCGACAGAAGTTTGCTGCGATAGCCTTCCAAAAGGCAGTTCGTCTGGAACGTCTGATTCAGGATCTGTTCAGTTATACCAGATTGATGAACGGAGAAATTACGTTGCATCGCAGTGAGATTGATCTGGTGCAGTTGGTTCGACAGATGGTTGAGGAATTTTATCCTATTTTCCAGGATCACGATCTGGAATGTACCTATCACAGTAATGTCAACTGCCAGCTGATGGTGTTGGATGGAGAAATGATTGCCAGGGCGGTACAGAATCTATTGAGCAATGCCGCCAAATATGGGCAGGATGGGAAACAGATTACCGTCAATATTGAGAAACTGGATCAGGAAATTCAGATCAGTGTAACGAATTTCGGACAGATGATACCGGAGGAGAGTTTGTCCTCCATCTTTCAGAAATTTTACCGAGTGGAGCAGTCAAGATCAACCGATACCGGAGGAACCGGGTTGGGATTAAATATAGCTTATGAAATTATTCAACTGCATGGTGGCAAAATTCAGGTGTCCAGCAGTATCCAGGGAACGCAGTTCACAATTGCGCTGCCTTTGGACACAGAGTCCAGCAGAGAAAGTAAAGGAGGAGAAGTCAGTGAATAACAAAGAAGCCAGGAAAAGACAGCATAGGGGAATCAGGCTGTTCTGCGGGATCCTATCGGCATGCCTATTAGGTGTCCTTGCTCCGTGGAGCGGGGGAAGCGTACAGGCAAAGCAGTTGGTGCAGAAGAGTGAAAATTACCGTTATCTGACCTATGAAGCGGGAGAGATTGAAGTAAAGATACACATCGGACTGTCTGGCAATACCATTCGTACGGGACGTTATGCTCCGGTGCATTTGATCCTTAAAAACAAAGGGAAAGATTTTGAGGGGTCCTTCCGGTTCTATTTGAATTCCCAGGATATGGAGAAGACGGATCGAAATATTGTGGAGAAGAAGGTACAGATTGCCGGGGGTGAGACCAAGGAGTATTCTTTGCTGATTGCCTGTGAATCAGATGTTCAGACGGCGCTTTGTGATAAAAAAGGAGAGCCTATCGATGAGGATCATTTGGATAAGCAACTTGTGACTGTGGGGAAAGAGGAGGGAGGAACTCCATTCCTGGGTTGTTTGTCAGAGGATAAATCATCTTTAGATTACCTTGCTGATCCAGATTTAATCCAGGTTATGGATCTGCAGGACTGGATGTTTCAAGGTGATGCCAGGATGTTTGATATGTTTGATATTCTGGTTATAAATCAGTTTGATACGACACAGTTTTCTGAGAAACAGATTGCTGCTATCAATGAATGGGTGAGCCAGGGCGGTACGCTGGTTTTAGGAACGGGATCACAGCCCGAAAAAACATTAAAGGCATTTTCGGGGACGCTGCTGCAGGGAACGATTGGTGAAAGCAAACGGGTATCCACCCAGTTCGGGACAGAGCTGGATATCAGCGAATTACAGATCGAGAATATGGAATCTATTTTGAACCAGGGTCAGGATATGTTGATGGGAGCGATGAATTATGGCCGAGGCAGGGTCATGGTTGCCGCTTTTGATTTGGCGGTAGCAGGAGATAAGCTGCGTGAGAATTTGCAGAGCTTGATGTATGTTAATATGGGCACCGACCGGAAAGAGGAATTAATGCGGCAGGCGGCGTTGCTCCAGGATGATATGATGAATTCCATAAATATGTGGGATGAATATTCTTTGTCGAATGGTCTGGAGGCTACGGAAGTAAACGGTCTGCCCAATGTAGCTCTATATGCGGTAATTCTACTGGTGTATGCGGTACTGATCGGTCCACTGCTATACTCTGTATTGCGGAAGAGGGGGAAGCGGGAATGGTTGTGGGGACTGATTCCTGCATCTGCAATTGTTTTTTCTGTCATGATCTATCTGATTGGTACGGGAACCCGTGTAAGACATCCGTATATTAACTATCTGTCATGTATTGATTTGTCCAGTCAGGAAAAATCTTGGTATCAAACATATATGATGATAACCAGTCCGAATAATGATCCGTTTGAGATAGAAACATCTGAGAAACAAATTATTCCTTATCGAATCAATTGGGATTTTTACAGGGATGATGGTATCTCTAATTTAGATTATCAGTGCAGACTGGAGTACGCAGAGGATAAAACTGCCTTACATTTTGATAATATGGGTTCTTTCGACCATCTTTCATTTCGCCAGAGTCAGGAGACTCCGCAAAAAGGAAGAGTTCAGTTTACCGATTTAAATCTGAACTATGGTGAGTTTAGAGGAATTGTGACGAATCAGTCGGAATATGATTTGGAACAGTGCGTGCTGATTTGCAATAATGGATTTCTGAGTCTGGGAGATTTGAAACGGGGAGAAAGCGTTGCTTTGGATCAGTTAGAGGATTCTGCCTGGGTTCAGGATCTGGGATCCTATGAATCGATTGCGGCCCAAATAACTGGATTTGAGAATAGATACCAGCGCAATGATGTCCAGGGGTTGCGGCGAACGGTAATGCTGAACCGGCAATATTGTGTAGATTCCAGTCAAAATGAATCTTATTTCTATGGTTTCCTGGCGCCGAACCAGGAGACAGAGTTTACCGAGCAGTACGATGTGGATTTGTATGGGGAGACTGCGGTGGTACAGCGCTTGAATCAGGAAGATCTGGGGAAAGAGACTGCGGAGAGGATCGCCTATCTGGATATCTTTTCACAGGAGGTTCCTAATGAAATACAAAATGGAAATGGATTGAGTGAAAGAGAATATAAAGTCAGTTACCATTTGGGAAGTGTAGGGATGGTGGAATCTCTGCAGCTTGGATATTATCGGTCTGAAAATAATGAGTTTCAAATTGTAAATCCTTTGCAGAGTCCTATCGATGATATTCCCTATGTGGGACAGATTTTTATGGGAAAAATTTTTGCGGTCAACCAAGAGAACGGAAAACGGGAGCAGGTCTTTACGGCGGGTCAGGAGAATGTGGTTTCTGATGTGTCAAAGTATCTGGATTCCAATGGAAACCTGGAGTTGATTTATCAGGTCGAGGCGATAGATGAGGTGCAGTATCCTGATGCAGGGGACTATTTTGATACCTACTGCCTGCCGCAACTGGTACTGGAAAGGAGGAGAGCACAATGATAGAGATTCGGGATTTAGAGAAAAGATATGGTAGATTTATAGCGCTCAATCATCTTAATCTTCAAATTGAAAAAGGAGAGTTATTTGGCTTTGTTGGGCCGAATGGAGCTGGAAAAACCACGACCATGCGTATTTTGTCGGGACTGTTAAAAGCAGACGGAGGAACTGCTTCTGTGGCAGGGATTGATGCATTGCATCAATCGCAGGAGTTAAAATCTAAAATTGGTTATATGCCTGACTTTTTCGGGGTATATGATAATCTGCGAGCCATTGAGTATATGGAATTCTATGCATCCTCCTATGGGATTTATGGGAAAAAGGCTACAGATTTGTGCATGAATCTGATGGACCTGGTTCATTTATCTGACAAGGCAATGTTTTATGTGGACGGATTATCCCGGGGCATGAAGCAAAGACTGTGCCTAGCGCGGAGCATGGTACACAATCCAGAATTATTGATTCTGGACGAACCAGCATCGGGTCTGGATCCTCGTGCCCGTTTCGAGATGAAAGAGATTCTCAAAAATCTGAACAGTATGGGTAAAACTATTATTATCAGTTCCCATATTCTATCAGAACTGGCGGAGATGTGTACGACCATTGGTATCATAGACCATGGACAGATGCTGGTTAAGGGTGCGGTTGATGATATCCTGTCTCATTTGAATACGTCCAATCCATTGGTGATTAGGACACTGGGAGGACGGGATCAGGCCATTAAAATATTAAAAGAAAATCCAATGGTTACGAATCTGTCGATGAAGGAACAGGAAATTGTCATTAATTTCAAGGGCACGGAGAAACAGGAGGCAGAGTTATTATCCACCCTGGTTTCTCAGGGCGTAGAAGTCCTCTCCTTTGTACGCCAATCCGGGAATTTAGAGGAAGTCTTTATGGAGATCACGGGAAGCAAGGAGGTGTTGTCAGCATGAAAACAATATGGAATCGGATCAAAAACATTCATGGGAATGCGGTCTATGTCAAGGAAGCAAAATTGCGGGTGCGTAGTATTAAATTTGCTTTGACGGTTCTCTTTTACAATTTAATTATGATCGGTATTGCCGTATTTGGTTTTTCGATCGCCTTTAATACGAGTTTACAGGGGAGAGTAAATTATAGCAATGCGATTGCGCTCTATGTCTGTCTCATCGCTATTGAGGCAGGGATGGTTATGTTTCTGGTTCCTGCATTTACCGCGGGAAGTATTGCTGGAGAGCGGGAAAAACAGACCTTGGAAATTCTTCTGACTACAACATTAAAGCCGCGGCAGATAGTCTGGGGCAAACTGATGTCTTCCATCAGTATGGTTTTGCTTCTTATTGTATCTACTCTGCCTACCATTTCGATTGTTTTTACAATTGGTGGAGTTGAAATTCTAGATTTGTTGGAATTTGTGATAGTCGTCTTTGTTTTTACCCTGCTTATCGGGAGTATTGGGGTGTGGGCGTCCGTCTTGATGAAACGTACCGTGCAGGCAACGGTATTTGCGTATGGCGGTATTGTGGTGCTGTGTGGTGTAACGGTATCTATTGTGGGCGTTGTGTGGATGTTGCGGAGTATCTATTATGCTCAAACACTTGCTCAGGGGCATCCGGTCTCTGTTGATGTGAGTCCGGTTCTGTTACTACTGCTGTTTAATCCTATTTGTACGTTGGTGGAAGCTTTGGCGAAACAATTTGCCGGTCAGTCGTTGATGATGGAAGTAATGTCTCACAGTGGCAATGCATTGCCGACCATAATCCGTGAGTATTGGGTGGTTTTCAGTCTGGCAGCACAGTTTGTATTGGCATGTTTCATCATGCGTCTGGCAGAGAAACAGTTGGATCCGCTACGCAGAAAGGAATTGAGCCCACGTAAGTTGGCAAAGTTGCAAAGAAAGGAACAGATCAGGGCAGCTAAGAAGCAGAAGTATCAAGCAACGCAGAAATGAGGTGAATGATGAATATGGATCAGAATTCATCGGAGGAACAGGAGATCCGTAGTTTCCTCCGACAGTTGCAGAAACGTCTGGCAGTGCAACGGAGTTTGTGGTATCTGGCACGGTATGGATTGGTTGGCGCCGGGTTTGCTGTGCTGTGTAATCTATTGTCACTCTGGATTCCCATTTATGCTGGGGAATGGATTGGCTTTGCAGGATTTGGGGGGATTCTGCTTTTGGGTCTGATCCATTGGCTGTGTCGTCTGCCCAGAGAGCGGGAAGCGGCTGTGATGGGTGACCAGGCGGGGATGGAGGAACGTCTTACCACGAATTTAGAGATTAGAGACCGGTCTGATTTGATGAGCAGGCTGCAACAGCAGGATACGGTAGAGCGGCTTCGCAGCTTTTCCATACCCGACCGCTTGCCGTTGCGGATTTATTCCAGATGGTATGCGGGTGCTGGTTTATGTTTGGTCATTGCTTTGGTCTGTGCCTTATATCCGACGGCGGCGAAGCAACTTGCGGCAGAACGGCATGCGTTACATGTAGTGAAGAAAGAAGCAGTAGAAAAGTTGGACCGTGCCGAGAAAAAATTGGAGGAGCAGGTAGGAGAGGGGAAATTAAAGGAATCGGAGCAGAATCGTCTTCAAGATATCTTGAAGGTGGCAAAGAAAGAAGTCAAGGCCAGTCAAGGGCAGGGAGACCTCCGAAAGGCACAGGAGAGATTGGAGACGAAGCTGGTAAATTCACTTCCTAAATCCCTGGATGAGAGGACAGCCGAGAATCTGCAGTCCCTGGTGCAGAATCAGGATCTAAAAGCTATGGCTGAGTATCAGCAGGCATTGGATCAATTGGCGGCGAACAGTGAGACGATTGCCACTGCACAACAGGCGTTACAGAGTCTTGGAGAATTATTGGGGACAGAGCAGAAGCAGGAGCTCATTCGTCAGCTAAACCAGGCAATGACCGATGGGACGATATCGCAAAAGGAACTGGAGGAAGCGTTGCAGAGTTTACAGGATGCCAATGCTTCCTATACGCAGACGAAGCTCGGACAGCCAGAAGGAACACCGCCTTCCGCAACTGCCCAGGCGAGTAGTTCCGAACAGCCTTCTTCCGGTGGTCAATCCGGGGAGGGACAAAAGCAAAATAGTGGTTCCGGGAATGGAAATGGTTCTGGGAATGGAGAAGGTTCCGGGAATGGAAATAGTTCTGGAAATGGAAATGGTTCTGGAAATGGCGGAGGTAACGGCCAGGGTTCCGGAAATGGTGCAGGTTTTGGTGGTGGATACAGTAGAGGAAGTGAACAGGGGATCCAGCGTAAGGATCCAGCAGGGGAAGCTGAACAGGTATGGATTCCAGAGGAGACTGGGGAAGATGAGAACCTGACGGGGCAAAAGCAGGGATCGTCCTCTATGCGGCGCAAATCAGATCATGCGGAGACTGCCCGTGCCGGTGCGAAATCCGATCTGGGCGCAGTATCCGGTCAGTATGAGAAAAAGGCGTATTCTAAGATTCAGAAGCAGAAAATACCGGATTCTATGGAGGATCTGGTCAAAGAGTATTTTAGCTCTTTGGACTAAAAGCGGTGCATGATGGTATGAAAATGGAGAGTATCAGGACGGATAGGAGGACAGGAATGAAGGAAGAGGAAATCAGGGAATTGGTTGGTAAAGTAGCCGCCTGTGAGACAGAGATTGGCAAGGGGATCATTGGTCAGAAAGAAACGATCCGTCAGATTATTTTGGCGATTCTGGCAGAGGGAAATGTATTGTTAGAGGGAGTACCGGGGCTAGGAAAGACCGAATTGGTAAAGACCATTGCCAAGGTGATGGATTTGAGCTTTTCCAGAATTCAGTTTACCCCGGACCTGATGCCGGCGGATATTACTGGTACTAACTTGATTGAAAAGGAAGGTGAGCACAATGTTTTCCGATTTCAGAGAGGACCTCTGTTTGCCAATATTGTGCTGGCAGACGAGATAAACCGTGCTACACCGAAAACGCAGTCGGCGTTGTTGGAAGCCATGCAGGAAAAGACGGTAACGGTGGGAACACAGACGTATGCAATGGATCTGCCCTATATGGTGTTAGCGACCCAGAATCCGATTGAGAACGAGGGAACCTACCCACTGCCGGAGGCGCAATTGGATCGTTTTCTGTTTAAGTTATTGGTGGAATATCCCAATTTACAGGAATTAAAACAGATTGTGCATCTGACGGTAGAGGAGGAACGGGAAGAAATCAACCAGGTATTGAATCACCAGGATTTAATTCAGTTGCAGCAGACGATCCGGGAGGTGCCGGTGGCGGAGGCTGTGGAAAACTATGCTTTACAATTGGTGTTAGGTACGCATCCAGAGAGCGAGTATGCTACGGCACCGGTGAAGCAGTATGTGATGGCGGGAGCCAGCCCGAGGGCGGCACAGGCCATTTTCCGGACAGCGAAAGCTAGGGCGTTATTGTCGGGACGGTTTAATGTATCTTTTGATGATATTGATTATGTGGCGTTACCAGCTTTACGGCATCGTGTGGCAATGAATTTTGATGCGTTATCTGAAAATATTGCAGCGGACACTGTGATTCGCAGTTTGCAGGAGGAGATGGATGGAAGAAAAGCTGTTTGATGCAGAATTTTGGAATCATCTGCACAGGATCCGTTTGGCAGAAGGGCAGAGAATGTCTGGTGGCAGAAGCGGAGGAAGGCGCTCCATGGCTAAGGGCAGCAGTGTGGAGTTCGCTGATTTTCGGGAATATATACCGGGCGATGATATTCGCAGGATTGACTGGAATGTTTATGGACGAATGGACCGCCTGTATGTCAAATTATTTATGCAGGAACAGGAAGGTATTTATACGGTGGTGTTGGATACCAGTGCATCTATGAATTTTGGGACGCCTTCCAAGGCAGTTATGGCATCCCGTTTGGCGGGGGCATTTGGCTATGTGGCTTTACATGCCCAGGATAGGGTTCGTCTTGCTTCTGTCTTTAGTGGAGTAGCAACCAGGGGACAGAATGGGAACGAAGCGGGTGCTGCAGATGCGGTTCCACAGGCCAAAGTTGAGGCGGGCCTGACCGGGATGCAGAGTCTGAACCGTTATTTGGCACAGATTGAGCGACTATCTTTTGCGGGGCAGACGGATCTCTGGAATTCCATACGGAGGATTCCTTTTCCCAGACGGGGATGTACTGTTGTGTTGTCCGATTTTATGGACAGAGGTGCGGAGCCTTCTCGGATGGAAAACATTGCACAGGTATTAAAATATTTGCGCTTTCAGAAGCAGGATATTATTTTAGTACGCATTGTAGCGGAGGAAGAACAGCATCCCATGTTTCAGGGGACAGTTAATCTGATTGATGAGGAAACGGAGGAAGAATTAAAGGTTACCATGACGGAGAAGCTGTTATCGGAATATGGGAAACAGGTAGAGGAGTACCGCAAAGAGTTGCAGCGGTTAGCAAAGCGCTATCAGGCACATTGGATGGAAGTCAAAAACACAGAAACGATTGATCGGGTTATTGATCAGGGGCTTCATAATGGATCATTCATAACGGCAATGTAAAACAAGAGGAAGTTTCACTGGCGGAGCGGAAATCTACCCAGATAGAATCTTCCGGCAATTCCGGGAAAGGAGCAGTATGGGAATTACACATTTTTGGCCATTAGGATTGGCGGTACTGATACCGGGCATTATTTTGCTCTATCTATTGAAAACACATGCTGTTTCCCATCGGATTCCGGCATTGAATTTGTGGAAAGAGGCCTATGAGAATGTGCAGGCACAAACACCATGGGAGAAATTCAGACACCATTTGTTGATGTATCTGCAGATTTTGGCATTGGTTTTATTAATGTTAGCATTGATGATGCCGTATTTACGTCTGCACGGCGGTGAGAGTAGCAGGGTGGCTATCTGTTTGGATCTCAGCGGCAGTATGAATGGCAGATATGATGAGAAGCATACCAAGCTGGAAGAAGCTAAGCGACAGGCGAAACGCTATGTCAGCCAATTAAAAAAGGGTAGCAGAGTAACCTTGCTGACCGGAGGGCGCAGCGGAAAAATCTTGGCCAGTGATGTGACAGACCAGGGAAGAATCCAGAAATTGATCCAGGAACAGCAGCCTACGGATGCAGAGGGGAACCTGCAGCCGGCAGTGCGAATGTTACATTCCATTGTCAAGCAGTGGGAGGAGTACCAGATGGTGGGTTTTACGGATGAAAACGTAGAACTGGGTTCTCTGTCCGGAGAAATTATAGATCTCAGTACCGATTACGGCAATTGTTCTGTGGATTGGGTCGGTCATACGGAAAATGAGCAGGGGACGATAACGGTACAGGCGAAAATAGAAAATCATGGTAAGGAAAAGGCTTCCCATGAAGTGAACTTGTATCTGGGAGAGTCTTTGTATGATGTAAAACAGGTAGCGGTGGGTGCCGGGGAGAGCCAGATTATTTCCTTTATGGAGTTGAGTGCGGCTCAATTCCATAAACTCCAAACGAACGGTGGGTATCTGCGGGCGGAACTCAACGAAAAAGACGGCTTAGAGGCCGATAATACCGCTTATGAGCTGTTGGATGCAGCCGTACAGAAACAGGTTTTATTGGTATCGAAGCAGAATCAGTTTCTGGAAAAAGCGCTTGTATTAGATGAAAATATTGTCCTAGAGAAAACAACTTCTGTCAAAAATATTGATCAGAATAAATCTTATGATCTCATCGTCTATGATGGGATGATGCCGGAACAGTGGTATGAAAGCGAGAATGTATTGGTTTTGAATCCTTCTGGAGATCTGATTTTGGCAGGGAAAGAGCTGATTGCTGTACAGAAGAAAAAAGAGAATATCCGTGTGACGGTTCCTGCGGGAGATTTGCTTCCAGATATGGAGGAGTTTACCTTTGGCTGCGCACGAGCCAGTAGTATAAAAGTTCCGGCCTGGGGATATTCCTTTTGCAAAACAGGGGCAGAGAGTGTAGGTTATACCGGCACATTAGACGGGAGATCTGTGACGGTTCTGGGATTTGACCTGCATGATTCGGATCTGCCCTTACAGATGGAGTTTCCGATCCTGATACAAAACATTCTACATCGGACTTCCCAAAAAATTTCCTTGTCGGATTCGGGATTATCTCCTTTGGATACGGTGGATCTGCTCTATCGGCAGGCGGTATCGTCTGTGGTGTGGTATGGACCAGATCATACAGAGAGACAAGGTGTCCTGAAAGATGGACATGTGATTTATTCTGATACGGCTAGGTCTGGATTGTATCAGGTATCAGCCAGGATGGATCAAGAGAAATGGGAGCAATATTTTACGGTAGAGTTTCCAGCGGCAGAATCGGCAGTGCATCAGGGAATTCATGTGACTGGGGAAGGTGGTAAGAAAATAAAGACCAGCCAGAAAGTGGGCGAGGTATTTGGAATGGTATCGTTAGTAAAGCCCATTCTAATTTTGTTACTTCTTTGTGTCATTGTGGAATGGTTGGTTTATCGCCGTAAGCAGCCGATATTTGGCAGCAAAGCGGGTAAGGTTATTATTTATGTGCTGCGTTTGACCGTTATTGCGTTGTTGATCGGAGCGCTTCTGGATCTTTCTGTTACGAACCGGAAGGCAAAAACGACGACGTTGTTTTTGATTGACGTTTCCGACAGCACGCTTACCCATCAGGAAGAAGCCGTCGATCAGGTTCGAGAAGCCCTGGAGCGGCTGCCCGCAGGAGAACAGGCGGGAGTGGTTGCGTTTGGTGGTGACTCTAATATTGAGCAATTTGTCTCCGGGAAGGCTCAGTTTGAAGGTTTGGATACGATGCCGATGACTTCGGAAACAAATCTGGAACAGGCGGTACAGACTGCGCTCTCCCTCTATCCAGAGTATAGCAGCAAACGTATGGTTATTCTGACAGATGGTTCTGAAAATGCGGGAGAATTGTCAAGGATTAGTAGCAGCCTGCTTGCTGCGCAGGTGGATGTGCAGGTGAAAAAATGGGAGAGTGTTCCCGGGGAAGAGGTCTATCTATCGGATCTATCCGTACCGGAACGGATTGCGGTAGGCGAGACCTTTCATGTTGATATCGAGGTGGAGAGTACGGTGCATACCGGCGCCAGACTGCAATTATATAATGACAATACGCTACAGCGGGAAGAAACCGTGGATTTGCAGGTGGGCACCAATCGTTTTTCCTTTCAGGATTCGCGGGATGCCGGGGGATTTTCTAATTACCGTGCCGTTATTATTCCAGACCAGGATACGGTTCAGGTAAATAATGAATTTGTAGCTTATACGGAAGCCAGTGAAAAGAAACCGATTCTGTTGGTGGAGGGAAAGGAAGGAGAAACCAAAGAATTTCAAAAGATATTGCGAGCCACATCTTATCCGTTTCACGTTGTGAAACCATCGCGGGCGCCGGGATCGGTTTCTGCGTTGAATCGGTATGTGTCCGTTTTATTGGACAATGTGTTCGAAGAAGATCTCTCGGCGGGATTCTTGAGTTCGGTAGAATCTTACGTCAAAGATTATGGCGGAGGGTTGGTTGCGATTGGTGGCGATCAGAGTTTTGCACTCGGAGGATATCGGGAAACTGTGTTAGAAAAGATTCTTCCGGTTAATATGGATCACAAAGATCAGGAAGAACTGCCAAAGATGGCAATGGTTATGGTAATAGACCATTCCAGTAGTATGTCTGATTCCAGTGGCCAAAATTCTAAATTAAATGTGGCAAAAAAGTCAGCGGCGGGTGCTTTGAAGAATCTGCGCGATACGGATATGGCTGGTGTGCTGTGCTTTGACGATGCGTTTCAATGGGCCGTGAAGTTAGATGATCTCAAAGATAGGGACAGTATCAATAAAAAGATTATGGGAATTTCGACAGGAGGTAGCACAAGTATCTTTCCGGCGCTAGAGGAGGCATATAAAGCCTTGAAACAGGCAGATGCCCAGGTGAAACATGTAGTATTGTTGACGGATGGGCAGGATAACAGAGGTGCGGAATACCATAAACTACTGCAAAACAGTGAGCAGGATGGAATTACAGTTTCTACGGTAGCGGTGGGAAAAGATGCCGATCAGGGTTTGCTGACTCGGATTGCAGAGATGGGAAAAGGGCGCACATATCTGACGGATGGTGCAGAATTGCCCCGTATCTTTGCGCAGGAAGTTTATTATGCCCAAGGAGAATTTCTGGTAAACCGTGATTTTACACCAGTTAAGACCGCGGAATCTGAAATTTTGCGAGATATTGAAAGTATGCCGGAACTGCGGGGGTATATTGCGACATCGGTCAAAGACAGCGCCACAGCAGTTTTGATGGATGATAAGCAGGAAGATCCTATTCTGGCAGAGTGGCGTTACGGTTTAGGGACTACGATTGCGTTTACGTCTGATACTACGAATGAATGGACTGGGAACTATGCAGCTTGGGCGAAATATCCGATGTTTTGGGAACATTTGATTGGAGAAACGGTATATCAGAGTAATCATGACAGCAAGGTAAGCGCAAGTCAGGAAGGGAATACCGGAGTGATACGGTATGAGAATAAAGAAATTTCCGGGGATGCTAAAGTTACCGCTGTATATACCGATCAATCGGGGGAACAGCAAGAGATTACTCTGGATGCTGTGTCTGGCGGCATCTATGAGGGAAGGATCCCATTGGGGGAAACTGGTGTCTATACGGTCAATGTGCGTGAAAGCCAAAAGGATGAGTTACTGCGTGCATCTAATGTACAATTAACGATGCAGTATTCTGCGGAATATCGTTTTACCTCTGAGAGCAGTGCGGTGGATCAGATGCTGGCAGATACTGGGGGAAGTTATATTAATGATTTGCAGAAAATCTATCAGAATAAACCGGAGGGTACAGAATCCAGAAAAAATCTGACGATACCATTCTTGCTTGCCGCAGTGATATTTTGGATGCTCGATATTGTGAACCGAAGACTGCCGGTATTGTCAAACGGAACATGGCTGCGCAAGATCGCACAACGTCGCATGGAACGGAGGAAAGACCGGAAGCGTAGGCTTACCGCCAAAGAACAGCATGACAGAACAGAAGCCGATGGATTGGCAGAGAAAGTACCATCCGGCTTACCAGGGCAGGAGGCGCAGCAACGGACGACAGAAGTCGATGCCAATATAAAACAACAGAAGCGTATGGTGTCCAAGGAACAGAAACGTGCCAGAAAAGAGCGGGAAACGGAGGGACGCAGAAAAAAACAGGCGGAACCGGAACTATTGGATGTGGGAAGCCTGTTACAGAAACAGCAGGAGCGCAATAAGTAAAATCTACTTGAGGGGTTGCCCTGTGGATAAAGACACGTTCTCTTTACACAATATCTCCTTTCTGTTATTATGGTAAACGGTCGAGGGACAAGACTGGCAGGGTGTGACAGGATACCAATGGGATGTGTTGGTAGTTCGGAAACACAGCCGGGATGAGGGTGCATGAAAGAGAATGGAGATTGTAATGAGAAAGATCAGTGAGAGGAAACGTATTGTGGTCAAGGTAGGGACTTCCACCCTGACACATCGGACGGGACGGTTAAATATACGGAGAGTGGAGCAATTGGTAAAAACTCTGGCAGATTTGCAAAATGCCGGACATGAGGTAATCCTGGTGTCCAGCGGGGCAATCGGTCTTGGAATGGGAAAACTGGGATTAATGGAACGCCCTAAGGATACACCGGGAAAACAGGCGTGTGCAGCGGTAGGTCAGTGTGAGCTGATGTATCTGTATGACGATCTGTTTTCAGAGTACAGTATTCCTGTTGCCCAGGTATTATTGACGAAATATGAATTGATCGAAGACCGGCGTCAGAACGTTGAAAATACGTTGGAACGGTTAATCCATCACGGGGTAATTCCGGTTATTAATGAAAATGACACAGTTGCGATTGATGAGTTAGAGCTGGAGATGGGAGAAAATGATTCCCTGTCTGCATTGGTGGCAGGGATTGCCAATGCGGACCTGCTTATTATTATGTCGGATATTGATGGTCTGTATGACGGAGATCCTCGATTAAATCCAGATGCGAAGCTGATTCCGGTGGTACATGAAATTAATTCAGAGATTCATGCGGTGGCAGGAGGCGCCGGTACCCGTTTTGGGACAGGCGGTATGAAGACGAAAATTGAGGCGGTGGAGATTGCTTACGAGGCAGGGATTGATGTAGTTCTGATGAACGGAGGACGGCCTCGGAAATTATATGAATTGTTTGAGGACAAACCCATTGGCACCTTGTTTTGTAAAGATGAAAATGCATATCTACATCATCTCCAGAAGGACCTGCAATAGGCGGTCATTGTCCTCTGGTTTCATGAAACAGAAACGGAAATATTTGTTATCCAGAAACGGAAAGGTCGAGCAATCCCGGATCATTAGTTTTTCCCGGATTGCAGCGTCAAATAAATCCTCGGAGGTAATGCCTTCTTTGAGAATTCTGACGAGGATAAAGTTTGCATTTGGTGTGTAGTATTTTAATTCCGGGTGGGAATCCAGAATATCACAGATCCGTTTCCGTTCCGCAGTGATTAGGTGTTTGGTATCCCGGATATATTCTTGATCACGGAACATAATCTCACCGGCGATGGCAGCCAGGGAGTTGATTGTCCAAGGATTCTTATGACTATTGATTTCATTCAACAGCGATTGGTTGCCACAGATGGCATAGCCCAGGCGAAGTCCCGGTGCCGCAAAGAATTTTGCAATACCGCGGAGGATTATGATGTTGTTATAATATGCCGTCAGAGGAATGGATGTAATCATGTCTGCATTTTCGGAAAATTCTACGTAGGTCTCATCTACCATCACAAAAATTCCCATTTCTTTACAGGTATCCAGAATCGCACGCATGGTCTGCCGGTCAATCTGAGACGAGGTAGGATTATTTGGGTTACATAGAATTAGCATATCGGTATCGGGGGTTAATGTTTTCTGCAGTGCTTCTAGATCCAAATGGAACAGATCTGTCTCCCGGAGACGGAAATAATGTGTGCGTCCTCCGCCCAGAGAAATTTCGTGTTCATACTCGGAATAGGTTGGCCCTACGATTAATGCTTTGATGGGGTGGATCTGCTGGATTACCAGAGAGATTAACTCGGTGGAACCATTTCCAACAATGATATTCCGGTAATCCGTATGGGTGTACTCTGCAATGCATTTGCGCAGAGAAGTATATTCTCGGTCGGGATAGCTGGTAATGGCATTGATATGTCTGGACAATTCATCCCGAAGCCGGTAGGAGATCCCCAGGGGATTGACGTTAGCGGAAAAGCTGATGATTTCCTCTTTTTTAATTCCGTAATATTCTTCGATCTTTTCCAGATCACTTCCGTGAAAATGTTCTTTTGGCTCTATCATGTGAATCCCCCGTTCTGATCTTGTTATTTTCTTCCTACGATAATGTATCATAGATCCTGAATTTGTACAAGGTCAGGGGAATATTCTTTCATGAAAAGGGAAGCATAATGTTTACAAATGGCAATATTAAGATTGCCATGTCTTGCGGCTGTTCCGTTGCCAAGTGGTCTTTGAGGGGGAGGTAATTATGAAAGACAAGATGTCTGACAAGCAGAAGGGTTCCTTTATCATGCCCATAATCACAGGCTGCATTGGTGGTTTGGCAGGAACCCTTCTCGTCGTACTGATTCATCTGGCAGCAAGCTTTTACCGAGGCAGCGGAATGTTGGGATTCTGGCAGACGACGAACGGGTGGGGCCTCTATCTACTGGATATGTTGGTGGCTTCTCTCACGGCATTTTCACTGTCCTGGATGCTATATCGGAGGGGAGAAAAAAAGAATTACCCAGTTACTGAAACGGTAGACAGAAGCAGAAAGATTGCCATACAGGGGGGGAGTACAGCGATAGGACACAGGCAGACAAACGGCCAGTGGAGACAGATATCTTCAGGAAATGCATTGTGGAAAGAGACGGAGTATGCGGAAGAGATTGTTCCGGAAAAAGAGAAACGAATTGCGGGAACCAAACTTGCTGTGGAGGGGATCGGACTTTCGGGAGAAATTAGTAGTGGAGAACAATCTGGAGAGCCTGAAACAGGTGTAATCTATAGCCCCATACAGGGGCAGGTAGTACCGATGGAAGAAGTGCCGGACGATACCTTTGCGGCAAAGGTTTTGGGGGAAGGTTTGGCGGTCATTCCGTCAGAGGGGAAAGTATTTGCACCTTTTGATGGCCGGGTCGAAATGGTGTATGATGCGAAAAATGCAGTAAGTGTCAGTAGCTTGGATGGAATGGAAGTATTGATTCATATTGGGGTTAATACAGTGGATTTGGCAGGAAAATGTTTCAAAGCCTGCGTTTCTGGCGGAGATCAGATCCAGAGGGGGGATGTACTGCTGTGTTTTGATATTGCAGGAATGAAAGAAGCCGGATATACTACAGTTTCACCGGTAATTTTGACGAATTCGGATGATTATGATACGGTTCGCCTGTTGGGACATGGTGTGGTTGATAATGGAGATGTTCTGATCCAGATCTGAAGAAATAGATCAGGGAATGGTAACATGGCGGAAGTGCCCGAAACCATTCCCTGTTGTCTGTTTATGGATACTTCGTAAACTGTCTGTGTTTGTGGTTATCATGGTTGTTCGATTATTGGCATAACTCGGCCACGACTTTATTGATCAGTTTACCGTCTGCCTTGCCCTTTAGTTCCGCCATGACTGCCTTCATGATTTGGCCTTTGTTTTTGGTAGCAATTATTTCGGCAAACTTTTCGTTCAGGATTGCTTTGATTTCTTCCTCGGATAACATTTTAGGAGCGTATTCTTCCATCACTGCCAAAGTAGCCGTATATTGTTCTTTCAGGTCGGTACGTTCGTCGGGACAGGTGTCAATCTGTTCTTTGACGCTCTTGATTTCTTTCAAGATTGCCCGGTCAACCAATTCATCCGGGATGTTTTCACGGCAGCCTTCGTCAATTGCCAGTTTTTTAGCTGCGGATACTAGTACGGAAATAGAATCCTTACGGGCTTTGTCTCTGGCTTTCATAGCAGCCATCATTGCTTTTTGTAATGTTTCAAATTGCATGTTCCTTTCCTCCTGTTTCTTTGAATGATTTCATTGATATTTCACATTGTTGATAAGCAAAATCTTTGGAAAAAAATTTCGTACCAGAAATCTATTTTATCACAAGAAAATTCAGATTGCTATAGAAACGTGACTTGAGTTCCGTGGACTTGAGTTTCCGCTTTTTGTTTTGATATCTTTACGGTAATTCTCGGGATAAAATTTTTTTGATTTCTTAATCTACTCTTAATCTACTGATAATCTACTCATAATATCCATGGTGTATAGTGTACTAATGTCACTGGAGTGACGTTGGCGGACTTGCCTGCCTGAAGGATAAAATACAATGGAAAAGAGGTAGATTATGAAGACTTATCACAAAAGAGGAACACGTATTCTTGTCATACTCTTGGCTTTTGCCATCGTATGTACATCTTTGCCATACACACCGGTAATTTCTGTGCGGGCAGCGCAAACCGGAGATCAAAAGACATGGTACGAAGCGTCTTCCAGAATTAACGCCTCCTGGGGCGGAAATATTGCTGGAGAAATTATTATTACTAATACAGACTGCCAGGCCAGGCGGGAATGGCAGATTACGCTTCCCTGGCAGGTTCAGATCAACAGTATGTGGAATGGTAGATATGAACAGACGGACGATGGTTGGTTCATTACACCCATGGACTATAATATGGAGCTGGCGCCGGGAGCCAGTGTCAATATTGGGTTTCTGGCAGAAGGGGAGGATCATGAACTGGGCCGTCTGTCCGAGAATTCCTTCTTTACGAGCTTAGGGGTGTCGATTACGGACCAGAAAGATCGGGAAAATCCAACAGACCCGCCGATGGAGTCTGCATCTGCAGTACCGAAGGAGGAACCATCAGAACTTCCAACGGCAGTGCCGACGCAAGAACCATCAGAGAATCCGGCAGCCACTTCAACGGGGATTCCGGCAGCCACTTCAACGGGGATTCCGGCAGCCACTCCAACGGGGATTCCGACAGAGCAACCGACGGCAGCACCGACGCAAGAGCCGTTAGAAACACCGACGGCTGCGCCAACAGAGAGACCGTCAGAACAACCGACAGCTATACCGACGCAGACAGCATTAGAAACACCGACGGCTGCTCCGATACAGACACCATCTATCTTTCCGACGATAGTTCCAACGCAGTTTCCGTCAGAGCAACCGACAGTTACACCGACGAATGTTCCATCGGAAACACCGTCAGCATCGCCAACTGCCAATCCGATCGGTGATTTTTATGTCTATACCGATACGGTACTGAATGAGGATTTGGTCTGTGGAAATTTGTTTTTGATGGATGGATGTTTGGTCAATAATGGCCATAGTATAACAGTACAGAAAAGCTATTTCCAAAATGGTGGAGAATGTATTCTGGACAACACGGACTTGATTGTAACGGAAAGTGCACGGATTAATGCAGGAAAATTTGATATTCGTAAGAGCAGTATTACCCTGGGTGGCGATTTACATGCAGAACATACCGCTTCCCTTTGTTTCTCAGATAGTGCCATCCAAATGGAAGGAAGTTTTATCGGTGCAGTTTCCCAGACGGTAAAACTGACCGGAGGAGAATTGTGCATTGGTAAGGATTTTAAGGTCCGGGGGCGTTTTAATGCTTTTGCCCAGACGAAAATCCGGGTGGGAGGAGATGTCTGTATCACGGGCATGGGAGCCATGAATCCCGATGTTTATCAGAAAACTACCGTAGATATTCTGGATATGGAAATTGGGGGAGATCTGCTGATGGATTCCTCTGGTTGGAGTAAATTCTGTAAGGGACAGATTGTGCTGAGGGGGAATCTGATCCAGACAGCGCCATCTACCCGGAAGAGTTTCAAAGTGCTGGATGGTTTTCTTCTAAAATTCTGTGGAGAGAAAAAGCAAAAGATAGAATTGTTATATCCGGAAGAAACTACTCTGGGAATTATGGATTTCCGGGAAACACCGGCAATCGAGGTGCCAGATGTCTTGTGTGGAGAGCAGGTATACGATTTTTCCAAAATTGGAAAAAAGAAATCCCTCCGTTTAGATTTGAATCATGTGGAGTTAGTACAGGATGAAATCATTGACTGCGAGAATCTGGAATGGAACATGGGTAAGATTCTGGGAAGAGGATATAGTCTGAGCGTCCGAGGGAATCTTGTGCTTCGTGGAGGAGAACAGTTTGCCCTATCCGAGGGAACGTTTGCTGTAGATAATCTGACAATAGATGGGATAAAATCAGTTTATCTCAGAGAGGAAGTTGTTAAGATTGCTGGAGATTTGCTCTGTGACACAAGCGATTTTTTCTCACAGTATGCAGGGGAAACTGTTATTGGTGGGAATCTGGTGGTCAAACGGGGCGAATACATGGTTTATCGGGACGGAAACACGGAGATTGCAGGAGATGTCTGTGTGGAGGATCAGGGTTATCTTACGCTTCAGGATGGCAATATGGAAATCGGAGGGAGTCTTTGGATTAAATCGGAACAAAAAAGTTATTTGGACGCCGACCAGATCCTGCTTCATGGTAATCTGGTGCAGACTGCGGACTCTGCGTTTAACAGCCTAGAAATTGGGAATAGCTGCCGAATGGTTTTCTGCGGGGATACCAGGCAAAGTATCCAAATGGCATATCCCTATTCTACCAAGCTGGGAATCTTGGATTTCCGTCAGGCGACCGAAGTGGAGATTCCAGATGAAGTGTGGGCAAGCAGAATCTATGATTTTTCCAAGATCGGAGAGATGGAATCCCTGAAACTGGAATTAAGTAATATGAGGCTGGTCCAGGATGAGACGATTCGCTGTCATCACCTGGAACTGGTTAATACGAACTTATCAATCCGCGGATTTCAATGGACCGTCATCGGAGATATGACGATGCGGAGAGGAGGAGACCTCTATTGCAGAGAGGGCAGCCTGACAGCAGAAAATCTAATTTTGGACAATATACACGATGGTTTTCTGACCGAAGCATCCCTAAAGGTATCAGAAAACTTTGTCTGTTCCGCTCAGCTCGTGGTAGATCTTAGCAAGATCCACATGCAGGTGGGGAAGGACATGACCATTCAGAAAGGGAATTGCCGTGTATTTACCGAGGGGGATATCCGGGTTGGCGGAGATGTCCGTGTAGAAGGACAGGGAGCTCTGCAATTGGATCCAAATAACTACGATAATATCCCAGATAATATGGTCATGAAGATTGGGGGGTCTTTATGGATCGCATCCCAAAATCATAGTCAGTTAAAGGAAGGAAAGCTCTTTCTCCATGGAAATCTGATTCAGACGGAGGCGGCTTCTTCGGAAAGTTTATCTGTCGATAAGAGTTTTTTTCTGGAGTTCTGTGGTAACCAAAAGCAGAAAATAGATCTGGCATATCCGAAAACAACTTATCTGGGAACAATGGATTTTCGGAAGGCTACAGAGATTGAGGTGACAGATCTTCTGTGTGGTACGCAGGTAATTGATTTTTCCAAAATTAATAATAAACAGAAATTAAAGCTGGGACTAGACGACGTAACTCTGGTGCAGGATGAGGTAATTGATTGTCAGGAGGTGGAATGGACTGGCGGTAGTTTAAAAGGGTATGGCTATGATTTTACAGTTCGGGGAAATTTAACGATGGTTGGCGGAAAAGGTTTGAATCTCCAAAAGGGAATCTTCCTTGTCGAAAGAAATTTAGAAATGAGGGATAGCCAACAACTTTACATGAGAGAATGTAATTTGGCAGTAGAAAATTTATTGATACAATCAGTAGGTTCTGTTAGTTTTTCTGATAATACTGTAAATATTGAAAAAGATTTTTCTTGTGCAGTAAAAAACGGTGCAGGCAATGGGGGAATTTTGTCTGTCGGTGGAAATTTTACGATCCGGGAGGGAAACTTTACTCAACTTCATGAGGGTCAGACAGAAGTGCAAGGTAATGTTCGTATTATTCAAATGGGAGCGTTCAATCTATCGTCCAATTATATTTTGCAGAAATATGCTTTGGCTCGAATTCACGGTAATCTTCTGTTTGATTCTTCTGGACAAAGTGTGTTTCATAGTGGACGGATTATTATTGATGGAAATATTACGCAGGTGGAACATACGGATATTGATAACATCGTTATAGATGGAAAAGGTTTTCACTTTGAATTGTGTGGATCTGTAGAACAAACCATAGATCTTCCGGGTGTCTATGAGGGACTGAACCTGGATTTAAGCAAAAGCAAGGCGGTACGATTAAAGCAGGATTATTCCGGTTCCCGTTTGATCGGAGCCGAAAAAATTGTTTCTGAAGATGTGGACCGGTTTCTTGATTATGAGGATGTAACATTAACTGGAGATGGAAAAATACCTGGTAATTTAAATTGTTATGGAAACCTGCACATCAACGGAAATCATTTAGAAGTAAAAGGAGATTGTACACAGACTGGTTCTGTACATATTACAGATGGAGGAAGTCTGGAAGTATCGGGGGATTATATTGCGAAACAGGGAATACTTTCGGTAACTGGAAAGGTACATGTAAAGGGAGATGTTCGGATTAAAAGGAACGCTTCGGTTTCTTTGGCGGGCGAAAAGTGTCATTTTCTAGTAGAAGGCGATTATGTCAGTGCGAGCCGGGCAGAGATTCTTAATCGAACTTTTGACGGTATATTAGAATTAAAAGGAGATTTTATTCAAAAAGATTCTGCGCTTACGGCAGGCATCAACCTTTCAGATATTCAGGTCATTTTTAGTGGAGATCAAACCCAGTCTGTTATGATGCCGGAGGAGAAAGAGTTTGGTCCTGTCAGGCGGTTGGACATGCGGGATGCTGCAGAGGTAAATTTGAATGGCATTGTAGTGCAGGCCAAGCAGATTGCAGGATTTTCCCAGTTACGGACATCCAGGGAACTGGTATTAAAAGATAGTATGGTTATTTTGGAACAGAATGAAACTTATTCCGGTAATATTTCCATGTTTGACAGTTATCTGGCTTGTAATGGTTACACATTCTGTATTACCGATGGTGGTAATTTGGAGCAAATGGAGGGCGTGGTCAAACCAGATCATGGGACCTTGTATGTAGATGGAAATTATAGTATGGTGGGCAATAGCATACTGCAAATGATCCAGCCAGATGATCTGCTCCAGGTAAAGGGTGACTTTTGTACGGATTCCGCATTTAGCCATGAGATTTTCCTAACCAGTGGGAGGATGGAGCTGTGGGGTGATTTTAACCAGGGGGGTGCACCGGATTCGTTTGCTACCACGAAGGATTTTGTGATTGCCTTTATGGGAAAAGACCAGTGGGCCCATTTTGATGATGATAATTTATCCCGGTTTAAGAATATTGATCCAGATTACCGGGAAGTGCATATGAGAGATGAGCCCCTGGTATTTGCGGGACGGCTAAGTTATCGCGTTCTGAAAGGGGTTCTGAGCGGGCTGCAGGAAGCTTTGGGAATTAATGAATTAAATGGCGTGACGGTTGCATATCTGGCGGGGATTGGATTAACCTTGACGGCGGCGACGGTATTGACTTCCGGGTTTATCCTTGCTGCGATTGGTGTGTTGGGCAGTGTGGTAATGGCGATTACCAGCCTAATTTCTATGGCGGAGGCAGCGCACGGGATTTACAGTACGGCAGTGGGGCCGGGGACATCGTATGATAAGGCGGAGGCGTATGCGCATGATATCACTCTGCTTGTGTTGTCTGCGATCAACCTGAAGGGGTCTTTGACCATGCTGTCGAATAGTGTTTCACTGTGCCGTAGTGCCGGAAAGGAACTGGCGGCGAGGAAGACGCGACTTCGTCCATCGGAGGTAATTGCCCAGGCCCGGAGCAGTAAGCATATTGTAGATTTTGATGATTTGATTTCCTTTGCGGGAGATTATCTGGATGCAGATGGAGTGACGTTCCTGCGCGAAACCATGTCGGAACATGCCGACTGCAAAAATGTGTCTGATTTGAGGGATGTTGCCCGGATCCTGGAGTTGGGCAAGGAGAAGACCGGAAGATATCTGACAAAGGAGGAGATAAAGGCAGGGTTAAATACGCTGTGGGATGACGGTGGAGTGGAAGGCGCCGTGGTAGCGGTGGAACAGTGGGCAAAAGGAGGTGGAATCTCTGTTGCGAAGGAGACAAACAGGTATGTTGATTATCTCAATCGGGCGGGGAATAAGATACGTATTCCAAAGCAACCAGGAAAGACGATTGATCAGGCGATCACTGCGAAATTAAATAGTAAAAATGTCGGGGAGCAAATTGAAGCAAAGGTGGCTAATTATGTTAGAAATGAACTGGGAAAGGAAGTGACCGACTTTAGAAATGCTGTGAAGGATTCCACCGGGCAAACGATTGCTGATATTGATTGTGCAACTAAAGATGTGTTGATTGAGGTAAAAAAATCGGTTTCTTCTATAAATAAATCCCAACAATTTTTAAAATATTCAGATTTAAATGATATTAATTATATAAATGTAGCAGGTAAAAAGATCGTATTATATATTGATGAATCTTTGGAGAATATTAGTGCAATGGACAAAGCAAAACTTGATAGAATAGAGAAAATGGGAGTTAAAATAGTAAGTGGATTAGAGGGGTTGAAAGGAGTAATAGAATAATGGCTTCATCAGGTTATATTTTAAAAAGACAAGAGGAAGTAGAATTTAACAGATTGATTCATGACGTAACTCTTGCTGCTAATCATGCTGGATTAGAGGCAAGAATTGATTCAGATGTGTATGAAGATGATTATGGTGTTGGTGTCTATACTATGGGGAATATAGCAGATACCTACGAAGAAATACCACAAGCTCAACAGTGGCGGATGTATATGTATTCAAATGATATATATATTCATAGATTTGATCATATGGTTAAAAATGGGCATTTGATTATAGTGATGCTTATAGAACGTATTTCAGATTGCGAACAAATTTTGCTGGATTTTCTATTTGAATATTTAGCG
>CANRZB010000040.1 GCA_947644195.1 uncultured Clostridium sp.
TCAAGACCGCCTCGTTATGACCACTTCGATACCTCTCCATGAATCTGAACCAAACAGATTTACAATATTAAATTGTCTGCCTCAAATACTGCTTGATTAATATAACATTCATTTTTCATCCCGTCAAGGTTTTTTTTACTTTTTTTGTAAAACGGTAGAACTCGTTATCATTTCAGGCAATCAAAAATAATCTGCTGATGGTCATTCCATCCCTTTTTTCCTGCTGTTTGCCCTAATCTTACATGTAATACATCCGAATAGAAAGCTACGGATCCTGCCCAAGCCATCCGCATTGCATAAATGGTGCCCTCCACTAATTATAACACCTACCACTAGTTCTTGACATAGGCAGGGAATTGTAATATTGTAATTCTAGTATTATTAAGTTGTAAAAAAGGTGGGAAGAAGTATGGTGAATTTTGTCATTGCATTGGAATGTTTTGGCATATGTTTGACAGCGATCGCTCTATTTCTCCTGCTTAATGGGGATGGAGCTAAAGAGCAGAAACTACTGATCATCATTATGTGTGGTTCCCTGGTACAAAATGTAGGTTACTTATTGGAACTGACTGCACCTACATTAGAGGCCGCATTAACTGCAATCACGGTGGAGAAAGTAGGCTGCGCCTTTACACCACTATGCTATTGTTGGTTTATTTATATCTATTGTTACGTTACTCCGCCAAAGGCGCTATTAAGAATACTTTTTTTCATTAGTTTCTTATCGCTGCCTGCTGTAGCTTTCAACTGGTATGGTTTATTCTATCGAGAAGTCCAGTGGATAGCAACTACAGATGGCTTTTATCACGTAAGCCTTAACTACGGCCCTCTTTATGTGTTTTTTACGATCGGCCATATTATCATACCCTATGTCCTATGTATCTACACTTTGACAAGTGCGATCCGTGAACGCTCGGATCAACATGTCAACCGACAATATTGGACGATCCTCGTAATTTCTTCTCTGCCCGTTATGGTACTGATCGCTTATGTCTGCAAATTCGTGAAAGTATTTGATTTTACCCCACTGACACTGACGATCTCCATGTCTATGGTAGTCATTGTAATATGGAGCCGCCGTAATTATGACTTCCGCCACCTGGCTGCAGTGAAAGTTCTGGAAAACATGGGGGACGGTGTCATTACCCTGGATGACCACGACCGGCTTGTAAGCTATAATCGGGCGGCAGCGAATATCTTTACCCATCTGCCCGCCCATAAATGTGGAGAAGACATCCGGGTAGTGGAAGGTTTCCGAGAGGAAATGCTCAACGAGAATATTCCTCAGAGTTTTTCCATCAATGAGCAACATTATGAAAGCCACAGTAAACATATCGTAGATGAAAACGGCAGAATACAGGGTTGTGTTATTTTAATCCTCGATATGACCGATATAAAAGCATATATCAAGGAGATCAAACGGGTCAGACATCAGGCAGAAAATGCCAGCATTGCGAAAAGTGAATTTCTCGCAAATATGTCCCACGAAATACGAACTCCGATGAATGCCATCATTGGTTTGAATGATATCATTATGGAAGAATGTGCAGACACTGAAATCTATGCCCATGCTAAAGATGTACAGTCTGCCGCAAAAAATCTGTTGACACTCATCAATGATATTTTGGATCTGTCCAAGGTAGAGGCGGGTAAAATGGAGTTGATCAATGTAAATTATTACATAAAAGTCATGGCAGATGAAATTATAGGAATGATGGATATGGCTGCTTCTCAACGGGGGCTGGTCCTAAAATATGAATGTGATGAGACCATTCCCTGCCGCTATCATGGCGATGATGGCAGAATCAAACAGATTCTGATCAATATACTTAGCAATGCAATAAAGTTTACAAAGAAAGGATATGTTCGTGCATATATTACCGGAAAACCTGGAAAAAAAGCCAATGAAGAACTGCTTACTTTCTGTGTGGAAGATACGGGCTGCGGCATCCGCGAAGAAGACTTAGAGAAAATCTTTGAAGATTTCCGTCAAGTGGATTCCAAGCGAAACCGGAGCGTTGAAGGCACGGGGCTGGGGCTTGCCATTGTGAAACATCTGGTGGAATTAATGAATGGCAGCATTAATGTAGAAAGTACCTATGGAAAAGGCACTACCGTTACCATTACGATTCCCCAGAAAATTGTGGATAAACGCTCTGTTTCCGAGATGCCTGAAATTCCACAGATGGAACAGAAATTTACTGATATGTTTACTGCACCTGGCGTGAAAGTGCTGATTGTAGATGATAATGTGATCAACCGTAAAGTGGCAAGGAGTTTTTTGAAAAGTTATTCCTTTGACCTTGCGGAAGCAGAAAGCGGGCCAGAGGCAATTGAACTTGTTCATGGCACACGATATGATATCATCTTTATGGATCACATGATGCCTGGCATGGACGGCATCGAAGCCGCCGAGATCATCCGCAGGGACTGCGGTGAAAATGGAATTGCTCCTGTCATCATTGCATTGACCGCCAACGCCATGGAAGGCATGCGGGAACATTTTCTGAACCATGGTTTCCAGGACTTTATTTCAAAACCCCTGGACAGAAAAGAACTAAACCAACTTTTAATTCGCTGGATACCAGAGAAATACAGGCAAGCAGAAGGCTGGACAGAAGAATCTACCCCATTCAATCCTGAAATCTTCCAGATTGACGGAGTGGATATGGATGCTGCGATGCAATACTATTCCGGAGATGAAGAAGGTTTTGTTGATTTGCTGGATCTATACTGTATTGATGGCAAACGTAAAATAAACCTTCTGCGTGAGCTTGTAGATTCTGATATTTTACGCTACCAGATAGAGGCACATGGATTAAAAAGCGCATCGGCACATATCGGAGCAATGAATGTGTCCGACATGGCACGTGAACAGGAAAATGCCGCTGCACAGGGCGACCGGGAGTTGATCTCAGAGAAATTCCCATTACTATTAGCAGAATATGAAACTCTTATGACAAATATCAGACAGTTTCTGAAACAATACCGGAAGGAACATGACGAAATTCAGAAACTTCCCTGCCCGCCGATGCAGGAATTGAAGGAACAAACCGAAGCAGCCCTGGAAAGATTGAAACATTTTCGATCACAGGAATGTGCAGAAAGAATAGACAAAATGCTGACCTATGAACTGCCAGAAGATGTGGAAAAACAGCTTTTGCAGACACGGGAACAGTTAAAATTATATGAAGATGATGATGCTGAGGAGTTGCTGAGCCAACTTCTGGACATTCTAGAAAAGGAGGAATAACGTAAATGACGCAAACAGAAGAAACTAATTCCCGAAAACGCATTTTAGCAGTAGACGATACCGCCGTTGTCTTAACACGAATTTCAGATACTTTACAGAATTATTATGAAGTGATTACTGTTAATTCAGGGGCACGGGCTTTAAGCTATCTGAAGGAGGAGAAACCTGACCTGATTCTGTTGGATATCCGAATGGCACAAAAGGACGGCATTACAACGCTGCGGGAAATACGCGCAATGAAAGATTGTGCAGAGATCCCGGTCATTATGCTTACCGGTGTTGAAGATAAGGACACTGTTCTTGAAAGCGCCAGACTAGGGATCTGCGATTATATACTTAAACCTTTTACTTCTGATAATTTATTAAAAAGAATCCACAAAGTATTCATACAGGAAGAACAAAAGAACAATCGTTTGTAATGAAAGGGGGCGCCTGGAATGAACACAGCTATGGGACAGGAAGAGCTTGAACACCTATTAGATCAGGCAGTCCAGGATGTAACGGAGCGTACTGCGGGTGTCCGTCTGTACCAGGGACAGAATATCCCGGGAGATGATTTGTGTACCGTTCAGATCAACTTTGATAAAGGATTCCGCACCAGCCTTACCCTCTGTGCTGATACCGGGCTGCTGTACCGTATGGCATGCAACTCTTTTCATGAAGAATCCGTCAGTTCCGAAGATGTGGAAGAATTTAGCAAAGAGTATTTTAATGTGCTTTGTGGCAGAATAGTTGGTGCAATGTTCCGTGCGACACAGATTCCGGCCCATTTTGGACCACCTGTGTTTTATCATGGACGATATGAACCCGAAGGACGTGAAGTGCAATTTGTCCTTACCTATTCCGATAAACACTGTGGGGGCGGCGTACAGTTGATCCACCACATACCTAGCTCCAATAAAAAGGAAACTGCTTTCAACAAAACCTGATAGAAAGGAAAATATCACATGAGCAAACGAATTATGGTAGTAGATGATTCCCGGCTGGTTCGGGTTCAGTTAGGCGATGTTTTGGAAGGTACAGATTATGAGATCGTAGCTCACTGCCGCAGTGGAGAGGATGCAATTGCACAATATAATGATGTGAAACCAGATCTGGTAACCATGGATATTATTATGCAGGGCATGGACGGCCTGGATGCCTCTGAACTTATTTTGAAAGAACATCCAGAGGCAAGAATTGTTATCATTTCTTCCCTGGCATATGATGATACTTTTGAAAAGGCAAAAGCAATTGGTGCAAGAGGTTTCGTGGATAAACCTTTTCATCAGGAACAACTTCTTAAGGTCTTTGCAGAAGCACTTGCATAAGAAGATCTATGCCTATGTCAGAAAAGATACGATATTTAAAGTCACTCTATTGATCTGAAAGCATAACGATCCATACTGCAATAAGAAAGCTGCCATAAATTTTATATGACAGCTTTTTTGTTGTATTACATTGTGTAAACTTAAAACACTTCCCTTTTTTACCCCAAAACCTTATTTCAAAATCACTCTAAATTTAGATGGTGGTTCAACCATCGGACTGACAGAACATAACATAGGATTGACAATACTGTATATATGGAATTTATTGATATAAATAATGTCTGAACTGCCTGTAACGGAACTTCGGCTAGGTCCAGATTAGCATGCCCAGTGCAAGCAAAGAAAAGAACCACTACCAATTCTCCGCCCTTCCCAATCATCAAAAACAGCATGATTACTGCTACAATTGCAATCGGACGTAATTTCCCGCTAACAGTATATCCAATATTGATTGACAGATATCCTAACAAGATACAGAACGATAGATAAATAATGACATACAATCCTATATTGACACAGAGGAAAAGAGCCTTTGTTGGATTCATGTGTACCATCATAATATCGGTATATATCTTCTGGTACCAGCGAATATTGCCAAAATCCAGAGCCAGGATAAAATAACATACCACGGCCGAACAAATAATATACCACAGGAACGATAGAAGTTTACTCAGCACCAACTGATAGGCTTTTACCGGAAGCGTGTGCATCAGATATCCCTGATCACGCATGATATTGTCTTTATAATAATTGACTCCAATGACCAATACCATGATAAACAAGCCAAACAACCCAATCATAAGAAAAATATGCGTAAAATTAGCAATAAAATCCATTGCCCTGATCTTGGAGAAAGCATCCGATTTCTGTAAATAATAAATCACTCTGTCAAATACAGCAAAGATAAACAGGCATAGATACATGGGAATTATCGTAGATCTCATTCTCTTAAAATCATATTTTAATAAATTAACTAACATGCAAACACCTCCCGAAATACTTGGTCCACAGATTTCTTGTATTCCATACGCAATTCATCTGCCTTTTGATGCAGAATCACATTGCCTTCCCTGATAAACACAATATCATCCAATATTTTTTCAATGTCACTGATGAGATGAGTGGAGATGATAATGCCTGCATCCTCCTGATAATTACTAAGGATTGTCTTCATAATATAATCCCTTGCCGCCGGATCTACACCGCCAATCGGTTCATCTAACAGATACAGCTTCGCCTCTCTGCTCATTACCAGAACCAACTGTAGTTTCTCCCTGGTTCCCTTGGACATATTGCGAAACCTGGTATCAAAGTCAATCCCCAGGTCAGTAAGCATCTTCTCCGCCCGCTCCCGCCTAAAATCTTCATAGAAATCCTCAAACAGATTAATGGCTTCTCTCACTCGGATCTGATGGGAAAAGTATGTCCGTTCTGGCAGATAGGAGACAATTTTTTTACTCTCCACTCCCACCGGATGCCCGCCCAGCAAAATCTCTCCCTCATCTCTGCTCAATAGTCCATTCAACAGTTTTATCAACGTAGTTTTTCCACTGCCGTTAGGACCTAATAATCCAACAATTTGACCAGATTCAATTTCCAAAGAAATATGATCCAGTGCCTGTTTCTTTCCATATTTTTTAGAAAGATTTTCACATTTCACTAATTGGCTCATCGTTTCGCCTCCTCATTCTTTCAAAATTTCCCATACTATCTTTCAAGTTGTCTTCTTATACTATCTTGCCCCACAATCCTCCTGACAATTTACCTCATATATTCTTCGTCAGATTTGTCTTATTACGGCTTGACATACTGCTGCAATTTATTCACGGCCTGCGACTTGTCATAACCCAATTGCTGCATAGCATCAAGATAAGCATCCATCCTTTCCTGTGCCATCCTTTCCTGTAACGCCACTGTTCTGCTTTCACTGTCTGCGACAAAGCGTCCAGCCGTCCGTTTCGAATACAACACCCCTTCCCTCTCCAACTCTGCAAGTGCTTTTTGCATGGTATTGGGATTAACCCCTGCCTCCATGGCAAGCTCCCTCACAGGCGCTATTTTTTCTCCCGGTTTCAAAATTCCTGCTGCAATCTGAGCCTTTACCTGATTCATAATCTGCAGATAAATCGGAATATCATCCGAGAAAATCCAATGCATAGCACCACCTCCTTTGCACTATTGTACTATCTGAATAATACAATAGTACAGTTTTTCAGATTTGTCAATAGGTAATAGGTAAAAAACAAGGCGACAGGATCATAATAAATCTCCTGCCGCCTTGCTGCTTCCTAAAGAGCCGTCAACCTTCCTCCATATTTTTACTATTCTCATCCCAGTTACCGGGCAAAAATTTCAGTCTCGTTTTTCATAGGTCTGTCCAAAGATATCTTTTTGAATAATATAGATATCCTGTAAGTCATCTTCTCTCACTGCCAGATAGTCCCCCGGACGTCCAATAAAATAATCCTGGCTATAGTTGACCGGAAAAACCTTTGTCCTCCTATCCAATGGGCAGGCATAGATCCCTAGTTGATTCTTGGGATAGCATAGATGGGCAATTTCATCTATACTAATATACTCTTCTTCCGGCAAAGTTTCTATCGTGGGAATAAAATCCAGCATCTGGTCCAGAATATTTAGACTTTCTTCCGTTGCTTCATATGTTTTATGAAATTTCTCTGCCTTGATATCATATACTTCCCCACGACATCCAATCATAATATAGATATTTTCAGAGGCGGTAATCGTCATTCCCGATTCATTTTCTAACGACTTGACAAAAAATTTCTTTCCTGCCGGAACGGCATCCGTAGAACGCACATAAGCCCAGGGAATTTTAATTTTCTGATACTGCTCCATCTGATCCAGGGCATCTTTGTGTTTTCGAATATATTCTGCCGCATAAATACAGGCGCAATCCGAAAAATAGTCCTGACACCTCTGTAGAATATAATCGGTGCTCTGCTGCATATTCTGATCTGCCATCTGCACCCGCAAAATCGCTAGAGACATTCGCCCGCCCGCAATGCTGGCATCTCCTTTGATCAGACTGTACTCCGGAAGAATAAAATCCAAAAATTCCAACGCACGGATCTCCCTGGTATTGCTAAAGAAATTCAGAATCATTTCATCCGATGATTCATATACCGTCAACACAAAAGGATAACCCGTATTTTTATGTAAATTCATAGAGATCAATTCAATCAGAGGCAGATTTTCCGTCAACCACAGAATCATACATTTATTTTTCTGATCCCGGAAACATTGTCCGGTAAATGGGATCGATACCGTAAACTCTGCCGGCGTAAAACCATACTTTTCAACTTTTATTATCTCGCTCAACCTAATATCCTCCCGTAAATCAGACACTTTTTTTGCAAATTCAGAAAAACTCTGGTTAATATGAGTAAAATGCAGGGTAAGAAAATGCTCCCCCTTTTCCATTATTTTGGCGTAAACATTGGTAAACAGTGCACACCCACTTTCCTGTGCCGCAAAAATCTCCACATCCTGATATTCCTGTAACTCCGTTATCTTTTCTGCATCCACTGATACTTTGGCCCGTTTGGGAGAAAAATGCGTCAGTTTAGCCATAATGGGATGTTCTGTAATCATTTTTCCAGCCAGAGGATATAGATTAAAGATAATGGATGACTTTACAGGAACTAATTTATTGAATTCCACATTTTCCAAATGACATTGATAATTTCCGTCGATCCCGGTTACCTCACAGATCCGTATCGGTTTTTTGATTCCTTTGGTAATGATATTTCGATGATTATGGGTTTCCAGCGGGCAGTCAATAAATTGCAGGGTATGATGAGAAACCAAAATTTGCCCACCTACCGTATAGCTTTCGATACGGGAACATTCATTTACCGCATGTCCAATCACATTATAACGCATCATTTTCTGGGACCCAATATTCCCAACAAACATTTCTCCCCGATGAATCCCTATCCCCATTTCCAACTGGGGATATCCCTTAGAACGGTTATATTCATTTACATCTCCCATGCGGTTCTGCATAGTGATCGCAGCTGCAATGGCGTCCGCTGTCTGGGTTTCCGTATCTAGCGGCGCCCCAAAGACTGCTAGAATCGCATCGCCCAAATATTCCAGCACCATCCCCTGGTATTTATTAATGACATGAAGCATTTTCCCAAAAAAGAAATTTAACATATCCGATACAATGTCAGGCTCCAATTGTTCCGATAGAGAGGTAAATCCCCTTAAATCAGCCATCAAAACCGTTAATTCCCGCTTCTTACCGCCAATAGCAGCATCTTCCGGATGTTCCAAAATTAGATTTAATAGTTTATCCGAGAAATACTGTCCAAAAATCCGACGCAACAGTTCATTGCGGGACTGCAACTGTGCATTCAAATGTAAAATCTCCTGGGCAGCCTGCAAATCTACCGCCTGCTCCTGTAATTTCTTTTCATAGTTTTTGGTTACTTCGTATTGCCATGCAATACGCTCCATGCGTAGAATATTTGACTCTGAAAACGGCTTAGAAAGAATAATAATCGCTCCCAGGGAATAGCAATATTCATCCAATTCCTCCGATCTTTCAGACATCATAAAAGCAATAGGAACCCCTGCCAGTCCCTGCTGCGCCTTCAGATAAGAAAGGGTCTGAAAATCCTGTATTCTCTCACTCTCATAATCCAGAATCAGCAGGGCGGGTGTTGTAATGCGGGAAGGGTTCTGACGAAACCGTTCCTCCACCGTTTTACATACAGCATCAAAAGAAAGCATGCACAAAGTCCGCATACTGCCGTTTGCATTGATACGCCGCTGCGCTTCAATTATTTCCGCCTTGTTACTGCCGATAACCCATATGACTTTTTCCATGGTAACTCAATTCCTTTTTCCTGTACGCCAAACTCCACTGGAAGTTCGCCTGGTAATTCCTGTTGGCTCTTTGCGTTTGCATAATTCACATAGATAACCGGTACGGATAGGAGAACCACACCGTTCACAGGAAATCCGAAAATTACACAGTTTTGGAATTTCCAAATATTCCTCCCGCAAAAAATATTCTATATTCTTTAACGGGACCCCTGTATCTGCTTCAATCGTTAATGCTGGGGTAGCACCAGCCTTGTCCAAATAGTTTCGTATCGTTTTAAAGTCATCATAGGTCTCCTTACCACATTCGACACACTGATAAACTCCGCTGGAAATCTTCTTTAATCCCTTGCCACAATATCTACAGCGGTAGGGAATACGGTTCATGGTTAGCGTCGCACGCGATCCCCGATAAGGATCAAAGCGGGGAGATCCCTTTTTCGCCTGCTCCGGTACTTCTGCAGGTTGATCCTGCGTATTGGTAGGTTTTTTCTGTTTTTCTATGTTTTTTGCCGATGATTGAGTAACGTCTGTCTCCGTTTGTTCAGGCAATAGATATTCCAGTCGTTTTTGTAAAGCCTGAAATGCCGCTGCCGCATCATTGTGATAGAAAATCGCCTGCACATTATTCAAGTAAAAATAAAACATGTCATTCATTGGTTCATCATCAATTTTCAACGGCAGTATCGTCCTGCGATAATGAATGGCAGTATCAATCTCTTTCTCGACCCAGACAGAATCCTGGGATGCCTGTGAGACAATTAACAAAAAAATCTTGCAATCCCGAATTGCCTGTGGAATTTCTCTGGCATAGCTAGAACCAGCCGGTATCATTTCAGGGGCTTTCCAGTAAGAAATCTTCATTTGCTCCAACAAACGAATAACCCTGTCAACCGTCTGAGAGTCCAGAGAACTATAACTAATAAAAACAGTTTTAGCCTTTGCCATACCCTTTGCCTCCTACTGACTAACCACTCGATTACGACCCGAAGTTTTCGCTTGGTATAACCTATCATCAACCTGTCCTATATTAACGGCAGCTGTTTTTTCGCTGTCCCATTGCTTTACCCCAAAGGACATGGTAATATGGATATCCTGCTTGTCAAACGTACAAACGGACTTCTCGATCTTCTGTCTGATCTTTTCTGCATGGTCTGCTGCCTGTTCCAAATTCATATTCTCTAAAAGTAACACAAATTCCTCTCCACCCCAACGAACCGCATGGCATTGTGGCGGAAGCGTATTCCGAAGAGTATCCGCCACATGGACTAACACAGCATCTCCGGCATTATGTCCATACGTGTCGTTCACTTTCTTGAAAAAATCAATGTCACACATAATCAGTGATACCGAAGACATACTGTCTCCCACCTCTTCCTGCTCAAAATGCTCCCAACAGTAATCAAAAAATCCCCGTCTGTTCTGCAGCCCGGTCAAAGCATCCATGTGACTTTCCGTGTATAGGATATGGGACTCCAATGCTTTACCACAATACACTGCTGCCAAAGTCAGGCGTAAGAGATCCCTGTCGTCAAAGTTACCAGCATTTCCCTCCTCATCAATCTTATTCAAAGCCTGATAAGCGCCGATTACCCTACCCTTAGAATCTGTTACCGGCATACACAGCATGGATTGCACAGGATAGTTCGCCATTTCACTGGTATTCACATCAAAACGGGGATCGTTTTTCGGATCATTTAATAAAATAGTTTCGTTACCACTGATGGAAGCTCCTACAATACCACTGCCTTCTGGTACGGTAATCCGGTCACTGCCTAAAGCAGCAATGGTCCAATATTGCTTCCTCTGGGTATCCCAATACCAAAAAGACGCCCGATCTGCATTCACTAAAGTCTGTCCCAGTTCTGTCAATAGACGGATCATGTTGTAGAAATCCTTCTCCCCAGCTAATTGATTCATATAGTAAAATATTTTCTGTAACAAATCTTCTGCAGCTGTTATTTTTTTCATCTCCATAGTAATCTCCAATCTGATATCATTCACTAACGTTTGTCCCAGTTCTGTCAATAGATGGATCGTGTTATCGTGTTCTTTCTCTGCAACTAATTGTTCCATATAATTAAATAATTTCTGTAACAAGTCTTCTGCAGTTGTTAATTTTTTCATCTCCATAGTAATCCCCCATACGATATATTTCTATAGTAATTGTTTTAAGTATTGCAGCGAACGGATCTGCTGCTCCGGCTGCTCCGTTTCGATTAAAGTGCTACAGGAAGAAAAATACTTCCGATAATAACATGCGAACTGCTTCCAGTCGATCTCTCCGTCCCCTACCGCCAGATGCAGATCCCGCTTGAGATCGTTATCATTAATATGTAAATGCCTGACATATTGCGCCAAAGAATCCACCCACACCTCCATTGCTGTACCGGAAATGACAGCATGGGCATAATCCAGACAAATACCAAATCCCGGGTATGGCTCCAGTTTTTTTGCAATCCTTGCCAATAAATTGGGATTTGCATCAAACATATTTTCCAAATAGATCTCTATTCCAGGATAATTCTCTAACAGCCGAGCAACATAGTCAGAAACCATCTCCACAACTCGGCAGTCATAGTAATCCCCCGATAGTATCGGATTCGAATTGGTATGAAAGATAACTCCTTTCACACCCGCCCTCTTTGCAATGTCCATACTCTGTGCCATGCGCAATTCAGAGATACGGCGTATCTGAGGATCTTCACTAAACAACACCACATCCAAAAAAGCTCCATGCATCGTACTGCCTGGCGGCAACCCGACACAACCATACTGGTCTAACAGCTCCTGCTGCCGGCAGGAATCCTCCAGAACAGAAGGGACATAGAAATCATTCAGCTCAAACCCCAGATGGTACTCGTCTGCAATTTTCCTATATTCCTGTATCCGTTCCACTTTAGATACAATTAAAAAATTACCCATCCACTGGTATCCTCCCACTGTAAAATAATTGCAAACATTTTTAAATAGTGTAACATGATTTCCAAGGAATTCCAAGAGAAATCCCTAATAAAAAATCCCCCCGTATCAGACTGCTATTCTGTCCAATAAAAGGGGGTTCCTTCCTTTTGTTCCTTATATTTTATCCTGTCAATTCTGAACCCGTTCTCCGATTTTCAAATTTGGCACAGCATTCAAATCCAACCCGCTGCGGGTTCCCGCCATATACTCATAATATCCCTGTACGGCAATCATTGCTGCATTATCTGTGCAATAGATTGGAGAGGGATAAAGCAACTCCAGACCAGCCGCATCACATCCCTTTTGCATCTCCGTGCGTAATGCTGAATTAGAAGCAACGCCACCAGCTACTGCAATACGGCTTTCCCCCAACTGCCTGGCGGCTGCCACTGCCCGCTCCACTAACACATCAACCACTGCCTGTTGAAAAGATGCCGCAACGTCAGCACGATTCACTTCCGTTCCTTTCATCTCACAAACATTTAGATAATTCAGTACAGCAGATTTCACACCGGAAAAACTAAAATCAAAGGCAGATCCCTCTATTTTAGCACGAGGAAATTCGATAGCATGAGGATTTCCTTCTCTGGCAAGCTTATCAATCTTGGGCCCTCCCGGATAACCTAATCCAATGGCACGCGCCACTTTATCAAAAGCTTCGCCTGCTGCATCGTCATGAGTACGCCCAATGATCTCAAAGTGATTATAATCCTGTACCTGCACCAGATGCGTATGTCCCCCGGACACTACCAGACATAGAAATGGCGGCTCCAAATCCGGATGTTCAATATAATTGGCAGCAATATGCCCTTCAATATGGTGCACTCCCACCAGAGGTTTCCCCGCAGCATAGGCTATCGCTTTTGCTTCACCGACCCCCACCAATAGCGCTCCCACCAAACCGGGGCCATAGGTAACGCTGACAGCGTCTATTTGCTCTAACGTAAGTTCTGCCGTTTGCAGTGCCTCCGTAATAACCTGATTTATTTTTTCAATATGTTTCCGTGATGCAATTTCCGGCACTACCCCTCCGTACATGGTATGAATGGCAATTTGAGAAGAAATTACATTCGATAACACTTCTCTGCCGTTTCGTACCACGGCTGCCGCCGTCTCATCACAGGAACTCTCTATTCCCAGCACCAATACATCCTGCTTCATGAATTATTTATCTCCTAAATATGCTATATCATTGGCATCTTTTGTCTGTTTCCAACCCAAAATACGCCATTTCCCATCCTGGTCTTTCCTGCAGACAAATTTTTCATAGACCTGGCTGCGTTTGGATTTTTCTTTCGTCAGAACGCCTGACATTACCGTAGCACCCTCTTTTCCATCTAAATCTGCATATGGTACCGTAGAATTCGGCTGCACAACATAGGTGGAAATCGTCCGCTTCTTTTTTTTATATTCCTTCTGCTCTTTTTGCACTTGTTTCAGCATTTCCTCCCAGGAATTCCCTTCCCCTTCCAAAAGCTCTGTATCGTAAAACTTGCGAATTTGTTTTAACAGACCCTTGGTATTTTTTTCGTTGCCTGCCGCCTTATTATAAATGCATTTATTGTATCGCCAATAGAGTTTCACCACCTCGGCCGGTGTCTCCGGGTACGATGTATCCAAATCTTTCTCCAGAAGCTTCTGCACCTCTGACTCATCTGCGGCAGTGTTTCCCGATGATTCCAGCTTTCCCTCAGAGATTAAATAATACAACACGACAACACAAACTGCTGCAACAATAATTCCAACTAGTGAAAATACAATCTTTTTCGTCCCTTTTCCCATGGCACACCTCCATTTCTATGCCTGTCACACATCTATTCCAGATTGATACCAGATCCCTGTCAACCGACAGATCCGTACCATTTGTTCACTCTCGTATTCTATATTAATATCGGCATTGTTTATTCATCCCTAAACTCTAAAGTACAACTCATCCGGTCTTTTCCTGCCAGGGAATTCGGAAATATTTTTTTGGTCTCTTTCATATAATTTTCCGGATATAACAGCGACGGACTATAATGCGTCAGCCACATTTCCTCCACCTGTGCTTCCGCAGCTATCTTCGCTGCCTCCGCAAACATCATATGTTTATTCTCAACCGCATTCTTCTGCTTCTCTTTTTCCCCATACATCCCTTCACAGATCAACAGATCTGCATTTTCAGCGTTATGTACCAACCGCTCCGTCGGCCTCGTATCCGTGCAGTAGACCAGTTTAATTCCCCGTCTGGGCGGTCCCAGAACCAGATCCGGTGTAATGCATTTCCCCTCGATTTCTATAGTTTCCCCCTGCTGCAAACGTCCCCACAGTTGTACCGGAATATTATGCTTCTGGGCAAGTTCCGGGAAAAATCTCCCGCCACGGGGCACAGAAATGGAATATCCATAGCAGGTCACATTATGATTCACACGGAACGCTTTCAGATGATATCCATTGATTTCCAGCGCTTCCTCCGGTTCAGAAAGTTCCATAAACCGCAGGGCAAAAGGAAGTCCCGGTGCAATGACACATAAGGAATTTACCACCTTTTCCAATCCCTTCGGCCCAATTAGCGTCACCGGTTCGGTTCGGTCAGAATTCCCCATCGACAATAATAGTCCCGGTAACCCACTGATATGATCTCCATGATAGTGGGTAAAGCAAATCGTATCAATGGCATGGACGCTCCAACCTTTTTCGCGGATTGCTACCTGTGTCCCCTCACCGCAGTCAATTAAAAGACTACTTCCCTCCAGACGGGTCATCAAAGCAGTAAGCCACCTTCCAGGCAAAGGCATCATTCCACTCGTTCCCAGCAAACAAACATCCAGCATATGCCTGCTCCTTTCCTAAATTCAAACAAAAAAATGACAGTGTCCCAAACAGACACTGCCGTATAGTATAGCATAATTCGGAAAACGGGTCAAAATTATAATTCCGTCACTTCGGAAATTTCAGGCGGATACACAAAATTTTCAATCATCTGGTCATAGCATTTTTCACACAATACAAAAGAATGCATCTGCATATCCTTAGAAGAAAAATATCCCCATTGTTTCTTTGCTTCAAAAACATCTTCCACGGGTATCCCATGCTCCATCTTGATCACTCTGCCACAGGCATTACAATACATCTCTTTCATCATCTCCTGCCTCCATTCTTCTGTACCTATTTTTCAGATCATTTTTCTTTTTCCGTAATATGTAATCAGTATAGAATCATTTGACCAAAATGTATAGTGGGAATGTCTGGCAGAGCCCAACCCCTTGTTACACTGGTGTACTAAAGCAGACGCTCCATCATCAGAGCATCCTCCAGGGGATCACTGTAATACTGTTTCCGCACACCAATCGACTGAAATCCATGCTGCTCGTACAGTTTTCTGGCAGGCAGGTTGGATTCCCTGACTTCCAATAAGATTCTCTGCATCCCCTGTTTCCTGCAACTATCCATCCCTTGCAACAAAAGTCCAGAAGCAACCCCCGAACAGCGGACATTCTGCGCCACCGCCATATTACACAAATCTCCGTCTTCTGCCGTACACCAGATGCCCAGATATCCCTGTACCACACCGTTCTCCTCTGCTACCAGGTAAATGGTATCCTGCTGTTTCAGGGCAGATAGAAAGCTCTGTTCACTCCATGGCCGGGAAAAAATCTGCTGTTCCAAAATCACAACCTGCTTCAAATCTTCCAACCTCATTCTACGAATCATTTTCTTCCCCTGTTTTTCTGTTTTTTCAGCCATTACTTAAATTCCGAATCTTCCCGCTGCAGGCGTTCCTCACGCTCACGTTCAGCCTGGGATTTTCGCAGATAGATGGGATGGTGTTCCTCTGCCGTCTGGATTTTACCCTGCTGGTAATAAATTTCTCCCAGCGCAGCCACAGAAGCAGCACTCTGTCTGCATAGATGCAGTGGGGCCACCTGGAAATCTAAGTCTGCAACCTGTGAGATCGTTTCTTGATATGTCGTGACTCCATCACCCAACAGCATAACAGATTCCTGATATTCGGCTAACTCCTCCAGAATTTCCTCAATGCCCACAGCTTTCTGCTCTGCCACAATCTCTATGCAGTTTGGCGCCACACGATAAATCCCTGTATAGACCTGGTTTCTTCTGGCGTCCATCATCGGACAGACCAAACCAGGGCTCCCCGCCAGCCGATACGCCATCCCCTCCAAGGTTGGCACCGGGACAATTGGCTTCTCCAACGCCAGCCCCAATCCCTTTACCGTTGATGCACCAATCCGCAGCCCGGTAAAAGATCCCGGTCCGGCTGCCACCGCGATAGCATCCACTTCTTTCAGGGTAATCCCGGACATTTGCACAACCTGATCAATCATTGGCAGTAACGTCTGCGAATGGGTCAGCTTATTATTCACTGTAAACTCAGCAACCAGAACACCATCTGCGGTCATTGCAGCAGATGCCACCGTTCCAGAACTGTCAATCCCTAATATCTTCATCATTCTCCTTGTTCTCCATCATCTAGCAATACAAATCTTCCGGTAATCTAATCCCTGTGCAGGATCTTTGGTAATGGTTACATTAATACAATGATCTGGTAAAATTTCGGAAACCAGCTCCGCCCATTCTACCAGACAGACCCCATCCCCAAAGAAATAATCCTCATAACCAACTTCTTCCATTTCTTCCACATCGGCAATCCGGTAAACATCAAAATGGTACAGGGGCATCCGCCCCGATTCGTAAATCTGAACAATCGTAAATGTAGGGCTGCTAACCGGTTCCTCGATACCCATTCCTTCCGCAAAACCTTTGGTGAAGACCGTCTTACCCACTCCCAGATCTCCATGCAGCAAAACAATTTCCCCTGACCTGCAGGAAAGCCCTAGCTGCCTTCCAACCTCCCTGGTTTCCTCTGCGGAATAGCTCTCCATCCACTCTTTATTCATGATCGGTATCTCCTTCTATGTCCGAAACCGAAATTCCATCCCCAGAACCTGTCTCCAGTTCCTCCTTGTTTTCCTGGGATTCAGGTTCATAATCTTTATATTTCTCTAACATATTCCGAATCAATGTAAGCAACTCCTCGTAACGGGCACCACATTGTTTCCTTGGAAAAATAAAAGCCCGGACTGGAGACATGTATAAATAGACTGCATTTTTGCTCTGTACCATTTTACGGACATCATACCAGGGAATCTGCACCTGCTGCTCCCCTTGGGAAACCTCTATCCCTTCTTCCCCCACACAATATTGAAGCGGTGCGTTGATATCCTGATTCCGCAACCGCTGCATAAACGCCTTGCCATAAAGCATGATCGGCTGCACCACCGTAAACAATAGCCCAATAATTACCAAAGCCAGTTTCGCGCTTCCATCCAATACTTCATAGCGGGCTGCGCAAACTGCCAGGCAGCCAATACTAAGCAATAGGCCAAACACACCGGATGCACTGCAATACGTATGCCTCATGGAAAACACATATAATTCAGATACCGATAAATCTACCTGAAAACGAATATCCTCCATATCACACCTCCCTAATTCCTTCCTTTGTTCCTTCCAACTCCACAAACAGGCTGGACTCTCTGCCATTCCCTGCTTTCCTATTGCGCCATTCCACATTCCTACACATTATACCAAACCACATCAAAAAAACAATACACTCCTGACCTTATTTATGATATACTAACAGAAAATGGGGGAATCATAGGAGGGGGCTGCTTATGAAAAAACAAAATAATGACACCGCATTGCAAGAGCGGATTCAACAAGAAATTGACTTTGATAAATTAAACGATTTTTGCGATCATCTAACCGAAGCGATCCAGGAAATCTTTCGTTCCAGCGGATTATATTTCCGCATTTTTTCCCGCGTTAAATCTATTGAATCCATCGCAGAAAAAATTACCCGCAGACAGTATGGCACGGAGCAAAATCCCAAAAAGCTCCAAGATCTGGTAGGCATCCGCGTGGTTCTTTACTACTATGACGATCTCAGTATTTGCCGGGATATCATGGAAAGCACGTTTCAGATGATTGATGAATGGTCACGCACCAATCGAACAGCAAATGAATTTAAAGCTACAAAAATCAACGGTGTCTTCCGTTTTCCATCGGAATACTTCGGATTATACAAAAAAGAGCTCTGGGAACTGCCGATTGACACGACCTTTGAAGTCCAATTTCGCACGATATTTTTTGAGGGCTGGCATGAAATTGAACATGATATGCGTTATAAAAGCCTGCTCTCTGATGAACAATTCTGGAAAGGTAGTGAGGAACTGTCCCGCATCCTGAACTGTGTCCTGGCAAATCTGGAATTAAGCGACTGGTCCCTGGTACAATTATTTGACCAGCTTTCCTATAATCATTATAAAAATGGCAATTGGGAACTGATGCTCAAGAGTAAATTCCGTATTCGAATTGATGATAACAGCACAATGCATCCAGAGATCTCTGCTCTGTTTGACCGTGAACATGAGACGGCCCTCCAATTTCTGGAATGTTCCCGCAAAGACCTGATCCGGGAATTACTAAAACTGGACGCTGCAAACCTGAATTATAATCTTATTGTCAAACTGTTAAATAACTGTTTTATCCACAACGAAGAACTCGAAGCTATTTTTACTAAGTTGCCAGAAATACGAGAAGAACGGAACTATCAGAAAACCGTATTTCAGCGGTTGGATTCCTCCGTATTATTCCATCTGGAACTCCCACTGCTACACAAAGAAACCCGAACACTGGAATCAGAATTTAACAATGGAGCCAGTATTTTGTTCAAATGGGCCAGATTTAAATTTAATTCGGTATTTGAAGATATGCCTGCAACCTTGTGCAGTTACCGGAACAAACTTCCCGGATACCGAATTTACTTTGACTATCAACCAGATAAACTAGCGTTCTCCATGAAGATTGATTATATCGACAGCAAGTCCATCGGAACTCTCTGGCATATACATTCCTATATTACACAGTTAGAGGATAGAAAACTACATTTTTATCACATGACTTCCCGGGACATGCCAAATGAAATCTCCCAACATTCCACTTTTGTAAAACCATCATTTTTGACCGATCTCTCCACGAAAGTAGGGCTGATGGATATCGCACGACTCAGTACCAAGGCACGTTTTATCGTAACGGAAAATGATTTTGTACAATTCCATAACCTGATAGAAGATCCCGCACGGAAACTTCCCGTGATCGCTCTTCTACAGCAACAGAAAGAAAACTCCGACGAACAAGGAAAGGAATCATTTGGCGGTTATGACATGAATACCTTCACGATAAACGGAGTTCGTCTGGCGAAAGTGACTGGATTGTACAGCCATATCTATATGTTGGACCAGGAACGGATCTCCGATTTTGCAGAACGGTTTTCCTGCGATGCCTGCCAAATGCCGGGTGCTGTCTGTATCTTCTGGCCACATGATCAGCAGCTGCCTATGGAAGTCTATACACAGGAAATGATCTGTGCCGCTGATTTTGACTTTAACCATTCGGTATTCCACGACCAAAATATTTCCGAAAAAGCATTTCGCCATAAACTGGTACAGATGATGAAGGATGATAATGTAATGCATTAGGATGGAAACCAACTTTTTCGATCGCTCAAAACCTTCCAAGGAAAGAATCTCTGACCAGATTACCGGACCGTCACCTTGAGCTTCTTTTTCTTGCTCTGGGAATCGTCCAGACGGTAAACGGTAACCGTAATCTCCTGGCCAGACTGACAATCTGCAAGATACCGATGCAACTCATCCATGCTCTGCACCGCCTGTCCGTCCACCTCAGTTATCACATCTGCTACACGCAGCTTTCCGTCATAGGCAGGGGATTTCAATGCAATCTCCTGAATATAGATCCCCGGAATTCCTAGCGTCTTAAAATCCTCCTGCCGAACACGGATGCCATAAATTCCCAGATGCGGAGTCTCCCTGCCCTGTATCATCCGGTTCAGATCCTCCGTCAGATCCGACAAGCTGAAAAATGCCGTATCAATTTCCCCGGTTTCTTTGGTATGTTTGGCAGACAACATGCCCACCAACTGGCCCTGTGTATTTAATACAAAGCCCCTGCGGTCTTTTTGATAGGATAAATCCATCGTAAATAATTGTATCTCATGATCCAGAACCGGAACCGGAATGATTTCGCTCGTAATTAAGCCGGAACTCACAGAATAAATTCGGCCATTTGGTTTTCCCACAACCAATGCCGCCCTGCCTAACGACAGCGTCGAATAATCTCCCAGTTCCGCAATTACCATTTCCGCCTGCTCCTGTTTCGTAAGCTGGGATTTCTCGACACATACCACTGCCAAGCCCAACCTTTCATTTGCTCCACTCACTTTTGCCGTAACCGTCTTTCCAAATATAAACTTTACTGCAACGGAAAGGGAATCGGCATAATCAGCCAAAGAATATTCTGTCAAAATGAAATACGATTTCTCACTCTCATGAAACAATATGCCGCAATACGGCATAGAACCAGAGACATCCCTGGCTGCAAATACACTGGAAAATGTTGTGTCTGATTTATCCAATTGCACGATGGCCTCATTCGCACGTCCCCCTATTTTGGCTAAATGACTGGACACTTTATCAAAATTCTCCAGATTGGATAACGTTTCCTGATCCACCCCATCAGCGACAGTCTGAACATCCATCAACTGACTGGCGGTGGGACGAGCAGGAACCGCCACTACATTTTCATCCAAATCCTGCCAAGGAAAATACATTTGCATCACGGTAAAAGAAAGCGCAGAGATTCCTCCAAACAGAACGGCAGCACATAGAACCAATATGCTATAATGTAGCAATCGTATGACATTTTTGCGGCGCTGTGGTTTGATTTGCTCCCGGATAAAACGTTTTTTCATCTGATTGTGATCTCTGATTTCCTGCTCTTCTTTCTGTTCTTCCATATCACCATCTCCCTACATGGTACTGTTATTTCATAATTTTAATATAACACAAACTTATGAATACGGTATGAATAACTTGTTAAATGAGCCAGAAATGTGTATGATAGACAAAAGCGCATGACAGAATAATAGAAATGAACGAAACTATAGGAGCAACATCATGAATCAAAAGGTATTAAAAACATTAGAATACGATAAAATTATTCTGCAGTTGCAGGAGCATGCCGGATCAGCCGGGGGCCGGGAACTCTGTGCCAATCTGCTGCCGCAAACTGACAAGGATACCATAGAACTGGCACAACGGGAGACCTCAGACGCTCTGACCCACATAATGACGCAGGGCGGAGTCTCTTTTGGCGGGATCCGTGACATCCGGGAACACTTAAAACGCATGGACATCGGCGCCATATTGGGAATCGGAGATCTGTTAGATATTGCTGGACTGTTAGCCACGGCCGGACAGGTCAAAGCTTTCTTTCGAAAAAGCCTGAACGAACACGATGAAACCGGAGATTCCCTCAACGAGAGATATCAATTGATTGAGCCCCTTTCTCCCCTGATGCAGGAAATCCGGCGCTGCATCCCGGAGCCGGAGGAAATTGCTGACGATGCAAGCCCGGGCCTTTCCCAGGTACGTCGCAAACTGAAATCTGCGGGCGCACGCATCCATGAACAGATGAACACCGTCCTCAACACCCACCGGAATATGCTGCAAGATCCTATTATCACGATGAGAAACGGTAGATATTGCCTGCCTGTCAAGGCGGAATACCGTACCTCTTTTCCCGGTATGCTGCACGACCAGTCATCTACCGGCTCTACCCTGTTTATTGAACCATCCTCGGTGGTAAAGATGAATAATGAAATCCGGGAACTGGAAGGACAGGAGCAGGAAGAAATCGAAAAAATACTGGCAGATTTAACAAATCAAGCGGCGGAGCAAAGCTTCTATCTGGAACAAAATTACCGGATCTTGACAGAGTTAGACTTTATCTTTGCCAAAGCTGCTCTGTCAAAAAAAATGAAAGCGACCCAGCCAAAATTTCCACCGGAACAATATATAGAGATAAAACAGGGCAGGCATCCCCTGATCCCGGCAGATAAAGTCGTACCGATTCACATCCATTTGGGAAAAGATTTTTCTTTGTTGGTCGTAACCGGGCCAAACACCGGCGGTAAGACCGTTTCCCTGAAGACCATCGGCCTCTTTTCCCTCATGGGACAGGCGGGATTGCACATTCCTGCTTTCGACGGTTCCTGCCTGCGGATCTTTCAGGAAATTTATGCGGATATCGGGGACGAGCAAAGCATCGAGCAAAGCCTGAGTACCTTTTCCTCCCATATGGTAAATACGGTCTCTATCCTGGAACAGGCAGACGACCAGAGCCTGGTTCTGTTTGACGAACTGGGAGCCGGCACAGATCCCGTGGAGGGTGCGGCACTGGCAACCGCCATCCTGTCACATCTACACCAGCGAGGATGCATGGTAATGGCAACAACACATTACAGTGAATTAAAATTATATGCCCTGCAGACACCCGAGGTCGAAAACGCCTGCTGTGAGTTTGATGTTTCTACCCTGCGGCCTACCTACCGGCTTCTGATTGGGGTTCCGGGCAAGAGTAATGCATTTGCTATTTCCAGCAAATTAGGACTGTCCGATGAAATCATCGAAGACGCAAAAAAACATGTCGCTTCGGATGCAACCCAATTGGAGGATGTTCTGACAGATCTAGAAAATACAAGAACAAAACTGGAGCAGGAACATCAGACCACCGCAGAAAACCGAAAGGAGATCTCAAGGCTCAAAAAGGCATTGCAGGAGAAAAACGAGCGCATTGACCAATCCAAAGAACGGATTTTACAGAATGCCAATGCAGAGGCGAGCCAGATCCTGGCAGAAGCCAAGGCATATGCAGATGAAACCATACGCAAATACCAGAAATGGGCGCAGAGTGACCAGCATATCCGGGAAATGGAAGCGGAGCGAAGCAAACTGAGAGAACAGATCTCCAAAAACCAGAGCAGCATAAAAACAAAAACGCCGAAAAAACAATCCTCACGCCTCAAGGCATCAGACCTGTTTGTCGGTGCAGACGTACGAATCCTGTCGCTGAATTCCGCTGGTACCGTCAGCACCTTACCGAATGAAAAAGGCGAATTATTTGTTCAGGCAGGCCTGCTGCGCACCAAGGTTCATCTTAGAGATTTGGAACTGATAAAGCCAACAGCCCCTGAAAAACCACAGCGGAGCAAATCAGGAAAAGGCAGTATTGGTATCGGCAAAGCCGCCTCCATCCACCAGGAAGTCAATCTGATCGGAATGACCGTAGACCAGGCAATGCCAATCCTCGAAAAATACTTGGACGACGCTTATTTAGCGCATATGGCTCAGGTTACCATCATTCACGGAAGAGGGACTGGGGCGCTTCGCAATGCCGTCCACAATAAATTAAAGAAAATGAAGTATGTCAGCTCGTACCGGTTAGGAGAATTTGGCGAGGGGGATATGGGGGTAACCATTGTGACATTCCGCTCCTAACGAATGGCTTCCCCGCAAAATTATCAGTGATGTTATTTGTTACACCAGGAGATCAGATCGGAAAGATTGGGAGGTTCCATATGAAAGACAAACAAAAAATATTAATAGTAGATGATGACGGGAACATTGCGGAATTAATCCAATTATACCTGACTAAGGAATGTTATGACACGACCATCGCAACGGATGGGGAAGCAGCTTTAACCATACTCAGACACTATCAGCCTGACCTGGTGCTGTTAGATATCATGCTGCCGGGAATCGACGGTTATGAGGTTCTACGGGAAATCCGCAAATCCTCTAATATCCCGGTAATCATGCTGTCAGCAAAGGGGGAAACCTTTGATAAAGTTCTGGGTTTGGAATTAGGTGCCGATGATTATATTATGAAACCCTTTGATTCCAAAGAAATGGTTGCCCGCATTAAAGCAGTTCTGCGCCGGATATCGACATCCGACGAACAAACGGAAACTCAAAAAACCAAGGACCAAAAAGAATGTGTCACAATTACTGATCTGAGCGTCAACCTAGCAGACTACACGGTCATTTATCAGGACAAGCAGATTGAAATGCCGCCTAAGGAACTGGAATTGTTATATTTTCTTGCCTCTCATGCCAATCAGGTATTTACCAGAGAACAGCTTCTGGATCATATCTGGAGCTATGATTATGCCGGAGATACCCGCACCGTTGATGTACATATCAAACGCCTTCGGGAGAAATTTCCTTATTCATCGGACTGGAAGATCAAGACAGTATGGGGGATTGGATACAAATTTGAATTAAAGCAAGGGGGCTGATATTACATGAAGATCTTTTCACTGGGATTTCAATTTATTGTCTCCTATCTGGTATTAGCCATCTCCATCCTGCTTCTACTCAATACCTATGGAAACTCTGTGATCTATGGGCATCTGATTGACAGCAAGGAGGCACGTCTGTACAAAGAAGCTTCGCATATTGCGTCCTCCTATATCCCAAAGTCTGCCAGCCTGGATCTAAGCGGAGAGGCGCTGAAACGACAGTTTGAATCGTTCCAGGAATTAAACAACATGCGTATCTGGATTGCTGACTCCAACGGTACGATCCTAATTGATTCCGACACGGCAAAGAACCAGACCGGCAAAAATATTCGCAACTATGAGAAAACCTTTCTGAATCAGCAAAGCATCAGCGGCAGGCATCCCAAACAGCTCATCCATCAACCGATGCTATCCGTCATTTATCCGATTACCCGTTCCATGCAAATGAATGGATATATCATCCTGATGGCGCCCATTCAGGCCATTGAGGAACAGACAACTCAGATATTAAATACAATTATTATCTGTTATATCATTACGCTCTGCCTGACGGCATTAGTTTTTGTCTATCTCAACCATCAATCGGTGCGCCCTCTGAAAAAAATGACCGCCGCAGCACGTCAGTATGCAGACGGACATTTTGACTACCCAATGGTAAAGTTTAATGGGCAGGATCAGGCAGCTCTGGCTTCTGCAATTCAATATCTGGCTGAAAAAATGCAGACGATGAACGAATATCAGAAACAATTTTTAGCCAATGTCTCCCATGATTTCCGTTCCCCATTAACCTCAATTAAAGGGTATACTGAGGCGATCTCCGACGGTACCATCCCCCCCGAAATGCAGGAAAAATATCTCGATATTATTTTATTTGAAGTGGATCGTCTTCATAAATTGACAAACCAGTTACTGGAATTAAATCAGATAGAAAGTAATGGAATTCTTCTGGAAATTACCTCATTTGATATTAATGCCGTCATTAAAGAAACCGTGGAAACTTTTGAAACGCAATGTGATAAAAAACAAATTACCGTTGATCTGATCCTGGATACCCCGGCAGTTCTGGTCGATGCCGATCTGCCTAAAATACAACGTGTGTTGCAAAATTTATTGGACAATGCCATTAAATTCAGCAAAACCGGATCAACCATAGAAATCCATACCACAGAAAAACAGCAGAAATGCTTTATCTCAATAAAAGATCATGGAATCGGTATTCCCCGGGAGGACCTTCACAAAATCTGGACCCGATTTTATAAAGGGGATCTCTCCCGCGGCAGAAATAAAACGGGTACAGGACTGGGGTTATCTATCACGAAAGAAATCATTGAGGCACATAATGAAAATATTAATGTGATCAGTACCGAAGGGGCTGGCACGGAATTTTTATTCTCCCTGCCGGTAACTTCCCCTTAAAAGCATAGCCCGATCCAACATAAAATGATTTCCACGGATTATTTTTGCCAGATTGGACAACCGTATTGCGAATTTAGAGATACAAAATATCCGGCGCCCAAGAGCAAACCGGATATTTCTATGCTTTATTTTCTTGATATGATACTAAATTTCAAAATTCGTTCCCAAAATACCTGCCACCTCGTACTCATAATCATTGATGTCCTTCTGCATTGCAAAAGCCTCCTCCACATCAATATCATATACGTGGCCGTCCTTGTATCCAATCAGGCGATTCCTGCGGCCCTGGTCAATGACATCAATTGCATAAGCCCCCATCACGGAAGCATAGACACGATCTCGGGCTGTCGGACTTCCACCACGCTGTAAATGTCCCAGAATAGTTGCACGGGTCTCAATGCCAGTTGCTCCCTCAATCAGCTTTGCCAGAGAGTTGGAATGTCCGATTCCCTCTGCATTGACAATAACCTGATGGGTCATTCCTGCCTTACGGTTCTTCTTAATCTGTTCAATCAGCTTATTGTAATCGCCATTAAATTTCTCCTGAATCAAAATCTGTTCCGCACCATTGGCAATACCGCACCATAGAGCAATATAGCCAGCCGAACGTCCCATTACCTCTACCACGCTGCAACGCTCATGGGAATTGGAGGTCTCGCGCAGGCGGTCAATCGCTTCCATCGCCGTATTGACTGCAGTATCGAATCCAATCGTATACTCGGTGTAGGCGATATCTAAATCAATCGTCCCCGGTATTCCGATAATATTAACCCCATACTTAGAAAGATCCCTGGCTCCCTTAAAAGATCCATCTCCTCCAATCACAATCAGGGTTTCAATGCCCATTTCTTCACAGATCTTTGCCGCTTTCTGCTTTCCGGCATCTTCGCCAAACTCGGCACTGCGCGCTGTAAACAGAAAGGTACCACCATGTTGTAATTTCTCAGACACATCATGGAACGTCATTTTATCAATTTCTCTTTTTAATAACCCGTTATAACCCCTACGGATTCCATAGACTTCGTATCCCCTGGCTATACCAGTACGGACAACCGCACGAATTGCTGCATTCATGCCCGGAGCATACCCACCACTGGTCAATACTGCGATTTTTCCCTTACACTCGCTCATAACTTCCTCCATTTCCACTTTCGTTCTGCCCTTGGCCAGAACCTGATTTTCTATTTATTCTTAACATATCTGTCTGACCGGATATGTTGGTTTCTGAACCACAACACCCCTATTCTATTATATTTATCCCTATTTTTCAACATTTTTTCCTAACTTTCTACATTTTTTCCCAATGCAGGCGGTGCAATTCTCCCTCTAACTGCATATTCTGAAATTGATTCTGCCGCAATGCCTCATATAATACAATCGCAACAGAATTAGAAAGGTTCAGGGAACGAATCTCCTGGTTCATTGGAATCCGTATCGCTGTTTCCTCGGACTGCACCAAAATTTCCTCTGGAATACCGGCGCTTTCCTTTCCAAACATAATATATGCATCCGGCTCATAACTGACATCTGTATAATTCCGACGGGACTTCGTCGTTGCCAGATACATCTTTTCCCTGGCATTCGGATTTTTTTCCAAAAAATCCTCGTAGCAGTCATAAATGACCACGTCCAGCTTGTCCCAGTAATCTAACCCAGCCCGTTTGAGTGTTTTATCATTGATGCGAAACCCCATGGGTTCAATCAAATGCAGCCTGGTTCCGGTCGCACAGCAGGTACGACCTATGTTTCCGGTATTTGCCGGCATCTCCGGCTCTAACAAAACAATATTTAACATCACAATCCTCCCTGTCATCAAACAGGTTTTTTCTATTGCCAGATCATATTGACAATCTTATCGCTGCCGCTTTTTATGCTGTGCGCAAACGATCAATAAAAGCCTTTAAGCGACCTAACGCTACCTTTAGATCTTCAATGGAATACGCATAGGAAATTCTCAAAAAGCCCTCCCCACTGCTGCCAAAAGCTGTTCCCGGCACAACGGCAACCTTCTCTTCCTGCAGCAGGCGGTTTGCAAATTCTTCTGAACTCAGTCCAAATTCCTGGATACTTGGAAAGACATAAAAAGCGCCAAATGGTTCAAAACACTGCAATCCCATATCCCACAATTCTTTCATGAGAAAACTACGCCTTTGATTATAGGAACTCCTCATACGCTCTACATCGTCATCACCATGCCGCAGTGCCTCCACCGCAGCATACTGGCTGGTGGTCGGTGCACACATAATGACATACTGATGTATCTTTAAGATTTCCTGCATGATCCGTTTCGGTCCACAGGCATACCCCAGCCGCCATCCTGTCATGGCATAGGATTTTGAAAATCCATTAATGACAATAGTCCTCTCTAACATTCCCGGAAAAGAGGCAATCGATACATGATCCCCACAATAAGTCAGTTCCGAATAGATTTCATCAGAAATCACATAGAGGTCATGCTCTAGAATGACTGGAACAATCTCCGCCAAATCTTCTCTTGTCATCACTGCCCCGGTAGGATTATTTGGAAATGGCAGTATGACGATCTTGGTTCGGTCAGTAATTGCCGCTTCTAGCTGCTCTCTGGTCAACTTAAAATCATCCCGTTCCTGCAATTCGATTACCACAGGAACTCCTCCTGCCAAGGTAATACAAGGCTCATAGGAAACATAGCTCGGCTGTGGCAAGAGTACCTCATCGCCCGGATCTAACATAGCACGAAGTGAGCCATCAATGGCCTCACTGCCTCCTACGGTAATGATAACTTCCCGTTTTCGGTCATATTTCAATCCAAACCGCCGCTCCTGATACCGGGCAACCTCATCTTTTAACTCCTGCAGGCCAGCATTGGAGGTATAGAATGTCCTGCCCCGTTCCAGAGAATAGATGCCCTCTTCACGGATGTGCCAGGGCGTATCAAAATCCGGCTCGCCAACTCCGAGAGAAATTGCATCTTCCATCTCACTGACAATATCAAAGAATTTGCGGATTCCTGACGGCTGTATCTGTTGTACTTTTTTTGCTAATGGGTCTCTCACGGTGTAATCAACATCCTTTCTGCTTCATGCTTCTCTCCGGTCATCGGCAGACCATGCTCCTTATACTTCTTTAACACATAATAAGTGGCTGTACTGGTAACAGATTCTAACGTTGACAGCTTCTGGGTCACAAAGCGGGATACCTCTTTCATGCTCTTTCCTTCAATAATAACCATCAAATCAAAATTCCCGGACATCAGATATACGCTTTCCACTTCTTCAAATTTATAGATTCTTTTCGCTACCTTATCAAATCCCATATCACGCTGTGGTGTTACTTTCACTTCAATCAATGCGGTTACTTTCTCACAATCCGTCTGGTCCCAGTTAATCAGGGTCGGATAGCCACAGATTACTTTTCCCTCTTCCAACTCCTTGATTTCCTGCTCTATCGTCTCCTGATCCGTTCCGGTCATTGCCGCCAGATCTGCTGTAGAATAACGGCTGTTCCTGCTAATCGCATCTAATATTTGTTTTTTCATGCTTTCCTCCAATCTGAAGCGATTTCCATTACAATATCCGTCCATCCGTGACGCTTCGGCACAAAAAATGGATTTATGATCTATCTTTATGCGTTGACCTTGTATAATTCATCGCTGGCGGCTGGCTCGAGAAAACGTTTTTCCTCCCCATGTAGTACAATGCGGTCGTTACCCTCTACCGCCCTGCCAATCACGGCGGCTGGAATTCCTGCCTGCTGTAGATTCTCCACCAGTAAATTCCCCTGCGGACTTCCTATCAGCATACTGCCGCTGGATAGAAGCTGATAGGGATTAATTCCGTAAAACTCACAGATCTCCACGGTTTCCTGACGGATCGGAATTTTCTGAATGTCGGCGAGGATTCCCACACCGGATGCCTCTCCCATTTCCCACAAGGCACCAAAAATACCGCCCTCCGTGACATCATGCATCGCAGTAATTTTGGTCTTCTTCGCGACTGCCGCATCCGGCACTACCGAAAGATAACGTATCAGATCTGCTGCCGTCGTAACTAATTCCTCCGGTAACTTTTGTACCAGTTCTGCCCGATGTTCCGCAGCCAGGATCGCCGTTCCCTCCATGCCTGCCCATTTCGTCATTACCAATTCATCTCCCGGCTGCAACCCCGCTGTGGAGACCAACTCCGTCCGTTTCACTTTCCCGACACCGGTTACCGTAATCACAGGCTTGTTGACTACATCCGTAATTTCAGTATGACCGCCCATTACCTCGATCTGTAATTCCCCGCAGGCTGTCTCAATCTCCTCCATCATCCGCCGGAGTTTTATTTCTCTGGTACCCGGCGGCAATAAAATACTGGTTAGAATTCCTACCGGTTCCGCCCCTGCCGACGCCAGGTCGTTCGCTGTAATATGTACGGCAAATGTCCCCATCCCCTGGTTTGCACCTGTAATAGGGTCTGTAGAGAACACAAATACTTCATCTTCTCCCAACGCAGCTGCAGCACAATCTTCTCCCACACCAGGACGCAGAATTACCTCCGGTCTCCGATGGTGCACCTGCTTAAACACCGCTCGTTTTAACACATTCTCCGGAACTTTTCCTATTTTCATGTGATCCCTTCTCTCCTGGCGCCCTACAAATGCAACGCCATTCTATCCTTTATGGTATATCCATCTAGTTTATAACACAATCTGCCTGATTGGATCATCCGACAGTATCTCCTGTCTGCGGCGCTTCCGTTACAGCCTGCGTTGGTTCCGGTTCTGCCTGCCTACTGGATCCCTCTGGTTCATCCGTATTTTTCGGCTTCCTGGTTGGCTTGGCATCTTTTGGTTTCTTGCTGGCTTTTGGCGACGGTTTTGGGGATGGCGTAGCCTTCGATGCCCCCACCGTAATATGCTCTGGCTCTGCCTGATAGGAACTGGAATTGAGTTGTATTTTCTCGGTTTGTTTCCCATCCACATACACAATCTTCCATAATTTTGCTTTGTATCCCACATGGGCAGACTGTGTGACCGACCGATAGGATGCCGGCTTAGTTTTATCCACAGTCTCCACCGGTGCCCCCGGCTGAATCGTCTCCAACGTTTCCGATTCAAATTCAATCCGGCGGTTTTTCGGCCTGGTCTCCTCTCCATAGATTCGGAACGATAAAGTCCCTCCCTCTGCGGAAGATGCAATATAGACCGGAGTACGAGTGTTATTCTTAAATTTAAAATCCTTGTAATCTCCAGAAATAGCTGCGTCCCTGGAAACATCTACATAGCTGACGACCATCGAATGGGGGGAACGCTCTACGATTTCCAACTCCGCATTGATGACTGCATTGTACAATGTCGTTGATACCTGACAGACCCCGCCGCCAATACCATCCACCACATTTCCACTGGAATACTCCGGTGCGGCCTGATATCCATTTTCCTCTGTCCGGTCTTTGATTACCCGGATCGTTGAGAAAGTTTCTCCCGGATACAAAACAGTACCATTGATATACCCCGCCGCCGTCTTGACATTGTTGGCGCGCGGCGCCGCCGATGTAGCAAAAGAAGTGGAATAGGATCCCAAAAGGCTCTCACAGCGGGAAACCTGCTCCTGCGTGTACTTAGGCTCCGTATCCTCTACCACCGCAGTAATACGCAAAGGCTCCGAGGTCCCCTTTTTCAGAACCTGGTTCAGCGCCTCATGGATCTTTTTCACTGTTTTCGTAACCTGCACTTCATGGCCGGTTCGATCTTTGGTAGCCTTTAATTTTCCATTCTTAAATTTTAGTTTGGAATTTTTCATCGAAACATCAAATGGTTTACACTGTTCCTCAACATAATCCTGAATCGTATCTTCTGATATTTTATAAGGAAGAGAAAACTGTTTGCCAGACTCTTTCATCTGCCTTTTGATCTTAAACTGCTGTAACAGGTTTCCTTCTTTTCCAAACCGGTATGCTTTGGCAACCGTATCCTGCCAATCACATGCAACCCCCAGCTCTTTTACCGTTGTCTGTACTTCCTGGTCTGAAACCTGGATGGTTATCGGAACATTCAGAATCTTATCAATATATTTTTCTACTGCTGTAGTTGCCTCTTCTTCTGTCATCCCGCCCACATTGATCGTATCAATCTGAACCCCTTCACAAATCTGGTCTGTATCAGAAAAAAAGCCGGCGGCAATGATCTCTGCGCCAAAACCCACCAACAGAGCCAGAATACATCCTAATACAAAAAAGAGTGTCAGCAATTTATTCTTTTTCTTCATCCGACCCAAAGCACTCCCTTCTGTGAAAACTACCTATTTTGTGATCCCTACAATTCTTATAAAACCTCATTATATATGATACCCAATTACCATTAATTTGCAAGCCAAAGATTATGTAGAAATTTGACTTTTTTTCAGTTATTATGTATAGTCAAACAAAGCAGATATCTTACACTGTCCAGTAAGCACCACACATGTTGCTGCGGCACATTCCAGACGGGATTCCAGATGCTTGCGCCTCTGGTCCCAACGAATAAAATATCTGCTTTCCGTTTTTGAAACTTTTCATTCCATTAATGTACCAGATATTCCAGTAGCATAGGAACTACCATGGCAATTGCCACGATGATACATATCGCTGCTGCAATTCTTTTCTGTGTTTTACGATTAAAGAAATTCATCTGCCTGCCTCCTGTCTGCTTGTACTGGCATCATTTACATGGGGGAACGGATTGCAACATTTGCCGTTTCTTTATAGAAAGGAACTATCCATGCCCATTTTTTTTATCTGTTTTATTGTATTCATAATATGGCTTCGCGTCAAGACCAAACAAGGGGAGAAAATTTCCACCTGGAACGAAGAATACTGGAAAAAAGAAAAAGATGCAAACTTCGCCCGCAAAAAAGATCTGACCGACCTGGAATATATTACCATAGACCAGACCAGATTGCCATTTCGCGAAGATTGTTCTGAAGAAGAGCAGGATATCTGTGCCGACTTAAGACAAATCCTGGAACAACCGGTTCTCAACCTAAGCCATATGTCCAATGCAGACATCAAACTGACCTATGGCATCGCCAATTTTGAAACGCTGTCTGCCTATGACCAGAACTATACCCGGCTTATTCGCACTTTAAACCGCTGGGGAACGTATTGCTTTGAACAAGAAAACACCGCCTATGCGAAACAGATCCTGGAATACGCCATCGAATTAGGCAGCGATATCTCCACGACCTACACGACGCTTGCCAAAATCTACCTACAGGAGGATTTGATTGAAAAAATACAAGCTCTGGTCAATCAGATCGAACAGACGGATTCCTTTATGAAGGAATCCATCAAAAACAAGCTTTTAGAGATCATCCGATCCTATTAACCGAACTGACTGTTCCCAGTATTCCTGATCCTGTTCATAACGCTCACACAACCAGGTATAGATCTGATCCAGGCTCTCCTCCTCATTGGGAAACTCCCTGGCTTCTCTTTTATCTTCTGCCGTTTTTTCATAGCAATACGGCTCCGGCCAGACCGTTGCCACAAGGCAATCGCTTGTCTGCTCCCCCTCCCCTTTTGTCACACGGCGAACCTGATAACGCATCCCCCGATAACTGGCATTTAGTATTGCATTTTTGCGGTAAAACTCTGCTATATCATACAATGACTTCCGACTGTTCAAAACAAAATCCCCTTTTATTTATGCCTTGCGGCGTATTATGGTTGCTTTCGCACTATTTCCTTTTTTGTTTCTGAGATAACAAACAATCGTCTGGGCCGCAGCTGCTTTCGGCAGCTTGACCGTGTAGACATAGGACTTCTTTCCTTTGCTGTAGTAATCTTTGGAAACCTTACTGGTTTTACTCCCGATTTTAACGACCAGGGTTGCATCTTCTTTCGACAGAATCTTCATCTCTTTGGATTTGGTGGTAACAGCAGAAGATAGCTGCGGCTTTAATGGTTTTACCGCTTTGACTTTGATCTGCCTTACTGCCAAAATAGAGCCATCTTTATGACGGTCTACAAAATATACCGGCTCCGAGGATTTGATTGCCCGAGGTAACTGATAGGAAAACTTACCTTTCTTGTCTAAATCTAATTTGGTATAAGAGCTGCCATAGTTCAAATATAAATCGGTACCTTTTTTTGCTTTTCCTTTTAAGGTTACTGTCCTCGAAGTAATCTTACCGACAGAAATGTTCTTCTTTGCCTTGGCAACAAACTGTTTTTTGGAAGTAACCTTGCAGGACGCGGAAGCGCTCTTTCTGGTTTTCCCTTTACTCTTATCGCTGGCATACACCGAAACCAGCATACCAGACTTCAGCCTAGGTGTCTCCACTTCAAACTTGCCGTTTTTCGCTGATTTTGCAGTATATTTCTTCCCAGATATCTTAACAATGACTTTACAAGCTTTCTTTGTTGACGGAACTTTACCGGTTATGGCATTTTCTGCATCACATACAATATTGATCGCCGGTTTGTTTGGCGCCGCTTTTCTAACGGTACGGGCCGCCACAATACTAACCCGGTTCTTGAGATCAATGGCAAACACCCGAACACTGACGCCCGCATTGACCACCGGAATCGGAATCCGGTATCTGTCGTTTGAAAGTCTGGTATCGACCTCTATAATCTGGCGCTTTGGATCATATTTCCGGCTGGCACGATACCTTGCAGTACCTCCCCGCGATACGTACGCATATTTGCTTCCCACATAGGCTACCATCGTAACACAGGTTTCACCGATCTTGCCCTCGATCCGGGTCGCTTTGTTCGTTACGGGATCCATGGTAGGCGGGTTTGGACCAGTTCGGTCAAACACAACCTTAACTGTCTTGCTCTTGCGTCCCTGCCCATCCTGGACATAGACATAAACCGCAATCCCAGCACGATGTTTTCCTACCTCACAGCTAAATGTGCCATTAGACTTTGCCGTCGTCGTATAGGTTTTCCCTGCTACTGTAATGAAGACCGTCAATCCTGCCCTGGCATAACCGGTAACCACCGTCTTCTTGTTCACAGGAACCATAACTTCTGGCGCTGGAAGCGTATTCGGATCTATGTTACTGATATTGATATGCCGGATAGTCGTATTCCCCAAGGTATCGGTTGCCCGGAAGGTATATTCTCCGTTATTCATTACTTTCACTTTGCCACCGGATACCGCAACTGCCTGTTTCCATTTTTCATCTTCTTCCGCCACATTGCCAGCAAGATATTGACAAGAGGCTACTCCAGAAGAATCCTCGGTACGGACAGAAATCACGACTCCCTCATTGGTAGGCTCCGTGGTAGACGGTGCCAGTACTAACAAAGGTCCGTATTCATCCTTGCTTTCCTTGGACAGATCTGCCAGATAATATCCATTGTTCTCTGTCATCTTCAATGTCTTCTGATACCATGGCCTGTCTGGAGCCAACGATTCAGACAATGCACTGGTACGCAGAATACGCTCTCCCGCATTGGTTAGAATCTGCCAGTTATGGTCCGGTTGATCGGCAATCGGCGCATAACGGTTCATTTCCTGGATATAATCTTTGAGATAGTCTACGGTGTTTTTCTCAGATTTTTTGACCAACCGCTGCTTGGTCAGATCAGACAAAACCAAATTAAAGGTGGTAATTTCATTGCTGACCATCAGAAATCTGCTACTGTTTGTGACTGCTGCCCCTTGACAGGTCAGCTTTTTAATCCGGTTCGCCTGCGCATGGATCACATGCCCTGCTGAGTCATATTTCGGCGGCCCGGTAATATCAATTTCATAATGAATCCCATCAAAAAGGGCATACTGGTTATAACTTCCATTCCATCCGTTTGATAACAGACTGGTCGGATTCCCGGCATCGGAAAGATGCTCCAGAACCGAATCATTGGTAAAACGCTCCCCTGTCTGGGCATAGATACTGGCTGACCACTCAAGCCATTCCTTGAGCTGTGCACCGGTAATCCAGTAGATATAATTCCAGTTATGTTCATAACGCTGTACATTGAGCAAATCTCCCCAGGTAATCTCCCCCGACACATCAAAGAAATCCTTTTTCCCCTCTGAGCCATCCATATAGATACGTGTCGTCGAAATCACCGGATAGCCTGCATATGGCTGTCCTTCCCGTGTCGCCTGGTACTGCATGCCAAAACGAATCTTCGCCTCATTATTGAGCTGGAGCAGGGTGTTATCCTCTAACAGTGTAAAATATCCGGTAACCCGGTCTCCAGAACGCAGATGTGCCAGATCAGCCTGATACTGCTTCTGGATGCCGTCATCATACTTATCCGTAATCGCTTCAATCTCCGGATCCGGCTTCACATACTGCGAAGTGCGGCGGATCATTGGCTTTGCCCCAGCCACGCTGACCTTGTTCCCCTGGATACTCAGAGTCAGATCACAGATTCCAAGCGATCTGCCGTGATCTGCCGAAATCAGCACCGGTTTGCCATTAACTAATCCGGTACTTCGGTTTACTCCTGGTAGATCATAATAGATCTGTACGTTTCCATCTTCCGATGGAAAATTACGGTGGGCATGTCCCGCCATGATACAATCGACATCCGCCACTTTCGATAGCGCATACGCTACATCTTTATCGCTGTCTGTCGACTTATCGTCCCCCATCCCGGCATGCACAATCGCTATGACAACATCGGCACCTGCCCGTTTCAAAGCCGCTGCATGATCCCGGACACTGGAAATGATCCCGGAAGTAACCAAGGTTCCGTCATAGTCATACATATTCGACAGGCTTGGCCTGGTTGCCCCCACAATCCCAATCCGAATCTGCGCCTGCTTTCCCTGCGCCGTTTTCACGGTACGGGTAATCATCTTAGTGGATGCCCACGGCGCCCTGCCGTCGGAATTGCGGATCACATTGGAAACCAGACAAATCCGGGAGAGCCCGGAGCGTTCCAACTGTTGATAAATATAATCAAAACCATAGTCAAAGTCGTGATTCCCCAAAACAATCGCATCATAACCAATCTTTCCCATTCCTTCATAGATCGGCTGAACCGCAGCGCCATTCTGCGCCTTGACGTATTCTGCAGCATATCCATAAATGGAGTCTCCGGTATCCACGGTGATACAAGTCCCCTCCGTGATCTCTTCTTTTGCACTCTCTATCATAGTGCTCAGTTTCGCCAAGCTGCCACCAGAAGATTCTCCTGCGGATTCATAATCTTTACTGCTGACCTGGCTATGTAAATCTGCTGTGGATATCACACGAACCGTAGCGGTATCCGATGCCGATACAGATACGGCTGGCAGAATTGCTCCACATATGCCTATCCCTATTATGATTTTCCATTGAGACACTGCTTTTCTCCACAACATATTCTTCGTTCCTCCCGGCAAATGTGATCTCTATCAAATGACATACACTGTTAATTATGACTAAGAGTTATGACAAGAGTATGCCAAAATACACCATCCTTATTTTAACAACCATACGAAGAAATGTAAATATCAAAAAATTCGACGTCACGGAAATCAATTTTCAAATGTAATCATTTACCGATCATTTCTGACAGGTAATT
>CANRZB010000041.1 GCA_947644195.1 uncultured Clostridium sp.
TCCTCTTTCTTCCGGGGAGATGAATAGCATTTCCAGTGTGCCGTTCTCAATTCCCATAAAGGCAACAGGGCGGCCTGTTTCATCTTCCGCAATCATCAAATGAGCAACTCCATTCAACGCCTGCGGTACATATCCTTTTATGTTATTGATTTCGTTGTCGGACAGAAATAGATGGGTCGCTCTTACAGAATGTTCCCATACCGTTAGTAGCTGACCTATTAAATTAGGTGTCCTATTTTGCACTTCGATTATTTTCACTTTTCTCCTCTCTGTAGTAAATGAGAATTCCTTAAAACCGATTTTGAGCCTATCCGTATCAACCACTGCTTTTCTTCTTCCGTCAGCCGATGAGGAGTCTGTTTTGCTTGTAATCAACCAGAAACCACTGTTCAAACGGCTTCCCATCGGTTGTTTGTATTTTTCTCAGTATTTGATAATTCCCATTTTAGCAAGTATCCGTAGTTTTTGATTTATCCTTTAATTAATTTTATTGTACCAAATTTCCGGGAGCGTGGAAATAGTGAGTTTTCCGGTCGGATTTCCTACCTTTCGGGTATATTTTCAGACAGGAAGAAAGTGAAGTTGACGGTGGGAGTCGTCAGACCGTTACCCAGTGTAGTCCCTTGTACATTATCCTTTTCTTTATTAGAAATCTTCTGTGATTACAAACTAGTGTCTTGTCTCGTTGATAATTAGGTAAACCAACTTGCTAATTCGCACATCTGTTACGTTATATTTTCTAACCGTAGCCACCGCTACGCTGTCGAAAATTCGCCTTGCAGAGGAATAAATATGCCTGCGTTGTTTTATCAAAAATTAACGAGATAAGACACTAGATATATAATTCTTGATTTTGGATCATTTACAGCCAGAATAACATTCCTGTACATTGACCCAGGAATATTTGATGAAAGGACTAGTTTTGAGGAACAGAACAGACTATAGAATAAAAAGAAAAATTTGGGAGAGAATAACGATGATGATTGCATGGCAATTTGAGTGCCATTTCTGGTACATGATAATTAATAGGAGGAATTTGAGTGCCATTTTTGGTACACGATAATTAATAGGAGGCAATTTGAATGAAACTTCTGAAACAGGAGAATGTGCAGATATGTGAGAGGGCAGATGATTGGCGGGATGCCATAAGAATATCGGTACAGCCATTGGAGCAGGGCGGCTATGTAGAAAGTTGTTACAAGGATGGAATTATTGAAAATGTTGAAAAATTAGGTCCCTATATTGTCATAGCAGATGATATTGCATTACCACACGCAAGACCGGAACAGGGAGTGAGGGGAACGCAAATCAGTATTACATTATTTCGGCAGGGAGTCCAATTTGAAGGCAGAGATACGACAGCCAGACTATTTGTGACACTGGCGGCAAAAGATAATAATCAACATTTGGAGTCACTTTCACAAATATCGGAGCTATTATCTGATGAGGATGTGATTGACCAGATATTGGCATCTCCCGATAGACAGACGTTATATCACTATTTTGAGACAATTTAAGAGGGAAAGGAGTAAAGACGATGCTTAGGTTTTTACAATTTATTCAACAGGTGCTTTCCACACCGGCAATTTTTGTCGGATTGATCGCACTGTTAGGCTTATTGCTCCAGCGGCAGGATACACAGACTTGTGTTAAGGGAACCATTAAAACAATCCTTGGATTTATTGTGTTAAATGCTGGAGCTGATGTGGTTCAGGCTTCCATTATCCCATTTGGTAATTTATTTCAGGCAGCATTTCATGTAGATGGTGTTGTGCCAAATAATGAAGCGATCACTTCATTGGCATTAAATGATTATGCGGTGCAGACTGCTTCTATATTTGCATTGGGTATGTGTGCTAATATTTTACTTGCCCGGTTTTCAAGACTGAAATATATCTTTTTAACCGGACACCATGCCCTTTATATGTCATGTCTGATTTCCATTATTATGTCCATCAGTGGGCTGAAGGGGGTACAACTGATTATAGCAGGTGCGCTTTTGCTGGGGCTTGTTATGACGATATTTCCGGCGCTTATGCAGCCGACTATGGAGGAAATTACGGGGGATGATTCACTGGCGCTTGGACATTTCGGGAGCGCTTGTTATTGGCTGAGTGCCCAGATCGGGAAGTTATTTGGAAAAAAAGAAGATACGACCACAACGGAAGATATTAATTTTCCTAACACACTGTCTTTTTTGAGGGAAAACACGATCTCAATAGCGCTGGCTATGTTTTTGTGTTATATTATTGTTTCAGGAGTGGCAGTTTTTTCTTCTCCTGAGGAAGCGGCAAAGATTATTGGTGAGGATAATTGGATCATATACTCTATCATACAATCCATTACATTCTCGGCCGGTATTTATATTGTGTTGTCCGGGGTCCGTATGCTCATCAATGAAATTGTTCCCGCATTCAAAGGAATTTCTGAAAAACTTGTGCCAAATGCAAAGCCGGCGCTTGACTGTCCGATCGTTTTTCCGTATGCACCAAATGCAGTTTTGATTGGTTTTTTCTGTTCCTTTTTAGGAGGAATACTTGCATTGGGAATACTTGCATTGATGGGAAATATGGGCTTGGCGGTGGCAATTGTCCTTCCGGGAGCAGTGTTGCATTTCTTTTGTGGGGCGACTGCTGGAGTTTGTGGTAATTCACGAGGTGGATTAAAGGGCTGTGTTGCAGGATCGTTTGTCCATGGCGTGGTGGCAACTTTCCTGATTGCCGGAATGTATCCTGTATTAAATTCCATGGGATTTGCAAATACAACGTATTCCGATACCGATTTTACCCTAGTGGGGATTGTGTTTGGTAATTTAACCAAAATTGTAAATCAATACGTTTTATTTGGAATTATTATTGTATTATATCTGATTCCAATAATATATAACATTTTTGCAGGAAAAAGTCAGAAAGCAGAGAAAGAATAAAGATTTGAGGGAAAAGAAAAGGGGGAAAGGAAAATGATTAAAAAAATAATGTGTTTTTGTGGTTCAGGTCTTGGAACATCTTTTGTCATGGAGATGAATGTAAAGAAAGCGTTGAAAAATTTGGGAATAGAGGGCGTTACTGTAGATCATTCCACCATTGATGATGTACTTCCAGGAGCCGCAGACCTTTTTGTCTGCAGTGCAGACCTTGTGCCAAATGCAGAAAAGGCGGGGAAGGCGATCGGACTGAATAACATGGTTTCAGTCAAAGAGATAGAAGAAAAGCTGAAAACGGCGTTTGAGGAAGATCAGTAGACAAAGGAAAGAAATACTGCATACAGATAGTGAAAATAGATAGCTTTGATGGTAGATGGGAAACTGCAAACGCAGATTTCTCATTACCTCATTGCGACAATTGTTTTCGCGCAGAAATGAGGATGAAGATGAAGATATTATGTATGGATTGGATGACAAAATTTGAATGTATTGGTGGAGCGTGTCCTTTAACTTGTTGTCGTGATTGGGACATCCCTTTGAAAAAACAGGAGATAGAATCCTATAAAAAAATGGATCATCTGTTTGCAAAAGAATCTTTATCTATGATTGATCAGGAAAAAAAGTGCATGAAAATGCACGATGGATGTTGTGCTGCATTGACTGAGGATGGCTGGTGTAAGTTGGTACTGGAGTGTGGTTCGGAAGCATTATGTGCAACCTGTACCTATTTTCCGAGACGGATGAAAAAGTATGGGGATATTGGAGAAGGGACAGCAGAAATCTCATGTCCCGTTGCAGCTGGATATTTATTAGAACCAGATGTCATAGAATTTGCTTTTGCAGAAGAGCAGACAGAAAATAATGGTGCGGCAGTTGATTATCAGATTTATGATAGCCTCTCGTTTGCAAGGACTTATTTGATTGAATTGGTTCAGGCAGTTCCCGGACAGTATACATGTGGGAAAATGCACATTATTTTTTCTGTTCTCTATCAGATCATGGATTTGTGTCAACAAAATCAACTAAAAAAAGAGAAGGTAGAAAAGTTGTTACATATCTATGATTCCTCAGCGCTACTTAGTGAAATATTTACAAAATGTGAGACATTTGCCCAGCAATATGAGTGGAAAGCAGCTATATTACAGAAAATTTTGATTCAGTCCAGACAGATGTTAGTAACGCATATTTTTCCGATGTTATATGAAAGGTTTTCTTGCTTACAGAAAGATCTGGAAACATGGGTTTCTGACCCACAGCAATTTGCAACAAGTTTGGAAGGTTTTACCCAATACAGAAATCAGAGATATCCCATGATGTATGATCACTATTTGGTTTACATATTATTTTCAAATTGGATTTCACTTAACCTGGATCAGTTTGGACAATTCATCATTGCCAGAGTGGTGGAATGGAGTCTGTTTCAGATATTTGCAATGTCAGTTTGGAAGGAAAAAGGAATCGTAGAAAAAGAGGAATTTGAGGTGATTATTGCATGGGTGGACAGAGTGATTACCCGTTCCAAGGATATTCGTGACGAATTGAATAATTTTGTAAAAGAGCTGGGCGAACATTCGATTGCAAACCTATTGATGTTAATGATTTGATTTTTGCTTCTATCCTTTTATGGATAAAATATGGCATATCATTCATTCCCTATGCAATCCGCTGCGAAGACTACCGTGATTTTGAGTGCTATTGCAACAATCTGGAAGTAAAAGATACCAGTAAAGGTTTGGTTCCGGATTCTACATTTTTTTGTTTAGACGAAGATCGAAACATTGCTGTAGGTGCCGTAAATATTTGACACTATTTGAACGAAGCATTATTATTGAATGGTGGTCACATAGGAGATGGTGTTCGTCCATCTGAGAGAAGAAAAGGGATTGCAACCAAGATGATATCGTTGGCTTTGGACGAATGCAGGAAATTGGGGTTACAGAAGGTTTTAATGGTTTGTGATAAAGATAACGTTGGTTCAGCCAAGAGCATTAGAAATAATGGTGGTGTACTAGAAAACGAAATTATTGTTGATGGTGTTGTGGAACAAAGATATTGGATTGAACTAGCTGAATAAATTCCCATTTATGGAGGTTAATTAGCATGAGAGCACCATTTCAAATATTGGCGATTCCTTATAGACGAAATCCGGATTTGCAGTTCTGTGTTTTTCACCGTGCAGACATAGATCAATGGCAATTTGTAGCAGGCGGTGGTGAAGATGATGAAACACCGATAGAATCTGCAGCCCGAGAAATTTTAGAAGAAACAGGGATAAAAGCGTACAACATAACCAAGCTGGTTTCAATGGCATATATCCCCGCAGATGTTATATCAGAACGTCATCGTAAGCACTGGTCAAAGGATATTTTTATTCTGCCAGAGTATCATTTTGCATTTGAATGTATTCCCGACATAAAACTATCCGATGAACACTTTGGTTGCGAATGGTTGGGTTACTGCGATGCTATGTCACGTTTGACATGGGATTCTAATAAAACGGCACTTTATGAACTGAACTGTCGACTATCAGCAAAGAACTAATTTCGGTTTTTAAACTGGAAAATCGGGATTGCTGTTTGAGGTATTTTATTTATATGCGGAATGAGATAGAAAGAGTGATCAAAGAAAATCACATAGAGCGTTCAAGATGTTTTGAGTGTTCAAAAATTACTTATAGTTCAATTATTAAAAAAATTGAACAGACATTTGTATTATATGGCGGTGATATACATTGGTCTAATATGGGGCATGGGTTTAATCACAAATTGTTATGCAAAACCAAACATATATCAGAAGATAGGATGTGGGTCACAAGATTACCCAAAATATTGCCCGAAAGTGAAAAAATTGTATATGTACTATTTGAAGATACAAAAGATTTTCAGCCAAAGTATTGGCTATATGAAATGTGTATTCCAGAACTGATTTGTATCATTGGAGAAGTATATGGGTTAAATGATTTTTACATTGTTTCCAAAAAGTTTGAGTGGCTTATCAGTGAATGTCACGAAGATGTTGTTTCATTTGTTGGAAATTCATTAAATCTTTCGTGTTTTGATGAATAAGATTATAGACGGATATTTCTGATTAAGAGCGATAAGCAGATTGTTATTTGGAGGGGGGATTTTCATGAAGTATTTTGATTATCCGCAATTGCCAGAAGAATTGCAAAAAGGTTTAAATAACTATTGTAAATATTGGGAGCAGGGCTTAAAGAAGAGGGCGAATGTAGTTATCCGTGAAATTATGAAGTATTATGATACATTATCAGAGGATATCCACAAAGAATTTATTTCAATAGTCTGCACCGAGATTTGCGATAATCATGTAGAATTATTCCGGGCTTATTCTTTGCCGTATGAGGTTTCTATCCGTATAGAGCAGGAACTTTTTCCTTTTGTGAATCAAGGAGTTTTACCACAGGCTCGATGGCATTGTGAGTTGTTTGGAAATTTAGATGAAACGATTTCGATTTATCAGAACAATAAAGATGATTTCAAAATAGCCGAGATTCTGATGTTGAGGTTGATTTCTTTGCTTTCCTTTGGCGCACATCATTTTCCAGAATATTCCTGTCTCGAAAATATTTCGGAGCTTGACGAAGCAGAAGAGCTTGGTGAAGAGATACTGAAAAAGCATGATATAGATGTTGAATTTCAACAAGAATTTCGATATTATAGCAAGCTGCACAGGCTGTTTCACTCATGGAACGGTGAAGGCGATTTTGCACTTTTATGCAGAAAAAACGGTTTGGAATTTAATGAAATAGCGGCATATTATTATAAATAAACACTTTTTAATGCCGGATTATTTTACCATATATACAGATTGAAACACCAGATATAGTGGAGTATGTTGACTCTAACCGCATCAGTACTTTCTAGCTCAAATGCATTAAAAGTCATTGTTTGCCATTTCATCCGATGAATCACGCTTACATCATATGGTTCCGAGGTCTCTGCTACGTCCAAGATTCCTTCGTTGTTTACTGACAACTCACAATGTTCATAGATATTCAGGAAAAAATGCTTGCAATCCATCTGGGAATATGATAGTATATTTCTTGTTGTTGAATAGTATTCATTAGAGAATGAATATTGTTTTTCCAGTTCTTTGAATAGAAATATTCGAATGATAGGATTACAAACATGATGTAATGGACTGGTATATTTCAGGGAGTTATTTGCATTAGGAAAATGATTTTTCCATAAAAATTTGGACCTTTAGCTCAGTTGGTCAGAGCAATCGGCTCATAACCGATCGGTCCAGGGTTCGAGTCCCTGAGGGTCCATTGATTTTTAGTAATTTGGCCCAGTGGCTCAGTTGGTTAGAGCGCCGCCCTGTCACGGCGGAGGTCACGGGTTCGAGTCCCGTCTGGGTCGTTTTCTCTATTTAGAGCTTTATAACATAGAGAAAATGTAATAGTAATAATGGTTTTACTTTATATTCTGGGATCTTAGCTCAGCTGGGAGAGCATCTGCCTTACAAGCAGAGGGTCACAGGTTCGAGCCCTGTAGGTCCCATTGATGTATCTAATTATCCCATGCAGGGAATGGTGCATCGTAACAAAATATGTTATATGCCGCAGTGGCGGAACTGGCAGACGCCCAGGACTTAAAATCCTGTGGGTAGTGATACCCGTACCGGTTCGATTCCGGTCTGCGGCATTATTTAGGAAAAGTTGCAAAACTTTGTAGAAAAGAATTGCAACTTTTTTATTGAAATTAAATAGGAAATTTTCCCATTCGATAATAACATTTTGTGAGGACACTCAGTAACGCCGGAAGCGAAGTGTTTTGTTTTATGAAATTTTTTCAATCTATTATAGGGGAGTACCTCATACGAGGCTATTTCCTTAATCATTTTTTCTGTGTAGATCCTATCTTTTTTTCATGGAATCCAAAGGGATTCCGTGCAGTTTCTGCACTTCGGGCAGCTCAGAAGAAGTGGTCAGGACCTTTGGATGAGGAGAAGATCAGACAGGTCATTGCGGAAAATAGGAGGATTCAGGATACTGATATTGGAGAATATGCCTATAGCCAGGGGCAGGGGATGATGGGAATTCGGGATTTATTAAATTTTTCCTATGCGGAGCGGTTTCGGGAATATGATTATTATTTGGCGGATCAATTGACAGAGGAAGATGCCTCCATGTTTTATCGAAATAGGATTACTTTGTTGAAGGAATGGTTGTATGGTACTGCTGCAAATATGTATTCAGAGCAGGGGAAACAATACCTCATTGCACAATATGAAAAGATATCTACACCATTTTATTACGACTATACTATGGGATGGTCACAATTAATAGAATTTGCGCCTGTCGTGATTATGATTTCCAGCTTGATTCTGGGTTATTTGGTTTCAGGTATTTTTTCCTGTGAATTTTCCTGGAAAACGGATTCGGTTTTTTACTCTTCAGTCAATGGGAGAAACCAGGCGATTGCAGCCAAAATAAAAACTGGTTTTTGGTTAGTAACCATTGTTTATTGTCTCGCCATGGCTCTTTATACGGCAATCGTTCTCGGTTATCTCGGCGTGGACGGATGGTATTGTCCGATACAGATCATGTTCTCGGAGTGGTGCTCTAGTTATAATATTTTGGTTTGGCAGGAATATTTGCTTATCGTGGTAGGAGGATATCTTGGCTTGTTGTTTCTGTCTTTTTTGAGCATGTGGGTTTCGGCAAAAACCAGATCAGCGGTGCTCGCAGCGCTACTTCCGTTTGTCCTGATTTTTCTGCCGTCTTTCCTGCAAAGTAAGTCACCTCTCATCAATCGGATCATTGCACTTCTGCCGGATCAGACTTTGCAGTTTGGTAATGTCCTGACTTCATTGAATTCATATACCATCGGCGGGAAAACCGTTGGGGCAGTACCAGTTTTATTGGTGATCTATTCGCTGCTGGTCTTGCTTCTGATTCCATGCATCCAACGGGAATACCGGAAGAAAGAAATTCAGTGATGGGTAAGGGAAGGTTTAGAAACGCCAGCTTGACAGATCTCTGTCCATATGCTATATTAAACCTTGCTGTGAGGAGATCATGTAATCAGAGAATAGGTACATGATTGTCTAGCAGGAAGGAACGTATTTTCCTCGCTATCTCCAGCAGTGGTATGCCGCAGTGGCGGAACTGGCAGACGCCCAGGACTTAAAATCCTGTGGGTAGTGATACCCGTACCGGTTCGATTCCGGTCTGCGGCACTTAAAAACCCTTGGTTTCCAAGGGTTTTTTTGTTTTGTCAAAATTCATATTAAAGCGATTATGGAGGGGCATACAGAGGGGGAGCCTACCAAACTTTGTACGAGATAAGTACGGGGCCGTTGTTCTAGACTAGATAGATAGATATTTTCTTGAATTAACACTTTATAAGTGTTAAAATAACATTATATTTGTAAATGCGCTGTTAAAGGAGAGGGAAGATGAAACGTCAAACACAGAAATCGTTAATTAAAAAAGTAATTGTTATTGTTCTTTTGCTGTTGTTAGTTTCTTTCGTATCAATGAATGTCATTACGATTGAATTTTTCAAGGCAAAAATGCTTTCGGTAGAGGGAATGGACCGTTCTACTGTACAGGATATCGTTTCCGGTTCTGTCGGTATTTTAACCGTGATGGCAGTAGGGGTTTCTGTGTTGTTGATGCTTGTATTGGCCATGATTCTTTATCGCATGATTGTGAAACCGGTCAATGTTTTGGGGCACAATATCAAACGGATGTCAGAATATGATTTGACAGCAGATGCTACAAATGATATTGAGAAGTTAAGAAATCGTCGGGATGAAATCGGAATTTTAAGTAATGGATATGAAACCATGCGCAGGAACATGGTAGCTTTGTTGGGGCAGATCAATACAGTCAGTCATGGTCTGGCAAACAATGCGGAGAGTTTGTCAGGATCTTCTGAAAACGTATCCAGCATGGCGGTACAGCTTTCCGTGACCATGGAAGATATTGCGAATGGGGCAACTGCACAGGCGGACGAGATTACGGAAGGGGATCGCCAGATTATGGGGGTTAGCCAGATGATCCAAATGCTGCAGGAGAATATGGAGGTTATGGGTAATGCTGCTAAAGAAATGGTTTTGCTTAAGGATTCCAGTCTGAAAGCATTACAGGATGTAGTGGAAAATTCTCGGAAAAATATGGATCATTCTCATAGAGTGCACGAAGTAATCGTAGATACCAGTAAACAGACGAAAAATATTCAGGCAGCCAGTATAAAGATCCGGGAAATTGCAGATGAAACCAATATGCTGGCGCTCAATGCTTCGATTGAGGCAGCCAGGGCAGGAGAAGCAGGAAAGGGATTTGCTGTTGTGGCTTCTGAGATTGGCAGCTTGGCATCGGCGACCAATGATCTCACGACTACGATTGAAACCATCATACAGGATCTTGTGACGAAGATGGATACCACGGTAGAAATGATTGCTTCCATGGAAAATGCGATTGCGGATGGAGCAAGCAGTATTGAAGAGACAGAGGCGCAGTTTGGAAAGATGGCAGATCATTTACAAAATATGCAGAGTATTTGTAATGATCTGGAGGAATCTGCGGGCCAGATGGAGGAAAGCAGGGGATCCATTGTCTCCATGATTGAGAATTTATCAGCGATATCACAGCAAAACGCTGCCAGTGTGGAGGAAGTGGCAGCAGCTGTGGAGGAACAGACGAAATCCATAGAGAATGTATCTGCGGCTAGCCGCCAGGTGGCAGAAAACGCAGAGCAATTAACCGCACAGGTTGACCAATTTGCTGTTTAGCCAGATAGACCAAAGAGTTTCCATGTGTGAAACGAAAATTTAACCAAGGATGCTGTCCTAGTACAGCAAATATGAAGTATTCGTTATACTAATTTGGTATATGGGGAAAAGTGTTATTTTTGGTTAGGGACGTTTTTTCTGTCCGGGCCAGTTTCTTTTGTGCGGGGACGTTTTGGTGGTTTTGGTCCCAGGTACTGGTAAAAGTGGGTTTTCATCATACCATTATATATTTTACGGTTCTTGGCTGCTTTGCTTCCAATAAACCGCTCTGCCTGCTCGTAGGCTGTAATAAGATACATAGACCAGCTGTCCAGGCGGCGGTAGGCTTCGCCGATTTCACGATAGAGAACAGGCATATCTTCTTCCGTATCCAGGCGTTGCCCATAGGGTGGATTCGTGATAAGGAATCCGTATTTCTTGCGGTGGCTTAATTCCTGGATGGATCTTTGCTGGAAATGAATTAGATGGCTTACCTCAGCCAGAGCAGCATTTTCCATGGCAGCAGCAATCGCTTTATGGCTGATATCATACCCCTGGATATCCATGGTAAGATCACGTCGGATACGGCTTTCTGCCTCGTCAATAGTCTCGTACCAGTGCTTTTTTGGAATGAGATGTGGCCAGTTTTCTGCGGTAAAACTGCGGTTCATGCCGGGGGCAATATCTGCACCAATCATGGCAGCTTCGATGGGAAAGGTGCCACTTCCGCAAAAAGGGTCTACCAGAATTCGATCTTGTTTCCAGGGAGTTAAAAGAATCAGGGCAGAAGCCAGAGTTTCTGTGATCGGTGCCTTGACGGTAGCCTTCCGATATCCACGTTTATGCAGAGAATCCCCAGAGGTATCCAGCCCAATGACAACTTCGTCTTTCATCATAGTGACACGAATGGGAAAAGGGGATCCGTCCTCAGGAAACCAGTCGGTATGATAATGGGTTTTCATACGTTCCACCATTGCTTTTTTCATAATCGACTGGATATCGGTAGGACTGAAAAGTTTACTCTTGACAGAAGTGGCTTTGGTAACCCAGAACTTGCCGTTTTCAGGAATCCATCTCTCCCATGGTAATGCTTTGGTTCCCTCGAATAATTCATCAAAAGTAGTTGCGTGGAAACTGCCGATTTTAATCAGGATGCGTTCCGTGGTACGCAAAAAAATATTGGCACGGCAAATGGCAGCGGCATCTCCGGCAAAGGTTACTTTGCCGTCTTCTACTTGGAGGATATCATATCCCAGATTCGAAATTTCTCTTTTTAATACAGCTTCCAGACCAAAATGGCAAGGGGCGATCAGTTCAAATTTATCCATGCTTGTATTCATATTTAGCGGCTCCTTTCACAGACCCAAGTGTTATCTTTATATTTGCAATGAAAATAGTGTTTTTATCATCCTAACCATTATAGGGAATTGGACTTCAAAAAGCAATCGGAAATAGTTCTTGCAACTTCGAATCTCTATGCTATACTATATTTTTAGGGAAATAGGGAAGTATATGATTACTACGGTTATTACATATTGTGGGAACCATAGGAGTTATCCTGATAAGTTCTATCATTGCATGGAAGAAATAGAGAGGATTGGAACAGTGACAAAATTATTTCGTTATTTATCAGATTATAAAAAGGAATGTGTCTTAGGCCCCCTATTTAAATTACTAGAGGCAGGATTTGACCTGATTGTTCCATTGGTTATGGCGGCAATCATAGATATCGGGATTGCCAATCGAGATACCGCGTATATTCTTAAACTTGGCGGGGTGTTGATACTGTTAGCCATGATCGGACTGACCTGTTCCATTACCGCACAGTATTTTGCGGCAAAAGCAGCGGTTGGTTTTTCTGCAAAATTACGTCATGCTCTGTTTGCGCATATTGAAAATTTGTCGTTTCGTGAAATGGATCAGATTGGTACTTCTACCATGATTACCCGTATGACCAGTGATATTAACCAAATTCAGTCCGGGGTAAATATGGCGCTTCGTTTGTTTCTGCGTTCACCATTTATTGTGTTTGGGTCCATGATTCTGGCATTTACGATTGATTTCAAAGTGGCATTGATTTTCGTGGTTGTGATACCATTATTGGCTTTGGTGGTATTTGGCATTATGTTGATTAGCATGCCTCTGTACCGTCGGGTACAGGGAGCATTGGATCAGGTATTAGATCGGGTTCGCCAGAATCTGACCGGAGTTCGGGTGATCCGTGCATTTCATCTGGAAGAATCAGAAAAAACTCGTTTTACGGAAGATAATGCGGAACTGACAAGATTGCAGTTATTTGTTGGCCGGATTGCCTCTTTAACTAATCCGGTAACGTACATTATGATCAATGTGGCGCTCGTTGTACTTCTGTGGACCGGGGCGGTTCAGATTGACGGAGGTTTTCTGAAACAGGGTGAGGTAGTAGCTCTGGTAAACTATATGTCACAGATTTTGGTGGAGTTAATCAAGCTTGCGAATACGATTGTCCTGACCACCAAAGCAGTGGCTTGTGGCAGACGGGTACAGAATGTATTTGAAATGACGTCTTCTCTGGAACAATTACCAATAGAAGCAAGAGAGGATGTAGCACCGGGACAGGGAGTGCAAGATGAGAAAGGACAGAATCACATGGAAGCTCCTGGGAAGCAGCTTGAGGAAACAACAGAATTTCAGGGAGAGCGTATGCCGAGGGTAGCGTTTGATCACGTAACCATGTCCTATCAAAATGGGGGAGATCCGGCACTGGAGAACGTTGATTTTCAAGCAGAAGCGGGACAGACAATCGGTATTATTGGTGGAACCGGTTCTGGTAAGTCTACGTTGGTTCATTTAATTCCCCGCTTTTATGATGTGACGGAGGGATCTGTCCGTATTGATGGACAGGATGTCAGGGAAATACCGTTAGAACAATTAAGAAATCGGATTGGCATTGTGCTGCAGAAAGCAATGCTGTTTCATGGGACGATTCGCGAAAATATTTTATGGGGAAATGAGGATGCCAGTGAGGAGGAAATCAAACAGGCGTTAAACGATGCGCAGGCATGGGAGTTTGTACAGGAAAAAGAACATGGTATTGATTCAGAGGTGGAGCAGGGCGGAAGGAATCTGTCTGGAGGACAGAAACAGAGATTGACGATTGCCAGGGCTTTGGTTCGGCGTCCCGAGATTTTGATTCTGGATGATAGTATGTCAGCATTGGATTTTGCAACGGATGCGAAGTTGCGGAAAGCGATACGTGCTCTTCCCTATCAACCCACCGTTTTTTTGGTCTCACAGCGAACCTCATCTATTCAGTACGCAGATCAGATTATTGTTCTGGAGGATGGCGAGGTAGCCGGTATCGGGACGCATGAGGAGCTGTTGCAGAATTGTGACGTCTATCAGGAAATTCATTTTTCCCAGTTTCAGAACCAGCAGACAGGAAAGGGGGCGTGATCCATGGCAAAGCAGAGGAAGAAAGAGAATAAACAAAGCCAGAAGGAAACGATGCTCCGGGTACTGCGATATATCCGCAGACACGCTGTGCTGGTTGCGCTTTCTATTATTTTTGCAGCGATATCGGTCGTTACAACGCTCTATCTACCGATTCTGACCGGAAAAGCAATTGATGAAATGGTGGGAGCTGGATGTGTCAATTTTGCGGTTCTGCGTCCGCTGTTGATTCAGATGCTGTTATTCCTTGGAACAACCGGGCTATCCCAGTGGATGATGAATGTCTGCAACAACCGGATTACTTATTTAGTGATGCAGGACATTCGTCGAGATGCCTTTGAGAGGATTGAGATATTACCACTTGGTTATCTGGATGTCCATCCCTCCGGGGATATTGTCAGCCGTGTCATTGCCGATGTGGATCAGTTTGCCGATGGACTGTTGCTGGGGTTCACACAGGCATTTACTGGAGGATTAACGATTCTAGGGACACTGCTTTTCATGTTGCGCACCAATGTCTGGATTACCCTGGTTGTGGTTCTGGTTACGCCATTATCTTTCTTTGTGGCAGGGTTCATAGCGAAAAAGACCTACCGTATGTTTCAGTTGCAGTCGGAGACTCGTGGAGAACAGACGGCACTCATTGATGAAATGATTGGCGGCCAGCGGGTGGTGCAGGCTTATGGGCATGAGGAGGAGGCTTTGGAGCGGTTTGATGAGATTAATAATCGGTTGCAAAAATATTCTCTGCGTGCCACCTTCTTTTCGTCGACTACCAATCCGGCAACCCGTTTTGTCAATAATCTGGTTTATGCAGGAGTGGGGATCGTGGGAGCTTTGTTTGCATTGACCGGTAGATTGAGTGTCGGGCAGCTATCCTGTTTCCTGAGCTATGCCAATCAGTATACCAAACCGTTTAATGAAATCTCCGGCGTGATAACGGAATTGCAAAATGCCATTGCCTGTGCTGCCAGAGTTTTTGCATTGATAGAAGAGGAACCGCAGGTGCCGGAAGCGGAAGATGCCGTGACGCCGGAACAGGTGCAAGGCGAGGTTGTGATAGAGGATGTGACGTTTTCCTATGTGGAGGATCGTCCGTTGATCCGCCATCTGAACCTGCATGTGAAACCGGGCCAGCGTGTGGCAATTGTGGGGCCGACGGGTTGTGGCAAGACGACATTGATCAATCTGCTGATGCGATTTTATGATGTGAAAGAGGGACGAATCCTGGTGGATGGAGTAGATATCAGGCAGATGACCAGAGGGGGGCTTCGCACTGCATTTGGCATGGTCCTGCAGGAAACTTGGATCCGAACCGGTACGATATATGAAAATATTACATTGGGAAAAACGAACGTTACCAAAGAGGAAGTGATTGCGGCTGCGAAGGCAACCCATGCGCATAGTTTCATCCGCCGGCTTCCTCAAGGGTATGATACGGTTATTCGGGAAGACAGCGATCATCTCTCCCAGGGACAGAAACAGCTCTTGTGTATTACCCGTATTATGCTGTCCAAACCATCCATGCTCATCCTCGACGAGGCGACTTCTTCGATAGATACCCGTACCGAGATACGGATTCAAAGGGCATTTGCAAAATTGATGGAGGGGCGTACCAGTTTTATTGTGGCACATCGCCTTTCAACGATTCGCAATGCGGATATTATTCTGGTTATGAAAGATGGAGATATTATTGAACAGGGAAATCATGACAGTTTGATGCAGGCAGACGGTTTCTATGCAAAATTGTATAACAGTCAGTACGCCAGTATATAAACAAATGAAATATGATGGGGGCATAATACGATGAATCAAAAAATATTAGCCTTAGATCTGGATGGCACTTTGACAAATTCCCGGAAAGAAATTACGCCGGAAACGAAACAAGCGATCCGGGCAGTGCAGAAGAAAGGGCATCTGGTGGTGCTGGCAAGCGGGCGTCCTACGCCCGGTGCCAAGGCAGTGGCGGACTGTCTGAAACTGAATGAGTATGGGGGATATCTTTTATCCTATAATGGTGCCAGGGTCATGAATTGTATGACGGGGGAGCTGCTATTTCAGGAAACGATGCCGGAGGACGTGGTTCCTCAGATTTTTGCCATGGCAGAGGAATTGGGAATTGGTATGATGACATATCAAGAGGATGAGATTGTTGCCGGTTCGAAGGTGGACGGCTATATGGAACTGGAGGCAGGTATCAATGGATTAGAGATTCATTCCTATCCGGATCCGGCAGGACAATTGCGACAAGCGGTCAACAAATGCCTGGGAACGGCAGCGCCGGAGATAGCGGGGGAAATAGAGAAAAAATATGCCGATATGTTTGGAAAATGTATTAACGTGGGACGTTCGGAGCCATTTTTTATTGAACTGACTCCGCTCGGGGTAGATAAGGCATCTTCCTTAGAGCGGCTTCGCAATATGCTTGGATGCGCAAGGGAAGATATTATTGCCTGTGGAGATGGTTTTAATGATAAATGTATGGTACAATATGCGGGGTTAGGAGTAGCGATGGCAAATGCTCAGACCGTGGTCAAGGAGGCAGCAGATTACGTAACCAGGAGATCCAATGATGAGAATGGGGTTGTGGAGGTCATTGAGAAGTTTATTTTAAGATAGGCCCAATGGTGTGCCACAAGAGCACGTGAAAGTTTACAAAAGGTACCGCAGATAGGAGATGCGACATGAAGACATCAGATTTTGGATATGATTTACCGGAGGAATTAATTGCACAGGATCCGTTGGAGGACCGGGATTCCTCTCGTCTGCTTTTGCTGGATAAGGATACGGGCAGATGGAAGCATGAGATATTCCATGACATTACGCATTATCTTCGGCCGGGGGACTGCCTGGTTTTGAATGACACCAAAGTAATTCCTGCAAGGTTAATCGGGGAGCGGGAAGAGACTGGCGGCAAAGTGGAGGTACTGCTTTTAAAAAGACGGACAGATCAGGTATGGGAAACTTTAGTCAAGCCGGGGAAAAAGGCACGCCCAGGGATGCGCTTATCTTTTGGCAATGGTTTGCTTCGGGCGGAAGTACAGGAAGTGGTCGAAGAGGGGAATCGTTTGATCCGTTTTGAATATGAGGGGATTTTTGAAGAAATTTTGGATCAGTTGGGCCAAATGCCATTACCACCGTATATTACGCATGCTTTGCAGGATAAAAACCGTTATCAGACGGTGTATGCAAAATATGAGGGATCAGCGGCAGCGCCTACGGCGGGATTACATTTTACCAGGGAACTGTTAAGCCAGATTGCAGAAATGGGGGTACGGATTGCGCATGTCACATTGCACGTGGGATTGGGAACCTTTCGTCCTGTCAAAGTGGATGATGTGGAGCAGCATCATATGCATACGGAGTTTTACCGTGTGAGTGAGGAAACCGCAGATCTGATTAACCAGACAAAACGATTTGGGGGCAGAGTAATCTGTGTGGGAACGACGAGCTGCCGAACGATAGAGTCTGCTGCGGATGCCCAGGGCATTGTGAGAGCGGGTGAGGGAGACACCAGTATCTTTATCTATCCCGGGTATCAGTTTCGGGTACTGGATTGCCTGATTACTAATTTTCATTTGCCGGAATCCACCTTGTTATTGTTGGTTTCCGCTTTAGCCGGCCAGGATTCTATTATGGCTGCCTATGCTGAGGCTGTTGCGCAGCGATATCGTTTTTTCTCGTTTGGGGATGCGATGTTCATAACGGATTCTATTCAGGAGTTGACATAAGTTCGTAAAAAGTTTTATTATAATATAAATATCAGGGGAACAGGAAAGGGAAATGTTTCAGATGCAAGAATAGATTGTACCAGAAGCGGGAAAGGAGACAGAACCATGAAGAAGAAAATGTTATTTATTTATAATCCTTTGGCGGGAAAGGAACAGATTCGTGATTATCTGTCTGATATTATCCAAATTTTTTGCAAAGCGGATTTTGAGGTTACGATATTGGCGACCAGAGGACCCGGAGAGGCGACGGAAGTGGTGGCAGATATTGGTGAAGGTTATGATTACGTGGTCTGTTCTGGTGGGGATGGTACGATGAATGAAGTGGCAGCAGGTACCATGCAGCTCAAGCACAGACCGGTGGTCGGCTATATACCGGCAGGTACGGTAAATGATTTTGCTTCTACGCTTCGGATTCCAAAAGATATGATAGAGGCGGCAAAACTGATTGTGAAAGGAGATTTATTTTCCTGTGACCTGGGTAGATTCAATGACCGTTATTTTACCTATGTGGCTGGGTTTGGTGCGTTTACGGAAGTTTCCTACCAGACTTCACAGGATTTGAAAAATGCGTTGGGAAAGACAGCATATTTCCTGGAGGCATTGAAACATGTGGCAGATATTAAGCCGCATCGAATGAAGATTGAATATGATGACGGTGCCATTGAGGATGAATTTTTATTAGGATTGGTCAGTAATACGGAGTCCATTTCCGGATACAAGGCGTACAGCCGCCAGGAGATCAAGATGGACGACGGTTTGTTTGAGGCTCTGTTTATCCGTAATATCCAGAATCCATTGGAAATTCAGATGATAATTAATGCGTTGCTAACGAAAAAATTAGATGCCGAACAAATGTGTCTGATTCGGACAAAACATTTGCATATCGTCAGCGAGGATGAAGTGCAGTGGACGTTGGATGGCGAGGAGGGCGGCTGGTTTGACGAAATCATGATTGAAAATGTATATCATGCCATGCAGATTGTATGTGATTTTAGTGAGGTGCAGACAGTGGCAGAGCAGGCAGGAGAAGAAAAGTGAACTACTATTTCGCCCCATTAGAAGGGATGACAGGCTATCGTTACCGCCGTATTCACGCCAGGCATTTTCCGGGTATGGACAGATACTATTCTCCGTTTGTGGTTACTAGAGATGGCGGGATTATGAAGGAGAAGGAATTACAGGATATTCTGCCGGAACACAACGAGAATATTTGTTTGATTCCACAGATCTTAACAAATATTGCGGAAAATTTTTTGCAGGCTTCGGGTCAGATGAAAGATTTGGGATACCGGGAAGTCAATCTAAACCTGGGGTGTCCATCGGGGACAGTTACCGGAAAAGGACGTGGTTCGGGATTTCTTCGATGGGAGAGGCGAACCGGATTACAGAAATTTTTGGATGAAATATATGCACATGCAGAGGTGGATATTTCAATAAAGACCCGGATTGGTTGGGATGATCCGGAAGATTTTGCGGAGCTATTAGAGCTGTTTAACGATTATCCGGTGAAGGAGTTGATCATCCATCCCAGAACTCGACAGGATTTCTATCAGGGCACGGTACATCGAGAAATGTTTACCTATGCTTATGAAAATAGCAAGAATCCGGTTTGTTATAATGGAGATCTTCGAACGATTGGAGATATTTGGCGGTTACAGCAGGAGTATCCAGATCTGCAGTCTATCATGATTGGCAGGGGGGTGATCGCCGATCCCTCTCTGGTTAGCCGTCTACAGGGTAGAAACGTGACAAAAGATCAGATCTGGGAGTTTTATCAAGATATTTTTAACGTTTATCAACAATGGCTTTCCGGAGATACTCCTTTGTTACATAAAATGAAAGAGTTGTGGATCTTTATGGCGGAGGGATTTACAGATTCAGAATGGTATCTGAAGAAGATCAAGAAGTCACGAAATCTGACAGAATTTCAGGGGATCGTGGAGAGACTGTTTGAGGAGCAGGATCTGGCTGTGGAGGATAAGAGACAGGAGGAGCAAAAACATGGCATTAGAAAATAAATTTGGAATTACAAATTCAGCGGAACTTGCCAGAGTGGAGGAAAGAATCAGTAAAAGAAAAGCATTAGAACTTTTTGAAAACAACTTCATAGATGATTTTGAAATTGGGAAATTTTCAGGTCTTGCGAAAATACATCGGTTTCTTTTTTCGGATATTTATGAGTTTGCCGGTGATATTAGGAAAATGAATGTAGTAAAAGGGAATTTTCAGTTTGTGCCGGTAATGCATTTGGGAGCGACCTTGAAAAATATTGATTATATGCGGCAATCTACGTATGAGGAAATTATCAAAAAATATGTTGCAATGAATATTGCGCATCCATTCCGGGAAGGGAATGGGAGAAGCACCCGCATATGGCTCGATTGTATCTTGAAAAAAGAATTAGAGGTTGTGATCCAATGGCAAAGGGTAGACAAGGAAGAATATCTGATTGCCATGGAGAGAAGCCCTGAGAATGAGGAAGAGATTAAAAGTCTGCTGAAAAAGGCTTTGACGAATCAGGTTGAAGATAAAGAGGTTTATATGCAGGGGATAGATGCCAGCTATGGTTATGAGGGATTCTATGCTTTTAAAACGCAGGATCTGTAGATTTTAGTCTGAAATTAATAGTATAAAAAAATGCAGCCAGGGTTGTCTATATTCTAATTTCAATTAATTCATCAATCGCATTTTAGGTTGCAATAAATGTAAAGTAGCAGGTTTTCCCTTCATACAATTTATCTTCTGTATCAACCATATGGATACGCTTGTCCGCAGAATGGGTTTGCAGATAATCCTGAAAACCTTCATTCGCTCTTCCTGCCAGGCATAATTTTTATTTCATCTGAGTCAAAATAAGCGGTTGCCAAGCCGGGGATGGAGGTGTCAGCCAAAGCCCATCGAATGTGCTGTAATTCTTCTCCAAACTTTAAAATTTCGATTTCTTTCTTGGACTGAGGGTCGGCAAGGATTGTTCTGTTGCGGATAATAACAGGTAGGTTAAAAGATATATTATTTGTGATTTCTGAAGCGGAGCTAAGCGATCTTGCGGTCGCATATGTAAGAAATATACTTTGAGAAAGCAGACGGTTCAATATGGCAACGCTTTCATTTGAAATTGTTTTATCATCCCGCATTAAAATCCCATCTAAATCAGTCACATACTATGTTTTCATATTGGAATTATTTTACCCTTTCTGCAATCATAATATCCATACAATGCTGGTGTGGGATTCCGCCACTATTGCAGTTGAAAATGTTTTCTTCTGTTTTATGCAGTTTCCAATCATGGTAGAGCATAAAAAGCTCTCCAGATTTCCAGCGAAACCGATTGGCATCTTTATCCGGCGGAATTTCCACAAACGGTTTGTCTACAAATACATTAATTGCGTGTATGCCGCTTTTGTTTGTGTATTCTTTCAGGTTTGCTGCGATTTCTTTCCGGATTTCCGGTTTAATAAAGTGATATACTCCACTACTGAAAATAATGTCATAGTATTCGGTTGCACGAAAATCAGTTATATCAGCTTTAAAAAAATCTACATAAGTATTACATTTTTCTGCAAGCTTTTTTCCCTTTTCTATTCCGGCTTCAGACAAATCAAAAGCCGTTACAATATAACCGTTTCGAGCAAGAAAAACAGCATCTTTCCCCTCTCCGCAGCCAATATCCAACACTTTTAATGGCTTAATCGGTGGTCGCAATTTCATTATTTCATAGCATAAATTGTTAGGGGTTATTCCCCAATAATAATCCGCTGTGTCATACCGTTTGTCATAATCTGAAACCACAAAAGACTTATATCCCAAAAGGGAATCAATACTTGTGTCCAATACACTTGCAATCATAGGAAGTATTTCCATTTCCGGATAATTCGTTCCATTTTCCCATTTTGACACTGCCTGAAAAGAAACATTCAATTTATCCGCCAAGGTTTGTTGCGTATAGCCTAAAGCCTTTCTTTTACTCATAATTACTGAACCAATATTCATTTATAAATACCTCCCTGTTTTATAATGATATAGCTACATAGTTAATAAATTGCAAAGCCAAGCCCTGCAGAATCCATTCGATTTTAATCCTTGTTTCTTTTGATTCCATTTTACTATGGATAATTGAAATAATCTATAACCGCGTCGGTTAGTTCATTTTATAAATTCAACCAATAGTAGAAGTTGAAATATATTAATAGCAATTAAGATGCATTTTGAACATAAAACAGGCTACAATCTTTATGTGAAATGTATCCATGACAGGGTGGGGATTAGTTCTGCTGTGCCTATGGCAGTTTTGTTGCAGCGTTGCTTGTCTTTCTGCAAGCGAAAAAAATCTCTATTCTATCTGAACCCCGGAATAATCTGTCAAATGTGGCTATATCAATGCTATTATGCAAAAAAGACAATCATTGCAATATAAGGATCTTTGCCGTAGTTGCCATATATGATATAATAATATATAGTATTGTAATGGTGCTTTTCTGATGGAATATGATGGGGATAAAAATGAAGAAGTTTATTTTTTGGATGTTGTTTCTGACAATTTGTTTGATCGGTACCAATGTCCGCCAGGCGGAGGCATATACCGTGACGATGAAATCGGATGGGTTGTATGCAGAAATAGTACCGGATCATATTAAGGTAAATGCTGTACCGATGTTTGAAAAAAAAGTGCGGAAAGCAAGGAAGTATTATGAAAAGTATAAAGATGCGGATGATTATACCTATATAAAAAAGATTCCTGACGAATACCGTGACTTTATAGAAGTTGTAAAAAAGATTCAGGAAACGGATGAAATTGTGATTCGCCATCCGTTTTATATATACTATGTTGCCGGAGAGGGAGGCTATTACTCTTATTATTTTGTTGCAGAGAGGAATGGAGAAAAGCTTTGCATCTTTAAAATTAATGTGGATGAGTATGAGGGAACAACTAAGGTATTCTACGATAAAGGGCTGGACTGTTATTCCTTGCTGGGAGAGAATCTTGGAGAGGAGACTTTGTTTTATCAGATTAATATGGAAATCTATGCAGAGACACCGGATCAGATCAAAGTTCTGAAGGAGGATCCGGCTGGCGGAAGGTGGCAGATGGAAAAGGATGCTGCTGATACTACCGATAGGGATTGCCAAGAGTTTTATCAAAAAACATATGAAGAAAAAAAGGAAATCATCTTTGAATTCCTAAATGGAATCAAAGAGGGAAAGACAGCAAAGCAATCTGAGAAAAATTTAAAAAAGGAACTGGAGGATGATTATATTGAGCCGGCAAGTGCTCCGGTTAGCATGGGGATTGGGAAATGGGTGTATTTTGCCATAGGCGTTGGAGTTCTATTTGTTTTAATCATTATAGTGGTTCTGATTTTTAGGAGTAAGAGGACAGAAAAATAAATTGTTTCACATACACAAATATTGCATTATGTGCGATAGGCAGCGCAGAAATGAGGGTAAGGATGGAAAAATATCAGAGAATTTTTGTTATTGTTTTAGATTCCCTGGGGATTGGGGCAATGCCGGATGCGGCAGAATATGGGGATGCTGGAACGGACACTTTGGGACATATCGCAGAACGGATGGAATTGCATATTCCGCATTTACAGCGCTTAGGGATTGCCAATCTTCGGCCGATCAAGGGAGTTGCAGCAGTAACGGAACCAGAGGGTCGTTATATGGCGGTGCGAGAGCGTAGTACCGGCAAGGATACTATGACGGGGCATTGGGAAATGATGGGGCTGCATATTACCAAACCATTTCAGACGTTTACAGATACTGGGTTTCCACCGGAACTGATCACAGAGTTGGAAAAGCGTACCGGCAGGAAAATCATTGGTAATAAGAGCGCCAGCGGTACGGTCATTTTGGAGGAACTGGCGGAAGAAGAGATTCAGAAAGGGCATCTGATTGTCTATACTTCTGCCGATTCTGTGTTGCAGATCTGTGGCAATGAGGAAACCATGGGCTTGGAAACCTTGTATCATTATTGCGAGATTGCCAGAGAGTTGACGATGCGGGATGAATGGAAAGTGGGTCGGGTGATTGCCAGACCTTATGTTGGCCGGAAACGAGGGGAGTTTGTTCGAACTGCGAACCGGCATGATTATGCATTAAAGCCTTATGGAAGAACCGTCTTAAATGCTTTAAAAGATGGTGGATATGATGTAATTTCGGTGGGAAAGATTTATGATATTTTTGATGGTGAGGGATTGACGGAATCCAATAAATCCAAATCTTCTGTCCAGGGAATGGAACAGACGATTGCGATTGCGCAGAGAGATTTCCATGGATTATGTTTTACGAATCTGGTGGATTTTGATGCTTTGTGGGGGCACAGGCGAAATCCAGTGGGATACGGGGAAGAACTGGAACGATTCGATGGAAAATTAGGGGAGTTGTTACAGGAATTGCGTTCGGATGACCTGATCATACTCACAGCGGATCATGGGAATGATCCGACATATACGGGTACAGATCACACTAGGGAAAAGGTGCCATTTCTGGCATATTCGCCAACTATGGATGGGGGTGCTGCCTTGCCGGAGGGAGATACCTTTGCTGTGATTGGTGCAACCGTCGCGGATAATTTTGGCGTAAAGATGCCGGAGGGAACGATCGGGAAGTCGATCTTGGATTTGTTGTGATAAGGGGAGCAGATAGATGGATGCGATTAAGATTACAAATTTGACGAAATCCTATGGGAAAGCCAGGGGGATTATTGGCTTGAACTTATCGGTGCCTGAAGGAGGTTTTTTTGGATTTATCGGGCCAAATGGAGCAGGTAAATCCACTACAATACGTACCCTTCTCGGTTTGATTTCTCCGACAAGCGGCAGTGCTCAGGTTTTTGGTATGGATATTGTCCACGAGAAGGAAGCTATTTTGCAAAGAGTGGGTTATTTGCCGTCAGAGGCAGTTTTTTATTCAGGAATGAAAGTTCGGGACATCTTGAAACTTTCTGCCGATTTGCGGAAAAGGGATTGTTCTAACGAGGCAAAAGAACTTTGTGAGCGCTTGCAGTTACAGCCGTCCCGAAAAGTAGACGATTTGTCCTTTGGGAACCGCAAAAAAGTTGCGATCGTCTGTGCCTTACAGCACAATCCTGATTTGCTGGTACTCGATGAGCCAACGGGAGGCTTAGATCCGTTGATGCAGCGGGAATTTTTTGAGGTTTTACGGGAGAGAAACCAGGGTGGGACGACGATATTTTTATCCAGCCATATCCTCTCTGAGATCCAGCGTAATTGTACACAGGCGGCTATTATCCGTGAGGGAAGAATTATTGCCTGCGACAGTGTAGAAGCGCTTTCCCGCACCAGTGCCAAGCGTGTGACAGTTCATGGATGTGTGGATATTGACGGATTGAAAGGGATTCGTGACAGAGAAGAGATGGAGAACTCTGTCAGCTTTCTATACAGTGGTTCGATGGATGATTTGCTGCGTGTATTGTCAGCCGGGCAAGTTGCTGATTTGACGGTCTCCGAGCCGGATCTGGAGGAAATTTTCTTTCATTATTACGAGAAGGATGGTAAAAATATATGACAATGGTTAGACATGAACTGAAACAAGGGAAGCTCTCATTTTTCATTTGGACGGGCTCCATAGGATTTCTATTGATGGTATGCGTATTTTTATTTCCCGAAATGAAAGGACAAATGGAAGATGTCAGTGATATGTTTGCCTCCATGGGATCTTTTACCGCTGCCTTCGGTATGGACCGTTTACAATTTGGGGATCTTTTAGGTTTTTATGCGATGGAGTGCGGCAATGTGTTGGGACTGGGAGGTGCTTTTTTTGCAGCTCTCTTCGCTGTTGGCGTACTCAGTAAAGAGGAAAAGGATCGGACAGCGGAGTTTTTGCTGTCGCATCCCGTCAGCCGTCAGCGGATCATAACGGATAAACTCATTGCGGTTTTTTTGCAGATTACCGCAATGAATTTGATCATTTATGGCCTTTCGATTGGTTCCATTGCTTTGATTGGCGAGGAGATACCGTGGAAAGAGTTAAACCTGTTGCATTTTGCCTACTATCTGATGCAGATAGAATTGGCTGGTGTCTGTGCGGGGATTTCAGCATTTATGAGAAAGGGGAATGTAGGCTTGGGGATTGGGATTGCAGTGATTATGTATTTTCTGAATCTGATCGCGAATATTGCGGAGCGTGCAGAGTTTTTGAAATATATCACGCCATTTGGATATTGTGAAGGTGCGGATATTGTAACGGATGGCAGTCTGGATGGAACCAGGATTGCTATTGGAATGGTGTTTGCGATCATCGGAGTTACGGCAGCTTATGTAAAATACTGCAAGAAAGATATTCATTAAGACGAAAGAAAGTTACCATTAGTGTATGGAGGGTTTTTCATGAAACAAAAAAGGAATTACATGAGGAAGAAACTGTTGGCACATATTTTAGTTCTTGCTGTCTTTTTAAGTTCTGCTTTTGCAACAGTACAGACAACTGCTGCCGGGAAAATCAGACTGAATCAGAGGAAGGTATCCTTAAAAGTCGGCAAAACTGTGAAATTAAAGTTGTATGGGACCAAGAAAAAGGTTCGATGGACTAGCAAAAAGAAATCTGTTGCAACGGTTTCCAAAGTAGGAAAGGTACGGGCAAATAAAGCCGGGAAAGCGAAAATTATTGCCAAAGTTGCGGGAAAAAAATACACTTGTCAAGTAACCGTTCTCCCTAAAAAGAATTCTTTCCCAAAGGCAGAGAATACTCCAGAAAGAATCGCAACCTCGAGCCCAGTGCCAGAGCAGCCGGGGATTACAACACCACTTCCAACCGTGGCACCGACTTCCGTACCAACCCTGGAACCGACACCCAATATAACGCCGCAACCTGTTGGCACGATGGAACCGTCACAGAAAAAGTATACGTTTCGTTCTGACCGTCTTTTGGAGGAACATTATCAGAAGCATGGTTTGGAAATGGGCTTTTCATCCAAAGAAGCCTATGTAGCAGCGGCTAATGTAGTAATTCATTCCCCGGATGCACTACATAAACTGGAAGCGGAGGATGGGGATGATGTGTATTATCTGGAGGCGACCAATGAATTTGTGATCGTATCTACGGATGGATATATTCGTACCTATTTTTATCCGAGCGACGGAAAAGATTATTTTGACCGGCAATAACATGATGGGTGGGAAGAAAACGCTGAAAGAACTCTCTGTGATAATGCCATAGTATAATAATGTATGGAACGTTTTGTCTGCTGACTCATATAATGCTATGAGTATCTTTTGCTGCGAGGCAGTTATGTGTGGAATTGCAGGATTTTATGACGGAGCAGGGGATTTTACTGCAAACCGTGAAAAATATGAGAATATATTAAAACAGATGCAGGTCAGGATTCGACACCGTGGTCCTGACGAAGAGGGCATATACTTAAGCAGGCATACCGGGCTGGCGCATACCAGGCTGTCGATTCGGGATCTGAAAGATGGAAAACAGCCAATGGCAAGGCGGCGGGGAAAATACTCCTATCAGATTGTATACAATGGAGAAATTTATAATGCAGGATCACTTCGGAAAAAGCTGGAAAATATGGGATGGCGGTTTCAGACGACTTCCGATACCGAAGTGATCCTGCTTTCTTTTCTGGAATATGGTCCAGAATTTGTTGAACAGTTAGATGGAATTTTTGCATTTGCTATTCTGGATGAACGGCATGATACACTGTACCTGTATCGGGACAGCTTTGGTATCAAACCGTTGTTTTATACACAGCAGGATGGAGTTTTTATTTTCGGGTCAGAGCCCAAAGCGATTTTGGCGTTTCCAGGGGTAAAGGCAAAAGCAGATCGAGATACCTTAAATGAATTGCTTGGGATGGGACCTGCCAGAATTCCGGGATCTGGTTTTTATCAGGGATTCCATGAGGTAAAACCGGGCTGCTTTCTCAGCGTCAATCGTTATGGAATCCAGAAACGCAGTTATTGGCATTTAATCAGCCGTCCCCATAGAGACGATTACGATACAACCATCAAACGCAGTGGGGAAATGATACGGGATGTCATTAAGCGGCAGATGGTATCGGATGTACCGATCTGTACCTTCCTGTCAGGCGGTGTGGATTCCAGTGTGGTTTCTGCGGTCTGTGCAGAGGAATTAAAAAAACAGGGAGAACGTTTGACAACCTATTCTTTCGATTTTACCGGAAACCAGAAATATTTTAAAGCAAATGAGTTCCAGCCTTCTCAGGACCGGCCTTATGTCGATCAGATGGTGCGCTATTTGGATTCGGACCATCATTACCTGGAATGTGATTATCAGACACAGGCAGATTTGTTATATGATTCTGTAGAATCTCATGATATGCCGTGCATGGCGGATGTGGATTCTTCTCTGGTGCATTTTTGCCGTCTGGTAAGCAAACAGCATAAAGTCGTATTGACCGGAGAATGTGCCGATGAGGTATTTGGTGGTTATCCATGGTTTCATCGGGAACATTTCTTAAACTGCGGGACATTTCCATGGACGCCGGATCTGACACCGCGCCAGACTTTGTTGAAACCGGAGTTGTTAGAGGAATTGCAGATGAATGAGTTTGTCAAGCGAATCTATGCGGAATCCGTGCGTGAAGTAGCAATTCTGCCGGGGGAGGATGAGATTGAGACCAACCGCCGCCAGATCGGTTACTTGAATATCCGATACTTTATGCAAACGTTACTCAACCGTATGGATCGTACCAGTATGCATTCTGGTTTGGAGGCGCGGGTGCCGTTTGCGGACCGGGAACTGGTAGAGTATATCTTTAATGTTCCCTGGGAAATGAAAGCAAAAGACGGTTTGGTTAAAAATGTGTTGCGACAGGCATCCAGGGGACTGCTGCCAGATGAAATTTTGTTTCGAAGGAAAAGTCCGTATCCCAAAAGTTATGATCCATATTATGAGCAATTGTTGGGGAAACGTCTGGAACACATTTTGGAAGATTCTCAGGCGCCTATCCATCAGATTGTGGATGCGGAAAAGACAAAACAATTTATCCATAGCGTGAAAGATTATGGAAAGCCATGGTATGGGCAGTTGATGGCAGGACCACAGATGCTTGCCTATCTGTTGCAGATTAATTACTGGTTAGAAAAATATCAGGTGCAGATCTGTTTGTAAGAGAGACATCGGAAAAAATTGAACTACCGGGCATGCGTGTAGTATGGGAAGAAGAAACCATCGTTTGCCTGGTAGTTTTTGTGTTAATATAAGTTATTTTACTTTAAAAGGTATAAAAGCGGGCTGTGTTTTTAAAATTGAACTTTTTTTGAAAATAGCAACTACGATTGCTATTTTTATGATATAATAGTAAACGGATGGAGCAAGTTTGCTTGTGTACGTGTAACAAGATCATAGTGCAAAGCATTATGATCTAAAGAAATGATAAGTATAAAGTTTATCATGTCTATTCGTAGTTAAGTGAAAAATACAGAGGAGGATAGCTTATGGAATGGAACAAATTATTATCAGAAAATCGCTTGAGTAAGGAGGAAAAAGAACCGAGAGTTTTTAAACAGTATCCGATCAGTCATTTCGAACGGGATTATGAAAAAATTGTATCAAGTGCTGCTTTTCGAAGATTACAGGATAAGACACAGGTCTTTCCGCTGGCGAAAAGTGATTTTGTGCGAACCAGATTAACACATTCTATTGAGGTGTCGACGATTGCAAAACAATTGGGAATTATGTGCTTTCAGAACGAATCTCCTGGTCGGCATTTGTATCTACAGGAGGTAGAATCTGATAAAGATAAAAGAAATGAAATGGTGGGAGATATGGAAGCCATCCTGTCCTGTGCCGGACTGCTACATGATCTGGGGAATCCGCCCTTTGGCCACGTGGGAGAGAAAATTATTGGAGAATGGTTTCAGGATCATCTGAAAGATATTTATTCTTTGAAAGAAGGGGATCATACTTCAATCTTTGATAAATTAGAGGAAAGACATAGGAAAGATCTAATAAAATTTGAAGGGAACGCTCAGACTTTTCGGATTTTGTCCAAGGCAAGGCATCAGTCTGAGATTAATCTGCCGATTTCTATCATGGGAGCATTAATTAAGTATCCAACCAGTTCGGAGGAGATCGATGAGGAAGGCATTTTGATACGACATAAGGTCGGATATTATCAGGCAGAGAAAGAGACCTTTGAGCAGATTGCAAAAGAATTAGGTACCTGGCGAGAGGATGGAACAGTGGTAAGACATCCTTTGGCCTATTTAGTGGAAGCAGCAGATGATATTGCCTATATGACAGCGGATTTAGAGGATGCGGTGAAGTCAGGGGTACTTCGGACCGATGAACTTCAACATTTCTTGCAGGAAAGATTGCAGAAAGAAAATGAAAAATTCGAGAAGCGAAAAGCAAATTATAAGAAAGAGGCAATCTCGGATGAGGAAAAGAAGAGGGTGGAAAATCAGCTCTACTATACCAAAGAAGTTATTGACAAATTTAGTGAGTTGAAACAATCGGTGAAAAGCCCGGCGAAAGTAATGAGCCAGTGGGGAACCTATCTGAGGAGATGGCTGATGTATGTAGTCTGCTGGCGGTATTCCGACAGCTATCAGGAAATTTTAGAAGGGGAATATGAATATGACCTGTTTCATGAGACCTATCATAGCATCACTGTAAAACTATTAAAAGATGCCATGAAAGAATTTGTCTTTGATTCCCGCGTGATTATTGAGCCGGAAGTGTCTGCGCAGACGATCCTTAATTTTCTTCTGGACAAGTTTGTTCCGGCTGTGATACACGAGGGATATAGCACGATGACAACCCAGGATAAAAAAGTCATGACCTTAATTTCACAGAATTATATCCAGGATTATGATTCTATGAAAAAATTAAACGGTATCACGGAGGAGAAGGAACTTTTATACCGTAAAATATTAATTGCGACGGATTTCATTAGCGGCATGACAGACGGATATGCCAAGAGTCTGTATAAAAAAATGTCTGGGATTGAGTGAGTGTTTTCCTGCTTTTTCCCTGGTTTGCAGGATGGTATTATACCTGGCTCATTGTTGTCATGGACTCACAGTGGTTCATTTAATTTTTCCGTACCTGGCAATACAAAACGCCCTTCCCGGATGATGTCGAGCGTAGTACCATCCTCTCGGCAAACTATAATATCTCCCAGCTCATGGTAAGGGATTGTGATGTCCGTATGGCAGTTAAAATAAGCCTTCTGTTCTTCCGTATGGCGTAGGCGGGAGTAGTCGTTTTCCTTGGCAATCATCTCTTTTCCATCTGGGTTGTAGGTGCGCATTTCCTCTTCGTGGGAGAAACAGGTATCACCGATAGCGAAATGTGGCCCGGTTTTTTCTTCGATGAGAATGGGCAGCAGATGTGAGATCTGATAGTTTCTCCCCATGGCATAAGCGGTGGTATTTGTGCCGATGGCGAATTCGCCCATTGGCAGGGTTTCGTGCTGGAACAAGAGATTATCCCGAATGTACTTTTTGTTTTTGGCGGGATCTTCATAATTGCCGCAGTCATATTCCGTTATCATTCCATTCTGGAAGGTAAGGCGGAGATTGTTATAGTGAAGTCCATTTAGGAAGCTTTTGGTAACATGCAATGTGCCATTGGTGCCCTGTAGTTGTGGGGAAGTAAAGACTTCGCCGAGAGGGATATTGACATCGGCCAGACAATTTTCAAATCGAGTTTGATGTGCGGGGTCAGAGAGTGGAACCAGTGCGACACAGAGGTCGGTCTGGTTGCCGTTTCGTCCGGTAATTCTGACAGAAGTTCCCTGATCCAGTGCATCAATGATTTTGGTCTGGATCTCCTGGTACAAATCGGTATCCAATGTGTTGACCTGAATGGTTGCATCAAAGATCTCCCGATAGTGTTTCCCAATCTCCGGTACGGGATAGGCAATGATGGTAAAACTGACCTCATTACCTGGGATAAATTCGTTGGTCAGCAGGGAGGAAGCTGCCTGATATTCTAATTTTTGTTTCTGCTGCCTATGATCATATTGGGGAATTGTCTGTTTTTCCTGTGGAATCCATGGGATTTCTCCGAAGGTCTCCATGACGGCTGGGCCGGCATATGCGGAAGCCAGAGCTCGGTGATCTTCATAGGCCAGACGTTGGACTGCCAGACGGCGGTCGGCATATGCTTTATCAAAGAGCAGAGCAAGATCCATACGGTGATCGTACTCATATTGTTTATTGGCAGCACCACCGTGAAATCCATTTTTGCCGCCAGCGGGACGGGTGGCTAACTGGATGCCACTGCGGTAAATGATGGTTTGCAGTCCCATACACTGAAACTGTAACATGGCTTCCCTGACGATTCGTTCAAATCCCAGTGTATAACGGATATTGACAGTGTTTTTCCGGCTTAGGTCAATACGGTAGGCCTCGAATCCTTTGCGATATCCTTCGGTAAATGTATGTGCCATGTCCTGGATTTGGGACAGTGGTAACGAATTTAAATATTCTGCGGTACGATACTCGTTGTCAGATACATATTCCCCCAAATAATAGAGATAACGTAAATCCTGGAGATCGGCTTCCCTGATCCGTTTGGTTAAGAAATCTCGGTTCGGATCGAACAGCTCCCGTGTGCGTTCATAGACCGTGAGATCACAGTAATCGAAACAGTAAAAATAGAGTGCAGAATGTACTTCTTTCGCCGAAGGAGATTCGTCCTGGAGAATTCCGTATATTTGCAGAAATAATTCCAGAGCGATCGTCAGATCCGATAAGTTCTGTTCAAATATTTGGGGAATCGTCCCGCGAAGTTCTGCATAAAGTGCACAGAGCAAGGGACCGTATTCATTCCCCAGCACAGAGACAGCATAGTCAGGATTGGCATAGCTGTTTGCATAGTGTTCTGGCAGAATATCCGCATATAGGTCATGATTTTGCTGCTGTAATTCTTCCAGAGACATGGACTCAAGATTTCCCTCGGAGATATTTTTATAGGTGTCCAAAATCATGGACAGAAAAGAGGTCACCTGCCGAAAAAAGTCTGCAGCAAAGGACGATGCAGTCAATTCTTTCGGTATTTCTTGTATTCTTTTGGAAGCCAGAAGAAAGCGTTCCTGGTAGTTCTGGTTCTCTGAGGAAGGTTCTGCGGTCATTTGATTTAGAACCTTTGTATTTTCTTCCTTCCTGTGATTTATGAAATCTTCTGAGCATTTATGCATAATAGAATTCCTTTCTTCGTGTTCTTTTTTATTTCATGTTGGAGGAAATTGATTTTTGAAACTCGCTATCAGATTTCTAACCATTATTACGTTTGCGTGATATCCTATTATCTATCTTTTCATCGTTATTTCTGTAGTTGGATCTCTGCGGAAACGGTTTGTAGCAGTCGAATCAATTGCTGTCTGCACGTATAATTTTGCTGTACCGTCTGGTAGCCATGACGTGCGATCTGGTTTCTAAGGTCCTCTCGTTTGAGATAGAACTGGCATTTTTCGATCAGTTCTTCGGTGGACTGGAAGGTTTCCAAATCCTTGCCGGGTTCCAATAATTCTGGTATTTCCTCCTGTTCATTGCTGAGCAGGAATCCTCCTGCTCCCAAAGTATCCCAGATCCGCAGAGGTAGTCCCGTGCGGATGTTAGGAATGGTAAAATTGAGGTTGATCCGACTTTTGCGGATTACTTCCGGGAGTTCTGTCGTATAGTCAAGGGCACCATGGATGTGGAGGAGTGGTAGTAGATCCTTCCATTCTCCAGGGGTCATCTGGCTGTTGGTAAACAGATGAATTCCATCCTGTGTGTTAAATTCCCGGCCCCGGCAGGGCAGCAAAGCCTGGGAGAGCTTATTGAAAGAGCGGATACGAGATAATGACGCTGTCTTAAATCCCAGAATGGTATTGGCAAATAAAAGACGTAGGTCACTAAAGGAATCCGTTGATTTTTGATATTCACTGATCTGTTCCAGTTCATCGCAAACTTCGGGAGTTAAGAGCTGGTATAAGAGATTGCCGCCGGTAATCTGCATCTGCGCTTCCATCGCACATTCCAGGTATCCTCTCAGATAAGGAGAGAGGCTGGATGCAATCTGGTCATAGGTATTTTTCTCATAGAGACTGCCCACAAAGGAAACTGCATATTCCGGGGAAGCGGTAGGCTCCGCAGCGGGAAGGAAGCTTGTTCCCAAAGGGAGATAGTACAAATGTGGCACTCCCAGAGATTGAAATTGGAGAAAATCAGCCCGGTCAAAAACAAAGATATAATTGCATGGGTAGAATATGGAGGTGTGATGCATGGCGATCAAAGGACTATCACAGGTCCAACAGAGATAGGGTAGATCCATCTGCATACAGGCCTCCGAGAGGACCGGGAAGTAGTTGATCGAGAACACACAGTCACAGGGATGTTGCGAGAGAAAATGGATCAAGGTATCTGAAAATTCCGGGTCATCCTCTGGATTACAGATCGGTTTCCGATATTCCAGGACCTGGTGTCCGAGAAGTCGCATTTCTTCACAAATCCGGTGATATTGATAGGCTTTCCATTGATAACATAATATATTCATAGCACTCTTCCATTCCGATAACGTTTCCATCTCTACTAATCTTTTCGCCGGAGATGATGCTGTGCTTTTTCTTCATACATTTTTTCGTCCGCATATTTTATAAGCTCATCGAGCGTGGTGTCATGGGTAGGAACGACCGATACAATTCCAATACTAGCGCTTACTTCATATGGTTTGCCAGAATGGAGGTTAAACTGATCCAGGTCTTCCCGAATCTGCGTACTGATATGGGAAGCATCTTCCGGATGGGAGATCTTGCATGCAGCAACAAATTCGTCCCCACCAAACCGGGCACAGGTATAGTTTTCCGCTGAAATTCGAGATAATGCTTTTCCGACGGTAGAAATGGCAATATCGCCATCGGCATGTCCGAAGGTGTCGTTAATATGTTTTAATCCGTTTAAATCCACTGATGCCACCAAAATTGGCTGCTGGGTACAGATACAGTCTTCAAATAACGGCTGCGCTTTCTGGTAGAATCCGCGACGGTTATGTAGACCAGTCATAGGATCATGAATGTATTTGTTTGCCAGAGAGGTAATAATGTTTTGCTGGCGTTGACGGATTTTTGTGGTTTCCAGTGCATTGCTGATATTCATTAAGAGCTGATAGAGGAAACTCATATTGACGGTATCGGGATCGTAGACCAGGGCAACGTAGCCGATGGTGTGTTCCAATACATGCAGGGGCAGAAACATCAGGCAGTCATTGCCGGATAAATGCTTTTCTAAATCGGGCAGCAGGCAGGAGGTATCAAAGCTTGTCATTTCCTGCCATCTGCCATAGAAGCAGGAGAGCATCAGATCCATGCGGCTGGAATAACTGTTGCGTTTTTGGATGTTGCTGTCAGAGAGAATATCTGCCAATTCCTCTGCTTCATCCAAAAAGTCATTCACGATACAGAGCCAGTATTTCGGGGAACCAAAAGTATCTCCGTAATGCATCAGGTTCGTAAAAATTCCCTGGTAATTATTGTTATCTGTCAGGTCAGCGGCCATACCAATCTGAATTTCGTTGAATTGGTGCTGTAAATCCAGACGCTCATATAAGTGTCTGGTTAGATTGGTGTAATTACGAGAACTTTTATGGCAGCCACAAGTAGTTCCATACAAAATTTTAGAATGGATGTAAGAGGACTTCGGCGGTGTCCCGCCCTGAAAAATATCCTCTAACATGGAAAAGGCATGGTGAGTTGTCTTGTCATAGTCATATTGAATGGTAGTGATCGGAGGAATATGGTCCAGCGCCTCTTCAATGCCATCAAAGCCTGTGACAGCAACATCCTCTGGAATCCGATAGCCAGCGTCCATCAGATAATGGATCGTTGTAATAGCCATGATATCATTAGCACACACGATAGCTTGAGGAAAGGGCAGATCGCTTTTCATAAAATTATCCAATACCGCTTTGGTCGGGGCGCCCCAGAATTCTCCGTACCCAATTCGTTCTTCTTCTATCGGAATATTGTGCTTTGTCAGGACCTCACGGTAAATTTGAAGCCGGTCATCGGAAAAACTGTTTCCTTTCAATCCTGCCACGAAATTAATTCTGGTATAATGATGGTCTTCAATTAAGTGTTCAATAAGGTGGCTGATCGTGTGACGGTATTCGTAAGTGAAGTTATAGCATCCTTCGATAGGGTGTTCAATTGCAATTACAGGGATCTTTCTGGCGATGGCTTGGTCGGTAATTTTATGACGGATTTCGTCATTTTTGATGGTTTCGGCCAACATAATAATACCATCGAGCAAATCATGATTAATGAGTTGAAATATTTTGCTTTCCCCGATATCATGCTTTTCCTTTTTATATAGCGAACTAAAACAGGCAAAGAACAAAGTTTTAAACGGAAATTTTTTTGATTCTTTATGTAACGCTGTTAGAAATTTGGTGTTGTATTCTGCGCAGTTATCCGCAGAACAAATTGCAATTACTTTAGATCCATCACTTAGCAATATCGTTGCCTCCCCCTAAAATGATACTTGTATACAGTATAGTAAAAAAGCTGTCGAAACACAAGTAAAAACTGACGAAATTCTAATTTGCCGGGATTGTTAAAATAATGTTCCATAATGTGATAGCCTTTCTTACGCAGGTGCAATATAATGGTTACATCAACATAGGAAACGGAAGGGAGAAGAGATATGGTTTTTACATTGGGCGAACATTGTATTTTATTTGAGCGTGTAGGGGAAACAGGGAAAATCAGCGCATGTGGCAAAAACAGTATCCGCTTTCAGGCCACGGCTTCCGGGCAGCTGACCGAACAGAACTGGACTTTAATTCCTCAAGAGGTTCCTGCCAGGGTGTGGATAGAAGGGGAGGATGCCTTCTTGGAAAATGGTGATATGCTGGCTAAGATGGAGTCAAGTGGCAAGGTATCCTACTATTTTAGAGGAAAAAAGATTCTTGCGGAACAGCCGGAATTAACCTTTCATTTAGGATTTCGGAATTATGAGAATAAGGGAAGTAATCTTTGGAAAATCCGGGTCAGTTTTGAAGCGGAAGAACAGGAGGCGTTTTATGGTTTGGGGCATGAACGGCTGAACTGCTTTAACAAAAAAGGATGTACGATAGATTTACGCCATGTCAATACTAAGACAACGGTTCCCTATGTCTATTCATCCTTGGGTTATGGATTTATCTGGAACATGCCATCCACGGGAACGGTAGAACTTGCCCGCAATCGGACACGTTGGAACAGTGACTGTGCGAAAGGAATGGACTATGTTGTCATCGGCGGGCGTCCGGCTGAGGTGACGGAAACACTTGCGGATTTGACAGGGCATGCGCCGGAACTGCCGGAGTGGGCGCTTGGATTCTGGCAGAGCAAGCTCCGCTATGAAAATGAGGAACAGGTGTTGGAAGTTGCCCGGAAATACAAAGAGCTTGGTATTCCATTGTCTGTTATTGTGATTGATTATTTTCATTGGACGGAGCAGGGAGATTATAAATTTGATCCGGTATACTGGAAAGATCCCAAGAAAATGGCAGACGAGC
>CANRZB010000042.1 GCA_947644195.1 uncultured Clostridium sp.
GGTCGTTCCTCACCAGATGTCGTTCTATAACCTACCACCATATCCTCTTTAATAATCGGAGATTCTGCATCATAAACAAAATCTATGAAATCGGTAGGATCTGGATTGGGTATAGGATAAAGTGTTATACTATCAGAAATTGGCGTTAAATCATAACTAAACCAAGTTATAGTATTATCATGCTTATCCACAATCCAAATCTCACCATAACTACCTGGTCCTGCTTGTAAATCACCAGACCAAATTCCAAAAGGAGCCATATCCCCAATTTTTAAATATACAACAATTGTTCCATCGTCTCTCTGAGTTATTATTGTTTCCCGTTCAACACCATTTACAGAACCAGTATAAGTATTAATTACTGTTTCTGTAGATGGTATCTCTTCTGCCTTTGCCGTCTTAAGAATTAATCCACCTACTAAGACTATTGTCAATAGTAACATCGAAAAAATTTTCCATACTCTATTTGCCATTTTTAAGCCTCCATTTTCTCATTTTAATTCAATTAAGCAAAATCCTAAAAATTCCTAAAACGAATTTGGTGAGACCTACAGGGCTCGAATTTGCGATCCTCTACTTGTATGGATATTCTTTCAACTAAACTAAGATTTTTGACAAGGTAGAGCCTTGTTAAACCTGTTTTAGGATTTTGCTATCAAAAGTTACTTGTTGCTACTAGTTTTGATTTTTGTTATCAAAAAGCTAGCTATCTACAGGTTCTTGATAGGAATTTTCTTGCCAGAAGTTAGTATGATTCTTTCAGCAGACCCGTTTTTACACTTGATGCCTTTAACTTTTTTGAATCGCTTTATTCGTTTCCCTGTTTTGTAGGATATGATATCCACAACTCCTTTTTTTGACAGGTAAACCAAATTTTTGCTCTTCAAGATAAGGGCAGAACTCTTTACACCTTTATAAGTCTTAGTCTTATAACGCTCAGTCTTTTCTACCCATCTCTTCCAAGTAAGAGTGCCTTTGTTTAAGGTAGTCTTACTTACTACTTTTCCTCCTTCTTTAATCACAGTTGTTTTTTTGCTTTTCTTGATAGAACGAGGAGCAAGTGCTTTCTTGACCGACTTTGGCACAACAGTAGGTTCTGTTGTTGGTACAGGTGTTGGGGTTGACAGCATGGGCGGTTCTGTGGTTACTGGAATCGGTGTTGGACTAGACAATTCAGGCGTTTTTGTCGGAATTGGTGTTGCATCTGGAGTAGAAGCATAAAAAGGTTCTGGAAAAGAAGGATCTACACCTTCAATAAACTTTATGGTGTCAAATGATGGAAGCGAACAAATTTCTCCAGATAAGGTTTTATATCCTGTAACAATTTTTTGAGTACCAGTCCCTTTAAAAATCAATGATTCTACATTTTCATCATATAATGTGAAGGTTATAGCATCAAGATCAGGAGCTAAATCATAACTCCAATATCCTATAATTGTAGTATCAATGGCCTCAGTCATATTCCAAATGACAGAGTAGCAATCTGGTCCCGAACTTATGCTAGAAATACTTATAAGTTCGAAATCTTTTTCCCCTATTTTAAGGTATGTGTTAAGACCAAAAGTGTCAGAAGTTAACACTATAGTCCGCTTAATTCCATTTACATAACCTTCATACTGAGCAACAATTGGTTCTTCTGGAGGCAGAGCTGCTTTAGTTGTAATTGGCAATGACACAAATGTTAGTACCAATGTCATTAACAAAGCTAAAATGTTACGATGTTTTTTTATCATAGTAATTCCTCCTTTATGTGTGTTGCATTTTTTATCATAGTAATTCCTCCCTTTTTGTATGTTCACATTTGCTCTTCCATGATCAATTCAGCATATATCGCTCCTTTTTTCATTCATCCCTGTCTTTCTGCCTGAATATCGAAGTTGTACAGTAAAATGAAATGGATCTCATCTATATGTATTTCTGAATTAATGGGACTATTTAAATATATCATAAAATACTTTTAAAAGAAACACTTTTTTATTATTAGTCTTTGTTTCTTTTCTTCTCTTTCCTTCTTTTTCAAGGGGTGTTGCCAATGTTGCTGATACTTTTAGTTTTTTATTTATTATATTATTTAGAAGAGAATATATAGAAAAAAAGGGATCAGGATAAGAAAGATGGGACAGTATCGGCAACATCGGCAACTGGAAAAGTAGCAGATAAAAAATGACAATCTTTTCAAAATATTTGACAATTTTGTTGTATCATTTTGGCGGCTATAATAAAGGCAGTTAGAGAAGCAAAGGTTCCTATTAGATCAGTATTTGCCATTCAGGCAGAAAGGCGGGGATGAATGAAAAAAGGAGCGATATACGCAGAATCGAGGTATCCTGGCATGAGGTTTTTTTACAAAGGAGAGAATGGAATCTATGAAATGTTCCAGACAAGATGGCGGAAGACAGTATATGAATATTTTCGTTATGGGAAAAGTGAAAAACAGATTCATAGTGATAAAAGATGGCGCAAACATAGATTCCTTTCTATACTGATTGAAGGAAGGCTTCAAAAGGAGATCAGAAGAGTGAGAAAGGAGGATGCAAATGTCGGATGAAGTAATGAAAGATTTCATTGAGCAAGTGATTGAATGTATGGAAGGTATTTCCGATGCACTTCAGTTAGTTTTACAACATTATCATGTGAACATTGCGGAACAGAAAATGGAAAACTGTCAGAAGTAAGGACAGAAGATTTTCAAGAATTTTATCGTATGGTAAAGGAGGATACATATATGGCGAAAAAAAATAGGATTATTATACCATGCAGATTAGCATATTTGAATTGCTGGCGGCCGGTTTCGGTATACGGTGGACAGAAATATTCCCTGTTGGCATTGATTCCAAAGGGGGATAAGGAAACTATTGAGACGATACAGAATGTGATTGCTTATGTCAAGGAAAAATCAATTGATAAGTGGGGCGGAAGGATACCAGTCAATCTTAAGATTCCACTTCACGATGGGGATGAGGATAAGCCGGATAACCCTATTTTTCGGAACAGTTATTATTTAAATGCAAAGAGCAAGGAGGCACCGCAGATTGTAGACTGCAATGTGCAGCCAATTACGGATCAGACGGAGTTGTACTCCGGATGCTATGGCAAAGTCAGTCTGACATTTTATGCCTATAACTGTAGTGGCAATAAAGGAATTAGTGTGTGGCTAGGGAATATACAGAAGATTAAGGATGGTACGCCGCTTGCTGGCAGGGTGGTTGCCTGTGATGAGTTTACTCCGATATCTTCCGAAAAAGATCTTCCGTAGGCAGAGCTATGAAGCGTTTATGAAAATTTTTTCTTATGGAGGCAGTTATGGTAATACTGGAAGGAACAAAAGAATGGATGAGCAAGCTGAACTATGATGCAAAGGGGAGAATACTTTGTACCATGCCAAATATTGCAATGATAGTGGAAAATGACAGAAATTTACGGCATATTGCATATAACGAAATGCGTGGTTGTATTGATATTACTGGAGAAGTGCCCTGGGTGCGCAGTGGAAGTGGATGGCGGCAGACCGATTTGGCATGTTTTGAGTTATATCTAGAACAGAAATATAATCTGTATGCGCCTAATAAATGCAAGGATGTATTATATGCTGTTTTAAGCTCCAAGAGAAGATATCATCCCATCAAGAACTATCTGGATACTTTGGCATGGGATGGAACGAAACGGCTGGACAGCCTGCTGGTAGATTACCTTGGCGCAGAGGATACAGATTATGTTAGGACAGTAACGAGAAAAGCTTTTACTGCCGCTGTAGCCAGGGTTTATCAGCCCGGAATAAAATATGACGCAATCCTAGTGCTCTGTGGGGCTCAGGGGATTGGGAAAAGCACATTATTTTCCAAGATGGGTGGGAGGTGGTATTCCGATTCTATGACCATTGCGGATATGAAAGATAAAACTGCAGCAGAGAAATTGCAGGGGATCTGGCTGATGGAGCTCAGTGAGTTAGCGGGTTTGAAAAAGGTTGACGTGGAGACGGTAAAATCCTTTTTGTCAAGAACAGATGACCAGTATAGGGTACCATATGGTACTTATGTGGAAGCCCATCCCAGAAGGAGTATCTTAGTTGCTACAACGAACACCATGGATGGCTTTTTGCGGGACATTACGGGAAACCGGCGATTTTGGCCGGTTATGGTAAGAGGGGATGGAGAAAAGAAAGCATGGAACCTTACTGTGGAAGAGATTGATCAACTATGGGCTGAGGCATGTATGTATTTTCAAGAAAAAGAGACATTATATCTGGATAATACCGCAGAGCAGGAGGCAGAGATCCAACAGCGGATGGCAATGGAATCAGATCCAAGACAGGGACTGGTGGATGAATATCTGGAAAACAGTGACACGGATCGAATCTGCCTGATGGAGCTGTGGTGTGAGTGCTTGGGGAAGGAAAGACAGGATATGAGGAGAAGCGATGCGTTTGAGTTGGAGGCAATTCTCAGACAAATCGGAGGCTGGGAGGTATATGCCGGCAATACAACCGGTAAGATGCGTTTGCCAGGGTATGGAGTACAGAAGACATTTGTGAGAATAGAGGATAAAAGAGGGGGGCAGTTTGATGGAATTTAGACCATACAGCTATCAGAAGGAAGCGATAGATTTTCTCTTTGGCAGGAAATATGCCATACTTTTGATGGAAGAAGGACTGGGGACCCGGATTGTAACGCTTTCCGTAATTTTTAAAAGACAACAGGAAAACAGAGAGGAGAAAACGCTTATTGTTACAGCAGCAGACGATATCACAGAAAAGTGGATTCCAGAGATAGAAAAATGGAATCATTTGCAAAAGATGACATTCTCTGTGGTTCATGGTAATAAAAAGAAAAGGCGGGAAGGAATAGAAAAAGAGGCATCCGTTTACTTTGTTTCTTATGACAATCTTTCCTGGATACATGAGAATCACTTATGGAAATTTTCCAACCTGGTTATTGATCATTTGTCCGTTTATAAAAATGAAAAAACAAAACGTTCTCAGACAATAATGGCTGTACGGGAATATGCTGATAGAATCATAGGAATTACTTCTTTTCCCGCACAAAATCAATTATCGGATCTTCATGGAGAACTCAAGGCAGTGGATGGAGGAAGGCGGTTGGGTCAAAGCATGCTAGGATTTTATGAGCGCTATTTTTTTACTAATTATATCTGGAATGGAAGCATTACAAAGTATTATCGGGAGTTAAAGCAAGGAGCGGTAGAGGCTATTTGGAATAAGATATCAGATATCTGTTTTATACCAGATCCCAAGCAGTATCCTGACATGCCGAAAGTGGTTTTCAGAAATCAAATTTTGGAGCTGGATCTGAGGGAACATTCCAAATACCGTTATGTGAAGGCGGGATCGCTTTTTGCAACGGATGGGGAAGAAGTACGGGAGAGCAGTGATGTTATCAGGCTGATGCAGATGTCAAATGGGACAATTTGTAATGAACAGGGAAAGATACTAATATTTCACACAAAAAAATTGGATGCGTTAAAGAGGATATTAAGAGAAACAGAGGAAAATGTTTTAGTGGCATATTGGTTTGTGCATGACAGGGATATTATAAGCGAAATATATTCAGAAGCCAGGGCATTGGAAACCGATCAAGACTATAGGGATTGGAATGACGGGAAAATCCAGTTAGGATTGTTAAATCCTGCGGCTGGAAAGGGGTGGAATCTTAGCTGCGGTGGAAACTGTTTGGTATGGTTTTCCCTTCCCTGGTCGGCTGCCCTTTATAAACGTACAATCTGCCGCATGCAGCCTGTACATGCAGGCCTCACGCTTTTTGTTACACATTTGCTGGTAAGAGACACCATGGATGAAGTGATTATGGGGAAACTGAGGGAAAACAAAGCTTGCATGGATTCTTTGGCTGGCAGAGGGAAGGGAGGAAATTATGATTCCGGTAATGGCCAATATGGATGATCTTCTATCTAATGATGTAATTTGCAAAGCCTTAAGACATGTCAGGAGGAAAAAAGGTATATTAGGCGGGGAACAGTTATCGGGGAAAGATCTGCCGAAATACTGGAAAAAACATAAACGAAGGATTAGAGAACAGATTAGGAGGGGAAACTACAGGCCGCAGCCGGCACTGAAGCGATTAATTGATAAACCTGGGAAAAAAGAGAAAAGGTCCATTGAAGTTCCCGATATGATGGATAGGATGCTGCAATATGCCTGCTATTTAGTATTGGCGCCATTTTATGAAGCTGCTTTTTGCGATCACAGTTTTGCGTTCCGTCCGGATTATGGAGGAGATGCAGCACTGATGGCATGCCATGATTATATCAATGCAGGGTACGACTATATTGTGGATTTGGATATCAAAAGTTTTTTTGATACCGTACAACATGGCTTGATGTTTGGGATGCTGGAACAGGATGTAAAAGATGCTGCCCTGTTACAGCTGATGATAAATTTAATAAAAACAAAAGTTATATTTAAAGGAAAAATTTATCAAAAAAATATTGGACTCTCCCAGGGGTCTGCATTAAGCCCGCTGTTAGCCAATCGTTTTTTGCATTTCTTTGATTGTTATTTGGAGCAGTGTAAACTATGTTATGTTCGTTTTGCAGATGATGTGGTTATATTTTGTAAAACTGAAAAGGAAGCGGAGGAATTGTTATGTATGGTGGAGAGTTTTCTGCAAAGAGAATTGTGCCTTCAACTGAATCAGGAAAAAACAAAAATTGTACGCCCGGAACAGCTGTGTTATCTGGGGTACAGCTTCCAGAAACTGGAAAATGGACAGTATGGATTTGCACTAAGTGATCTGGTAAGGGAGAGGATGTTAGAGCGGATGCGGAAGAATATCCAAAAAGGAGATTTTGTTTCAGAGCGATGGTGGGATAGGATGGGATCTTTCAACAGAGGCTGGATCAATTATTATAAGCATATAGAAATAGGGATGCTGGAATTTATGGAACAAGCAGAGTTGCTCCAAACTATGCTGATTCGTAAAAAGATAGAGGAGATAACGAAAGAGATGGATCAGTGTGCATGTATAGATGCTTTATATAGCAGTAAAGTGTTTGTACTGCCCACAGATTGGTATCGGCATTGTATAGAGAAGAATATGATAGGAAACTAAAAGAAAGAGGTGGAAATGGCAAATAAATATTCGCATTGGTACAATAATGATTTTTACGGCGATAAAGTTATCCTTGCACAGCAGTATAGGGAATTATTAGAACTGCCTTTTTATTATGGGAAACACGGTGCCTTAAAAATAGAAACTTATCGGAAACCACCTGCCAATTTAGGCAGGAAAATGATTGAGTATGTGGAGTGGATGATGATTGGAATTTTTGCAACTGGGCAAAACATGACGATGTGTCAATTGAATTCTTATCTTTTATTGAAAAATATAGTTATTAGAAATGAATCATTGAAAGATAAGATAGAACATTTGATACATAATGGGGTGCTGGAGAGAAATATGATATGTGCTGGCGAAGGTTTCACGCAATGGGAGAGTGGCAGGAAAACAGCTAAGGTGGTTAGTTACCGGCCAACACGGAAAGGATATGCCATGGCAAAATCTCTCGGGCTGCCCAAATATAATTTCAAAAAGTATTGTCAATTAACAAACAGCCTTAGAGGAAAATTATTGCTATCCATGAGAGCCATATTATGGAATCAGATTGTATTAAACCAGATGCTGTATAATCCAGGTTTGTTATGGTTTCGCATGGGAGAATTTTACAGGCTGGATCAGGGAAGATTTATGGAACTTCCGTTATATGTAAAAACAAAGGATGGTGAGTATTATTTTGAATATCTGCATGTTATGGCAGATGCAGTGATTGAGCATACATTTTCTTTATGGATACAATATGTAATGCAGAAAGGAAGACCATTTACCTTTGTTCTGGTAACGGATGAATATCATGTGGCTTCCATTGTGGGCAGGCATGTGAACCGTGCAAGGGAAGCTGGTATCAAGGTTGCAACAACCGTTGCCAGTGATTGGTTCGGGGAGGAGGCTGGTATCATTAAAATGTTAATGTAGGTGTCTTATTCTATTTCTTTTCAAACAGACTGTTTTTGAAGGATCGTTGACATACTAAGTGGAATTTGTTAACATACGGTGTATCAATTTGATGGTGTGGTGTGAACCAGGAAGGAAAGGAGCAGGCACAAATGATCTATTTATTTACTGCTCTATATGAGGAAGCAGAACTTTTAATTAAGAAGTTTTCTCTGAAAAAAAACTTGGAAAATTCACGTTTTCAAGAATTTTATCATCAAGAGTCTGGTATCCGGCTGACAATTACCGGCGTCAGTGAGATCGCAGCTGCTTCGGCGGTAAGCAGCATATGTACCCAGTACAAACCGAAGGAGGGGGACATACTCCTAAATATTGGTACTTGTGCCAATATCGCAGGATATAACGGCGTCTTTGTGTGCCATAAAATCATAGAGCAGGCAACGGGGAAAACGTTTTATCCCGATCTTTTGTATCAACATGGTTTGCGAGAAACAACATTAATTACGGGAATGTTGCCTTTTAATCGGAGCGAAGGTAAGTCAGTGAAAATGCAGTCCTACCGTACCGAAGAATTTACCAAGACAGAAAAAGCACGCTCTCATTGCAAAGAACAAAGTGCGCCGAATTCATTTTCTGGTTACGTTGAAAATCGTGGAGGAGTGTTGTTAGAGGATTTTGGTAAATCTCTTTATGATATGGAGGCAGCCGCAATGTATCAGGCAGGTGCTTATTTTTTTGGGCCCCATCAAATGATATTTTTGAAAGTGGTTTCGGATGCGGGGACGGCAAAAACGGTTTCTAAAGAAAAAGTCAAACATTGCATGGAAACCCATCAAGATATTTTGTTTGATGTTATCGAAAAGATTTCAACCATATCACTGCTGAATCGGCGGGAGGAATCTTTGGTTCCACAGGGGGAGAAACTGTTTGAAACCCTCTGTGAGGATTTGCATTGCTCCAAGGTTATGAGGGATTTGTTGGGACAACATATACATTATTGGAAACTGGTAGGATCGGATTATGTGTCCGTAATACAGGACATGTACCGGGAGGAATTACTTCCCTGCAAGGATAAAAGAGAAGGGAAAGATTGTTTTGAAGAACTCAAAAAAAGACTATTTTAATCCTTTTTTTTCACATATTTATGTCGAAAAGCTGGTATGGAATCATCCACGGACACAGGAGATTCTGGCAAGATTTCCCTCGGCAAATGTGATTGAAATTGATCATTACAAAGATGTGTTTTGCCGGAGTAAACAGAGCTATTCGTTGCAGCATCGTTCGCAGAATCTGATTTTGGCCGCCAAACAAGGTAGTTTGCTCTATGAAGGGGCTCCGGTGTGTCAGAATTTTGGTAATTCCTATTTTTATTATACTTCCTGCATGATGAATTGTGTTTTTGATTGTGAATACTGTTATCTAAAGGGGATGTATCCCTCGGCAAATATTGTAATTTTTGTGAACCTGGAGGACATCTTTCTTGAGGTGGAGCAGATGTTAAAACGCCATCCGTTGTATCTTTGCGTTTCCTATGATACCGATTTATTGGCATTGGAGAAAATCCACGGATATGTCAGGGAATGGTGCCTGTTTACAGAAAAGCATGAGGATTTCAAAATAGAGGTACGAACCAAATGTGCCAATCAACAATTCTTTCGAAATCAGAAAGCAATTCCGGGCGTGATTTATGCATTTACACTGTCTCCACAGGCAGTTGTGGAAGCCTATGAGCTTGGTACGCCATCCCTTTCGGAGCGTATTTCCTGTGTAGCTGAGGCAGTTCAGGTGGGGCACCCGGTCAGGCTTTGCTTTGATCCGATGATTTACTTACCTGCGTGGCAAAGACATTATGCAGAAATGATAGAACAGGTGTCAGATGTAATAGATATGAACAAACTAATGGATATCAGTGTTGGGACTTTTCGAATTTCCAAGGACTATTTAAAGAAAATGAGAAAACAGGAACCAAACTCAGCGGTGGTTTCGTTTCCCTTTCAAAGAGAAAATGGAATTTATCATTATCCAGATCCATTCATGGAACAGATGGAGTGCTTTTTGGTAGAACAGTTGGAGAAAACAATTTCTAAGGAGAAGATATTTCGATGGAGAGAGTGAGAAAGAACGCGGCAATTGTAACCGGAGCGTCTTCTGGCATAGGGTGTGCAATCAGTAGAAAACTTTGTGAGATGGGATACGAGGTCTTTGGGATAGGAAGAGATTTTAGCAAAGTGCCGATTGTGGAAGAGAGCTTTCATCCGGTAGTCTGCGATTTGCTAGACACCGATCAATTATGTGCCTGTGTCAAACAGATTATCTCAAAATACCAGATCCATGTTTTAGTGAATAATGCGGGCGTGGGATACTATGGGCTTCATGAAGAATTAAATCCAAAAAAAATTAAAGAACTAGTGCGGACAAACCTGGAAGTGCCTATGATAATGACCCAGCAGCTTTTGCGACATTTGAAGAAAAATGCAGGCTATGTGATCAATATTTCTTCTGTGACGGCATGTGAATCCAATCCCCACGGCTGTGCCTATGGTGCAACGAAAGCGGGGCTTGCCAGTTTTTCCCACAGTCTGTTTGATGAGTCGCGCAAATATGGCGTTAAGGTAATGACGATTTTCCCGGATATGACAAAGACGAACCTATACCGCAATGCGGATTTTCAGGAAAGTGATGAGACCGAAGCTTATCTGGTTCCCGAGGAAGTAGCGGCAGCTGTGGAATTTATGATCAGCCAGCGGGAGGGCATGATCGTATCAGACCTTACCTTAAAGCCTCAAATTCGCCGTATGAAAAGGAAAAACAAAAAATGATGTAGAAAGAGGAGCAAATCATTTTTCTATGTACACGGCAGTTGCATTGATAGAAACAACCGGAAAACACCTGAACCGGCAGTTTTCCGGTATCAGGTGTTCGATATCAACGATGCGGATTAAGCAATTCGTTGGATTAGAATGGAAGCGTGATTGACGGCCTGATTGTCAATTCCGGTTCCTGCCAGGTAATCAACTGTGGAAGATTTGTTCCGCAGAGATACGGTAGATCCGGCGGCGATGGAAGTCAGGAACATACCAGTTAATTCCGTGCGCACACTATCTGTATTTTCATTAAAGTAAGTCCCAAAAAAAGATAATGGATTTTCAAGACCGTTTATAGCCACCGCGTAGGCAATATTTAGCAATCCTGTGGCAGGACGAATCAATAAGGAATAATCAATTCGATAGACGCCTTCGGTATTCACAATAATTTCCGATGTGTTTGGAATAAACGAGAAGTCCCCAGACTGATATGCCAGTAGAAATCGAACGTCTTCTTCAGGAGCAACCGTCTGAAATCCTCCTTGCATGACAGCATTAAAATATGCCGGTGGTATCCCCGGTCCCATCGGTCCAGGTTCGCCTTGCAGCCCCATCGGCCCAGGTTCGCCTTGCGGTCCCATTGGTCCAGGTTTACCTTGCAGTCCCATTGGCCCAGGTTCACCTTGTGGCCCTATCGGTCCGGGTTCGCCTTGCAGCCCCATCGGTCCAGGTTCGCCCTGTGGTCCCATCGGCCCAGGTTCACCTTGTGGCCCCATTGGCCCGGCAGGGCCTGGACGGCAATAACAACAGCAAGGTTTATTGAAATTTTGGTTCATTTCATTCCCTCCTCCTTGGTGCGAAATTGTATTTTAGACATGAAATATAGTGTTTTCTATCTATGTGTGATTACACTAATGCATCTTATGCAGGTTTTTTCCGTCTGTGCAAGAAACGCGAAAAACGATCTTTCTTGACGAAGGAACCGTAGAATTTTATAATGAATTATCAGAATACTGGTTTTGTGTAATTTAATAACTAACGATGATTTGTGGATGATGGAAGATCTACATATAGAATAAGATGCTGTGGATCTTTTGATCATCAGAGAGAATCTATGGAGGGGAAGATGAAAAAGGGCATTGTGTTTGATTTCGATTATACGCTGGGAGATTCTACAGAGGGTATTGTTCTCAGTGTCAATGATGCGTTGGAGCAATTGGGATACGAGAGAAAGTCCGTGGAAGAAATCAAACAGACAGTTGGGTTGTCATTAGAGAAAACCTATCAGGTGCTAACCAGGAAAAATAATTCTGAGGAAGCTGCGCAGTTTTCCTCGTTATTTCGGAAAAAAGCAGATGAGGTCATGGTCGCAAATACCTGTTTATATTATGGGATTCTGGAAATATTAACGAAATTAAAGAAGGATGGATTGCAAATCGGAATTGTTACCACAAAATTTCATTATCGGATTGAACAGATTTTAGAAAAATTTCATGCAGAAGACCTCATTGATTTCATAATAGGCGCCGAGGATGTGCAGAAAGCAAAACCAAGCCCAGAGGGATTGCTGCATATGGTAAAACGAATGGGTTTGAATCCCGAAGATATTTTGTATGTCGGGGATAGTGTGGTGGATGCAAAGACAGCAGAGCGGGCAGGAATTGCGTTTGCTGGGGTGTTGACGGGAACTACAACGAGGCGGGATTTTAGCACCTATCACTGTGCTATGATCGGAGAATCAATGCAGGAAATATATGTGTATATGTGTATATGAGTATTTGCCAATTCTGAAAGAGATGATTCAATCACATCAGAGGAAAAAAGAAAAATAAAATATACCCGATCGATGGTTATCCATTGCTATCTTCTGTTTATAATGTTAGAATGATAGATGAGTTTTGGTATTGTAATGGCCACGGTTGTTAGCAATGCCAATGCTCGGATATGTGTTGATACTTTAATAGAAAGGGAGGTATTTGAATTATGGCAAGGTTTACGTTACCAAGAGATTTATACCATGGGGCTGGTTCACTGGCTGCTCTGAAGGATTTTCAGGGAAAACGAGCGATGATTTGTGTGGGCGGCGGTTCCATGAAAAAGAACGGCTTCCTGGATAAGGCGGCGGGCTATCTGAAAGAGGCTGGCATGGAAGTAGAAGTATTTGAAGGAATTGAGCCGGATCCCTCTGTAGAGACAGTAATGAAAGGTGCCGAGGCAATGCAGAAGTTTGAACCGGATTGGATCGTTGCCATGGGTGGAGGTTCTCCGATTGATGCGGCAAAGGCAATGTGGATTAAGTATGAATATCCAGAGACAACGTTCGAGGATATGTGTAAGGTATTTGGTTTGCCAAAGCTTCGCACTAAGGCACATTTCTGTGCGATCTCTTCTACCTCTGGAACAGCAACCGAGGTAACAGCGTTTTCCATTATTACGGACTATCAAAAGGGAATCAAATATCCAATTGCGGATTTTGAAATCACACCAGATGTAGCGATTGTGGATCCAGAGCTGGCAGAGACCATGCCGAAAAAGCTGGTGGCACATACCGGTATGGATGCCATGACTCATTCTGTAGAGGCTTATGTTTCTACTGCCAATTGTGATTATACGGATCCTTTGGCACTACATTCCATCAAGATGATTCAGCGGGATTTGGTTGGCTCTTATCATGGTGATATGGAGAAACGGCACAGTATGCATAATGCCCAGTGTCTGGCAGGGATGGCATTTTCCAATGCACTGTTGGGGATCGTACATTCTATGGCCCACAAGACCGGAGCCGCTTTTGCGGATCATGGTGCACATATTATCCATGGCGCTGCCAATGCTATGTATCTGCCGAAAGTGATTGCTTTTAATGCCAAAGATGAGACAGCAAAGAAGCGTTATGCGGAGATTGCCGATTTTATGGATCTGGGCGGTAACAGTGTAGATGAGAAAGTAAGATTACTGATTGACTATCTGCGTGGGATGAATGATGATTTGAATATACCACATTGTATTAAGAATTATGGTGCTGACAGCTATCCGGCAGAGCAGGGATTTGTGCCGGAAGAGGTATTTTTAGAGAGACTGCCGGACATTGCGGCTAATGCACTTCTGGATGCCTGCACAGGATCCAATCCGAGACAGCCGTCTCAGGAGGAGATGGAGAAATTGCTGAAGTGCTGTTATTATGACACCGAGGTGGATTTCTAGTGTAGCGGATATTTCGTTTCTGAGATAGGCAATAAGACAAAAGAGAATATTCGTTATTGGTTACGATGGTTGCCGTTAAATATTGATTACCAGGGAGGAGCATATGCATGAGGACAATTGTATATGCTTCTCTCTGTATTGTTTCATATATATTCAGAATGAGGTAATGAAAAAACAGCAAAATCAATATATAATGACCTATCAGGAAATCTGCCTGTGTCGCTTGGAAATGATTTTTCTGTCGGAGGGAGAGAAGGTTTCTTATCTGTCATGCCTTCCGAAAATACTAAGTTTAACAGGAAACAACTTTACTAAGTTTTTAACTTGTACACGAAGGACAATCAGGGTATAATGATACCGTTATGGAAAGAGATAACTGGGAACCGAGATCTTTTTCTATGGTTTTCCGGTTTATGATCAAATTTAATAGGTAAAAGTGAGGGAAAAAACGATGGATATTATGTCTTACATACAGGGCAAGGTTCCTGCGGCATTGGATGTCTGCCTGCATATCATTATTGCGTTAATTATTTATTTCGTGGGCAAAAAAATCATGGGATTGATTTTGAACTTGTTGCACAAGTCTTTTCAAAAGAGCAGCATGGAGGAAGGGGTAGTGGAATTTCTTACCTCGATTATCCGTTTTGCGTTGTATTTTGTCCTGGTTCTCATTATTTGTCAGTTCTTAGGGCTGGCGACCAGCTCCATTATCGCTTTGCTGGGATCGGTAGGTCTTGCGGTCGGTCTGGCATTGCAGGGAAGCCTGGCAAATTTTGCCGGAGGCGTACTGATTCTGGTGTCCAAACCTTTTGTGGTGGGAGATTATATTATTGTGGGGGATAAAGAGGGAAAGGTTATCAACATTGATATTATTTATACCAGGTTACAGATGGTGGATAACAAGATCGTCATTATGCCGAATGGAACGCTTGCCGATTCGAATATTATCAATGTTACGGATCAGGATAAGAGGCGGATTGATATTACCGTAGGGGTGGATTATTCGGAAAATATAGGAAAAGTACGGGATATTCTGGCGGCAATTATCCAGGAACAGGAGCAGGTTCTGACGGACGAGCCGGTGGATATCGTGGTAGGAGAACTGAATGCCAGCTCAGTAGATATGCTGATCCATGTCTGGGTGCGCAAGGAGGATTACTGGAAAGTCCGTTGGGCGATGTTGGAGGAAATCAAGGAGAAATTTGATGAAAATAATGTAGTCATCCCATTTAACCAGTTGGATGTAAATTTGAAGGAACCAAGCAAGGAATAGGGGGAGTTGCATGCGGATTGCAGTATGTGATGACGAGGAACAATATTGTATGCAGATGCAGTCACGAATAGAAGCATGGTATCACAGTCTGGATGTGGTGGTGGACACCTATCTGTCTGGAAAAGATTTGTTAAAACGGTTTGACAGACAGGGATATGATCCGGTTTTTTTGGATATTGAAATGCCTGGTGTGGATGGGATTTCCCTGGCAAAGAAACTGAGGGAACGGGATGAGGAAATCGTCTTAGTTTTCTTAACGTCCCATGTGGAATACGCGTTGAAGGGTTATGGGATGAATGTTTTGCGCTATCTGACGAAACCGGTCAGAGAGGAAACATTAAAAGAAGTGCTTTGTTATGTGATGGAGAAAATGCAATCAAAACGCAGACTTTGGTTAAAGACTGAAACCGGGGAAGAAGGGGTTGCACTTTCTGAAATTCTATATCTGGAAGCGCAGAATCAGAATGTATCCGTAGTTACCGCAGAACAATCCTATTTGATTCGTTATAATTTGGGAGACTTTGAACGGGAGTTACGGGAGGACGGATTTATCCGAATCCACCGGGGATATCTGGTTTCCCTTGGAAAGGTTATCGGAGTGCAGAAAAATGAGGTGGTCTTAACGGGGGATATTCGTCTTCCCTTGAGCAGAACCAGGGAAAAGAGCTTTAAGGAAGCGCTGTATCATTATATCAAAGGGGAGGCATTTTAATGGAGTTCCTGATGTTGGCAGCCTGGTCTTTGCTTTCTATTCTATTTAATTTTTATGTGGTGGCGTCTGTCATGATATTGTCCCACTGTTTTCTGGATCATAATATTGTCTGGAACCGGCAGAAAAAATGGATGTTGTTCGGTCTTTCTATTTTTGATGAGATCATCGGCAGTCTCTGGGATCACCAGCTGATAGCAGTTCTGATTATTATTCTAAATCTTTTTGTCTTTGCCTATGGATGCGAGAGAAAGCTGATTAGTGTAGGCAAGATCTTTGTAGTGTTATGCTATCTTCTCAGTTGCTTTCTCATTCTTTGCGACATTGGTGGATACTATGTTTTGCAGGAATATTCTCTGTTGTCCATACATGAACATTATTACAGTATGGTTGGCGTGCTGCTTTTTACGCCGCTTTACTATTATTTAAAAATACGCTTTCTGGACAAGGACGTGTTTATTCCCTTTCGTAGGCGGGAAAAATGGTTCTTTGCTTTTTATGGATTCTATTTATTTAGTTTTTTTGCTTTCCTTCTGTTAATGGAGGAAGACCGGAGTATGATACAGAAAGTTTTGCAGACGGCACTCGTTTTTACAATGCTACTCTTTAGTATTGGATTTCCAGCCTATCTTTTTCAGAACAGGATTCACAGTTACGATAGAGACCGTCAGGATTACCAGGAAGCATTGATGCAGACGGAATTGGCATACTTTCAACAGTACAAGGAGAAGCAGAAGGAGACAAGACGGTTCCGCCATGATATCAGGAATCATCTTCTGTGTCTGCAAATGCTGTTGGAGGAACATAAGGAAAACGAGGCAGCAGAATATCTGGACAGCCTGTTATCTCATGTCCGGCTTTTGTCAGCGGATGTGGTTACAGGAGATGAAATGTTGGACGGGATCTTTTCTGCTAAATGCAGCTTGATGAAACAGAATGGGATTACTTTCTCAGTGGATGGTGTGCTGGACCACAGTTTGCCGTGGAAACCGATTGATCTCTGTTCGGTCTTTGCCAATGCGCTGGATAATGCAATAGAAGCCTGCCAGAAGATCTCTGTGGGGCAGAGGCGGGAAATTCAGGTATCAATTAAAATGGCGGAACAGTTTTATTGTATAGAAGTCAAAAATACGGTCAGTGAGAATGTGGATTGTATGAAATTATTGGATTCCGAACATTCCATGACAACCAAACAGCATCGGGAATTTCATGGTATTGGCGTGCAGAATATAAAACGGACCATGGAAAAATACGGCGGCATGCTGCAAATAGATTGCGAAGATGGTGTGTTTACGCTGTCTCTATTGATTCCCCGTTCATTCACGACACAAAGATAACCATTGACGACAAATAGGATCTTTTTTCTCTGTTTTATGATATCCTGAAATTGGTTCTGGTACAGGGCAGAACATATTTTAGGCAGTTTGGCGCCAGGCTGTCAGGAAGTATGGATAAAAGATTTCGGGGCGGAAATGAGACATGCCGTTCCATACGGGATCATTTCGGAATGGAGGAAACGATGAGGAAGCATACAGATTATATTCAGAAATTATCGGATGGGGAAAAGAACGAGGAGAGAGGTTTGGATGGAAGTGTGTTATCCAGGCGGGAAACAGAAGCGTGCAGGCACCGTCTGGAAAAAAGATGGTATCGGCGTTTGGCAGTCATAAATATCCTTTTAGTTGTGGTTGTCTGTGCGGCGGTCATCATGCATGCCGGGGAATACCCGAAATGGGCGAAACAGACATGGCAGCGGGTTCAGGATGAGCTTCAGGATGAAGTTCATTCTGAAGCTCAGATGGGGATACAGGATGATACGAAACAACAATCAGTGGGAAAGGGGGCGGCAGAGACAGAGAACGGTAAGATTAATGAGGAGAATCGGGAAGGGAGCATGGATGACGCTCCTCTGGAATTGCAGTTATTGCTCTATGGGATTTTTCTATTCGTGTTCGTCTATCTGGCTTTATATTATTTTTATGCCAAAGTTCGTTCCATGAGTTTGCGTATTACAGAACATAATTTTCCGGAAGTGTATGCGATGATTCGCAGGTATGCCGTGAGGTTAAACATGAAGCAGGTTCCCAAGGCATATGTGATGCAGTCGAATGGCGTGTTAAATGCATTTTCAAGCTTTCTGTTCCGAAAACAATATATTGAAATTAATGCAGAAATTTTTGAGGTTGCCTATCGGGAGTTTCATGATATGGATGCCCTGGGATTTGTGATTGCCCATGAAATGGCGCATATTTACTACGGGCACGCTACTCTGCGCTATCATTTGCTGATTTGGTTTACCATGGGGTTTCCTCTGCTGGGCGCTATTGCATCCAGAACCAGGGAATACAGCGCAGACCGTCTGGCGCAGAAAGTATCTGGAACCGATGGTGTGGAGGCTATGTTTATGCTGATGGTAGACCGGCATCTGTACAAAATGGTGGACCGGGAAGACTATCTGGAGGAAGCTGCCGGGCAGAAAGGATTTTTTCTATGGCTCGTTAATTTGCTGGCAGATCATCCGGTTCTCTGTAAACGTATCCGTGCGCTCTCGCAGGGAGAGGGCAGTGGAGAGCTGTATTGATCCTGCTGCTGTGAAATGGTGTCTATCGCAGGTACGGTTATTGCATAAAGAAATCACTTTGGAACTATAGGGGGTTATAGGAAGAGACTATAACCCTCTGTAGTTTTTTTTGATTAGACAAAGAGCAGAAAAGGAGTTACTATAAACCTATCAACCTACTAGGAAAATAAAACGGATGCCGTGGCCGCAGGAATGGCATAAGCTTGCAAAGCTGAAGTTGTGGGTTCGAGTCCCATCGGTATCGTTTCTGGTGTTTTTTGAAAAATACTACATGTTGCGATAGGTTGTAGAAACCTGTGATGTGGGTATCGGAAAGGGAGGGTTGCCGTTATGTGTGAATTATTTGGAGTAAATACTCCCGAAAAAATACCATTAAATCATTTACTGGATGTGTTTTTTTCGCATGGAAACCAGCATCCACATGGATGGGGGATGGCTTTCTTTGATGGAAATAACACGGTACGGGTGGAAAAACAGGCAGTGAAATCCACAAAAAGTGCGAGACTGCGTGAATATCGCAGACAGCAGATTATGGCAGACCGGATGATTGCCCATATCCGGCTCGCAACCAAGGGGAATATGGAATATGAGAACTGCCATCCCTTTGTCAGAAAAGATCAGACAGGGCGGATCTGGACACTGGCGCATAATGGAACCATATTTGAGGGGGAAATGACGGATCCCTATTTTTATGTGCAGGATGGACAGACGGATAGTGAAAGGATCTTGTACCTGCTTATAGACCGGATGAATGACAGGTACACAGAAACCGGAAAGCCGCCGGATGCCCCGGCTCGTTTTCGGATTTTGGATGAGATGATTTGCGGGATTGCTGATGGGAATAAACTAAATCTGCTGTTTTATGATGGAGAATATTTTTATGTCCATACGAACTGCCGGGACAGCTTGTATTTATCGGAACGGCAGGGAGGATATGTATTTAGCACTGTCCCATTAGATGGACAGAAATGGAAAGCGCTGCCGTTAAATACCTTATTGGCTTTTCAGGACGGGGAGCTGGTGCAGACCGGGACAGATCACGGATATGAATATGCGGAAGATCCTGACAAAATGAGGCTGCTTTTTCTGGATTATTCTACTTTATAGGCAGTGTGAGGCGATGCGTTACATCCTTTATCACAAGGTATGCCGCCAAGGGCGGCGGAATGGAGATTATTATGTTACAGATAGAGAATGCACAGATCAGAGAACATATCATGGATGGCATGTTTGGTTTGGAAAAAGAAAGCCTGCGGGTGCTGGAGGATGGAACATTTTCCCATACAAGGCAGCCGTTTGAGGATACGGATTTTATTGTCAGGGATTTTTGTGAGAACCAGACAGAAATCAATACCAAGGTTCACAGCTCGGCAGAGGCGGCATTACAGGAATTACAGGAACATTATGGCACAATACAGAAAGCAGTATATGCTCTGCCTGTCCGGGAATATATCTGGCCGTTTTCCAATCCGCCATATATCAGAAATGAAAATGACATACCAGTGGCAGCTTTTGACGGGCAGGAACAATTTAAGACGATTTACCGGGATTATCTGTCAGACAAATATGGGAGATACCGGATGACGTTTTCCGGCATCCATGTGAATTTTTCTTTTTCCGAAGAATTGTTGCGGCATAGTTTTCGGATCCATGGCGGCGACAGTTTCCAGGATTATAAAAATAAGCTGTATTTGAAACTTGCCGCTTCACTGGCTGTCTATGGCTGGATACTGACGGCGGTTACGGCGGCAAGTCCATTGCTCGACAGTTCCTTTGTGGAGAAAGGCGTGTGCGGCGGCGATGTTTTTATGGGGCTTGCATCCGTAAGGTGCAGTGAGCTGGGGTATTGGAATGATTTCGCCCCGGTGTTTGATTATCAATCCATCGGAGCCTATGCAGACAGTATAGAACAATATGTGCTTCAGGGACTGCTAAAAGCACCGTCAGAACTCTATTATCCAATCCGTTTGAAGCCGGCAGGCGAAAACAATCTGGAAAGCCTGAAGAAAAACGGTGTCAATCATATTGAATTGCGGATGTTTGATTTAAATCCCTTACGTGCAGAAGGATTGGAAATAAAAGATGTGCTGTTTGCACAATTATTGATGATCTGGCTGTTGTGCAGGCCGGAGGAAGAATTATCGGTCAAGCATCAGGTACATGCCGTACAGAATTTTAAGAATGCGGCGCATTACGATCTGAAAACCGTGAAAATTGCACTGCCAGACGGCAGGATTTGTTCTGTGGCGCAGGCCGCCATGAATATCATAGATGAGATGAAAAACTTTTTTGCGCAAATACAGACGGATGCGCAGGAAATTTTGGATTTTCAATATCGAAAATTTGAGGATGCAGATAACCGCTATGCCTGGAACATCAGAAAACAGTTCCAGGATGGATTTGTCAGGAAAGGAATGGATCTGGCGATAAAGAGGCAGGAGGAATGTATCGGCGTACACAGTGGCAGAAAAGAAGAGAGGAGAGGTGTAATATGATGAGAGAAATAGAGACCAGATGCCTGCATTTGGAGGAGACCGAGGGACGCAGTGACCATTATGGGGCGATCAGTTATCCGATTTACCAGACGGCTACCTATGCCCATCCGGGTGTCGGGAAAAGTACGGGGTACGATTATAGCAGGCTGCAGAACCCGACCAGAGAACATCTGGAACAGACTGTGGCATCCCTGGAAAATGGCATGGATGCTTTGGCATTATCGACCGGAATGGCCGCCATCACATTAATGATGGAATTATTTGAACCGGGGGATCATCTGATTGTGGATTCTGATCTCTATGGGGGGAGCATCCGGTTATTTCAGCATATATCAGCCAAAAATGGTATTTCTTTTTCAAGGGTTGATTGTTACAAAGAAGATGTGGAAACGTATGTGAATGAAAAGACGAAGGCTGTTTTCATCGAGACACCAACAAATCCCATGATGCATGTGACCGATATTGCAGCGCTTGCAAAGATCACGAAGAAGCATCGACTTCTGCTCATCGTGGATAATACGTTTCTTTCGCCATATTTTCAAAATCCACTGGAATTAGGTGCTGACCTTGTGGTACATAGCGGTTCCAAATACTTGGGCGGCCACAATGACACGCTGGCGGGATTTTTAGTGACGGATCGGGAGGATCTCAGCGAGAGGCTACGTTTTTTGATAAAGACAACGGGAGCGGGGTTGGCGCCATTTGACTGTTTTCTGCTTCTCCGTGGAATCAAGACTTTGGGGATTCGGATGGAGAAGGCGCAGGAAAATGCAATACGGATTGCAGAATGGTTGTCTGGGCAGGACGCGGTCACGAGAGTAATTTATCCGGGACTTGCAGAGCATCCGGGACATGAAATTATGAAAAAACAGGCGAGAGGATTTGGGGCAATGCTGACCTTCCAGTTAAAGAACAAGGAGTTTGCATTGGCAATTTTAGAAAAGGTTAGAATGATTAAATTTGCGGAAAGCCTGGGTGGTGTGGAGACGTTAATTACCTATCCGGTCACACAGACGCATGCGGATGTACCGCAGGAAATCCGGGAACGGAATGGGATTACGGACAATACCCTGCGCTTGTCGGTGGGCATTGAACATAGTAAAGATCTATTAGGGGAATTGGAGCAGGTATTCCATGCAATCGAAACTGGTTTGTAGGATAGTAGTGCATGGATTTATAGAAAGATAGGATGGAGGCTGGGAAGATGGAACGACATTTAGATTTTGATACGGTAATTGATCGAAGGAATACGAAATGCCTGAAATATGATTTTGCAAAGGCGCGCGGCATGCCGGAGGATGTTTTGCCGATGTGGGTGGCGGATATGGATTTTAAGACTTCTTCCTATGTGGAAGATGCCCTTGCAGAATGGGCGAGATTCGGCATTTTTGGATATAGTGAAGTACAGACGCCTTATTTTGAAATTGTCCGGGATTGGATGAAAGAGCATCATGGCTGGGCGCCACAGGAAGAGTGGCTGGTTAAGACGCCAGGAGTCGTCTTTGCGCTGGCGATGTCGGTCAGGGCATATACGGAGCCGGGCGATGCCGTGCTGATCCAGCAGCCCGTTTATTATCCGTTTGCAGAAGTAGTCAGGGATAATGGCAGGAACGTGGTAAGCAGTGATCTGGTACTGGGGGAGGATCGGAGATACCACATGGATTTTGAAGATTTGGAGAAAAAAATTAGGGAGAAAAAGATTCGCTTATTTTTGTTGTGCAGTCCGCATAATCCAACAGGAAGAGTGTGGACGGGAGAGGAACTGATCCGTCTGGGGGATCTCTGTGTCAAATATGGGGTAACGGTGGTGAGTGATGAGATCCATCATGATATTATTTTCCATGGGAAACATCATGTATTTGCCGATCTGAAAGAGGAATACCAGGAGATCAGCGTGATCTGTACCTCTCCCAGCAAGACATTTAACCTGGCGGGCATGATGCTTTCTAATATCTTTATTCCAAATCAGGCACTGCGCAGAAAATTTAGGAAGGAACTGGATGCGGCAGGGATCAGCCAGCTTGGTATTATGGGACTGGCAGCCTGTGAGGCGGCATATACGAAAGGCGGGGAATGGTATCAGGCGATGCTCTCCTATGTAAAAGACAATATTGCGTTTACCAGACAATTTGTGGAAGAACATATCCCCGGTATGGCTATGGTGCAGCTGGAGGGAACCTATTTGGTTTGGTTGGATTGCAGAGGGTTGGGCTGGAATGTGGATGATCTGGACCGCCTGATTACCCATCGGGCAAAATTATGGTTGGATCGTGGCGGGATGTTTGGAAAGAGCGGCCGAGGATTTCAGAGAATGAATGTGGCATGTCCTAGGAGTGTCCTAAAAGAGGCTTTGCGGAGGCTGGAAGAACTCTGTAGAAGCAGGTAATAGGATATTCCTATCAGATATGATAGAAAAAATCAGAAAGCTATTATATTGACAAATCTTGGAACTGTGAATATAATAGGAACTCATAAACCTACTACATAAGTAGGTTGGAAAGGAGCGGAGGATGGAATGGATAGTATGAATCATAGGAAACAGAAACGAAAGTTGGTTAAAGTCAAAACAATAGTTGGTTAGAGTCAATATTTAAAAATAGTAAAGGAGAATTATTATGAGTCAAATAAAAGAAAGTGCATTGGAGTTGATTGGAAACACACCGTTATTAAAACTGAATCGTTACAGCAGTCAGGCAGGAGTAAAAGATGCTGTACTTCTTGCGAAATTGGAGTATCTGAATCCGGCGGGATCTGTGAAAGACCGTATCGCCCTTGCCATGATTGAAGATGCGGAAAAGAAAGGAATTTTAAAGGAAGGTGCAACCATCATTGAACCAACCAGTGGTAATACGGGAATCGGCCTGGCAGCAGCTGCAGCGGCAAAGGGATATCATGCCATTCTGACGCTGCCGGATACCATGAGTGTGGAGCGGAGGAATCTGTTAAAGGCATATGGCGCTGAACTGGTTCTGACAGAAGGGGCAAAAGGGATGAAGGGTGCGATCGCTAAAGCAGAAGAACTCCAACAGGAGATTGATGGAGCAGTGATCCTGGGGCAATTTGTGAATCCGGCAAACCCGGCAGTGCATAAGGCGACAACGGGGCCGGAAATCTGGGAGCAGACCGATGGAAACGTGGATATTTTTGTTGCCGGGGTTGGAACTGGTGGAACGATCACCGGTGTTGGAGAATATCTCAAGGAGCAAAATCCAGATGTGAAAATTGTGGCCGTGGAACCGGCGGACAGCCAGGTATTGGGAAAAGGAACACCGGGACCACATAAGATTCAGGGAATAGGAGCAGGTTTTGTGCCAGATACCTTAAATACAGAGATCTACGATGAAATTATCGCCATTGAAAATGAGGATGCCTTTGCAGAAGGCAGGGCATTTGCAGTGAGCGAAGGGATCCTAGTGGGAATTTCTTCGGGTGCAGCGTTAAAGGCGGCCGGGATTTTAGCAGACAGACCGGAAAACAAAGGAAAGACCATCGTGGTACTGCTTCCTGATTCCGGGGACAGATATTTGTCTACAGCGTTATTTGCATAGAAAAATGAAAACAGATTGGATACTTATTTTTCAGCCAGTTCTGCAAGGGTAATTCCATAAAAGAAATCATGGGATAACTGGTTGAATTTCTTCCACATCTCTATGGTAGGACAGATCCTTTCCCTGTCACAACGTTCTGCATCCGGCAGCAGGCAGGATACAGGGGCAAGCTGCTCCCCCACAGCTTCTAGGATCTCACCTGCCGAATAATTGGCGGCACTGCGTAAAAGCTGGTAGCCGCCTCCTTTTCCCCGAACTCCACGGATCAGTTTGTGTCTTACCAGTTCTTTGATAATAATTTCCATATATTTTTCCGATATTCCCTGTCTTTCCGAAATATCTTTTAGTGGGGTGTAGCTGTCTTTTTCCTGTCCGGCCAGGTCAATCATCAGGCGCAGGGCATACCTTCCTCTGGTTGAAATCATGAGATCCCTCCTTTTTTTCAAAGTATAGCGTATCATAGAGAAAAAAACAATACCTATTAACCTATTGACTTGATAGGTTTATAATGCTAAGATAATAAACGTACAGTACAACGTATTCATGCTAGTACAATGAAAATTAAGTTTTGGATAGTTTGACGCAGAAGATTTTTCTGGGAGTCGTGCTCCCAGGAAAATCGACAAGTCAAACTGCCAATTACTAATATTGGTTGTGCTAGTAGCAGGAACGGAATGAGGGGAGAAGGAAACATGACACTGACTCAGTTAAAATATGCTGTCTGTGCAGCGGGGGAAAATTCATTCAATGATGCAGCGAAAAAGCTGTTTATTTCTCAACCCAGCCTGTCAGGAGCGATTGCTACTCTGGAAAAAGAATTGGATATCGCTATTTTTCATAAATCGAAAACGGGAATTTCTTTGACGGCCGAGGGGGAGGAATTTATTGGGTATGCGAGGCAGGTATTAGAGCAGTTTGAATTGTTGGATGCGAGATATATTACCAAAAAGGAATCCAAAAAGAAATTTAGTGTTTCGATGCAGCACTATACCTTTGCGGTACAGGCATTTATTGAAACCATCAAACAGTACGGTATGGATACTTATGAGTTTGAAATTTATGAGGACACGACCTACACAGTGATCGAGAATGTCAGGAATTGTAAATCTGAGCTGGGCATTTTATACTTAAATGATTTTAATCGAAAGGTATTACAGAAAATATTTGGGGAATTTCGTTTGGAGTATCATCCGATGTTTGATTGTGGGCTTTACGTTTATCTGGCAAAAACGCATCCGTTGGCAGGAAAGAAGCAGATTGCACTGGAAGAGTTGATGGATTTTCCCTGCCTTTCCTTTGCACAGGGATCGCATAATTCTTTTTACTTTGCAGAAGAGGTTTTCAGTACGATACCCTACAAGAAAATAATTAAAGCGAGCGACAGGGCAACACTCCTTAATTTAATGGTTGGGATTGATGGCTATACAATCTGTTCCGGCATCATCTGTGAGGAGCTCAACGGTGAAGAATATGTTGCAGTGCGCCTGGATTCCAGGGAGGAAATGACGATTGGCTATCTTACCAGGAAAGACAGTAAGATCAGTAGGATCGGAATGGATTATCTGGAGGCGTTAGGAAAATTTAAGGATAAGGCAATGTTGTAACATTCCATAGTACAGGGGAGGTAATTATTGATGAATCGTTTGATTTATTTAGATAATGCAGCGACGACAAAACTTGACACAGAAGTATTCCATGCGATGGTTCCTTATTTTCAGGAGGATTATGGGAATCCTTCTTCCATTTATAGTTTTGCAGAAAAAGGAAAAAAAGCAGTTGATGATGCCAGGGAGCAGGTGGCGAAACTGATCCACGCTGCACCAGAAGAAATATATTTTACGGGCAGTGGAAGCGAGGCTGATAACTGGGCGTTGAAAGCGACAGTGGAGGCGTATGCGGGAAAAGGGAGTCATATCATAACCACTAAGATAGAGCACCATGCGATTTTGCATACCTGTGAATATTTGGAGAAACAGGGATGTGAAATTACTTATTTGGCTGTAGATGAAGACGGGAAAATTAATTTGGAGGATTTAAAGGCTGCCATTCGTCCTGACACGATATTGATTTCAATCATGATGGCAAATAATGAGATTGGAACCATTCAGGAAGTGGCTGAAATTGGGAAGATTGCAAAGGAACATGGGGTGTTGTTCCATACAGATGCGGTACAGGCATATGGACATATTCCCATTTATGTAGATGCAATGAATATTGACATGCTTTCCGCAAGTGCCCATAAACTTTATGGTCCCAAGGGAGTTGGGATGTTATATATCCGTAAGGGGATTAAAATCCGCTCTTTCATACATGGTGGCGCACAGGAGAGAAACCGGCGTGCAGGAACCTTAAATGTGCCAGGGATTGTCGGTTTTGGAAAGGCGGCGGAACTGGCGGAAAAGACAATGGAGCAGAGGATGGCGAAAGAATCTGCTATAAGGGATGAATTGATAGAAAGAATATTGGCGGAGATTCCTTTTTCCAGACTGAATGGACATAGGACAGACAGGCTGCCGGGGAATGTTAATTTTTGTTTTCGCTTTATTGAAGGAGAATCCATGTTAATTCTATTAGACCAACTTGGAATTTGTGCTTCCAGTGGTTCTGCCTGTACCTCTGGTTCCCTGGATCCGTCCCATGTGTTGCTTGCCATCGGCTTGCCGCATGAAATTGCACATGGTTCCCTGCGACTTTCCTTATCATCGGAAACAACCAGGGAAGAAATTAATTTTGTGGTAGAAGAATTAAAACAATTGATAGAGAGATTGAGAAATATGTCACCGTTATATGAAGATTTTATCAAGAATTCTTGTAAATAAAAAATTTATGTAAGAAAGAATTCTTGTAAATCAAGAATTTAGGGAGATCAAGAATGGGAGGAAGACAGATGTATAGTGAAAAAGTAATGGATCATTTTAATCATCCAAGGAATGTGGGGGAAATTGAAAACGCCAGTGGAGTGGGAACGGTAGGAAATGCAAAGTGCGGGGATATTATGCGGATGTATTTCGAGATTGACCAGCAGGGCGTGATCCGGGATGTTAAATTTAAGACGTTTGGCTGCGGAGCTGCCATCGCAACCAGCAGCATGGCAACAGAACTGGTAAAGGGAAAAACGGTACAAGAAGCGCTAACGGTTACCAATCAGGCCGTTATGGAAGCGTTAGACGGACTGCCTCCTGTGAAAGTGCATTGTTCGCTTTTGGCAGAAGAAGCAATTCATGCAGCCCTTTGGGATTATGCAGAGAAGAATCATATTGTGATTGATGGATTGGAAAGGCCGGTCAATGATATTGCTGAAAAAGTAGAGGAAGAAGAATATTGATTTAAGAGGATTCCTCTTGCTTGATTTTCTCTGTCTGGATATCAACAGCGCCGTCTTCTGACAGGAGGTAGCGCACATCTATAGGATCCCAGCTTTCGTCCTCGTTATCCCTGCCCTTAGAATAGAGTTCATGTTTACGGTCAAAGGCTGTCGTATCGAAATCCGATTCCGCATCGTAGGATCCCAAAAAAGATTTATTGCGGTCTGCGGACAACACGTTACAGCATTTTCCATCTAGATCAACTTGGAAGTAGTGTCCGGCTGTTTTACCGGTTCCTGCTCCGTAATAATAGCTATATCCATATAGAAATCTGCCATAGGTACCAATCACGGCAGCTCTTTCGTCAAAGTCATCGAACCAGGTGCAGATTTTATGGAATTTTTCAAGAGTATGGTGTCTGTTTAACAGGAACCTCATCTGATATACGCCCCGATCCGTCAGCAGATATCCCTCGTCCTGCAGGCAGATGTCCAGAATATCTGCGCTGTCTTCTAATGTAACCGCAGCCATTTCCTGTAGGGAGAGATCCAGAACAAGCAGTTTGCCTCCTCTGCTCAACCAGAGCGTGCCAGACTCCGGGTCAGCAGCCCAGATCTGGTACGAGATTTCAGCATTATCCTGTTCTGTGGTAAGAAGCATATATTGCTGGTCGATTTGTAATGTCTCTAAATTGATGCGGCAGAGCAACGCATTCCCCCAGTCAAGGGAAGATCCTTCTCCTCCATTTTCATCTTCGGGATAAATTGTTTCAATACATTCCTGGAAGGAGTAAAAGAAGTAGCCAGAGAGAAAAAATCCCTGATCCAGAAGATATTTTGTCTTGGGATTCCTTTCTTTCTGTGGGGTTACGAGAGAGACCTCCTGCGCAGTTTTTTGGTCGATCAGAGATGGTGTCTGCCCGTCGTCTTTGATCTGGTAGGTGTGATCCCGATAAGAAAAGGGTTGGTTTTCCCAGAGAGACTCTTCGGCTAGGGAAAATGTAGCAATCTCCTGCGGGATTTTGGTGGATGGTATTTGAACTGCCTGGGCAGTAGCTATATGGGAGCTATTGTCTGTGGCCGGAGAGCCGGAAGATACATTGCCGCAGCCCGTGCACGCCATCAGAAAAAAAGCGGCGGCCATGAGTTTGATGATTGTACTTTTCAGGTGGTATGTCCTCCCAATCTGCTTGACTTTGCCTGTCTCTGGTTGTAAGACGGGCCGTTTCCTAAGGTTTTATTCTAATTCCATTCCTCAAAGGTTTTAAATTCTTTTTCTGCTTTTTTTGCATTGACATATTTCGCCTTTTTCGGGATCATCCGGTCTGTTTCCGCATCATATTGCAAAAATAGGTGCATGTTGCCGATCGTTTCTGCCCGGTGTCTGATACAAATGGCACGTACCAGCTCTAATTGCGGTTTTCCCGATGTTCCGGTGGGATAATCTACATGGTCCAGGGTATATAAAAATACGGGATCATCTTCGTCTTTGTTTAATTGCTTTTTTTGTAATTTTCCCTCTTTCCATAGCGTTACAACGTTGTTGGTAGCGCGCCCAGTTGCTTTGGATCCGGCCTGTAAGGCTTTCTTCGGGTAACCGCCGTCTCGGATCATGGATACGGTTTTAGAATATCCGATCTCTGGAAATTCCAGGACAACTTGATAATCATCTTCTAAGTGTCCCCGGAACCAGGAACGGTCGGGATAATCGGTTTCTTCTGTGACATCATCTAATGTGGAGAACAGGGGGATCAGGCGGTGGCTTGGTTTATCGCAGCGGAAGACACCCACTTCCACACTTCTATTGTAGATATGGGAAACCACTAACTCCTGCACACCGTCTCCAGTCAGGTCTCTGGTGGCTAAGTTTACCCAAGTACCCCAGGAGTGTAAGAAGAAAGCTGTTTCTGTACGATAGTAGGTGCTATTGCCGTAATCCAGGACCAAAAAATAATTTTTTTTCTGTTCCGTTTCTGGATTTTCATGGACAAATAGTGCCAGACAATCTTTGGAATGGGAATCAGGATCGGTCAGGTTGCCGGTAGTGTAGGCGCTGACCATGGTATCTGTTCCCAATCCTGCAAACGAGAGGTCTGCGCGGTAGCGTTTATTCAACGGAGAGCTTTCTGCGTCCTCTGTATCCGAATCATATAGTTCATCCTCTTCCGCTTCCGTCTGTAATGCAATCGACACGGTTTCTTCAGTGACTTCTGCCGGATTAGGGATCTGGATTTTGTTTTCACTGCTGCTGTGGATCTCTAAGGAAACCGGTTTCCGTTTTTTAGGAACCATAGCAGCAGAAGTATTGCTGGATTTGGGATCCATAGAAGAGGATGCCATTTTGGATGCAGGATCTGTTTCCGTGGCAGGGATGGCTCCACAGGAGCATAAAACCAGCGCCAGCAGGGTGACTTGCAGTAACAAGAGTAATTTTCCTTTCATCGTTCTACCTCGTTTCAAAGGGATTTATGGTTTACTGTATAAACCATATGATAGCAAAAAGGTTTACTATTGTCAACCGAAGTTTCTGGTTGCTACTTGCCTTATATTTCAACAGAAAATCATCCTTCTGCCAGTAACGATAAATAATAACAAGTAAATACGGTTGCCCTGTTGATTGGCCGGAGCCTTGTCTCCATTTCGGATATAGATTCCCAACATCATGACAGATACATAACCACATTTTTCAATAAATTTTCTTGATTTCCTTTACTCCATATGTCTTTTGAAAAAGATTTAGGTCAGAATCGTTTTGGATCAACATGACTTCTTGAAATTTTCCGGTTTCTTTGTCTTGAAATCCGGCGGTCTGTTCCCCGTTACAGATACTGCATTTTAGAACGGCAGTTTGTCTCGCCGGATCATAAGAAATTGTTTGGATGGCAGTTTTCTTTCGCTTCCACAGCATGGCAATTCTCCTCGCTTTGATACATGACATTTATTGTTTTGTTCCTCTTATCGCTTTTCTTCTTCCTCTATTTTATCATATTGCATCTGATAGCAATAGATAAAAAATGGATGGGGTGCAAAAGAGGAACTCCGCCTTTAGAGTATCATAGCTTTCGATCTCTAGAGACGGAGTCAGTGAAATAAAAATTATTTTAATTAATGCTCAATCCGGCACTAGCGTATCCGGTTATAGTATTGATTAAAGTCACTCCGCTTGCAGTTGCTGAGAAAACAAGCATCAGTCTTGTTTGCGTTGTCACAGGAATATTGAGACCTGTGACGGCACCGTTTAATAATGTTCCAACAGATACGATTCCGGAAAGTGATGGTGTCAAACTGATTAACGTTCCGGGAATAGGAGAGAAAACATTATTAGGTGTTGTGGACTGGTATATTTGTGCATTTACAGTAACAGTAGAACCGACTAACGAAAGAGCTACGGTTGTACTGAAAAATGCACTAAATGAAGTAATGGTACCAGCGCGGGGAACTTGAAACGCAAAGTTGGAAAGTGTACCACTGGCATTTGTGATATCAATGGTGGAGCCTAAAAGTGTAAGCCCTTGGGCACTGCTTCCAAAACCGACAAAAGCGGGTAATCCGGCAAGACCGCCGGCTATTGTGGTCAGGGCAACCGGAAGTCCAGAGGCAAATGGAATGATCGCTCCAGTACCGGCAACACCGGTAGGGCCCGTAGCTCCGGTAATGCCCGTAGCACCCGTCGGTCCAATCAGGCCATCGGCGCCGGTCGGTCCTGTTGGTCCAATCAGGCCATCCGCGCCAGTAGGTCCCGTAGGGCCAGTTGGTCCGATCAGGCCATCCGCGCCGGTCGGTCCCGTAGCCCCGGTCGGTCCAATGAGCCCATCCGCGCCAGTAGGTCCGGTCGGCCCGGTAGCGCCAGTCGGTCCAATGAGCCCATCGGCCCCGGTCGGTCCCGTAGCCCCGGTCGGTCCTGTTGGTCCAATGAGCCCATCCGCGCCAGTAGGTCCCGTAGGGCCAGTTGGTCCAATGAGCCCATCGGCCCCGGTAGCCCCCGTCGGTCCGGTCGGTCCAATCAGGCCATCTGCGCCAGTAGCCCCGGTAGCCCCCGTCGGTCCGGTCGGTCCAATCATACCGTCAGCCCCGTTAGGTCCCGGAGCCCCCGTCGGTCCGGTAGGGCCGGTAGGTCCAATCAGGCCATCCGCGCCAGTCGGTCCGGTTGGTCCAATGATCCCGTCAGCCCCGGTAGGCCCAGTTGGTCCCGTAGGCCCGGTAGCCCCCGTTGGTCCGGTCGGTCCTTCCTCTCCTGGGCATCCTTTCGGTCCCTGGATACCTATCGGTCCGGTCTCTCCCTGAATCCCTTGCGCACCAGTTACGCCCTGAGGTCCCATTGGTCCGGTAGCACCTGTGGGACCAGTTATACCCGGAATTCCTCGTGGTCCCTGAGGGCCAATATCTCCTTGTGGACCAATCGGCCCGGTGGGTCCGGTATTTCCGACAGGTCCTTGCGGACCAATCTCCCCTTTTGGTCCTTCACAGCCGGGATCCCCTTTCGGTCCGATATCTCCCCGAACACCTTGTATTCCTTGAATTCCCTGAGGCCCAGCATATCCTCTGGGACCTTCAAATCCTCTTGGTCCGGTATTACCAGTGGGCCCAACAGGACCGGTATTTCCTCGTGGACCTCTGGCACCAGGGACACCAGGGATACCCTGAGGCCCCATGGGGCCCTGTTCCCCTCTGTCCCCTTTTGGTCCAGGACAGCCAGTATCTCCTTTGATACCTTGAGGTCCTGGTTCTCCCTGGTCCCCTTTTGGCCCGGCAGGACCAGGTTTACAGCAGGAAGGATAATATTGATTCTCACACTGATTGGAACAGCAATGATAAGATTTATTCTGATTCACGTAAACACATCCTCTCAATCGTATTCGCAAAAACAAGTTAGGAAACATAAAAATGTTTTTACTACAAATATTGTATGAGTCTTTGGTATATCTGTTACAATTAAAAGACCTTTTGTGCCTACACCAGAATAAAAATAGTCAGGATATTTGCAATTGTTCAAAATACTGTTTGTTATATAGATATGCTTTGGAGAAGGGTTTACAGACTCCGGCACGATCGTTGTATTCCTTTGCCTTTTGCCTGTCGCCTATTTTGTCGTAACACACACATAACTGTAATAGTGGGATATAATCGTAGCAGTCCGGCAGAATAAATCCTCCGGAATATTCATTTTTTGTTGCTTTTAGCGCAGCTTCGTACCAGAAAATGGCATTGTGGTAGTTATCGTGTTCCAAAAAGTGCTTTCCAATCTGACAGCACAATTCTGCTCTTGGCAGATCAAAACAAAGGCTGTGCAGGAGAGTCAGCAGTGCAGATTCTTCCTGTCCCAACTGGTAATAGCAATCGGCACAGACAGAACATGCCTCTATTTTATTTTCAATCCATCCCTCCGGTGAAGCCAGGAAATCCTCAAAAATCGAAATGGCCTTTTGGTATTGATGATGATAGTAGAGTTCACGGCCATAATAATATTGCTGCCTTGTGTCCAGTTTTTTTCCAGATGCGAGCATCTTTTGATATATTTTCAAATTGCGGTCTGGATTTCCGGCGGTTATTTTTTTGTGGCTGAAGGAAATATCGGAATAAATTACGTTGCCTTTTGGTGGAATGATTTCGTGGACAGCGCCAACCCAGCGGTAGGTAGAATCATTTTTGATCCATCGTTCCCGAAAATAGGAAAAGGAAGGATTGCCAGCTTCATCAAAGGCTGTATTATATTTCATCATTACAATATCGGTATCCAAGGCAAGGGTACTTTTTAATTGTAGAAACTTTTCCCATTCTTTTTCTTCCAGAATATCATCAGCGTCCATCCACATACAGTAATCCATGGATGCCTTGGAAAATGAATAGTTTCTGGCATCAGAAAAATCATCAATCCATGGGTGGGAATAGATTTTTGACGTATACCTCGATGCAATTTCTACGGTTCGGTCCGTGGAACCGGTATCCACAATAATAATTTCTTCTACAAGTTTTGCTACACTGTCAAGACAGCGTGCAAGGTGTTTTTCTTCATTTTTGACAATCATACAAAGGCTTATAGTTGTCATGATGGATCCTCCCGTTACCTTCGTTTTATTCTCTGCAAAGTTTTTGTACTATAATATTCATATTGATTTTGCAGGTACTTCCAGAAGAATGCCATATAAAAGACAGAGAGGAAGCTTCTGGGATTTCAACTAAAAAATATCTTGATAGTTCAATGCTTTCCATCTTTTTTTGTGTTGTGACATATTCGGCAAATACAGGCTGCATACAGTCATTAAAAACAGGGACAAGGTTTACAAAACCAGGTTTGTTCATTACAGTAGAGAAGTAATAATAGATTAGATAATGTCCGGGTTCTAGCAGGGCAGAGTGGCTATCACAGAGGGAGATATTTCCGGTGGTATCCGGAATATCTAATTTTAAGGGAACAGTAGCGTTTTCTGACAAAAAGAGTTCTGAGTCTAAAAACGACGCAAAAATACTGTTTTGCGGATAGCCAGGAGGTCCCGCAGGCCCTCTGGCACCAGGCTCACCCTTTGGACCCATTGGTCCGGTAGCACCCTGTGGTCCTTGTGGTCCGGTTACCCCTTGTGGCCCTGTTTCACCGCGTTCCCCAGGGCATCCGGGAGGTCCGGGTTCCCCTCTTGGTCCCATTGGTCCTGGCTCACAACAATAGGTAGCAGTGTTGTTTGTCTCCATGGCTCTCGGTTCATCAGGAGAAAATGGTGAATTCACCAACGGTTCCGCTTCAATAGCGGAATCTTTTGCTTCAGAGAATATGGCTTCTGATTCAATACTTTGAGAGGGGTCAGGCATAAACATGTTATTGACAGCTCCCATATTTTGTAGGTTCCAGGCGTTGTTTGGATTACAGGTTCTATTTGGATTGAGTAAATTTTGTAAAATAAACATCAAATTAGGATTAAAATTGTTCAATGGAAACCACCTCACTTTTTATTTTATATGGATTGGTATATGATTCATTATATGCAGAAAAATCTACTTTGTTTTTTCATGAATGAATGATAAAATAAATTTGGATTAAACTATCATTCCCTACCAAAATCCCCATTTTACGCAATCTATCAAACCCATTACATCATCAAATCAACCATTTTCCCTTGTTTTTGCCCTCATAGGACCAAAACAAGGGAAAGTTTTTAATTACCGCCCACCACCTTATCCAAAAGCCTTGCGGAAGTCCGTTTCGCCTCTCTGGTGGCATGGGCATAAACATTCATTGTGGTACTTACATCAGAGTGTCCCAGAAGTTCCTGCACATCTTTCGGGGCTGCCCCGTTTGATAACAGATTGCTCGTATAGGTGTGCCGCAACTGGTGGAAGTGGAAATTTTCAAGCCCCTCTACGTGTTTCTGAATCAGCCTGCATACATTGGAGAGGGTTGCGGTTGATTCATAGGAACCATCCTGACGTAAACATACAAAAGACAGTTCTTCGTAATCGTCCGGTATCTCCTCCGTACTTTGCAAAGAATAC
>CANRZB010000043.1 GCA_947644195.1 uncultured Clostridium sp.
TTCCAGCTCCTTCCGCTTCCCTGGCGGCCTTTCTTTCCTCAAGAGCAGCTTCCACGCATTCCACCACCGCATCCTTCTCTGCATTGGTCAAAAATACATCCACGGCCTCCTCCTGCACACCTCTTTGTTGCGCCGAATCCACATAACATCCCGCTGCCACAACAATGGCATCCGGGTTCTTTCTTCTGGCACGATGCAACATCTTGCGGGACTTGCGGTCCGCAATATTGGTCACGGTACAAGTATTAACCAGGTAGATATCAGCCTGTTCCGAAAATGCCACAATCCGGTATCCGGCTTTCTCAAACTCCGTCTTCATCCGTTCCGTTTCGCAGGCATTTACCTTACAGCCCAGGGTCAGAAATGCGATTTTCACAATAATTCTCCTTCCACACAATCAAATTGTACAAAACATCCATAGGGTTCCTGGATATTTCTGTAATATTTTAGTCAGATTGTATCTTGACTTTAAAGTCCATTATGTCTAGTATAGAGTTGCGGATGTGAAAATCAAAAAGGAGGTAACCAATCATGAAAACTGTAAGCATTTGTTTGAACTCTATCGACAAAGTAAAAGCATTTGTTAATGATGTGACAAAATTCGACACGGATTTTGATCTGGTTTCTGGCAGATATGTGATTGACGCAAAGTCTATCATGGGTATTTTCAGCCTAGATCTTTCCAGACCCATTGACTTAAATATCCATGATGACGACTGCATCGATGAGATCCTCAAGGTCTTAGAGCCATATATCGTGGAGTAACCACTACATCATTCATAGATTTATGATAAGCAGGTTTCTTTCCGAGCTTTCGGAAAGGTATCTGCTTTTGTTTTATCTTCCCATTCACAGGTCAGTACACGAACTTTTTGGTCCTCCCTACGGTTTCAGAATTAGGAAATCGCAATGACCTCAATTCGATCCAGAGCCGTCTGCACCATTTCCTCAATCTTCTCCGCCAAATTCTGCTCGGACTTACGGATCTGCTTGATCTCCGGTTTCGTAACCGGATGCTTCGCCACAAAGATCGTACAGCAGTCTTCATAAGGTTGGATGGAAGTTTCAAAGGTTCCAATCTTTTCTGCGATATCCACAATCTCCTGCTTATCAAACCCGATGAGCGGGCGGTATACTGGCAGACGACAGACATCGTTTGTCGCTGCCAGACTATGCATGGTCTGGCTTGCCACCTGTCCAATGCTCTCTCCGGTAATCAGTCCCAGACAGTGATTTCGTTCTGCCAGCGTTTCTGCTATTCTCATCATATAACGGCGCATAATAATCGTCAGTTCCTCATGAGGACATTGCTCATAGATTGCTAACTGTATTTCCGTAAAGTCTACCACATGTAAATGGATCGGCCCCGTATAACGGGAAATCAGTTTCGCCAGGTCCACTACCTTTTGCTTAGCACGCTCACTGGTATAAGGCGGTGCATGAAAATATACGGCATCAATATACACACCGCGTTTTGCAATCATATATCCCGCCACTGGACTGTCAATCCCTCCAGATAGGAGCAGCATCGCCTTGCCATTCGTCCCCAGAGGCATCCCGCCAGCGCCTGGAAATACCTTGGAATAGAGATAGGCTTTTTCCCGAACTTCAACCCAGATTACCACGTCCGGATCATGCACATCCACCGTTAAAGATGGAAATCTCTCCAAGAGATAACCGCCCAATTCCATACAGACTTCCGGCGAAGTCATCGGATAATGCTTGTCGCTCCGACGGCATTTTACTTTAAAACTAAAATCCGGGGAATCATATTGTTTGGCCACAAAATCTGCGGCAGCCTGCGCCAGATGATCCCAATCTTTTTCTTCTACCACTTCCACTGGACTGATCCCCGTTACGCCAAAGACCATCCCCATTTCCTGAACCGCTTCCTCGGAGTCAAACTCTCCCTGCGCCTCCACAAATATTCGCCCCTGCTGCCGGATCACGGTAAAATCCCCCTCCACATTCGCTAATTTCCGGCGAATCTGCTCACAGAGCGCATTTTCAAATTTAAAGCGATTCTTGCCCTTAATGCCGATCTCCGCATATTTTAATAAAAATGCCTGATGCATAAACTTCCTCCTAATGTCTGACAAATCTTCGCAGAACGGGTAATAATTCCCCTACCTGCCGTACTGCATAATCCACTTCCTCCACTGTGTTCGTCACGGATAAACTAAACCGCAGGGTCGCATCCAGCAGATGATCCGGTACGCCAATGGCTTGCAGTGTACCACTAAGTTCCGGATGATTGGAAGAACAGGCAGAACCAGACGAGACATACACATTCCGTTCTGCCAGTGCATGCAATAAAACTTCACTGCGAATCCCTGCAAATCCGGCACTAACAATATGGGGAGCCGTATCTTGCAAATCCAGTCCTTCCATTCCATGAATCTGTACCTGCTCTAACCGCAGCAATCCCTCGATCAGCCGTTCCTTTAAAGTATATAGCTGTTCTCTCTTTTGTTCCTGATCGGTATAAATCAACCGCACTGCCTCTCCGAGCCCTGCAATCCCCGGCACATTTTCCGTTCCCGAACGCATCCCTCTCTGCTGGCCTCCACCAAACAGAATTGGATTTAATTTGGTTCCCACTTTCGCATAGAGGAAACCACTGCCTTTCGGCCCATGGATTTTATGCCCACTGACGGACATCAGATCTATCCCCAGACGTTTCGGCACAATCGCATATTTTCCAAACGCTTGAATCGCATCCACATGAAAAATTGTGTTGGGATTACACTGCTGGATAGCATGCGATAACTGTCCAATATCCTGGACAGACCCAATTTCATTATTTACATACATCACAGAAACCAGTATCGTATCTTCCCGGACAGCCTGCTTTAAAACCTCCGGCTCTACTTTCCCGTGGCGATCCACAGGCAGATAGGTTACTTCATAACCCTGAGATTCCAGATAGGCCAACGGCTGATGTACGGAGGCGTGCTCCATCCTTGTCGTAATTATGTGTTTCCCTGAACGGAGGTTTGCCGTTGCAGCCCCCACCAATGCAAGATTATTCGACTCCGTTCCTCCCGAAGTATAAATAATTTCCTTGGCTTCACATTTTAATCGGCCGCAGATTTGCTCCGTCGCCTCTCGGATCGCATTTTCTGCTTCCCATCCCTTCGTGTGCTTCGAAGAAGGATTGCCAAAATCCCCCTCCATGATCTGTACCATCCGCTCCAATACGCCAGGAAATACCTTCGTAGTAGCAGCATTATCTAAATATGCCTCCATGGCAGCCTCCCTGCTGCGACTGATCCAAGGGAATCGTTCCTGAGAAATAGCAAAAATGGATGCGCAGCGATCCATTCTCCTAGTACAGCTAGAGTGTCCGTGATTTCGTATCCGCTGTTCTAGTATCTTGTATGATTGATACTAGTCCTGCAATTGAAACATCAAGATCGACAGCAAAGCCATTCCCGCTGTCTCGGTTCGCAAAATCCGTTTCCCGAGAGTCAGCGGATGAATCTGCCTGTCCATCGCCTGACTGACTTCTTCCTGTTCCAATCCGCCCTCTGGCCCGATAAAGATTCCCAGTGTTTTGTGATGGCATGCCTCCGCTACGATTTCTCTGGATGCTTCCATTCCGTCCTGTAGTTCATACGGAATCATATTGTACTCTATGCCACGTGCAATGTCAAATGCCTGGTCCATCGTGACCGGGGCATGTACGACCGGAATGATCCCCCGGTCGCACTGTTTTGCCGCCGCCTCTGCAATCGCCTGCCACCGCTCCTGCTTTTTACGGATCTTTTTCTCTCCATCCAAACGGACCACACAGCGTTTCATGATGACCGGAACAATCTCATAGACCCCAAGTTCTACCGCTTTTTGTATGACAAACTCCATCTTGTCTTTCTTGGGCAGCCCCTGGAATAATGTAATTTTTACCGGAAGCTCCGACCCTGTTTCCTGCACCTTCTCCACCTGCAGAATGACTCGGTCCGCCTCCAACGCCTGGATGCGGGAAACGTAGTCCTTCCCTGCGCCGTCGCATGCCACCACCCAATCTCCGGGTTCCAGACGCAGCACATTTTTTATATGGTTGACATCACTGCCCTCAATGATAATCCCATCCGCGCCAATCCTATCTTCCTGAACATAAAATCGATACAAAGCTTACCTCCTTATTTTCCCTGATACTACCCGATAGGAAAATCAATAAATAATCTATCACACAAAAACTGCCTAACCGTACTGACACGATTGGGCAGTTTGTATGTGATACAACTTACTTCCTGCAAGATCCTAACCGATCCTGTATCCGGGCAGGATAACAAACGAACCATCTTTTATAAGTACTGATCCAATGCACTGTTCGTCGTTCCTAATACAGAGTATGCGCCACTGGTAGAGTAGCTAGATCCACCGCCTGCATTGTAGGTTGCGCTATTGGCAATACGATACGTTTCATCTGCAACCTTCTTCATATCTTCCCCATAGGTGTCTTTTCCACTGAATAATTCTTTGGCAGTTTCCACCTTGGAGGAATCAAATTTTGTCTCGTCAAATACTAAGTTTCCATTCTTTCCCGTAGTAATTCCCAGCTCCTTTAATGCCTTTGCATGATCTGCATTTGCCTGGAACATTTTCAGGTTCTTCGCCTGGATGGAATTGCTATTGGACTGGCGCGCACTGTTCATATAGGAATTATAAGCATTGACATAATCCTTCAGTGCCGATTTTACCGAACTGGTCACATCTTTTTTCTTTGTCTGCGTACCAGTATCCTTCTCGTCCTCTTCCGGCTCTTGATAGAGAGACTCCGAAGACAGTGCAGAAACTGCACTAGAAAGGCTCTTTGCACTCGACTTAATCGCAGAGAACTCTGCGGTGTCTACGGTTTCACGGTAATTCTTTCCAGACTTCTCAGCATCTAACTCTGTCGCTGATTTCACGGTATAACGGGAATTTTTCTCTCGGTCTGTCTTCGTGGTTGAGCTGGAAGAAGAATCGGAATCTGTCTCCTTAACCGTAGAATAATAAGATTTGAGGAGTTTTTTGTACGAGCCACTGTTAATCATGGAAAAATCACTCCATGAGCCTGACAAATTACCATACATATTATTCATTCCAGAATCACCAAAGAAATTATATGACATACTATCAATCCTCCTTACATACAAAATACATGTCATGGCAGGCCGACCCGTCTGCCATCAACGTTTCTGTGGACAGAATCATCCACTTCCTTAGTAATTTTATCGGTTTTTTCTGCTGGAATTTAACCTCTTTTTTCCAGTTTTGTCAATTTTTTTTCGCTGGGGCTCTGTATTTTTTAAAGATCCATTTTTTTGCACGGACTTTGCACGGTTTTCCTGATCCCTTTTTCGCTGGGCTTCTGAGCGTTTTTCATGGTCTATTTTCCTCCCGGATTCTAAACGGTTTTCCTGATCCCTTTTCCGACGGGGCTCGAAGCGTTTTCCCTGGTCAGAATTCTTTCTCTGCGACGTCGTCTTTTTCCGGCGCTTCCAGTTCCCCTCCCGCCACTTTTCCCTGCGCGGTGCGATCAGGCAGTGAGGAGTAAAACCGATCAGATCCCGTCTGTCTGCCCGCAGTAACGCCTCTTTGACCAACGCATAGTTTGCCGGGTCCCGATACTGGATCAATGCGCGCTGCATTGCCTTTTCATGAGGATTGCGTGGCACATAAACCGGTTCCATCGTTCGCGGATCCAGTCCCGTATAGTACATACAGGTAGAAATCGTGGATGGCGTCGGATAAAAATCCTGCACCTGTTCTGGCATATATCCCAGATCCCGAATATATTCTGCCAGTTCTACCGCCTCTTTGAGACCGGTTCCCGGATGGGAGGACATCAGGTAGGGAATGATATACTGTTTTTTTCCATAGCCAGCATTAATCTTCTGATAGCGCTCACAAAACCTCTCATAAACCGCATGTCTGGGTTTCCCCATTTTTTCTAACACCGTATCGGCAACATGTTCCGGCGCCACGCGGAGCTGCCCGCTGATATGATGTTCACACAGTTCCCGGAAAAAGGTATCATCCGTATCGGCTTGCAGATAATCAAAGCGAAGGCCCGAACGGACAAATACCTTTTTGACGCCGGGCAGTGCCCGCAGTTTCCGAAGAAGGGCCAGATAGTCCCGATGGTCAATTACCAGATTCGGGCAAGGCTTTGGAAACAGGCATTGCCTGTTTGTACATGCCCCGGACTTCTCCTGCTTTTCACAGGCACGATGGCGGAAATTAGCCGTGGGCCCGCCTACGTCATGAATATATCCCTTAAAATCCGGGTCCTGTATCATCTCCTGCGCTTCCTGTAAAATGGAAGCATGGCTTCGTACCTGAAGCACCCGGCCCTGATGGAAATTCAAGGCACAGAAACTACAACCTCCGTAACAACCTCGGTTGCTGGTCAGGCTGAATTTGATTTCCTTAAGTGCCGGAACTCCTCCCTCTGCCTCATAGGAGGGATGGTAGGCGCGCATGTACGGCAGTGCATAGATATCGTCCATCTCCAACTCGGTCAAAGGTCTGGATGGTGGGTTCTGGACAATGTAAAGATGATCATGATATGGCTCCACCAATCGTTTTGCTGTAATCGCATCTGTATTGCAATACTGCTGATAGAAACTTTCGGCATAGGCCCGTTTATCCGCCCGGATTTCCTCGAAGGAAGGCAGTATCCGAGCGTCGTAAACCGCATCCAGATTCTTTGCCCGATATACCGTCCCCTCGATAAAAGTGATATCGTCTACCGCAATACCACTGTCAAGTGCCTCTGCAATTGCAATGATGGATCGTTCCCCCATACCGTAGGACAGGAGGTTCGCCTGAGAATCGACCAGAATAGAATGTTTAACCGAATCCGACCAGTAATCATAATGTGCCAGACGTCGCAGGCTCGCCTCAATTCCGCCAATAATGATGGGAACCTGCTTATATACCTTGCGGATCAGATTACAATAGACCACGGTAGCATAATCGGGTCTTTTTCCGGTTACCCCGCCTGGAGTATAGGCATCGTTTCCCCGGCGCTTCTTAGCAACCGTATAATGATTTACCATGGAATCCATGTTTCCGGCAGATACCAGAAACCCCAGTCTCGGCATACCGAAGACCTGTATGCTCTCCTCCCGCTTCCAGTCCGGTTGGGCAATGATTCCCACGCGGAAGCCATGCGCTTCCAGTACCCGGGTAATGATGGCCGCACCAAAAGAAGGATGGTCTACATAGGCGTCCCCGCAGACATAGACGAAATCCACCTCCTGCCATCCCCGTTGTTCCATTTCTTTCCTACTCACTGGTAAAAAATTTTTCATCTGTTTGCCTTGCATCCTTTGTCCATTTTTTATATAATCCTTTCGGATGAAACATATTCTTCGGACCTATGTCTCCAAATACATCCATCAGAATAATTCATTGAATTATGAAAGGACTGTTGAAACTATGAAAAAATTAATCTTTTTTGATATTGACGGAACTCTGGTAACAGACCATGACCATTACCATGTCATCCCGGAAAGTACCAGAGATACCTTAAAACGGCTGCAGCAGAGCGGCCATCTGTGTTTCATCAATACCGGACGTGCCCTGTCCGAAATTGATCCGTTTATCCTGGATTTATCCATGGATGGATTCGTCTGCGGTTGTGGAACCGCAATCTTCTATCATCAGGAAACTCTATTCCACCAAACGATCCCGGAAGATCTGGGCAGGCAGATTCTGCATGACCTGGAAGACTGTCGGCTGGAATGGCTGTTAGAGGGCACACATGACCTATATTACAGCACTAACCCCTATACGACACGGATTCAGGTATTTCAAGAGGAACACAGTGCTGCTTTTCCTCTGTCTTTCCATCAGACAGACCCCGACCAAGCCGGGAAACTCAACTATGATAAATTCTGTATTTGTATCAGGCCGGACAGCAATCTGTCCCATTTCATGGACAAATATAGCACAGACCTGGATTTCATTGACCGCGGAAATGGATTCTATGAAGTTGTGCCCCTGGGCTGTTCCAAAGCCAGCGGGATTCAATTTTTGATGAAATATTTCGATATTCCCTGGAAAGATACCATCGCTATCGGAGACAGCACCAACGACCTGCCAATGTTAGAATATGCCGCTACCAGTATTGCCATGGGGGGAAGCCAGCAAATAGTCTGTGATGCTTCGGATTTTGTCACCGATCCTATCATGGACGATGGTTTGCGAAACGCATTTTGTCATTTCAATCTCATATAAGCAGCGCTATCTAAGCCCCGTTTTTGAGCGCTGGATATAATTTTTCCAATACTGCTTTGTACACCATCACCAAATATGCATCCACAAAGCAGTATTTATTTTTCATAAATTCCACAAGTTTATATAAAAAACACACACCAACCAGAGCCAGACTGATACAAGTCACATAATAATTTAATTCCAGCCCGATCAGAATAAAATTTGCTATCACATAAAATATAATCACGGATGCAAAGCGATGGCCGATCTGAAATGCCAGATACATCGTCTCCATCAACCGTTCCGCACGTTCCTTCAAATTTTCCTGATTTTCCTGTTGTAAAATTTGATACATTTTCTGGTATACCGGTTTATTCTCATAGGATACCATTCCTGATTCCTGTCCTACCAATTCCTCTCTGCACATCTTGACGTATTGCACATACTCCTGCTCGCCAAAAGCCCTCTTCAAACACTTATGAAACACATTATTCATACTGATCCCTCATCTGCTAATCTATTTTTGTAATCCTATCATCCATTGTATGATCCAGTGAATAGAAAGGTACCGTTTCTTTTGTATTCCCCGTCCTGTCGACAGACAGCGGCCTGCAATGTCCTATTCCTCTATACGAAAACGGTAAACTGTCGTGGATTCAAATTCTACCCCCGCCCGCAGGATCGGAGATGGAAAATTCGGTTGGTTTATGCCATTCGGAAAATTCTGGGATTCGAAACATGCGCCCCCATAATTTTGATAGGTACGTCCCCCTTTTCCCCCGGCTTCCTCCAACTCTTTTGCTATATAAAACTGAATTCCTGGCATATCGGTATACACTTCCATTACACGCCCATTTTCCGGATCCCGGATGACTGCTGCTTTGATTATTTCGCCAGACTCATGTTCCGGCAGCACATAATTATGATCATATCCACTGAGTGTCCCTGCCTCCGGATCATCTTCTCCAATATGATCCCCAATGCGATGAAATGTAGTAAAGTCCATGATTGTGCCCGCCACTGGCAAACATTCTCCGGTAGGAAGCAGTTTATCCCCAATAGGATGATAATAATCTGCCAGTATCTGGACTTCCTGGCGAAGCACCGGGTTTCCCGCATGACCGCCCGGACCAAGATTAAAATAGCTATGGTTCGTCAGATTCAACACGGTATCTTCATCGCAAACAGCCTGGTATTCTATCATTAATTCATTGTCATCATTCCAGGTATAGGTTACCGTCAGGGAAAGATTCCCTGGAAATCCCTGTTCACCATCCGGGCTGAGCCTGGAAAAGGCAATACTATCATATTCCTCTCCTGACATACATTCTGCTTCATACATGCAGTGATTATACCGAAGATATCCTCCATGCAGACAATTGGTGTCATCATTCTGATCTAAGGAATACGTTTTCCCATTTAGTTCAAATTTAGCCTCGGAGATCCGGTTTGCACAACGACCTACCAGTGCACCAAAACTGGGTACATTGGTTTCATAACCGGAAACCGTGTCATATCCCAGAACGACATCTTCCAAAACTCCATTCCGATCGGTAACCTCAACGCTCTGGATCACTGCGCCCAGATCCAGAAAAGACACTTTCATCCCCTGGCGATTTGTCAAAATATACCGGGTAACCTTTTTCCCTGTTTTCGTAACACCAAATTCCTCTGTCTGAATACTCATAATTTCCCTCATTTCTGCACTGCTCATTCGTACATAAGCGATGTATCTGACAAGCAATGCACAAACGGTCTTGATGAACGCACTGTACTGTCTCTTGCCCGTAACCGATAGTTGGAATCAGTATAGCAAATCCGGTCTCAATGCGCAAGCACTATCACGTCACGGATTCCATAATACCGAAACAGAGAAACCATCTCTTTGGTAATCCTCTCCCCGCTAACCGCAATCGGAACTGCCGGAGGACACGCTACACATTCTGCGGCACAGACTCTGCCTGCCGCATCCTCTGCCTGAATACGCTGTGCAGGACCAAACACTGCTTCCCGAATCGTACAGACCCGTTCGATTTCTCCCAGCACAAACTCAGGTTCTTTTAACGGAGGTTTCCCATTCCGCAGCATGGTGCGTTCCCCCCACTGCCGTATCCTGCTGCCATCCCGGTCTGTATTTTCCGGGGTAACCATCCATACCACATACTGTCCATCGGCATATTCACATTCCAGGCCATACCTGCGCATCTCCTGCGCCACATCTGTCCCGTGATATCCTGCCGCCGCAGCATGGATCACAATCTTGAGCGGCTCCGTTTCTATCAACGGCAGGCCGTTTTGCCGTAAGATCCCTTGGATCTCACTGACATGTTCCACGGTCTCCTGCAGACGTTCCCGGTAATGTTCTGTGAGATAACGGTTACAGAGATCCAGGGACTGCAACGTCAAATAGGACGGACTGGTAGAACCAAACACAGCCATCGCCTGCACCGCAAGGTCCTGATATTTCTCCTGCCATTCGGATGCGATATGCAAATAGGCTCCTCCCGTTAGTACCGGAAGGGTTTTATGAGCGGAATCACAACACATCGCAGCTCCTAACTGAATGGGGTGGACAGATGGATCCAAAAACCTCAGATAGGCACCGTGAGCGTTGTCCACAACCAACGGAATTCCATATTCTTTACATACCTCCGCAAGTCCTCGGATATCAGCCATCTCCCCTAAATAATCAGGAGAGGTCACATAGACGCAGACTGGCAACGGATCCAACTGCCGTAATTCCTGTGCCAACTGTTCCCTGGCAGGCGTTCCACTGCAAAGATGGCTGCGGGCCGGATTCATCAGAAACCGGACATCCAGATCCAACAGGGCGCAGGCATCAATCATGGAACGATGTACATTTCTCGCCGCCAACAGATAACTTCGGCCCTCCCCCGAATTTCCCTGCATTAACGCCATAAGCATTGCCTTAATACACAGGGAGGATCCTTCGGTCGAATACAATGTCCGACCGCTCCCAAAGAGTGCAGCCGCATTGTTCTGGCTCTGTTTCAGAATCCCGTCCGCCTGATGCAGGACATCTGCCCCTGCAATCTCTGTGATATCCCTCGCTTCACATCCCAGAAAAGACTGTCCTTTGTGGCCGGGCATATGCAGCCTGGATACGTTCTGGCCGCAATAGTTTGTCACAAAATCATATACCGGTGTTTCCATTCCACATTCCTTATCTCATTCTTGCACCTTGTTCTCCGAGATCTGGATCTTCGTCTGCCAACTCCGGTTCTTCCTCCTCCGGGTCCTCATCCTCCAGATCCATCTCATCCTCCTCGGTCTCCAACTCACCATAGATCAGGCCCATTTCTTCCTCTTCCACCTCCGGGTCATCATACGCCATTTCCAGTTCGTCGTCCTCCTGGTCTGCCTCCTCCCCCTCCGTATTTTGATGGGAATGAGTTTCCGTCCCCTCCGTCAGTTTTTTCCCCTGCTGAAAAGCGGCTGCCGCTGCAAAGCCTTTCCGTGTCCTTTCCTCCCACTCTCCCGCAGGATTCTTCCGGGACTGAAGCAGGTCATATAACCAGAATAACAGATATAAAACCAGTGGAATCAGCACAGTTGCAACAATACTGAGCAGAAGCATCTGAGTGCCGAGATGCTTCACAAAAATTGCACAGACCAGAGTAGCTAGATAGAATCCTAAAATTAACACCACTGCCAGAATCGCTAATATCCGTTTCCACTGTTTCATGAAAATACCTCCATTCTATGACCTTACTATCCAAAAACCGGCCATTTCCATTCTACTATTATTCCGTTTCATCCTCATGAATTTTCTGAAAATAGTTTCTGATCTGCTTCTCATATCCCTGTTCCGATGGCACATAAAACTGCCTTCCCACCAGTTCATCCGGCAAGTACTGCTGTTTTACATAATGATTGGGGAAATCATGGGCGTATAGATATCCGGTTCCCCGTCCCAGTTTTGCCGATCCGCCATAATGCGCATCCTGCAAATGTGGCGGCACCCCGGAAACCTGTTCTTTCTGTACCGCCTGCATTGCCTCACTGATCGCACAGACGGCAGAATTGCTCTTGGGTGCACTCGCTACGTAGGTCGCTGCCTGAGACAGAATAATCTGTGCCTCCGGCATCCCCACCCGTTCTACTGCAAGCGCTGCACTGACTGCCACAACCAAAGCCTGGGGATCCGCATTAGAAACATCTTCTGAGGCACATATCATGATCCGTCTGGCAATAAATTTAATATCTTCCCCTGCATGTAGCATCTTCGCCAGATAGTAAACTGCTGCGTCAGGATCGGATCCCCGCATGCTTTTAATAAAAGCAGAAGCCGTATCATAATGGTTATCACCAGTTTTATCATACCGCACTGCCCTTTTCTGTATACATTCCTGCGCCACATTCAGATCAATATGGATCACTCCGTCTGCTGACCGCTCCGTGGTCAAAACTGCTAACTCAATCGAATTCAATGCAGTCCTGGCATCCCCATTTGCCATATCTGCCAGAAATTCCAATGCATCTGCATCCAATTCTGCCCCATAGGATCCCATTCCTCTCTCTGTATCTTCCACGGCCCGCCGCAGAAGCACGGCAATGTCCTGCGCTGACAGAGCATGCAGCTCAAAAATAATAGAACGGGAGAGCAACGCCCCATTTACCTCAAAATAAGGATTTTCTGTAGTGGCTCCAATGAGAATGACCGTCCCATCCTCCACAAAAGGAAGCAGATAATCCTGCTGCCCCTTATTAAACCGATGGATCTCATCAATAAACAGAATCGTCCGCTTCTGATACATTCCTGCCTGATCCTGCGCCTGTTTGACCACCGCCTCCATATCTTTTTTCCCGGCAGAAGTAGCATTAATCTGTACAAACTCCGCACTAGTCGTATGGGCAATGACCTTTGCCAGCGTCGTTTTTCCGGTTCCCGGCGGTCCATAAAAAATAATGGAACTCAACCGGTCCGCCTGAATCGCCCGGTACAACAATTTATCCCTGCCAATGATATGTTCCTGCCCGACCACCTCTTCTAACGTCTGAGGCCGCAGCCGTGCTGCCAGAGGAGATTCCTGATCCTGGTTCTGTTCCCGCATATATTCAAAGATATCCATAGCCCGCTCCATTTATCATTCTATTCTGATCATCCTGTCACATACCCGCCCGACCCACAGGCTAATGATCTGGTTCGTACAAAAGAACCGTTCCATCTGCCACCGCATAGTGGATCAGTTCCTCCTGTCCCCGGATCTGTGCCTGTCCTGCCGTTGCCTCCGTAACTTGATGGATAAAACCATCTGCCTCCTCGGCAGGAACTACAAGCGTCATTGTGACTGCCTCCCCATATTGTGTATCTATCACGGAAACATTGGATTTTGCCGTCAAATACTGTAACTTGCCAATTCCATTGTAATCGGTATCAATCTGCAGCTGATATCCCCGCTGCTTTTCTAAAATCTGGCTGGCATCCAGACCCGCCCTGGCCGCCTGCGAATAGGCACGCACCAGACCTCCCGTCCCCAACAGCGTCCCTCCAAAATAACGTGTCACAATAACCAACACATTATGCAGACTGTCACCCTGCAACACCTCTAAAATCGGTCTTCCCGCAGTACCCGCCGGTTCTCCATCATCGGTGCACCGGGTAATTTCTCCATATTCTCCCAGGATATACGCATAGCAGTGATGTCTCGCATCCCAATATTTCTTCCTGGTCTGTTCAATAATCTGCATCGCTTCCTGTTCTGTGGCAACCGGATAAACCTGTCCAATGAAACGGGATTTTTTTTCCACGATCTCATCCTCTCCGCCACGATAAATAAATCTTAATTGATCCGGCATCCTTCCTCCTGTTCTGAACCAACCGTCCGGGCATTTCTCGTATCCTGCCATACGTTACACCCGATCTCTACTTCTCTCCATAACTCATATGATAAACCTGCGTGCCAATCGTCACAACCGCACTGATTAAGAGCAAGACATAAAAACTAACCCCACGACTAAGCAACATTGCAGAAAAGGCACACCCCTGCCCTACAAACGGACGAAATACTGTGACAAAGAAACTCTCATTAACTCCCACTCCCCCAGGAAATGGCAAAATATCAATACATACCGATACCAGGCTTTGCAAAGCCACAATTTCTCCCATACTTCCCGCAGATATCCCCAGAGAACAAAGGACGAACCAAGTGACCAGAAAATAGGACAGACGTTGCAACAGAGTAATGCCGAAGACAATGATCGCCGTATCCAAATGTGTCCGCATATAGGCTGCTCCCTCCTGGTATGCATCTAACAGAACATCCAGTTTACAGAGCAAACGCTCCCTGCGCTTCACAATATGCAGCTTATAGAGCAGCCAGGTTGCAGCCCGCACAATCTTTTTGGCAGCATTTCTGGAAAAAACAACCATCCCGTATAAAACGATAGATACCGCATTGACAAGTATTCCAATCCAATATAACCATTGATAATGCCCAAGTGCCTGCATCACGAACTCATGTTTCCACAACAGGATCACTCCCTGAATGACTAACAGGACTAATTTATAGAGAATGGTCCAGAATAACAGCGCTACGGAGGAAGCACCCATATTAATCCCATCCATATTCATATAGAAAACTTGCATCGGCTGCCCTCCGCTCGCTGATGGAGTAATGGCATTGAACAGAAAACCGATAAAAGAATAACGCAGGGATGGCAGCAACCGAATCTCAATCCCAAGGGAACGCAGGATGACAACCAGGGAAACCGACTGTAACACCAAATACAACACCGCCATTAGCATGGCGGCCGCAACCTGCACTTTATCTGCCCCCCGCAATTCCGCCATAATCATCGGCAGATCCTGATCTTTTAGCAGGGCGTACAAGGTCCCCGCCAGCAAAACAGCCATAAAGATAATATTCCAGATATATTTCCTCTGTTTCTGAATCGTAATCCCCCCTAATCCAACAAATCATAAATTGACGGAAACAATTCCACACTCCGCTTCAAAATTCCATGGACATATGCAATAAAAATTCCATAATTTACGATCGGAATCCCCTGTTCTCCTGCACGGTAGATTCTGTGTTTCATCTCCCGTTCATGCAGGGTACAGCCTCCACAGTGAATTACCATGGCATAGTTAGAAAGATCCGCCGGAAAATCCATACCGCTGCAAGTATCTATCTGCAAATCCCGTCCGCTGTATTCACGCAGCCATTTCGGTATCTTGACCGTACCGATATCTTCACACTGCCTCCGGTGCGTGCACCCCTCTGCAATCAAAATCCGGTCGTGGTCTTGCAGCTTGTCCACGGCAGTCACACCGGACACCAGTTCCCTCAGATTTCCTTTGTGTCTCGCAAACAGAATCGAAAAAGACGTAAGCGGAATATCTTTCGGTACTAACGCATCCACCTTACCAAACACCTGGGAATCGGTAACCACCATTCGAATTCTGCCGGACAGTTGTTTTAACAAGGCTGGCAGCTCCTCCACCTGGGTTACCACTGCAGCCGCATGATGATCCAAGAGATCCCGGATTGTCTGCTGCTGCGGCATAATTAAACGTCCCTTAGGCGCTGAAGAATCCACCGGCATCACCAGAAGCACCAGATCCCCAGGCGTTACCAGATCACTGATAATGTGCAGCTTCGTATCCCGATCCGGCGCCTGTGCTGCCAGAACATCCTTTAATTCCTCCAGTCCCGTTTTTCGGACAGCACTAATCACACAAACCGGAACACCAGGGTTTTTGGCGACTACCTGCTTTCGAATTACCTCTGCCTCTCTCTCGGAAATTCGGTCTGCCTGATTCAGGACAATGAGATACGGGATCTTTTTTTCCTCTACCAGTGTGAGAATCTCCCTCTCCCTGTCACCGATCCCATGCTCTTCATCCAATTCCTCTGACGTCATCCGGGATAAATCCAAAACGATCAGAGCAAGATCTGTCCGGTTCATAACCTGCCTGGCTTTTTCTACCCGTTTGGCACCAAGTTCGCCTTCATCATCCAGTCCTGGTGTATCAACCAACATACAAGGTCCCAATGGCAGAATTTCCATCGCCTTAAACACGGGATCTGTCGTGGTACCCTTTTGCTCCGATACGATTGCCAGATCCTGGCCGGTAATCGCATTAATCACACTGGATTTTCCTGCATTTCTCCTGCCAAACACGGCAATATGCAGCCGATCCCCCTGCTGTACCGCCTGTATTTCCATTCCCGTTTCCTCCTGTATTCCTGCCGCTTACGATAGATCTTTACCGAATCTGCCCATCTCCGGTAATCAAGTATTTCATCGTAGTCATCTCCCGCAAACCCATCGGCCCTCTGGCATGTAATTTCTGTGTCGATATTCCAATCTCCGCTCCCAGACCAAACTCTCCGCCGTCCGTAAAGCGGGTGGAACAATTCACATAAACGCAGGCGGAATCCACGGTTTGCTGGAAACGCTCTGCACTGGAATAGCTCTCCGTTACAATACACTCTGAATGTCCGGTAGAGTATTTTGTAATATGTTCCACGGCCTCTTCCAGAGAATCCACCACTCTGACTGCCAGGGTATAATCCAGAAACTCCGTGGCATAGTCTTCCTCGGTCACAGGTACAACAACGTCCCCCAGAATCGCTTTGGTCCGTTCACATCCACGGATCTCTACCTGATGCCCATCCAGCCTGTCTTTCAACGCCGGCAAAAAGGTGTCTGCTACCGCCTGATGCACCAGACAAGTCTCAAGCGCATTACACACACTCGGTCTCTGCGTCTTTCCATTATCCGTAATATCTACCGCCATCCCCAGATCCGCAGTCTCATCAATATAGATATGGCAATTGCCAGTTCCCGTTTCAATCACTGGAATAGTAGAATTTTGTACCACCGCCTGAATCAATCCGGCACCGCCGCGTGGAATCAACACATCAATCCATCCATTTGCCTGCATCATTTGAATGGAAATATCCCGCGAAGTATCCTCCACCAATTGGATGATATCTGCTGGAAATCCGACTTCCTGTACCGCATCCCGCATCGTGTTCATTAAAATGCGGTTGGAGTGGATCGCTTCCTTACCGCCCCGCAGAATCGCCGCATTTCCGCTCTTGATACAGAGTGTAGCAGCATCTACCGTCACATTAGGGCGAGACTCATAAATAATACCCACAACGCCCATCGGCACACGGATTTTAGTGATTTTCATGCCGTTAGGGCGCGTTGAACCCTGTAGTACTTCCCCAACCGGATCTTCCAGATTGACTAACTGGACACAGGCATCTGCAATTCCCTGGATTCGTTCCGATGTCAGCCGAAGACGGTCCACCATCACTTCTGTAATCCCATGTTCCCTGGCAGCCGCAATGTCTTTTTCATTTTCCTGCAGGATCTGCTCCGTGCACTCCACTAATTTCTCTGCAATCCTCTTCAAAATTCGGTTCTTTTCTCCCGTAGAAGCACATGCCAAACGGCTCTTTGCCGCTCTGGACTTCGTCCCCAGTGTCTCAATATAATTCATATTCATCCTCATTTCTTTATACATCCATCTTTTTAGAGCAGGCAATCGCCAGAGCTCCTGAACCAATATGGCAGGAAACACTCAAAGACAACGGATCTACTATAATTTCCTCCACGCCGAAACGCTCTCGTATCATATCCCGAAATTCCAATGCCGCCGTTTCATTGTTCGTATGCGCCACTTCCAAATGCACCTGCTCCACTCCTCCAAAACGGCTCTGTATATCTTCTTCCATTGCGGACAACATTTTTGCAACGCCCTTTTTCGTCGTTTTTGCAATAGAATACGCATCCAGCTTTTCCCCCTGGATCTGCAGCACCGGTTTCAAGCGAAGCGCCGTTCCTAACGCTGCCGCTGCCGGAGTAATCCTGCCGCCTTTTTTCAGGTATTTCAAAGTATCCAGCATAATGTAAATACTGGCTTCCAATTTTACCTCTTCCAGTTTTTCCCGGATTTCTGCTGCTGTCTTGCCCGCCTCTGCCAATTGCAGGGCATCCTTGACCGACTGCTTCTGTGTTACCGAAATCCGCTGGTTGTTGACCACCTGCACCTTGCCATCATAATCCTGTGCCAGCATGACCGCTGTCTGGCAGGAACCTGACAATCCACTGGACATCGGAATGTGCACAATTGAATCTACCTGCGTGAGCAGATCATCCCAGGTCTTAGTCACATCTTCCGGGGACGGCTGCGAAGTAGATATGTCTACATTTTCCAACAATTTATCATAAAATTGTTCCTGGGTCAGCGTAATATTTTCATAATACATCTTGCCCTCGATCAAAAAAGGCATGGGAATCACGGTAATTCCCCAAGAATCTGCTTCCTCTGCTGTAATTCCACTATTACTGTCTGTCACTACTGCGATACGTTCCATAGAGCACCTCTTTTCTACACCATTTTACCAGAGCAGCGAATATTCTTTCCGCGATTTCATATTCGTTGTACCAGCCGTATTATTATATCTAAAACAGCCTGGAATTACAACACCCGGCCATTCTTCCACTTCCATCTTCTGCCAAAAATTCGCATTGAAATTAACGATGTATGACACCAAACTGTCGAAAGTCGCTTCTACCATTCAAAGAGACGACCCATTTTCCTGTAATAATGCATATTTTCGTGCCGCCATCTCCCCTACCCGATCTATATATTCCGTTATGCTTTTGACATTTTCGATTCGACTGACCTGCCCCAGGTCCGCATGGTACAGTTTGGTAGATGCCCCTGCACCTACGGCAGCAATGGTCTGCATCTCTTCCATAATCAAAATATTGTATAGACATTCCTTTCCGGGACGGGCATAGCCGATATTTTCCTGTCCGATACTGCCCGCATGTCCGGCAGAATTTTTTTGCCGGTACATGTAATACGGTTCATATCCCTGCTCCATCGCAAATTCTTCCCCCAGGCGCAGCATCTGCTCCAACTGTTCACCGCGCCCAAATTCCAGTTCTTCCAGAGAAATCCCCGCAGAGGAAGCCTGTTCTTCCAAGACAGAACGCAGTCTGGAAGCCCGTTTGATAACCAAAGAATGAATGGTAAGACTGTCCGGATCAAGCGCCTGGATTTGGCGCAGCGTATCTCGGAAATCTGAAACCGTTTCCCCCGGCAGTCCGATAATCAGATCCATATTGATATTGGTAAAACCTAATTCCCTTGCCCATTGAAAAGTCTCTACCGTGTCCCCTACGGTATGTTTTCTGCCAATCAGATCCAAAGTTTTTTGCTGCATGGTCTGAGGATTTACTGAGATCCGGTCTACTCCCTGTTCCCGCAGAACCAACAACTTCTCCTTGGTAATACTGTCGGGACGGCCGGCCTCTACCGTAAACTCACAGAGACCGAAATCGGGAAAAGATGACCTGACATGTAGAATCAGCTCCCGGAGCTGCCCGGCAGACAGGGTCGTCGGTGTTCCCCCGCCAATATAAATACTGGTAAGCGGACGGTCTCCCATGGCATCCGCTACCGCAGAAATCTCTTTTTTTAATGCCTGAAGATACTGTTCTGTCAGATGCCCAAACTGTTCCAGAGGATAAGAGGGAAAGGAGCAATACAGACAAGTCGTCGGACAAAAGGGGATACTGATATACAGACTGTACCCGGCGGCACAGGGAATCGTTTCGAGTAACGCAGCCTCCTTCTGTGCAATCTGTAACCCAAGTTCTGTCTTTTCCGCACTGCACCGATAGGTTTCCTGCATATCATGACGGATCTGTTCCAGTGATGCACCGGACAACCACTGGTTCATAAAAATTTTCGTCGGACGGACGCCGGTCATCGTTCCCCATACCGGAATTCGGCGCTTTCCGACAGACGGCAAATACTCCCCCGGAATATCCTGGAGGAGCGTAAACAACAACTTTTTCAATTTATTTTTATATTCTGTTCGGTATGGATGGGCTTTCTTGCCCTCTTTTTTGTGCCAGTCTTCCTTCCCGGATACCGCAGTACAGCCAGAATATACGGGAGATTCCCCTGCCCGGACTGCGATGGAAATCTCTGTCTGTGTCATACCGATAGAAATCCAGATTTCCCCTGTCTGGGTCTCTCCATCTTCCCACAGGCAGATCTCACTGCGTTCCCCTGGAAAAAAACTATGCACCAATGCCTGAATCTCATAATCGAAATCCCGCTCCGACAAAGCTATCCTGATCATCTTCGTTCCTCCCCCGATTACTCTACCGCAAACGGATTAAACATTTTCTCATTCTGTATCGAGGTAATCAATCCATGACCCGGATACACCTGCACAGCCTCCGGCAGCACAAATAATTTTTCCCGAATTGACCGTATCAGAACAGACATACTTCCTCCCGGAAAATCCGTTCTTCCGACAGATTCACGGAATAAGGTGTCTCCCGAAAATAACATGCCCGCCTGCGGAAAATAATAGCACATACCACCCACGGTATGCCCCGGCGTCAGCAGACAGCGCACCGGCTGTCCCAGCATTTCTATCTCCTGTCCATCCTGCAGCCAATGATCAGCCTGTACCGATAACGCAGATACTCCGATCATTTGCGCCATATTATAAGACTCATCCGCCAGTGTTTCCCGCTCTGCCTCGGCAGCATACACCGGAATCTGATACTGTTCCCGCACGGCATCCACTGCCATAATATGATCAAAATGGCCATGGGTTAGCAAGATTGCTTTCGGCTGCAACTCCATTTGCCGGATCACTTCTCCGATCCGCTCCGGCTCCGCTGCCGGATCAATAATCACACTTTCCTTGGTGTCCTCCCGAAATACAAAATAACAATTCGTCTGCACCGGTCCCAATGTCCGGAATTTCGCAATCAAACGTGCCATGCCATCCTCCCAAATCTGCTTTCTATTGATATGGCCGGGTCAAAATATATGATTGCCCCGCCCGATGTTACTGATTCCTTGCTTGCTGATCAGATCCTTCCTTTTCGATCCAACGAATCGGACACTAAGATTTTGTTCTCTCAATATCACGTACCCCTTCCACCTGCTGTAACTTCGCAGTCAGATTTTGCAGGGCTTCCACACCACGGATTGCAAAACCAATGGTAATGGTGGCGATCCCCTGTTTACTGGTACGGGTATTCGCATTGCGAATCGTAATTCCACTCTCTGTAAATACCCTGGTTAGATCCATTAAAATACCGATCCGGTCATAGGCATAAATAATGATCTCCGTGTCAAAGAGTTCATCCGCTTTGCCCTCCGGCGCAATCTGCCATTCTGCCTCAATAATCCGCTGGCGGTCACCCTCCGACAAATTCATCATATTGATGCAGTCCGTCCGATGGATCGAAACACCTCGCCCCCGGGTCACAAATCCAATGATTTCATCACCAGGAACCGGACTACAGCACCGGGAAAACCGCACGGAAACATCATCAATACCGGCCACTACAATTCCACTCTTAGACTGGACTGCAATACTGCTGCGAAGCGTTCCGCGATTCGTTTTACTATTGTTGACCGCATCCAGGATATCCTGATCCGTCGCATGTTTTGGATTCTTTTTATTATAAGCATCCTGTAACTTGGACAGAACCTGCCCCTCTTTGAGACCGCCATGCCCGATTGCCGCCAACACAGAATTCCAATCTTTGAATCCGTATTTCTTCATACAGATCGACATATACTCCGATTTAAGCAGATCCGATAAAACCACACCCTGCGATTTTGCATAGTTTGCAAGCATCTCTTTTCCCTGCAGGATATTTTCTTCCTTGAATTCCGTCCGAAACCATTGATTGATTTTATTTTTAGCCTGCGTACTTTTCACCAGCGCCAGCCAATCTCTGCTCGGACCCTTAGAATTTTGCGAAGTAATAATCTCAATACGGTCCCCGTTTTGAATTTGATAATCTATCGTCACCAGATTGCCGTTGACCCTGGCGCCCACCATTTTGTTACCTACTGCACTATGTACGGCATAGGCAAAATCAATCGGCGTAGAACCTGCCGGCAGGTTCTTGACATCTCCATCCTTGGTAAAACAGTATACATGATCGGAAAACAGATCCAAATCACTCTTTAGCAAACTCAGAAATTCCTTATTATCTGACATGTCACGCTGCCACTCCAGAATATGGCGCAGCCACGCCAGCTTTTCCTCCTCACTGTCCGCCGTGCCCTGCCCATACTGATTTTCCTTATATTTCCAGTGAGCGGCGATTCCATACTCTGCAGTACGGTGCATCTCATACGTGCGGATCTGGATCTCAAATGGCTGTCCATGCGGCCCGATGAGCGTCGTATGCAGTGATTGATAGTTATTCGGTTTCGGTAATGCGATATAATCCTTGAAATGCCCTGGAATCGGCTTATAGATTTCATGAATGACACCCAGCGCCTTGTAGCAGTCCCGCTCGGAATCCACAATAATACGAACGGCAAACAAGTCGTAAATCTGTTCTAAAGTCTTGTTCTGGGTTACCATCTTTTTATAAATACTGAAATAATGTTTTGCACGCCCGTCTATGGTTGCTTCAATCCCCGAAGCTTCGATATGGTCACGCACTTCCTCTACAATTTGTGCAATAAATTCATGACGTTTTACTTTACTTTGTTCGATACTGTCCACCAATTCATGATACCGCTCCGGTTCTAAAAACCGAAATGCCAGGTCATCCAATTCGACCTTGACCTTGGAAATCCCCAAACGGTCTGCAATTGGTGCATAGATATCAATGGTTTCCGTCGATTTCTCTTTCTGCTTCGGCGGCGTCTGATATTGCATGGTACGCATATTGTGCAGACGGTCAGCCAATTTAATCAGGATAACACGGATGTCCTTTGCCATCGCCAGAAACATTTTCCGCAAATTCTCAGCCTGCAACTCTACTTTATCCGCGACATAATTAATCTGAGTCAGCTTCGTGACACCGTCCACTAACAATGCCACCTCATCACCAAACTCTGCTGCAATCTCCTCCTCGGTCATAACCGTATCTTCCACAACATCATGCAGCATACCCGCTACAATGGTTTCCTTGTCCAGTTCCAGCTCTGCAAGAATAATACAGACACAGATCGGATGAATAATATAGGGTTCCCCGGATTTACGCAATTGTCCCTGATGGGCCTGGTCCGCAATCCGGTATGCTTTTTCAATCTGGGTAATATCATCCGACGGATGATAGCGTCGAATCATTGCAATTAATTTCCGGTAAAGTTCCTCCGGCTCCGTAAAATCCTCTGGAACGGTACTGGTTTCCAACTCTCCGGTATCTATTTTAATATCCAATTGACCATGCTTTCTCTTATCCATCTGCTGCCTCCATCCTGTGTAATACTAAGTGTATTGTGCAGTTTTGCATAGATATCCCCTAAAATACAATTTATATTCCATTCAGTAATGAGAATTATAACATAGTATACGCTGTTTTCGAAACAAAATCAAGAATCATGCGTCAATATTCATTAATTGCTCCATCAATCCGTCAAATTCCTCTACCGTCAGTTTCTCCTCCTCAAAGTCGTCCGTAATCAGTTCCTCTAACTCATCCCATTCATATTCACTGCTTCCCTGGGAAAAGCGTTCCAGTTCTTTTTTCCATGTCTGATACATACCATCTATCTCCTTGTCCATACTGATCGTTTTCTCCCCCACCAGACAATGTGTCAATCCCATATTTCTTCCCGGCTGGTAACCTGTCTCAGATCATCCAATCCCTGATACAACCGTTCTGCCAGCTTGACCACACGCTCGGTAGAATGTCCATCCACCGCACCCAGAAAGAATTCCCGGAAAGAATCTGCGGGAACATAGTTCTCCGGCGATTGTAAGGTTTCTGACACCGCCTGGATCAAATCAAACGGGTCCCTGACAATCTGGCCTGGCACAAAACTGGCAAAATCAAAGTACAAATCCCTGCTCTGGATATATTCTTCCAGATCAAACACATAGAACAGCATCGGGATCTGCAAGATCGCCGCTTCAAATATAACAGAACTGTAATCTGTAATCAATACATTGGTAAGTAAGAGCAAATCGTTGATATTTTCCTTACCAGTCAGATCCAGCACCCGATTTTGATCCGTTTCTGCCACCTCGATCTTGCTCCGCACAAACGGATGGTTTTTGATAATCAGAACCACATCATCAGACACTTCCTCCAAAATCTGATGAACCGGAAAGCATTCTGCCGGATAATAGGCAGTCTGGTTCCCACTACCCCGAAACGTAGGCGCAAACAATATCACCCGCTTTCCCTGCAAAATCGGATACCGCTGGTACAGCTCCTGAATTTTCAATTGCACCACTTCCTCTCGGAAAAAGAAATCCGTTCGAGGTACACCAACCGGTGCAATATGGGCAGACGGAACACCGAACGCCTCACTGTAAAAAGGAATGATCCCGGCTCCACTTGTGATCGCCACATCATAGCTTCTGTGATTTCTGGTATCCTGCTCCAGATGTTCCGAGATTCCCAGATCAGACAAGCCAAAGAGCTTAAACGCCCCACAAGCATGCCATAACTGCAAAATCCTAGTCTCCTGTCGCATGGCAAGCGCATGAAGCTGAGGATAAAAATCTTCTAAAATAATGACCCGGCTGGACGCAACCTTCTCTGCCAGGATACGCAGTTCCTTCCAAGATAACTTCTGTACCGGGCGATTGACTAAAAATTCCCGCAACTCTCCCACGGAAACAGCATCCTCCTGCCCTTTCCGTTCCCGCAGGGCCCGTCTGACGAGATCAAGATTCCCTCCCGGCTCTACTTCCCGTTCCGAAAGAAACAGGATGCCATCTGTTTCTGGATATCGTTTGCAGGCTTTTTGATACTTCCTTTTGAAATAATTTGTCTTATATTCCCGAATACTGTAGCCATAGCCTGTCCAGTCCATGACCAGACCATGCGCATGATAGAATACCGCCCGCTTTCCCTGTCTCCCTCTGGCTGCCGGATGGAGGGAACCATGCCCTTTCCATGCCAGATAGCCAAGCAAGAGCCAGATCGGAAGAAGCAGCGTACAGATCAAATACTTGATCACTTGAAGTAAGGAATGTAAGCGATAGATAATCCCTGTACCAGATTCAGGCACAGATTGGAACAGAGCCGCCTTCAGTTTGATCTCTGTCTCAAAGGTCAACCATTCGTACTCCGGGGTACAGGTACAAAATTGTAACAAAATAATATCATCCGGGTTCCCCGGATGATATTCAAAAAACACCGTATCTAAGCGGATTCTGGCTGCAGCATGAAACGTTATTCCATTCTCCCTGCGCATGGTTACATGCGCTATCATGGGAAAATATCGGTCCACCTGACCGTCACTGAAAACTGCTGCGATTCGGAAACGGTCTCCCTGGACTGCACAGGGTAATCCACCCTCTACCTCCAAATCCAGGATCCGATGTTCCGTATCAATTTCACACTGTTTCATCTGAATGTTCTGTTCCATACTGCACCTATCTCCGATTCTCTATTTAATAACCGCCGATACCTTAAACGCACAGATCCGATCCATTCGGTTGACAGCGGTCGAAAAGGCTCCCGATTCATAATTCACATAGAGGTAAGAACCGCTAATCGCAATTTCTTCATTCATCGTCGGCATATCCACATGCTTTCTGACACGACCCAATTTTATGATCCCCTTGGATGCTTTCTTGACATTTGGTTTGTAAACATCCAACTGATGCAGGAAACCTCTCTGTTTCGAATTCGTCTGGCAGGACCGGGATAGAATCAATTGTCCCTTGGACGTAAACGCCATTCCCTGAATCCGGTTTGCCACCTTAATTCTGGAACACAATGTCAGGGATGGTGTACCAGTCTTGTTGACAATGGTATAGCTGCCCAGATACCCTGAAGACAATTCATTATAGGAGGCAACCCACAGCTTGGATTTATAATAAGCAATCGTCGCTGCCTGCTGTCCCACGGCAACCTTGGAAGCATATTCTGGAATCTCCAGATAGGACTGGTTCTTGGATGCGGCAGAAGAAATCTTAGAAAACGGGATACTCAGCAGATTCGATCCACTGGTAATCCACAGGTTTCTACCGTCATAGGCAAGTCCCCCCGCATGGGTCTGACTAGGCAATTCTACCGTAGTGACCAATTTTTTGGTCGATTTCTTGATGACATAGATCACAGAATTTTCTACCTTGGACTTATCATAGGCTGACATCAACATATAAGATTTGGCAAACGTCAGCCCCTGTGGAACCATGGAAGTACAAGCAAATCCATTCAGGTTCGTATTCTGCAGACCTGGAATAATGATACTCTTGGCATATTTCACCTTCTTCTTAAAGAATTTACATGCCTTGTAAGCGGAAGATTTCTTGAACGCCTTTTTAGTTTTAAAGAGAAAAGCGCCCTTGGAAGTCTTTCCTACTTTCACAGCTTTTGCCGAATATTCCTTGGTCTGGTCTCCGTCATAATCGACATTTCCAACCCTACGGTAACCGCATACTTTGTAACGGTAGGTCTGTCCATTGACCAGACCTGTGTTGATATATTTAACGGTTGTATTCGCCGGCAACTTGACAACAGATACATAGCTTGTGCCATTGAATCGGTAAATCTGGTATCCATCAGCCTTAGTCAATTTTTTCCATTTAATTCTGACACGGCCATCTCCGCCTTTGATGGCCTTGATCGTCGGCGCTTTCGTTTTCGTCGTCATATATAATACTGCAGAATCTGTACCCGTATTATCCGCAACGAACGCATACGTCCGAACCATATAGCGGTATGTTGTACCATTGGTCAATCCGGTATCTTTATAAGTAGTCCCTGTCGTACTTCCCACCTGGGTAAAACCGCCAGTCTCTGTCGCACGGTAAATCTGATATCCGGTCGCAGAATCTACTTTCTGCCAGGTCAGGGTAATTGATGTCTTGGCATGGGATTTCATGGCAACGGCATCCAGCTTCTCCGGCCTGGTATATGTGTGCAGCGGTGCACAGAAATGAGACTGCAATTTATCCTTTTTATTGTATGCGGACACGGTATAGTAAAATTCCTGCCCCGGCTTCAGGTCTTTTATGATATATTTTGTCTCATTGACGGTAGCTACATAGACGTAATCCCGCAGCTCAAAGTCATATTGATAAATATAATATCCCGTTGCTTTCAGGTCTGGTGCCTCTTTCCAGGTCAAGGTCAGGGAATTTGTCGTCCTGTCAGACGCTTGCAGTCCACTGACACGGACTTTCGTATCCTCGACAAAGGTAGCACCACCGGTAGCGACAATACAATCCACCTGGCTTGGTTCTAATACCGCTGGTCTCTCGGTCGGATCCGGTTTCTGTGATTCCTCCGGCTTTTTTGTCTCCTCTGGGTTCTTGGTTCCCTCTGGATCTGCCGTCTGATCTGGATTCTGTGTCTCGTCCGGTTTCTGTGTCTCATCGGGAGACTTGGTAACCTGACCATCCGCCTCATCACCGCTTCCCGGGGTCTGTGATTCCTCCACCGCTGCTCTGGCAAGTTCTCCCATGGCATCCGTAAATGGTAATGGCATCAGTTGTAGTGCTACTAACAGAACCGCCAGTCCAAAGGCAATTCGTTTTCTTTTTTGGTTCATCCAGTTCCTCATTGTAACCTCCTCTTTCCTCTCTCATTGCAATATGTTTCTTATTCTCTCTACAGACTTACCATCCATATAATCGTACTGTAATTTGACAAAAGTTTGTCTTTTTGCCATATTATCCCTTTTTTTTGTCAGAAAGTGCAATAATTCCTGCGGATTATGTGCAATATCTCCCGGAGCAGTCTCTTCATAACTCCGATAAAATCCGCGGTCATACTGATCCAGATCATAGGCAAACAGGATGATTGGTTTTTGTAATAAAGCGTATTCTACCACTGTAGAGGAATAATCTGTAATTAATAAATCGGTTACCAAATATAACTCTGATATATCATTATAGTGTGTCATATCCAGGCAATAATTAGTCTCTACAATATTTTCCGCCGGATATTTCGGATGCATTTTAATCAATATTACCCATTCATCTCCCAAGATCTGATGAATCTCCTGGACCGAAAATTGTTCTAAAATTGCTTCATTTTCTTTCTGTCCGGCACGAAAAGTTGGTGCAAACAATACTATTTTTTTATCTTGAAGCGCAGGATAAGTTTGGTAAAATTTTTGTTTCTTATCCTGTACCCAGTCTGGGTCAAAATATTGATCTGTCACAGGAACACCCGTGGCATATATTTTGTCCCTGGCAATCCCAAATGCCTCTTGATAATACGGAATGACTTGTTCCGATGTCACAAAAAGATGCGTCATATTACGATTGGCCTGCGTTACCAGCTTCCGCACTTGAGGGTTCTGTTCCGTGGATAGGCCAAACTTTTTAAACGCCCCAGCGCCATGCCAGAGCTGGACAAACTGGGTCGGCTGCTTCGCCGTCCGCATAAATGCCAATGGGATAAAATTATCATTAAAAAAAATCTTCTCTGCCGTCGCCATATGATACGGCCACAGGAAAAAAAAGGTGACACAGCCGCGAATCTTTTGTAACATCGGTCTGCCATTTCCATTTTGATAGGAAAATAACTGACGCTTGCTGCAGGTAATATAGCGGTACTCTGAGGCGCTCTGCTGCATTTGCTCATACATGACCAGAAGATTTCCCTGCAATGCGTAGGCATGTCCATTGAAGAACAAAACTTTCTTTTGTACCTTACAGCATATGGTGCATAGATTATAGATCCACGCAAATAATAGATAGCCGAGTTTCTTCATTGCCCCCTCCATTTGAACATCAATATCACAAGGACTAATTATAACATAAAACAAAAGTATGTCAAAATATGCATCCCACTCTTGCGTTTCCACCTATCTACCTTGTCTTGTTAAACGGTAATTTTCATCTGCCTTGCGCGCCGTACTGTCTATCAGTGTGTTCCTACCGCTTTCGAACACGCACAGATACGTCACAGCAAGGCATCGTTTCTCCCCCTAATACCGCATCATCATAGGCCGCTGTAGAAAACGGTCACACTGTATCAATCCCCATCCCTGTCTGGTATGGTCAAATCCCAGATCCAACGCCGTATTCCGCAAATGCATCTTGACCTCTTTATTCGTCAGATAAGGATAACGTTCCAGAAGAAGGGCAATGCAGCCACTCACAATCGGGGTTGACATAGAAGTCCCACTTCGAGCCTGATACCCTGCCTCCTGATATAAAATTGACGGCTTCGGTGGATAAGATACTGGAAAACAACTGGTAATCCTGGAACCGGGAGCCACGATATCAGGTTTCTTGATACAGCTTTCTGTCGGTCCACGGCTGGAATAATCTTTGGTATTGCGATACTGCAAAGGATCCGACGATCCCACAGTAATAATCTTGCGACTGTTTCCGGGAGCTCCGATACTGGATGGAGATGGTCCGTGGTTGCCCGCAGCTGTCAGAACCACCAAGCCGGCTTCCCATAGTTTATTGACACCACGAACTAACGGCGACTCCTCACTAAAATGTTTTCCACGACTACTCCCAATCGAGATATTGACAATGCGTATCCGATATTCTATATGATGATCCAGGATCCACTGTATCGAATCTAAGACATGGTCGATATGGCCCTCGCCGTACTGATTTAATACTTTTAAAACAATAAGATGCACTCCCGGAGCTATCCCCCGGTACAAACCTCCGGACTTTACACCACTGCCGGCAATAATTCCGGCGATATGGGTTCCGTGTCCGTTGTCATCATAATATTCTGGTTTCTGGTTTACATAGTCAGAAAAATAAACCAGCGGACTGCCGGCAAAACCGTTTGCGGCGAAAAGATCAGGATGATATCCAATTCCTGTGTCCAATATGGCAATGCCAATGCCTCTTCCCGTCAGATTCTGCTTTGTGGCCTCCGCTAAATGAATGATTGATGCGGCACGATTCATAATGGTCCCATTTCGATTAAGATCCCTATATTATATGAACTGGCAAAGAGCAGCGTGTCAAACCAAAAAGATGGAGTCTGCCATCACAACAAACTCCATCTGCTATGTATCCGTATTTCTGATCTATTCTTCTTCCTCCCCCATGGTCAAACGATCTAATACACGGATAAATTCTCCCATCTCACTCTTGGAAACCTGGGCATCTGCCCCCAGGCTCTCTCCTTTCCGGCGCATATCTTCATTGATTAATGAAGAGAAAATAACGACCGGAATATCTTTATAAGCAGAATTCTCTTTCATCAATTTCAATAACCGATGCCCGTCCATCTGCGGCATCTCAATATCCGTTACCACACAGGCCACCTTTTCTTCGAGAACACCCTCCTGGCGGTATTTCTCCAGTAATTCCCATAGCTCTAACCCATTATTTAAAGGAATTACATTGGTAAATCCGGCATCTGTCAACCCTTCAAAAATCATCATACTCAGAAGTTGCGAATCCTCCGCATAGATAATTGGAGAATGATTCCGATACCGTTCTCCCAATCGAGAAACCTGCGACAGCTGGATTCCTACTTCTGGAGAAATCTGCGCAACAATGTTTTCAAAATCCAACAGAATGACTAATTTACCATCAATATTAATGATACCTGTAATCACACTTTCCTTGGAGTTGCTGATTAGACGGTCCGGTTTTATGATCTGAGTCCAGTTTACCCTGTGAATCCCCACAACTCCATGGACACAAAATCCTGTATTGGCGCCATTAAAATTCGTAATAAGGAACATTTCTCCCTCATGATCCTCTTTGTCTTTTAATCCAAGGCATCTTGCCAGATTAATCACAGAAATCGTGTCTCCACGTGTACTAAACGCTCCATCCAGGAAAGGATGTCCATTCGGAATTGACGTCAATGGAGTATAGCTCAGAATCTCTCGAATCTTTGCTACGTTAATTCCATAATAATTACCGTCAACGATAAACTCCAATATCTCTAGTTCATTAGTTCCACTCTCAAGTAAAATATTTGTATCCATGCAAACCTCCATCCGCGGGACAGTATACTCCCGCCCTTATAATACTGTTCTTTTCCCATAGAGACATTTTACTATAGAAGAAAGAGTTTTGCAAGTCAATGCCAGCTATCTGCCGGTTAGTTTTCTTTTTACACGCCGCAGCAGCGTAGCAGAACTTTTTTGCCCCAATTTAAGCTCCTTATTTTCCTGTAATGTTTCCTCATATTTTTCATTCAAACGAATCAACATTTTTCCACAGATTTGTATCAACTCTTTCTGTGAATAATTTGTCCCCACATTATCCCCCTGGATCTCTTCCATATAATCCTCAAAAAAGAGCGTTCCATCCTCACGGTTAAAGTATTCCTTCGCCACGGTGATATTTTCCTGTTCATATTTCTGCATGAACTCTTTTTCTGCTTCGGGACTGAAATACATCTTCTTACGCTCCAAAGCCAATTCCTGAAAATCAAGCGCCTGCTGCTCTTTCAAAAGATCCATCATATAATTTTTCTGGGACTTAAACTGTGGCAACGTATTAAACAGTCTTTTTACTTCCAGATAAGCCCCTTCTAGGCTAATATTATATACTTTGTCACTGTTCTTATATTCATCAGTAATCTCCAGGCCCAGAATTTGCAGAAAATCGGACATAATCGTCTTCTGTTCTCCCTGATACTGCTGCTTTTCATAGCAGCGCACAATGACATTTTCCTTGCCGAGAACGTCAGCAAACTCCTGAATTCTTGCAGCATAATCCAATCGGAAGAAACGGTATTTTTCCTTCTCCATATATTTTTCAAAGGAGATGGCGGAGGATTCTTTGATCTTCTGTGCCCAAAAAGACTGGATTACCTTATCCTGCCGTCTAAGATATACAATAACCTTGATCTGTACCTCCTGCTCTGCAAAATGACTTTTCAGCGCAGGCAATGTCTGCCCGATCATTTCCTTTTCATTCCAAATATGCTCGTCAGACAACAAAATCGTATCATGACTCTTAAAAGCTTCGTCCAGTTTTTGTATCCCCTCGTCACGAATCGCCTTTTCCGTTTCGTAATCTCTCTGCTTCTTTTCGATATACTTTTTGTAACTCAGAAAATGGGCGTTCCGGTGTTTTCCAATATCTGGAAAACGAAATCCCAGATCGGGATAATAGACTCCTTTTCCTTCCAATAATTTACGATTATTCGCAAAAAAATGCTGAAGTGCAGAAGTTCCCGTCTTCGGGGTACCTATATGCAGATATAACGTCTTCATGATTATTTCCTTTTCTCCGATCAAACTTCTCCCATGGATTCCCTTTCTGCCCCTCAACCATTATCTGGTACCGCAAATAATAAGTTTCTATCTGTGGTACCAGTTGTTAGTATTCCATCCCCTCTCGGCCGAACCGTCTTCCGATTATTTCATTATTTCTTCTAACTGCTCCATTATATAGTCTACACATTCTTCCACAGATTTACCTGTGGTATCAATGGTAATTTCAGGATGTTCCGGCACCTCATACGGGCTGGAAATTCCTGAGAAATTCGGAATTTTCCCCTGTCTTGCTTTCTGGTACAGGCCTTTGACATCTCGTTTCTCACATTCCTCAATCGGCGTGCTGACATAAACCTCAATAAAGGAATCTTCTCCAATAATTGTTCTGGCTCTCTTTCGATCTGCTTCAAATGGAGAGATAAAAGAAGTGAGCACAATAAGCCCGGCATCATTCATTAATTTAGATACCTCAGCAACACGTCGTATATTTTCAATACGGTCCTGCTCCTTAAAGCCCAGGTTCTTGTTCAGGCCCATCCGCACATTGTCACCGTCTAACAGCATGGTATGCCTGCCCGACATAAACATTCTCTTTTCCAGTTCATTGACCAGCGTAGATTTACCTGCACCAGACAATCCGGTCAGCCAGATTGTCTTTGGATTCTGGTCCAAACGCTCTGCACGCAGCTTTCTGGTAATATCCATATTGTGCCACTGTAAATTTTCTTCCCTGCGCAGAGGATGTTCTACCACACCACACGCAGAAGTCATATGGGTTACCCGGTCTATCAGAATGAAACCACCCAACTCTTTATGATGGGCAAACAAATCGTAGACGATCTGATCCTGGCAGGAAATATCGCAAATGGCAATTTCGTTTTTATAGATCCGGTCCACTGCCACATG
>CANRZB010000044.1 GCA_947644195.1 uncultured Clostridium sp.
CTTCTGAACGAAACAGCAGGGTAAATGATGAAATTTAATGGATAACAGAAAATGATCCATTACAAAATTCACCACAAGTAAATAGTAACATTCAAAAATTGATTTCCGTGTTGACAACCTTACGTCTTTTGTGTTTGAGAATTTTACGCCATGCAAAGAATTATATCTTATATATTACCACTTTGCGAATGATAAAATTCCAAAAGAACACAATTCCAGTTGCCGCCATTTTAGCAAGCATTTCATTACAATGCATCTGTTGTACTGCAATCCACATCAGTAGCAGATTCATCAGAAAACCTGCAATACTGGTCAAATAAATTTTTACCAATTCTTTCCATATCCCTTGATCGGACGAAAACATAATCATTCTGCCCAATGCCCAATTGGCAAAAGTTGACAGCAGAAAGGCTATGCCGGTAGCCACCATGTAATGAATGTGCAGCCGCACCCCAACGAGATAAAAAACAACCCATTCCACAATGGTGGCGCCGCCACCCACCAGCAGATATAGAAAGAACTGTTTCAGATTTTCCTTCTTCTTCATATCTTCTCCCCTGCACTTCAACTCTTACAGGCTTGTATTAGACCAGGCAACAAAGTCCAGGTCTACCAACACCGATAGTACGATAAAAACGGCAAGCGCACAGACCAGCACGGATCGAAAAACAGAATGAGCATGCCCTGTTTTCTTCGAATGGCTTTTTGCGCCCGACTGTTTATTGCTAACCAGCTCGGAATCCTTTTGCATCCAGAGAGCAGTTCCGATCACAGGAATCCAGAAGGTTAATGGAATATACCGAAAATTCATAGTACAGAGAAACGGTTCCTTGAAACAAAATACAATATAGCTGACCAGCATTGTCACATATTCAATCAATAGAAATAACGTAATTGGAATCTGTTTCCCCTTCCTTGTAATGCAATCCCTGATCATGGCGTAATGCATCAGAATAACAAGTAAGAGTGCCACCCACAGCAAAATCAGGGCTACGGATTGAAACAGGCTGCTTCCGACATCTGGTCTTATTTCGTCAAACAATGACGTCTTCATGGTCTGTATCCACACATTGCTATGCAGATTCGGCTCAAACTCCAAAAACGGATACGAGAGCTGCTTCCAGGTAGGCAGGCCCATACGCGCCCAAAACGTCGATTCTGTAATATACAAGTCTGTTTGGGCAGTGCTGATTTTTTGGACATACGAGAGTGGTATCCGGTAAAGAATACTGTTCCGAATCGGATACCAAAGCCCAATCGGTGCACAAACTGCCAGGAAAACTGTAAATTGCAGCAGATACGTTTTCCACTGGTTTCGGTTGGTCCAAAATACATAGATAAAGAGGAATCCAATACCAAACGAAATCACCGCTGCATTCAACTTCGTAAACATAGCTGTCCCGACAGCCAAAGCGATCACGAGAATATTCTTTATTTCCGGAGATTTTTTCCAACGGATGGTGTACCAGATCGCGAACGCCATCAAACACATAGCCATACTATCATTCGTCAAGGTAACTGCCATAATGGAATAAAAAGGATGTACTGCAATAAATGCCGTCATGAGCAATACCCAGGAATCAGAAATCGGAAATTCTTTAAGAATTCGGTAGCCGACCCAAACGGTAAGAGAAGAAAAAAATAAAGTGACTACCTGGAGCCCTTCATAGCACAATGGTGCATCTGCCTGAAATACTCTGGTAATGCCCAAAACAATGGCTGAAATAATATGAAATCCAGGCGGCTGATAAAAACTCCACCGTGTCCTTGGATCAAAATCCGGCATATGATGGTTTTTGTATAAATATTCAATGTATCCCAAATGCCCTTCCCCGGATTCCGCTGTATCAAATCCGGCAAAGGCTCTCAGGTCATGCAGGGAAATACCATAGAACGTCGATAAGACATACCATGCACGCAATAAAAAACCGCCTAACAAAATCAATCCGACCAACGTCTTCGTGTCTGCTTTCCTATAAAATGCATAGCATAATAAGATGCCATAAAAAATCACGGTCAGCACTGCCAACGTATTTTTATTTACCGAAATATATGCAGCAGTTGATTGATTACAACTCAAAAACCAAACAACCAAGCATCCTGCCAAAATAGGATACCAGGATGTCATGTCCCATTTCCGGGTCAACTGTTGCCATAATGGTTCTTCCTTTGTCTTCGTACCCATTTCTAATCTCCATATCCTTTCGCCAAAAAATAGTTCTGTCTATGATAGCTTTTCTTCTCTCATCAAAAAGTAATGCAATCTATGACGCCTTTTCTTTTTTTCGCCAAAAACAGTGCTATCTACGATGCCTTCTCTTCGTGATACTCCTGCTCTGCATTTACATTCCAGATATTCGTCTGATCCGTATTCCCCGATAAAATATTTTTCACAGCTTCAAATGATGTAATCATGGAATGGTCAATATTATTATACCGATGCTGCCCATTCCTTCCAACGCAATATAAGTTACCGATGGTTTTCAGATACGCAATCAGAGTATCCATTTCATCATAGGTATCAAAATAGGCGGGATACGCTTTCTTTACTTTTTCCATATGGGAATCCAGAACAACCTCTGAACTTTCAATAATACCCAACTTTAAAATTTCTGATATGCCCAATTTCGCAAATTCTTCTTCTGTCATATTCCAAAGCGCGTCCCCCTCATTTACAAAGTATTCCAGTCCGATCCAGACCGTATGTTCCAAATCTTTTACCATATAGGGAGACCAGTTATTATAAATCTGAAAACGTCCTAATTTTACGCTTCTATCCTGTACATAGACCCAGCAGTCCGGCACAATATTTCCCACCGTTTTGAGATTAGTTTTGTTTACCAGCTTCATATCCGACACCAGCACCCCAAGCGTCATATAGTCCCGGTATGGCAGTCCAGCCGCAATCCGTTTTGGATCTTCAGGAACATCATTCATTCCACCCACCAGATCCCTGACGGGCATAGAAGAAATGAAATAATCTCCTTCCAGTGTAACTTCCTCCCCGTCCTTTTCATAAACCAAAGAGGTAATTTCATTCTCAGCATTTTTATGCAATCGGGTAACCCTGGCCTGTTTAATAATGGTGCCTCCCAAACGTTCCACCTCCGCTGCTGTCACATCCCACAACTGACCTGGTCCCAGCTTCGGATATTGAAATTCTTCAATCAAAGAGGTTTCCACCTTTCGGTTCTGCTTACGGAATATCTTTCCTAAGACATCTTTCAGCACCGCAATGATGGACAGCCCTTTCACCCTCTGCGCGCCCCAGGAAGCATCAATTTCCCTTGGATGCCTGCCCCAAAGATTCTCCGTATAATACTCAAAAAACATGGAATATAATTTTCTGCCGAAACGGTTAATGTAGAAATTTTCCAGGTTATGTTCCGGCAATTTGTGGACTAATGCTGCCAGATAACTAAATCCTACTTTCATCGTATTAAAAAATCCCATATTTCGGAATGTTTCCGGTTTGAGTGAAATGGGATAGTCATAAAATTTCCTGTCAAATAAAATGCGGGAAACCCGATGACGAAGCAACATAACACGATCTTCCCGCTCCGGATCCGCCTTCCCGGAATCCGACGATATCTCCCGATGCAATAAAATATCGTCTTTGGCCGGTTTCCCCTGCCGGGGCAGCATACGGTTCCACCATTCATTCACTTCAGGATTTTTGGAAAAAAACCGATGTCCTCCCATATCCATACGGTTTCCTTTATATTCTACCGTTTTAGAGATACCGCCATAACAATCGCTTTCCTCCAAAACAATCACCTTGATCTCATCAGAGCGAGTCAATAATTCATATGCTGCCGTCAGCCCTGCCGGACCTGCCCCTATAATTAAAGCTGTTTTCATATCATTCTCCTATGCAAATATATATTTCGTCGGCGCAAAGCCCCTTTTCACACATAAATCTATGTTAACATAAAATACGACAACATGCAAAATTCCGCCTTTTTTCGCTTCTAATTCGCTTTTTTCGGTTGTCCGACAGATCCCTTCTGCTTAACCTGGGGAGAGCTCTTTAACAAACGTATCACTCGTTGATCCGTTACCACCGCATCAACCTGTCGGTCGTGTTCCTCCCTCCGAATCGTATCCACAACCTGAAAATCAAACGCATAGCCGGCCTTAAATAGCCCTTTGCACTCATTCTCTTCCAAATAGCGGTCATAAAACCCGGCACCATACCCTACCCGATTTCCCTCCAGATCAAAGGCTAAACCCGGCATTAACAGAAAACCTTCCCTTGCTGTGACAATCTTCCCTGCCTTTGGTTCGAGAATCCCAAACTTTCCTGGCACAAGCTCCTGCATGGAGGAAATCGCTACAAATTCCATTTTCTTTCCTACCACTCTGGGAACGGCAACAGCATGTCTCCCCTCAGCCAATACGATTCGAAGAAACGACAACGTATCTATTTCTGTCCGACAGGAAACAAATGGGTACACCCATTTCGCTTCTCTCCATTCAGGCATTGACAGCAATCTTTTCTGCGCCTGGCATTGCAATTTCTCCCGCTCTGTGCTGTCTAAACTCCCCCGCAAAAGACGCATACGTTCCCTGGCTTCCGATTTCTCCATTTTCTCCATCCCATGATCTCCCTACTCTGCCCATAAACTCAATGTCCCTGTTTGCCCTTTTTTCCTAGATCCATAACCGTACCATCGGGATTGAGTACCGTCACATGATCCAATTGGTTTCTGAGATTATTTCTGACAGAGGCAATATATTCCTGGCGCAACTTCTTCTGTTCTGCCTGTTCTTCCTCGGTCAAACCTTTCTCTTTCATTTTATGATATAATTCATTGATTCTGGCTATCTTTTTCTCATCCATGGTTTCCTCCTCTTCCTTTCCTCAATCATGCAAATACAGCATCAAAATCTGTTCCGCCACGCGTATCCCATCCATCGCTGCCGAGGTAATCCCTCCGGCATAACCGGCGCCCTCGCCGCAGGGATACAACCCCCGCACATCAGACTGCAAACTCTTGTCCCGCAGAATCCGCACCGGTGAGGAAGTCCGGCTCTCCACCCCGGAAATGACAGCATCCTCTCTGCCATACCCGGCAATCTTTCGGTCAAAAACAGGGATACTCTCTGCAATAGCATCACCCACGAACTCCGGTAATATTTCTCGTACATTTGCCAGCGTATAAGAACCGCATAGATCCGGTTTAATTTGTCCCAATGCCGTACTCGATTTCTTTTGCCTGTAATCTCCCCATAGCTGCACTGGAATCTTCCCTCTGCCCTGTTCGTATGCAGCTTCTTCCAATCGGCGCTGAAATGTAATACCATCCAGAATCCCCCGTCCCCCAAAGTCTTCCGGGGAAACGGTCACAACAATGGCGCTGTTGGAATTCCGGCCTGCCCGGTCATACTCGCTCATTCCATTGACCACCAGCCTGCCGGGTTCCGACGAAGCATTTACCACCTGTCCGCCCGGACACATACAAAAAGAATAAACACCGCGCCCGGAGGATGTCGTATGGGTCAGTTTATAATCTGCCGCCCACAGTTTATCATACCAGTCTCCAAACTGGTTCCTGTCGATCATCTCCTGCGGATGTTCCATCCGCACCCCCACCGCAAATGGTTTTGATTCCATCGGTATTCCTAAGGTATGCAGCATCTGGTAAGTATCCCTGGCGCTGTGCCCCGTCGCCAAAATGACCGTGTCTGTCTCATAATCTTCCGTCTGTCCTGCCTGCTCATAGCGAATCCCTGTGACATGACCATCCTGAACAGACAAACCGCAAAACCTGGTATCAAACCATATCTCTCCCCCCAGAGAAAGAATTCGTTCTCTCATGGCACGCACAATTTCTCCTAGACGGTCAGTACCAATATGAGGTTTCTGTAGATAACGGATTTCCTCCGGCGCTCCAAATTGCACAAAGGTATCCATGACTCTCCTGCCCAGTCCGGTAGGATCTTTGACTAACGTATTTAACTTCCCATCTGAAAAAGTTCCGGCGCCGCCTTCTCCAAACTGAACATTACATTCCGGATCCAATGGATTTCCTGCCCAAAACGCCGCCACTTTCTGCTTACGGATCTCAACGGCAGAGCCCCGTTCTAAAACCAGAGGATTCGCTCCCGCCTCTGCCAGCGTCAGCGCAGCAAATAATCCTGCCGGGCCAGTTCCAATTACCACGGGCCTTTTTCTCAGCATAAAGTTTTGCACTTTTTTTTCTGGTTCCTTGGCTTGGGATTCCACAATTTGTACATTTTTGTTTTTGCATCGCTTCATCCTCTCACGTTCCCTGCTGCAAACAAGTTGCACTGTATAACTAAAAATGATGCGATCCTTCCGTCGGGCATCCACCGATCTTCGTATCACTTCAAAATCTCGAATTTGTTCCTCCGGTATCTTCAAAATCGCCGCAGTTTCCCGCAAAACCAGATCTTTCTCCGCTTCTGACATCATCCCATGTCGCAATTCCTCTCGTGCAGAAACTTCCGCCACCCGGTCAACCGGCAGTTTTATTTGTGTGATTCGTATCATGAATTTTCTCTCTTTTCTCTATAGAATTTACCTTTTTTCTTTGATTCCATACGTTTTGGCCATTGCTTATCTGCCAGCCGCTTTTCTAGCAACTTTTTTTTGCCAGTCGCTTTTCTAGCAACCGCTTATCTATTAACTGTTTTTCTGCCAGTCGCTTTTCTAGCAACCGCTTTTCTAACAACTGTTTTTCTGCTAGCCGCTTTTCTACCAGCCGCTCTCCCTGCGACATATCCGCTGGACCATGCCCATTGTAAGTTGTAACCGCCGCAAATACCATCCACATCCGCCAACTCTCCTGTTATGTATAACCCCGGATACTGATGCAGTTCCATCGTTTCGGCATCCAGCGCTTTCAGAGAAACACCGCCACTGGTAACCTGTGCTTTCTCAAATCCACTGACGGACCGAATAGACAGCCGTTTTGCCTTGATCTGTGCTGCCAATGCTTTCCACTGTTTTCGGCTCACGGTCTCTGCTTTCTGTCCATTTTGCAGCCCTGCTTCCCGGATATATACCGAAGATAATTTTCCCGGCAACATCCCTTCCAGAACATCTGCCACAGACAATGACAATCTGGCATAGGCCGTTCTTCTTCGAAACCATTCTTCTATCAATGCTTCCTCGGAAAAATCACACATACATTCCAAAACCAGATACGGCTTTCTGCCCTCCAGCAATTCCCTAGCTGCAAAGTGACTGACCTGAAACACCGGGATACCTGATATCCCATAAGAAACCATCTGAATTTCTCCCCGATCTGTTCCCAGACATTTTCCGGTATCCGAATACACGGACACCTGTCCATCAATACGGACACCTGCCCATGTTTTACAAAAGGCTCCCTCTAACGCTAGGGAAGTTAATGCGGGAACCGGTGGTACAAGCGAAACGCCCAGACGTTCCATCCAGGCATATCCATCCCCGGTCGTACCATGTACCGGAGCCGCCGCACCACCGGAGGCCAGGATGACCTGTCCTGCCAGATAACATCCCGCCGAAGTAGTCACTTCATACCCCTGCACCGTTCCTGCCCTATCCCGATGTGGAGCAACATCGTACAAACACTCCCCGGTATGAACCTGTACCGCCCATTCCGCCAAGACTCTCTGTAGGATCTGTACGACGGAAACTGCCTGCGCTGATCTGGGATAAACATATCCTTCCCGTTCCATCGGCAGGACACCATGGTTCCGAAACCATTCCATGACCTGCTGTGCGTCAAACGCAGAAATGACCTGCCATGCAAAACCATCGGTACGGCTATGGTAATATTCTTTCTTTTGTACTGTATTTGTAAAATTGCATCGTCCGTTTCCGGTTGCAAGCAGCTTTTTTCCAAGTTTCCCCAATTTCTCAACTAACAAAACCTTGCTCCCCGCTTCCGCGGCCGCTGCTGCCGCCATCATCCCGGACGCACCGCCTCCAATTACCATAACTTCTATACTCTGCATAATTCACTCCAGTTTTGCTGTATTAGCGCATAAATCCATAGTATCAGGAGGAATAATTCTCCAAAATGCCAAACAGCGCATTTTCATCTTCCACTTCGATCCCCTGTTTTAAAGCATCCTGCTCCTCTTTCGACAAAGTATCTGTCAAAATTCCGGTATATTCAAATACTGTCTTCTTGTCTCCATAATATACCACGACTTCCCCATCTACTGCAATCAAATAATATCGGTATTTGATCTTGGAACTGTCATAGACCTTATGAACCACCAAACGCTCTGTTGAAAAATTTGTTACTCCGGCGCTCTGCAACCCATTCAAAAACTCCTCCACCGGTAAATTTTTCATATATTTCTTGAAATATTCATCCGTCTGCTCTCGGTCATACCCCACCAGTTCTTCCGGCAGAATCAGATATTCCGTCGTCGTCTGGTCCTTAACCGCATCATAATTTTCTACTTGGTAAACAGTATCCACCCCTAATTTGGTCTTGGTATTGTCTACCGGTACATTTTCCTGCTCCGCCGACTGTTCCCACTGATCTTCTACCTGCTGGGCAACCTGGGATTCCATCTGCTCTGTCAGTTCCTGCTCGTAAGTTTGCTGCTGTTTGCTAAACTGCTTCATGGCAGAATGATAGCAGACATAATTTGCAACCACTACCAGGGTCAGCATACCAAGCGTAGTACAGCAGTAATATAATATTTTATTTCTCATTCACCGCTCCTCCCTGTAACTTAATCATTCATGTTACTAGTTTTTACCAGAAGCGGTAAGTTTATTCAAATTGCCTTTACTGCCATTTCCCCGTATCCAGAAAATGCTGCACCATATCTTCCGCCGAATGAATCACGGACGAATCATATCCCAACATCTGTAACAGCCGGATTGCATTGCGGGAGTTTGTTCTACCCGGATGCAGGCGGTAATCAAAACAGACATCGTTTTCCGTAATCTGCTCCTCGAAATGATAGTTTGCATATTCCTGCTCCAGCAAATATGTCAGCTCAATGTCATGGGTTGCCGCAAAGCAAAGATTCCCCTCCTGTGCCAGAACACGCAGAATCTGGCTGGAGGAAGCAATTCGTTCCACCGTATTCGTCCCCCGCAAAACTTCATCAATAAAACATAAGATCGGAAGTTTCGAGGTCTGGCTTTTGTCCAGAATCCGCTTTAATGATTTGATTTCCACCATGTAATAACTCTCCTGCTCCATGATATCGTCCCGCAATGCCATGGACGAAGTAATTTGAAACATACTGGAACGATAACGCTGTGCCAATACGGTATGGAGCGTCTGCGCTAGAATCGCATTGATCGCCACCGTTTTTAAGAAGGTGGATTTTCCCGATGCATTGGATCCGGTCAGCAATACACTCTGCTGCGCGCAGAGAGAATTTTTCACACCCTCTTTTAATAACGGATGCCGAATTTGCTCTGTCTCCAACAGAATCTTCCCCTGCTCCACAAACTCCGGCACACAATATTGCCCCTGCTCCATGGTACGATAGGAAGCCACCGACAACATCGAATCCACATAACCGATAATTTCGTACATACGGAATAATTCTTTTTGATATTTCTGAATCTCAATACGCATCGTCCCTATTTTAATTAAGTCAATATGAAATAACATCCGCACATAATCCATCAGGGAATCCAGTAAGTCTCCTCCCATTGCTTTCCCGCCTGCCACCAGATTACTGCCCCGGCAGAATTTCCGAAAGCATCCGGTCAATTGCAATAATTCCTCCTGATATTGTTCCAGTCCCGCAATTTGGACAGACGAAACATTTTCACACTGTTTTACCATTCGCACGATAAAGGAAAAAAGACGGATGCAGGGATCCAATTCTGCCTTGGACTGGTAGTAAGAAATGATATTGCATGCCATCAATATTGCACCAAAGGGAACCATAACCTCCGGCCACACTAGACATAGAGGAATACAGAGGACCATCGCAGCCAGGGAGAGAATATGACGGTATCTTTTGGCATCCGGTAAATCATGAACCATCTGCAGGTGGCGGTATACAGACATCCGCATCAGCTTGCCAATCTCCACCAATGCTTTCTGCAGGCGCAGGGTTTCCTCCGGTTTGTCCAAAAAACACTGAATCAGTCTTTCTCGCTCCTCCATCTCCTTCCGATCCGCAATCGGTTTACGCAAAAGGGCATACAGATATTCCTCCCCCATCGAAGTCCGGGTATGGTTCAAAAGTGGATAGACCTGATCCAGATTCAAATCATTCCAGGTAATATCATCAATATCCTGTTCTTCCCGCGTCATCTCAAAAAAATAGGCGATCGCCTGCATCGTTTCCTCGTTATAATCCCGGTCTGCCGGCACGCCCCATGTCCTGTTCAGATAACGCATCAGACGCTTTTCGTCTCTGCGCCGGTCATAAACCAGCTTCCCGAGAAACAGAACCAAAACGACTAAACTAATTACTACAATTTTTAGTGTTAAATCCATTGCTTTCTCCATTCCGCTTTATTTTGCCCCGCCTCATGACGGCATTGTCAGAAAAAACGGGCGGTCTTCCTGAACAGACCGCCCAAACTTATTGATTTTCGTTTCTATCTATCCTTACATTACCCGTCCAATCTTGATTGGTTTCCGATAATATGCACTGGAAATCTTGATTCCATCCCGATGGTTGCTGGCATGGATAATCTGGCCATTTCCGATATACAGTGCTACATGGCTCACTGACCCACTTCCATAGAAGAAGAGATCGCCCACACGCTCACTTCCCGGCGATACGGATCTGGTAGCCGCTGCCTGTGCGCCGGAAGTACGAGGAAGGGAATATCCAAAATGTCTGTATACACCCATGGTAAAACCGGAGCAGTCCGTTCCATTGGTCAGGCTGGTGCCACCATAAACGTAACGGTTGCCGAGGAACTGCATTGCATAATTTACAATAGAGTACGCACCGGAAGACGAATCGGAAGAACCATCCGATCCAGACTGGTTCTGTTTAATCGTTACTGCGCGGTTCAGGTTGTTGGTAAATTCTACGAAATCTTTGGATATAAATGCCTTTTCATTATCAATAGAGATCAAAGACCAATTTCCCAGATCGGCATAGATGGAATTCATATCCAATCCTTTGAGCTGAGATTTCTTGACATTTTTGGCAATATACTGATCCAGCCATTCCCGGTTCAAATTCTCCTTTGCCACCCGGTAGTCCTCATCCGCAGAAATCTGGTCGTAAACATTAGCGTCAATGGATGGCAGATAACGCACGTTCAAGGTCTCCGTCGTCACGGTAATCCGGCGGGTAGCGACTTCCTTCGCTTTCGCCTCTGCCTCTTTATCCGTAATCAGGTATTCCGCTTTTACATATCCATGCACTTTACCAGAAACGATCTTCGCCCAGCCTTTTTTAATGGAATAGATATGGCAACCGGAATTATTTGTCATCTTTCCGACAATTTCAGAACTTTCACTTGGTTTTTTGCGAACATTCAAATAATTTTTAACTTTTGCCACACCGAGACGGTCATAGACAAGATTTAACTTAAATTCCGGCGCTTTGGTGGCAGCCGGTGCTTTTGCCCCATCAGAGGATAAGGTCGTTTCACCCGCAGTCTGACTAACAGGCGCCGCATTTTCCACGGTTCCATTGGCCGCCGGCTTTCCTGCTTCCTGTGCTGCCTGTTCTGGCTGATTCTGTGATGACACAGCAACGACATCCTGATCATCATTTTCTGCCTCTCCTGTCAATTCCGGCATCTTACTGTCACAAAACTGGTTAAATGGAACGACCAGACCGGCAATCGGTTCTTCATTCAATGCCGCACTGTTTCCCTGCGTAGATACCGCATGCCCTAACACAACTACAAATGCAGATGCAACCGCTACTCCTGCCAACGTCATTATTTTTCCTTTGTCCATTTTTCTCTCCATTCTGCCTATTTACGGCATTTTCTTTTCCTTTTCAGTATTCCCCGCAAAACCCAAATTTCATATTTCTCTTCCATTTTTTACAAAATTATTACAAACTTATTACACAGAGAATAACATCTTTCACTTTTTTTGTCAATTCCTTTATTTAGGTGTCTCCGTATTTCTTTGTATCTCCCAACATCTCCTGAAAATAGTAAGCTGGGATCTGCACATTAAAACATAAGATGCATAAAATTCTTATATCAACAGCAAGCAGAAAGGCAAACTGATATGAATCGAAGATCTATTTTACAGGGCATTGACGTGAGCCATTGGGCGGGAAAAATTGACTTTGAACAGGTAAAAACGGATGGAATACGCATTGTCTATATAAAAGCCACACAGGGAACGGATTATGTGGATCCCGATTTTGAGCGCAATTACCGGGAAGCGGATAAGGCTGGTCTAGCTATCGGATTTTACCATTATGTCATGGCGCGCAGTGAAAATGAAGCAAGAGCTGAGGCGAGATATTTTGCAGCACATATCCGTGAGAAAAAGCAGCATGTCAGACCTGCCATGGATTTCGAAGTATTTGGCAATCTGACGACCGCAGAATCCAGAGTGATTTCAGAAGAATTTTTAACTACATTAGAAGAGGAAACCCGACAAATCCCTGCGCTTTACAGCGATGCCTCCAATGCATCCACCCGTTTCGCAGATGACCGTTTCCGTCGGTATCCTCTCTGGATTGCAGATTATGATGTGTCCCGCCCTGATATGGAAAATCCATGGCCCCGTTGGAGCGGCTGGCAATATACAGACCGGGGCAGAGTTCGTGGCATCAGTGGGCATGTAGACCGGGATCATTTCAGACGGGATATCCTGATCGACCCAAGATTATGCCAATACTGATAGGATTCTTTGATGTATTTTGGCGGCATTATTTCACAAAATGCCGCCAAAGTTGTTTCTATATTCATCCGTTTTTATCTACAATAAAACATTCTTGTGCACGCTCTACTGCCAAGCCCTGCTGAAACAGAGCTGCACCTTTCCCTATTTCTCCGCCAGATATTTCTCCACACTGGCCAGTTTTACGCACAGCACAAAGATCTCTGCAGCCTCCTGCATTTCCTCCGGTGTCGGGAACGTCGGAGCAATACGGATATTGGAATCCTCCGGGTCTTTGCCATACGGAAATGTCGCTCCGGCTCCCGTCATAACCACACCCAGATCCTTACATTTTGCCACGATGTTTTTCGCACATCCCGGCAGGGAATCAAAGGAAATAAAGTATCCTCCTCTTGGTTTGATCCAGCTTCCGATTTCCAGGCCGCCCAGCTCTTTCTCCAAAGTGTCCAGAACAGCCTCAAATTTTGGACGAAGCAGTTCCGCATGTAATTTCATGTGAGCCTGCAATCCATCAATATTCTTAAAGAAACGGGAATGTCTCAATTGGTTAATCTTATCGTGTCCAATGGTCTGGACAGACATCTGCTCCTTGATTGCCTCAATATTATCCAGAGAAGCAGCGATTGCTGAAATCCCGGATCCCGGAAAACTTATCTTGGAAGTCGATGCGAAAATATATACCATATCCGGGTTTCCTGCCTTCTCACATTCCACCAGGATATTCAAAATTTCATCCTGGATATCATCATACAAATGATGGATACAGTACGCATTGTCCCAATAGATCCGAAAATCTTCCGCTGCTGGTTTCAAATTTGCAAACCGTCTGACCACCTCATCGGAATAAGAAATCCCGGTTGGATTGGAGTACTTCGGCACACACCAGATCCCCTTAACCGCAGCATCATGATTTACATACTGCTCTACCAGATCCATATCCGGGCCATCGTCATACAACGGAATGTTTATCATCTCAATTCCAAAGAATTCTGTGATGGCAAAATGACGGTCATATCCCGGAACCGGACACAAAAACTTTACCTGATCCTGCTTACACCATGGAGTAAATCCCATGACACCATGTGTCACAGAACGGGCAATCGTATCATACATGATATTCAGACTGGAATTACCGCAAACGACTACATTATCTTTCGGTACGGCCATCATATCCGCCATCAGACGCCTACATTCTCCGATTCCATCCAAATCACCATAGTTACGTGTATCATTGCCAAGTACTGTCCGCATATCGGAATCACTATTAATCACATCCAACATCGGCATGGAAAGTGCAAGCTGGGAAAATCCAGGCTTTCCTCTTGCCATATTGAGATTGAGCCCCTTTGCCTCCTGCGTCTGATACTCCTTCTCCAACGCTTCTTTGACCGTGAGCAGTTCTTCCTTACTCATATCCTTATATGCTTTCATACCATTCCCTCCATTTTATGTCATATTCTGCATCTTCCAATGCTGCAGACGGCAAAACGGTCAAATAGAAGCCCCATTTCCACCGTCCAAAAGCTATTATAGCAAAAAACACAACATAATGCCACCAAAAAAATCCTGCAAACCAGAAATGGTTTGCAGGATTTTACTCCCACCTATCGCTGCTGACATGCCAGCAATGCAGCAACGTTACTGTTATCCGACAGCTGATCCTGCCAAGTTGACGTTAAATGATAATGCACACCAGACCGCCATTGCCATCGTTGACGACTTTTTGAATCGTCTCCTGCAGTTTCATCTGGCTTTCTTCCCCCAGCCGATTCACTTTCGTTGCCATTCCCTCGTCCACAAGCTGGCGCACGGTTTTTCCAAAGATATTGGTATCCCAGATATCGGACGCATCTCCATCCCCATGCTGCCCGGATATGTATTCCATCAGATCCTTTGCCTGCTGTTCTGTTCCAACAATCGGCGCGATTTCTGTCTCAATATTGGCTTGAATCAAATGGATTGACGGGCTGACCGCCTTCAATTTTACACCAAATTTATTGCCATGGCGAATCAGTTCTGGTTCATCAATACTGATTTCTTCCACCGAAGGAGTGACCACACCATACCCTTTTCGATGTACTTCCTCCCAGGCATTGCGAATTTTATCGGTTTCTTCTTTTCCAGATGCATAATCCCGCAACAGACGAATTAACTGGTATTCCCCGTCAATTTCCGTTCCCACCAGTTCACTCAGGATCTGATAATACCGACTGTCATCAAATTCGGTATCAATCTCCACCATACCGTCTTCCATTCCTAACTTTCGGATATGGAATCCTTTCAGCGCCTCACTGTCCGTAGCCAGATTTTCCTTGGTCACATCACAGATCCGGGAAATCTTCTGCAAGATATCTCTCGCTTTTGTAACCAGTTCCTGTTTCAGCCAGTGATCACCGGGCAGCATCTCCACCCACTTCGGCAGCCGAAACGCAACTTGATGGATCGGAAAGGAAGACAACATCTTTTCCAGGATCTGTAAGATATCTTCCTTCCGCAATTGATTACAATTAACAGCAATTGCCACCGTCTGGTATTTGTTCTGCAATTCCTCCACCAGATCCATGGCTTCCTGTCCATATGGCTTAGCAGAGTTTACCAATACTACAAATGGTTTCCCAATACTTTGCAATTCCCGTATCGTCCTCTCCTCCGGTTCCAGAAAAGCCGCCCGGGGCAGATCTCCAAAACTGCCATCCGTCGTTACCACAATCCCAATCGTAGAGTGGTCGTGAATGACCTTGCGGGTACCAAATTCTGCGGCCTGCGTAAACGGCATCGGATTTTCAGACCATGGTGTCATTACCATCCGTTCATTCTCTTCCTCCATCAGCCCTTCTGCACCTTTTACAATGTAACCCACACAATCAATCAGACGGATCTTAACCGGATTATCCCCGAATAACTTTACCTGTGCTGCCTCTTTTGGAATAAATTTGGGTTCCGTCGTCATAATTGTCTTTCCTGCTGCAGACTGTGGCAGTTCATCTGTGGCACGCTCTCTGTCATGATCATCCATGATACCCGGAATAACCAGTAAATCCATAAACCGTTTAATAAAAGTGGATTTTCCAGTGCGGACCGGCCCGCATACTCCCAGGTAAAATTCACCTCCTGTCCGTTCTGCCAAATCCTGATATACTTGAAACTCTGCCATATTCCCTCCTATCCACGTGTCCCATTTTCTGACCTCGTGTAACTTGAATTCCTAATCCTAACTAACTCTATGCAGAGAAACAATAAAATATGCGGAGATCCAGGAATCTCCGCATAAAACATACCTCTCATCCATATATTAATCCAACAAACCGTTCTGTCTGTAAATATCCAGAATATTGTTGACATATTCTGGATGTGTCAGCATATACACCCGGGTACTAATCAGAAACAGCGCAATGATGATTCCGATAGCAGAACAAACCACTCCGGCAATCGCCATGCCTTTTCCCGGCTTACCGTTCTTCAAGACGATAATGGAAAAAACTAAACCAATGACAGCTAATGCACCAGATAGATAAATCTGACAGCAACACAACACCATAGATAAAATACCACAGACCATACCGGCAATCGCAAAGCCTGGTCCCTCCTCCGGCTCTGGCACATAGTTATTATATCCCTGATTATTCACACTGTTAAAACTGTCATTCGTCTGGGTAAAACCATCCCCTGGCTGGGAGTTATAATAGTTCTGTCCGCCATTCTGCGGCTGGTTGTAATAATCGTTGCTATTTTGAGGTTGGTTGTAATAATCATTACTATTTTGAGGCTGATTGTAATAGTCATTACTATTCTGCGGCTGGTTGTAATAGTCGTTACTATTCTGCGGCTGGTTGTAATTCGGTCCACCATCCTGCGGCTGATTGTAATAATTGTTATCATTTTGGGACTGAGAATAATAATCCCCTTTGTCCGATGACTGGAAACTTCCGTTAGCAGAATCAAAGGTACCGGACTGATCCGTATTCATCCATCCTCCGTTGTCATAATTCTTTTCTTCGTTATCCATATTTTTCCTCCATCTCACTATTCTTTTTCCATCCTTAGATCCAACTCCAATGCCATCTCCCGGCATGAGCACACTTCCTATTGACATCTGGAATTCTGCATATCAGCAATATCCCAATTAACGAGAGATCATCAGCTCCCGGAAACCATCTGCGTAATGCAGCTTTTCATCCTTCGTGATAAACACTGCCGTAACGCCCTTTGTCCGGTTAATCAACTGCATGCCCTCATCCAGACCCAATCCAAAACAGGAAGTAGAAAACCCATCTCCATCTACCGACTGGTCTGAAACAATCGTGACAGCCATGAGATCGTTTTCTCTGGGATATCCAGTCTCGGGATCCAGAATATGATGGTACATCTGATCCTGATCAGTAAAATATCGCTCATATATACCTGATGATACCACAGATTGCCCCTGTAATGCAACTGTTGCAATCGTTTCATTACGGTTGGCAAATGGATGCTGTATACCGATCCGAAAATCACTCCCATCCGGCTTTCCCCCGATACAAAGAATATTTCCTCCCAAGTCAATCAAGGCAGAATCTATCCCCTGCGCCACCAGGAATTTTTTTAGCTGATCTGCAATATATCCTTTGGCGATCCCGCCCAGATCCAATTCAGATCCCGGCTGACGGAAACGGATCTGCTGCTTCTGTACGGTAACTTTTTGATAATCCACATAAGGCAGCGCCCTGGCTATCGCTGACTGTTCCGGTAGCTTCGGATGGTCCGCTGTAAAATTCCACAAACGGCTAACCGGGGCAATCGTGATATCAAATTTTCCTTTTGATATCGCACCATATTCGATACCTGCCGCCACCAGTTCCGCCAAAGGTTCGGATAACTCCACTTCGAGTTCTCCCTCCTCCCCGATCCGGTGTTCCGGCAGCTTGCCCTCCTGTTCCAGACGATCTACAGCAGCGCTATCCTGCTTTCCATATAGTTCTGACAACAGATTGACCCGGTATAACTCACTGTTCTCCAGAGTACGGCTAAAAATTTGTTCATATTCCGCACATTTCGCCACACATTGATCCAAGATTTCCTGCGTTCCGCCCCGATAAATGGTAATCGTATATACCGTGTCAAACGCAAAACCTGTAATGGAACACTCCTGATTCCTCCCCGCATCCGAATGTCCTTTTTCATATCGTACTCCAACCCACAGAATCAGGACAGAAAGCACAAGAAAAATACAAAGCGTTCCTGCTGTGCGTTTCCAAGATGGTTTCTGTTTCATGCTTCCTCCCTCTTCCTCTCTGCCAAGTCCATTTATACTATCATTCCTGCTTTTCCTTGCTAGACCATTCCCGCACGGCTTGCTGTTCCGCTTCCGAGAGTTCTGCCTGCGCTAACAGATCGGGGCGATATTGTGCCGTGCGAATAATCGACTGTTCCCGATACCACTGTTGTAAATTCTTATGATGTCCCGAAAGTAGGACAGGCGGAACCTCCTTGTCCCGCCAGACACGGGGTCTGGTATATTGAGGATATTCCAGTAAATGATTCTGAAACGATTCAAATTCCGCAGACACATCATTATGGAGCACCTCCGGCACCAGTCTGGCAATGGCATCCACCATAACCATTGCCGGAAGTTCTCCTCCCGTCAATACATAATCTCCAATAGACACCTCATCCGTCACAATCTCCTCCAGTACCCGTTCATCAATTCCCTCATAATGACCGCACAGGAACACCAGATTGTCTTCCCTGACATACTCCTCCGCCATCTTCTGAGAGAAGACCGAACCCTGTGGTGTCAAATAAATGACACGAGGCGGCTTTTCCTGCCCTTCTGATTTTCGGGATATCTGACTGGCAATCTCCTGGTAACAACGAAATACCGGTTCTGCCTGCATCACCATACCAGCGCCCCCACCATAGGGATAGTCATCCACCCGGTTATGTTTGTTATCCGCATAATCCCGGATATTCACAGCTTCCAAACGGATATGTCCAGCCTGGATTGCCCGCCCCGTAATGCTCTCTGCCATCGCCTGCCGTATCATTTCTGGAAATAGCGTCATGACATAAAAATTCATCTCATTCATCCAGCAATCCTTTCATAATATGGACTGTCACTTTTCCCTGTTCCACATCTACATTTTTCACACAGTCGGGAATCACTGGCAGCAAAACCTCTTTTCCCTCATGCTGTACGACAAAAACGTTATTCGCTCCATTTCCTGTCAACACATCCGTCAACTCCCCAAAGATTCCGCCATCCTCTGTGAATACTTCCGCACCAATGACATCGGCCAGATAGTACTCCCCTTCCTCTAACGGAATTGCGTTCTCCCTGGTCACATAGAGATCCTTCCCTTTATATTGTTCTATCTCATTGATGGAATCATATCCCTTGAATTTCACAATCACCATATTCTTAAAAAAACGAACAGATTTTACCTCTAACGGCAGCCATTCCCTGCCGGTATCCAATAACACCTCTTTCAATGTCCGAAAACGCTCTGGATCCTCTGTGGTAGGAAATACCTTGACTTCCCCCCGCAATCCATGGGTATTGGCAATCACGCCAACACGAAATTTGTCTTCCATCCTTGTATCCTTTCCTGCCTCACAATGAACTAATCTGCTTGCCCTACTTCCCCATGCGATAAGATACCTACCTCCTGCGTTCCAATATCCTATCGCCCTTCCTAGCGAAAAGAACGCCTATACCATACGGTACAGGCGTATTTGTCTCATACAGCTCACACTGTATGACAAGGCTTAGGCTGAATTACTGGCCAATCTCCACTACCACTTTCTTGTTTGTCTTGGATGCAGCTGCTTTTACCATCGCACGGATTGCCTTAGCGATCCGTCCCTGCTTGCCAATCACTTTGCCCATATCTTCCGGGGCTACCTTCAGCTCCAGAATGATTTCGCCCTCTTTTTCGGTCTCTGTTACACTGACCTCCTCTGGATGGTCTACCAGAGCACGTGCAAGAACTTCTACTAAATCTTTCATCACGGCACCTCCCTGCCTGTCAGCCCGGCAGCACCGGGAACAGACTGTTCCGGTTTGCCGTCAAGCCAGGAATTACTCCATGATTCCTGCCTGTTTCAAAAGCTTGCCTACTGTTTCGGTTGGTTTTGCACCATTTGCTAACCACTTTTTCGCTGCTTCCTCATCAAACTTGAATACGCTAGGATCCTGATTTGGATCATAGGTACCAATCTCCTCGATGAATCTACCATCTCTAGGAGCTCTGGAATCAGCAACTACCACTCTATAGAAAGGCGCTTTCTTCTTACCCATTCTTCTCAATCTGATCTTTACTGCCACAACATTTCACCTCCTTCGTTTTTCTTCTCCAGGTTGGATCTCTCAGAATGATCGGAACCTCTCGTTCCTCACATCGTCGCCAGCCTATGTTCTATAAATCAAATGCATGGATGAATCCAACATCTGAAATCACTTAAAAACCAAACGGTAATTTGGGCATACCACCGAATCTGCCCCGGCGCTTCCCTTTACCGCCCAACATACCGGACATCTGCTTCATCATCTTTTTGGACTGCTCATACTGCTTCATGAGTTTATTGACCTCTGCAATATCCACACCGGCCCCTTTGGCAATCCTCCGCTTTCTGGATGGATTGATAATCGCCGGGTTTCCCCGCTCCTCCGGTGTCATGGAATAGATCATCGCCTCCACTCCCTGAAACATACTGTCATCCACATCCAAATCCGCTGGCAGGCCCATTCCCGGCATCATACTCAGGATGCTCTGGATTCCACCCATCTTCTTCATCTGTTCCATCTGTTCCAGAAAATCATTGAAGTCAAACTCCGCTTTGCGGAATTTTTGCTCCATCTCTTTTGCCTTGTCCTGGTCGATTTCCGCTTCCGCTTTTTCAATCAAGGTCAGCACATCGCCCATTCCCAGTATCCGGGATGCCATTCGATCTGGATAAAACTGCTCCAAATCAGATAACTTTTCCCCCATACCGACATACAGAATCGGACATCCCGTTACCGCCTTGATGGACAATGCCGCACCGCCTCGGGTATCGCCGTCCAGTTTGGTCAAAATCACACCGTCAATTCCAATCTTTTCATGAAATGACGTCGCAACATTGACGGCATCCTGCCCAGTCATGGAATCTACCACCAGGATAGTCTGGTCGATCTCAACCTGCTCCCGGATTTCCTGCAGCTCTGCCATCATATCTTCATCGACATGAAGACGGCCTGCGGTATCCAGAATCACCACATTTTCACCGTGCCCTGCCGCATGTTCCACGGCGGCTTTCGCAATATCGACCGGCTTATGGTTTGTCCCCATCGTGAAGACTTCCACTTCCTGCTTCTGTCCATTAATCTGTAACTGTTCTGCAGCTGCCGGACGATAGACGTCACACGCTGCCAACAGAGGCTTTCTGCCCTTTTTCTTGAGTTTTCCGGCAATCTTGGCAGTCGTCGTCGTTTTCCCGGCGCCTTGCAGACCGCACATCATAATGACCGTAATCTCATTGGAGGGTTTCAATGCCAGTTCTGTCGTCTCACTCCCCATCAGATGAACCAGTTCCTCATTCACCAGTTTAATTACCATCTGCCCCGGCGTCAGGCTGTTCAAGACATCCTGTCCTACCGCCCGCTCCTGGACGGATTTGACAAAACCTTTGACGACCTTGAAATTAACATCTGCCTCTAACAGAGCCATTTTCACTTCCTTGAGTGCCGCCTTGACATCTTCCTCCGTCAGCCTGCCTTTGCTGCGAAGATTCTTAAATACATTTTGTAATTTTTCACTCAGACTGTCAAATGCCATGAACAAACCTCCCCGCATCAAATTCAAACACAATTGCCAGTATAATCAATCACCTACACTTTGTCAAGTATTTTTCTTGACAAAATGCAGGATAACAGCTTCACATAAAGTTTTTATTCGATTGTGAGACTTCTAGACTTACATAATTTAATCATCATATTCCTTTTCCGTATGAAGAATCTTACCACTTTTGGCATCAATCACAATCTCATATTCATAATGCCCCTTGACAAGCTTTACCTCATACACTACACTTCCATGTTCTTTATCCCGGTCGATTTCAGTGACTGTAGCACCTGGCACTTTCTTTAAAGCGATCTGCTTAGCTCGATCCATCCCGATGTCCTTAGAAGCAGAAGAATTTACCGTCGTACCCGTATACTTCTGTTCGTATTCCATCAGTTTGGCTTTCTTGGCATCATAAACCAAAGTATAACGATAACTGCCCTTCTGTAACCGGACTTTATATTCCATCCTGCCATCGTCATTCTTTAACTGAATGAAACGCACTGTAGCTTTCTTCACTTTTTTTAATGCTTTCTTTTTTATCGTTGCTTTTGAAACATTTGGTTTGTTCTGGTCACCATAACCCAAATCCGGCAGATCCCACTCATATTCCATCAGTTTTCCGTCAGACTGCCGGTACTTGAGGGAATACTCCTTGGTTCCTTTATGCAGGGATACCTCGTAGACAGGCACACCGTTCTCCGTATCTGCTTCCACTTTCGTAACGGTTGCCTTCTTCACTTTCTGCTGCGCCAGTTTCTTTGCCTGTTCCATACTGTGCACTCCCTTGGCAGACACCGACGCACTGCCCAGGTACACTGCGGTTCCCATACACAGGATCAGAAATCCCGTCCTCCATGTTTTGTTGTAATTTCCTTGTTTTTTGTTCCTCATAATATCTCCTTTCCCGCTATTCCAAGTGATTCCTTACTTATGGCCACCAACCCAGAGCTTGATAAGCAAGCCAAATTAATTCGTTTTCTCCCACCTCTTCCCACTGTTTCGTATCCAGATGATACCGCACCAGATGTTCTTTAATCTGACTGTCATAGTAATGGACATAGTAGAGATCTCCATATCCACCCAATCCACTCCTAATAGAATTTTCCGATTGGTCAAAATCGGCTTGTTCCGTCCAATCCATAAACTCTTTCTCGATTTGCAAATCAGACAGATCTTTTTCCTGACAGCTAAGGAATACTACTTCCTCTTTTTTCCATGTTTCCCCAAAATCCAGGATAAAATATACTCTGCCATGATAGACGGATACACCGTTAAAACTAATTAGCTTCTTTTTTTCCCTCTCTTTCCACATTCCTTCTGCCTGTAGAAACTGCTTTACCTCCGCCACAGAAAGCTTCCCTACCGTTTTCTGCTGCTCCATATCAAAACATTCTATCTTATGATCCGAAAACAACTCTAAAATCAGGAAAGACCCATCTACAGTAATAAGTTCTATCCCTTCTCCCGGATCACTGCACTCATACAACTTCTCAAATTCCCATTCTCTCGGATGGATCCGATACACGATGCCCGATTTCCATTCTGTCAGATACAGCCATTCCTCCCCGGCAGAAAAACGCTCGATGGTTGAATTCAACAATGAAAACTCCATCATTTTCCTGTCCCCTGTATCCAGATCCAAGCGCACCAATGTATTGTCATTTTCGCTATAGATGAGGTACGGCTCACACAGGCAGACATCGGTAGACTCTCCCTGATAGGTCACCACCTTTTCTGACTGTTCCCAGAAAACGGTTTCCCCGACATCTGTCTGAGAGACCGGTACGCTATAGAGATCTCCCCCATTTACATAAATGATGCGTTTTTCGCTACCGCAATACAGCGTAAAACCAGACCCCTTGGAATCCAGCCTGTGCCGGCTCAATTCTTTTCCCTGATGATCTCTCTGTACGACCAGTCCTTCCTCAGCCTCTTCATACAGGCAATGCTCTGTCAAAACTACACCAAATCCATCTCTTTCGATGTATTCAATGCGTGCTTTCAAAACATCTCTCTGCGCATCCTCATCCATTCTGACAGAATGTTCCATCGTCTTCTTCGGCAGTCTTTCCCGGTCTTCCCCAGAACCTTTTGCGCCACAGCCCGCCAGACAAGCCGCCAGAACTGTCATTGCCAGCCCTGCTGCCAGTCTCCGATATTTCCCCATAGCTGACCTCCTTTTTCTCTCAAATTGCGGTCAATAACCTTTCCTGCATCCTCACGCAATTCCGGTGTACAAATGATAATACTTCCCTTTCTGGGCAATCAGCTCCTCATGCGTTCCACGCTCAATAATACGCCCCTGCTCCATAACCATAATGCAATCCGCATTCCGCACGGTCGATAGACGGTGGGCAATGACAAAGGAAGTCCGTCCCTCCATCAGCGCATCCATGCCCGCCTGTACCAGCACTTCCGTCCTGGTATCAATCGAAGAAGTGGCTTCATCCAGAATCAATACCGGAGGATCTGCCACCGCAGCACGTGCAATTGCCAGAAGCTGGCGCTGTCCCTGGCTCAGGTTCGCACCATCCCCGGTCAGCATCGTCTGGTACCCGTCAGGAAGCCGCCTGACAAAGCCATGGGCATTGGCAAGTTTGGCAGCCTGGATACATTCCTCATCCGTAGCGTCCAGACGCCCATAGCGTATATTTTCCATCACCGTACCCGTAAACAGATGGGTGTCCTGTAATACGATACCGAGACTGTGGCGCAGATCCGGCTTCTTGATCTTGTTGATATTGATACCATCATAACGGATCTTACCATCCTGGATATCGTAAAAGCGATTAATTAAATTGGTAATCGTCGTCTTGCCTGCGCCGGTACTTCCGACAAATGCGATCTTCTGTCCCGGTTCGGCATACATACGGACATCATGTAATACCATTTTTTCATCATCATAACCAAAGTCCACACCGTCAAAGGTAACCTCCCCCAACATTTTAGAGTATGTGACCGTTCCCTCTTCCCGGTGATAATGCTTCCATGCCCAAACCAGATCCTGCTTCGGCGTCCCGCTCTCCTCGGAAGCCTCCACCAAACTGCCGTCAGCTCCCTCTTTGGCACGCACCAACTCCACATATCCCTGATCCTGTTCCGGCTGCTCATCTAACAAGGTAAATACTCGCTCCGCTCCAGCTGCCGCCATCACAATGGCACTGATCTGCTGACTGATCTGTGTGACCGGCTGGGTAAAGCTCTTGCTAAGGTTCAGAAAAGCTACCAGGGTTCCTATCGTTAAACTAGTATGTCCATTGAGGGCAAGCAGACCGCCCACCACGGCACAGAGCACATAGCTGAGATTACCCAAATTTCCGTTAATCGGCATCATGATATTGGCAATTCGGTTCGCATTGTTGGCACTGTCCTGCAGTTTTCGGTTGATTTCACAGAACTGTTCCAACGCTTTTTCCTCATGACAGAACACTTTGACAACCTTCTGTCCCTCCATCATTTCCTCAATAAATCCGTTTACTTCACCCAGATCCTTTTGCTGCTGGGAAAAGTATTTCATGGATAAGCCGCCGAGCTTCGAGGTAGTATATAGCATCACTCCCACCATGAATAAAGAAACCACAGTGAGCGGAAGATCCAGAACAATCATACTGATCAAGGTTGAGATCAGAGTGATCGCGGAATTCAGTAATTGCGGAAGTCCCTGGCTGATTAACTGTCTGAGGGTATCAATATCGTTCGTATATACCGACATGATGTCACCGTGCGTATGGGTATCAAAATATTTAATCGGCAACGCTTCCATGCTGGTAAACAGTTCTTCCCGAAGGCGTTTCATCGTCCCCTGACTGACATTGACCATCAAGCGGTTATAGAGATAGGATGTCAGGACACCGACGAGCAAGACCAAGGATAAGCCTGTCAAAACCCGCGCCAGGGAAGTGTAGTCGGGAACAGCCATCTTGGTTAGCGGAACAATATATTGGTCGATCAGATTCCGCATAAACAGCGTCGCACACAGGGTAATCAAAGCGGTTACAATAATACAGACCACAACCGTAATACAATGAAACTTATAATATTTTAGGACATATGACAACATCCGGCGCACCATTGCCATTTGATTCCCCTTCGGTTTGCCGGAAGGGAGCTTTTCTCTCGCTCCGGACGGAGTATCCTGCACATTCTCTGCCTGCTCTTTCTGCATGTTTCCCGCAGATGTCCCGGCCGTATTTTCTCGCTGCACCTTCTGTTTTTTTCTGGTATCTTTATTTTGTCTCGACATGCTCTCCACTCTCCTTTCCACTGTCCGGCTGGTCGAAATCGCCGCCGCCCTTGATCTGGGCATCGTAGATTTCCCGGTACACTTCATTCTTTTCCAGAAGATGGTCATGCGTATCGAAACCACTGACCTGCCCCTCCTCCAATACCAGGATTCGGTCTGCCTCCTGGATACTGGTAATTCTCTGGGATATAATTAATTTTGTGGTTCCCGGAATCTTTGCGGCAAACGCTTCCCGAATCTTCCGGTCCGTCGCGGTATCCACCGCACTGGTCGAATCATCCAGGATCAAGACTTTTGGATGTTTTAACAAGGCTCTTGCAATGCAGAGGCGCTGCCTCTGACCGCCGGAAACATTGCTTCCTCCCTGTTCTATCCAGGTGTCATAGCGATCCGGCATACGCTCAATAAATTCATCGGCGCATGCCTGCCTACAGGCTTCCATACATTCCTCCAGGGTTGCATCTTCCTTTCCCCAGCGCAGATTATCAAGAATCGTGCCCGAAAAAAGCACATTTTTCTGCAATACCACGGAAACCTGATTCCGCAGAAACTCCATATCATAGGTACGCACATCTTTACCACCCACACAGACCGATCCCTCCGTCACATCATACAAACGGCTGATCAGATTGACAAAGCTGGACTTTCCAGATCCGGTTCCTCCGATAATACCGATCGTCTCCCCTGCATGGATATGTAAATCAATATCATGAAGTACATCCTCCCCCGTTCCCTGCTGATAGGCAAAGCTGACATGATCAAAGTCAATCGCTCCGTCCAGCATTTCAAAATCAGGTGTATCCGAATCCGTAAGATCTGCCCGCTCTTCCAATACCTCGGCAATTCTTCTGGCACTGGCAGAGCACATCGTAATCATGACAAAAATCATGGAAAGCATCATCAGGGACATCATCATTCCCATCACATAACTAAACAGAGAGGTTAGATTCCCCTTTGTCAAAGATCCGATAACGATATAATGTGCACCAAACCAGGAGAGAGCAATGATACAACCGAAAATAACCGTCATCATCACAGGACTGTTGAACACCAGAATCGATTCGGCTTTGACAAAAAGACGATATAAATGATCTGCTGCTTTTGTAAACTTCCGGTTCTCATAATCTTCCCGGACAAATGCCTTGACTACCCGGATAGCCGATACATTTTCCTGCACACTGGCATTGAGGTCATCATACTTGTCAAAAACACTGCGGAATAGTGGCATTGCCGCATGCATCATGCTAAACAGGATGATCCCCAGCACAAATAATGCTCCCAGAAAGACCACACTAATTCTTACATTAATCATAAAGCTCATAATCATGCTGCAGATGAGCATCATCGGAGCACGGACAGCTATGCGCAGAATCATCTGATAGGCATATTGTAGATTCGTCACATCCGTCGTCATACGGGTAACCAACCCTGCCGTACTAAACTTATCAATATTGGAAAATGAAAATGTCTGGATATTGCGGTACATGGCTTCCCGCAAATTACAGGCAAAGCCTGTAGAAGCCGATGCAGCATACCGGCCCGCCTGTATTCCAAAGAATAAGCTGAAAAATGCCAGCACCAGCATGATGGCGCCGTAGAAATACACTTTATTCATATTTCCCTGATCAATTCCCTGGTCAATAATTGCCGCTGTAATGAAGGGAATTAACACCTCCATAATGACTTCCAGCGCAGCAAATACTGGCGTCAATACAGAATCTTTTTTGTATTCCCCCACATAGCGGGATAATGTTTTAATCATAGTAATCTTACTTCCTTTCTACAGCGCCCTCACCCGATGCCCGGATTAGCAGAGATCTTCTGTTTCTCCCTTCATTCCTCAGAGAAATCAATTTCCCTGACCCACTGCCATCCAATGATTTTATATATCAACGCATAAGACAACATAGTTATTATTTTCCGTGCTGAACAGCAGGCTATACGGTGGATAATGTCTGTCAAAGGTACGGACAAACTGGTCATAAGACATCATATTTGCCTTTTCGAACTGATAGCCGGCTTCCAGGGAAAAATGCTCCTCCACACATGTCATAAATTTTTGAGAAAGCATCTTCATCGCATAGGCAACCGTTTTATCTACTTTCTTTATCTTTTTTCCCAACATATCGTGAATCAGATTAATGACAAACTGTTCCTCATAGACTAGATAAACCTGTGCCGCTTTTCCATCCTGCGCCCGGTAGGTCAACCGGAAGCACAATGGATTGCCTGTGGAATAACGTTCTCCACTGTAATGGCTGCTGACAATCTCCGCATCCAGACGAAACAACTCCTGCAACGTTTGAATCACTGCTCTGATCAGAGAATCCTTTTCGTTTTCTGAGGGTTGATGCACCCATTTCGGGGCAGTCCTGCCCGTAATGGCATGGTCCTCAATCATGATGTGCCCATTGAGCCATCCCACGCAGATTCCCAGAAAATGCTGAATAGATTCCGGTGAATACTTCTGAGTTTCCAATTCATGCTCCAGGGCAGGAATTGTATTTTTGCACATATCATCATGCAGGCTTTTGTGGCTTTCATATCCCTCGTAGCCAATGGATTTCATATAGGCTTCTTCCTCCGCAAAATGCTTCAGCGTATAACTCTTAAAGTATTTGATTCCCTCCCTGCACGCATGCTGTTGTTTTGTCTCATCCTCATTGAGACTGATCAGTTTATCTACAATGGAAAACAACCGTTTATGTGCGTGGTCAACTACTTCCACGCCAATATTAAATCGGTCGTTCCATTTAATTTCGTTCATAATAGCACTCCCTTTCCATGTATCTTTCCTTTATTTGCGGAACACGAATGCCGTAAGATCAAAGAGCGGACGTTTCATAAAGGACTCTTTGGCCCATCCTGTGTATCCGGCTTCTGCCACCAGGTAGAGCGCATGCCGTCCGGTTACCAGACGAACGACCCCACGGAGCAGACTGCTGGAACGATCAAACGCAACGGTTCCGATTTCCGTCCCCTCCTCAATACTATCTATGTATACATGGATGGTTCCGTGACAACCTCTAGGAAGTACATTTGCTTCGAATACCATTGTCCCCTGGGTATCATCCTCTCCAAAATCAAAATATTTCCATCCCATCACACTCCCCGAAGTAATGTTCGTGATCACTCTGGTAAATGTATCCAGCTCGGTAATCATACAATCTCCCTTGAGAACACATGCCGTATCCGCATTGGTAATACGGTATGGATTTAGGGCAGAGGCAAATCCCAGAGAAGTCATTTCCACGGTCGGAATTGTACCATCCGGCAGAATTTCAATCCGCTCCACACAACCCCTGCGGGACATTATGGTTCCATTCGTCATTCTATGATAAAAGATATACCATTGATCACCGATCTGACAGATTGATCCATGGTTATTTCCACCCGGAAAATCCACACCATTATCAATAATATACCCTCGATAAGTAAATGGACCCGTTGGGGAATTACTGGTCGCATAAGCCAAACGGCTCCCTATCTGAGGCGAATAAATCAGATAATAGGTATCTCCCACTTTGCGGGGAGAACATGCCTCGAAAAAGGCGAAAGGCTCTTCCACCGGAATGATATTTTCCTGATAGCTCCCGTCAATAACCCGATACATGGTATCCGGATCAATCTCACACAGGTAGGATCCCTGATAACCACAGTAGAGATATACTCTGCCATCGTCATCAACCAGCACGCCGGGATCAATAAATGTACCGTTATCATAATGATCCGGTATATTATACTCATAGCGGGACAGCAACCGGAACGGACCCTCCGGCCTGTCGCTGACGGCTACGCATCCTTTCGCATCCACAAGATATACATAGAGATAATACTTCCCCTCCTTCTCCACCACATCTGGCGCATAGAGATAGGCATCCGTCCAATCTACATCCGACGCATGGTCACGGTCGCTCTCACTGTGAAAAGCATCCCCGTGGCAGACCCATTCCTCCAGATTATTCAGCGGCGCCGACCAAACTTTTAATTTATGGTCGCAGAACGATTCCGAATCCGCTCTGTCATGCGAACCATATACATAGATTCTGTCTCCAAACACCCTTGGTTCTCCGTCCGGAACATATTCCCAGGACGGTAAATATGGATTTGCCATAAGTACCCCCATTCTACCGCCATTCGGGCGGTTCCAATATATTGATAGGGATATTATGAACTAAGATGATAAAAAAGACAATAGATTTTAGAATAATTTCATGATGTCAGTCAGATTCAAAAACCTGGAGCAGACCGCTCAGACCTTCCTCTTGATATAAGTCTTTATAATAGCTGACTTCCTCACGGATCAACTGGTCAATTACCTGAATTCCCAGCAACTCGACCGGTGCCCGGTCATCCGTCATAATACGCTTCCCCGCTTTATAAGGCTGCAGGGAAGACGATACGTAGCGCATCCTAGACCGCAACGACAGATCCTGCACCGAAGAAAGTGAATCCTGTAATCTCTTGGGGAGATCCTCCACATGGGAGGCAAAAACTTCCCGGTTCGTCGTTCCGGGAACGTCTGTGATATAGAGATTGGGAAATACCTGCGCCATCGTATCCATCAGATGGGCATTAATCCCCTCTTCTTTCTCCTCCCACATATTTAAATTCACAACCATAACACCATCTTCTGTCAAATGACGCTGAACCTGCATAAAAAACTCCACCGTAGACATTTGAAAAGGAATCGTAATATCCTGATAGGCATCCACAAAAATCACATCGTATTTCCGGTCGTTCACCCCCAGAAACGCACGCCCATCATAAGTGGTCACCGTGACATCCTGCGGAAGATGAAAATAGGTTTCCGCCAAGTCTGTAATTTTCCCATCAATCTCAACCCCCTCCACCTGAACATTATCAAAATAATGGTGGCACTGGGAGGCATAAGTTCCTGCCCCTACACCGAGCATCAGCAGATCTAGTTCTTCTTTTTCACTCTGTCCCGCCATCAATGGCGCTGCCAGCGCATAATCACAAAATGTTCCGGTCAATCCCAGATCTTTTTGATACACAGACTGCACGCCAAATAAAACATTAGTAGAAAGCCGCACCTGTTCCTCATCCTCTTTGACTTGCAGATAATTATAAACCGACTCCCCCTCATAGACGAGATCGTTCTCCCAGAAAGCAAACCGGTCAGAAGATCCCCAGATGCATCCGATGCACAACGCAATACACGCCACAATCGACCGTCTGCTTCTGATTCTGCCAGAGACAAAATAAATCCCTGCCAGCAACAATAAAATCCCTGCAAATATCAGAAACGTCATGGAAGTCCCCACGGCTGGAATGGTCACAAAGGTCGGCAAAAAAGTTCCGATAATACTGCCGATCGTATTCGCAGCCCCCAGGGAACCAACCGTCTTCCCACTGTCATCCAAACTATGAACGGTATACTTCACCAGGGAGGGAGTTACCGTTCCCAACAGAAATAGCGGGAACACAAAAAGCACCAGACAAGCGGCAAAAGCCGCCCATATCAAAAAATTAGTATTTACGGTAAAGACCAACAACGCAGAAATCCCAATGATTACATATTTTCCCAGCACGGGAATTAACGCAATCCATGTTGAGGCAACAGCAATCCGCCCATACAGCCTGTCCGGGTTTGGATCCCGGTCTGCCATCCTGCCGCCATAGATATTTCCCAATGCCATGGCAATCATAATGGTTCCAATGATAATCGTCCATACGATCTGTGAAGAACTAAAATAAGGAGCCAGCAATCGGCTTGCTCCCAGTTCCACCGCCATCACAGACATTCCCGCAAAAAATTCCGTCAGATATAAATAAACTTTATTGTGTAACAGCTTCCTCTCCGGAATGGTATTTTCTTGATTTTGCTTTTCCTCATTGGTTATGCCGCTATATCGTTTCCTGTTTTTCTTCTCCAATGATATTCTCCTTTATTTGAACTAGTGTACTAGTCGTGTTCACTATTTACACCCTAATCCGTCATGAAATCTCGCTTAGAATGGTCTCCATTCCTATTTTCTGCGGTTTCAATCCACAATTTTCATAAAATTTCATGGCAGCCTTATTTTCATACCAGACATTCAGAGTAAGATTATAACACTCCTGTTCTCTGGCATAGCTTAACACATACTCATATAACGCTTTCCCAATATGCTGTCCCCGCATGTTTTCATCGACACAAAGGTCATCAATATATAAGGTACGGATATCCGTCAGAGCCGTATCCCCGGTATGATTTTGAAATATACAGAAAGAATAGCCAAGCACCTGGTCTCTCTCATCCACAGCCACAAAAATAGGACGTTCCTCGTCCTGTAGCAGGGATGCCAATTCTTCCTCTGTATACTTTCTACCTCCGGCACGAAATAAATCCGGTCTCCCTCTGTGATGTACCATGCAGACCTGTAACAACAGCCTGCCGATGCCTTTGATATCTTTCTGTTCTGCCTTTCGGATTGTCATAGTCCCACTTCCTTTTCCGTATTCTAACTATTTTATTATAAAATAAGACCTGCCAAAGCACAAGTCCCAAAGAAAAAACGACTTAAATATAAGCCGCTTTTCCCTAAACTATTTGAAAAAATTCATTCTGAACCACACCAAAAAAATTAGCCCATCCGCTCCCAAAATTCTTCCAGGGTAATCTCCTGCTCCTGCATATATTCTGCCGCCTGTCTTCCCACATAACGAAAATGCCATGGTTCAAA